>CAUBDX010000001.1 GCA_958434805.1 uncultured Phocaeicola sp.
GGCTAGGCTATACGCTTAAAAGAAAGCTTGCCAACCCGGAAAATCCGCTGACCCGAAAATCCGCTGACCCGTGCTTCTGCTTCTGTTATCTTATGGTGAATTATACAAAACAAAAATCGCAATCATCAGTTTTCCAATGATTGCAATTACATCTTGTACTCGAAGCGGGACTTGAACCCGCACAGCCGCAATGGCCAAGGGATTTTAAGTCCCTCGTGTCTACCGATTCCACCATTCGAGCATCCTCGACGAGAGAGAGCGGAAAACGAGACTCGAACTCGCGACCCTAACCTTGGCAAGGTTATGCTCTACCAACTGAGCTATTTCCGCGTTTTGTTTTAACGGGTGCAAAGATAAGCCATTTTATAATACCAACCAAACTTTACACCCATTTTTTTATTCACAATCGTAAAATTCCCTCTATTTCGGTCAATTCTGCATCAGTAAAGGCCAAATTATCCAACGCATGAAGATTATCTGCCAGCTGTTTTACAGAACTTGCCCCCACAATAACAGAGGTCATCCGTTCGTCTTTCAAGACCCATGCCAATGCCATCTCAGCCAAAGTCTGCCCACGGCGTACAGCCACCTCATTCAGCCGAAGTGCTTTTTCCACTTTATCTTCTGTCACTTGGTCTACTTTCAAAAACCCAGTAGCACGAGCCGCACGAGAGTGTTCCGGAATACCATGCAAATATTTATTGGTCAGCAATCCTTGTGCCAAAGGCGAAAATGCAATAAAGCCGGAGCCTTGTTCAGCGGCCAACGGCAATACCTCCTCCTCCACAGCACGATCAAACATACTATAACGATATTGGCTGATCAAACACGGCACACCGGCACTTCTCAATATTTCATAAGCCACCTTTGCCTGCATAGGCGGATACTTTGAAATACCCACATACAATGCTTTTCCTTGCTTCACTATATCAATCAACGCTTGCATCGTTTCCTCAACCGGGGTCACGCCATCATAACGGTGACTATAAAATATATCAAAGTAATCCAAACCGGTACGGCACAGGCTTTGGTCGATACTGGCCATTAAATTCTTACGCGAACTGTTTCCCCCATAAGGTCCATTCCACATTTCGTGTCCTGCTTTTGAGGAAATAATCAATTCATCACGGTAACCTTGGAAATGCTCCTTCAGAATTTTACCGAAATTAATCTCAGCACTTCCCGGAACAGGACCATAATTATTAGCTAAGTCAAAATGTGTAACCCCGCTATCAAAAGCATATTTAATCATATCGGTTGCTACACCAAAATCGTCCACACTACCAAAGTTATGCCACAAACCTAAAGAGATACGAGGTAAAAGCAAGCCGCTATTTCCGCAGTATTTGTACTGCATTTTGCTATAACGGTCTGCCGAAGGTTGATATTTCATGCTATTACGTTTTACAATTATTTCTATCTACCTAAAAGGCTTCGTTCAGCCTGTTCCATGACTGAGAAATTAAATCCGTCCACTACTTGCCGCATCAAGCTTTCGATCCTGTCATTACACAAATTACCGATACTACCCTCATGAGTATGATGCACCTTCTTGTCATGGGTGAACTTGCCGGCTTCTATGTCCAGGCCAACCTTTTTATAAGCATCACGGAACGGCATACCTTCAGACGCCAAACGGTTGACCTCTTCCACACTAAAGATATAAAGGTAACGGTCATCATCCAGAATATGTTCGTTGATTTTAATTTTGTCCATAATATAGGCAGCCATTTGCAGACATTCCTTCAACTCCCGGAACGCAGGCAAGAAAACTTCTTTTATAATCTGCAAATCACGAAAATACCCCGAAGGCAAATTATTCATTATCATCATAATCTGCTGAGGAAGAGCCTGCAGCTTGTTGCATTTTGCCCGTGTCAATTCAAAGACATCAGGGTTCTTTTTATGAGGCATTATACTGGAGCCAGTAGTACATTCATCCGGAAGTTTTACAAAGCCAAAGTTTTGGCTACTGAACATACAAGCGTCAAAAGCCATTTTAGAAACTGTCCCGGCAATAGAAGCCAAAGCAAAAGCCACATTACGTTCCATCTTACCACGCCCCATCTGCGCATACACCACATTATAATCCATCGAATCAAATCCCAACAAGCGGGTGGTCATCTCACGATCGAGCGGAAAAGAAGAACCATACCCGGCAGCAGAGCCCAACGGATTGCGGTTGCACATTTTGAATGCAGCCTGCAGAAACATCATATCGTCCACCAGACTCTCAGCATACGCGCCAAACCACAAGCCAAATGAAGAAGGCATCGCTATCTGCAAATGAGTGTAACCCGGCATTAACACATCCTTATATGTATTGCTTTGAGAAATCAGCACATGAAAAAGTTGCTCCACCTCTTCGGCCACTTCTTTTAATTCCGCACGAGTAAACAGCTTCAAATCCACCAACACCTGGTCATTGCGTGAACGTCCACTATGAATTTTCTTTCCGACATCTCCCAACTTACGCGTCAACATCAATTCTACTTGCGAGTGTACATCCTCTATACCATCCTCTATTACAAACTCTCCCTTTTCGGCAGAAGCATAGATATTCTTTAATTCCGCTAATAGCATTTCCAATTCTCCGGCTGTAAGCAAACCGATACTTTCCAACATGGTGATATGTGCCATTGAGCCCAATACATCGTGTTTAGCCAGATAAAGATCCATTTCACGGTCACGTCCTACAGTAAAACGATCTATCTCCTCATTTACCCGGACATTTTTTTCCCAAAGTTTCTGTGCCATATTTGTCTTTATTTTTAATAAGGAATCATCGATAACATCTCAGCCAGTTTATCCACACCATCCTGTAAAGGTTTAGCAACCATCGCCTTCATAAACATATTCACTTCTGCACGAATAGTTACTTTCAGTTTTGCCTGCCCAGCCTCTACAGGCAAAATCTGAATCCACAAATTCATAGGGACCGGAGATTTTTCACTTTCGAATTTAACACATTTATAAGGTTCACGTTCTATAATACGCAAAGTAATGCTTATGCCTTGTACCGTAAAACTTAAAGAGTCACTGTCGAACTCCATACCTTGTACCTTGTCGGCCAATTTATCACGTACAGATTCCAAGTTACTTAAATCCGACAACTTATTAAACACCTGTTCCTGACTATAAGGAACATATTTCACACCACTCTCAAATTGTGCCATAATACCTGCTCTCTAAAAACACGAAAAGAACAATCCGGAAATCCATAAAAATTCCCGAACGGTTCTCTTCATATTATATTTGTTTTAAAACTATAACTTATTTGCCTGCCTCCCAATGAGCCGGATCCTTTCTCCAATTATCCAAAACCGGAACATCCTCTTCATTAATATATCCGGTCTTCAAGGCTGAATCCAATACAGCTTCATAATTAGTCAGAGTAACCAAGTTCACTTTTGCTTCCTTAAACGCTTCAATTGCCACTGGGAAACCATAAGTAAATGCAGCGACCATACCAATCACTTCACATCCGTCACGACGGATAGCTTCAACAGCTTTCAAACTGCTGCCGCCAGTTGAAATCAAGTCCTCAATAACTACGACTTTCATACCAGGACGAAGTTCACCTTCAATCAGGTTTTCCAAGCCATGGTCTTTTGGAGTAGAACGAACATACACAAACGGCAGATTCAACTCTTCAGCCACCAAAGCTCCTTGAGGGATAGCCCCTGTCGCCACACCGGCAATAGCATCTACCTGACCGAACTTCTCCAGGACAATACGGCTAATCTCAAGTTTCACAAAATTACGAAGAGAAGGATACGAAAGAGTTTTGCGGTTATCACAATAAAAAGGCGACTTCCAACCGGACGCCCAAGTAAAAGGATTAGCCGGCTGCAACTTGATAGCCTTAATCTTCAGTAATTTCTCTGCGAATAATTTTTCTAAAGTCTTCATAACTCAACTATATCTGATAAATATTGTGCAAAAATATAGAAATACATCGAGATAATGAAAAATCGGACAAGGTATTTTTCTAAAAAATAGTTGTTGTTATCAGGATTCCCCTGCCAATGCCAAAGTAAGCACACTGATACGTAATCCGGGTATGCCACGAAAGGCATCAGCGCAAGAAACAACCGTAGCCCCTGTTGTCAGCACATCATCCACCAACAAAAGATGCTTTCCTTCCAAGCTATCAGGGAAAATACAGGCAAACAAATTTCGCACGTTTTCCCATCTTGCATATTGTCCTTTATGCGTCTGTGTGTCAGTATACCTGCTTCTTATCACAACTTTAGTATCCATAGGAATACCTGTCACCACCGAAACTCCTCTTGCCAGGCATTCGCTTTGGTTATACCCCCTTAAACGTTTTTTACGTTGATGCAACGGAACAGGAACAATCAAATCTATCCCATCAAAAAAATGAGAACACATAAGTTCAGATGCCATCATCCGCCCCATCACTTCACCCACTTCTTGATTACCATGATATTTCAGTTCGTACAACAACTGTCGGACATTTCCTCCCTTTGCATAATAAAGAAAAGAGGTGGCATGCTCCACCGGTATTTTTCCCCAGAAATTACATTCTACAATATTATCTTTCCGTAAATGAAATTGAGTACGCGGAAGCCCCGACAAGCATTTCAAGCAAAGCACTCTCTCCCCTGATATAAGCTGCCGCCCACAAAGCAGACAACTATGAGGGAAAAATAAATTCCAAAGATCAGTCCAGATAGACATCATCTTCTCCGGTTTGTTTCACACAACGGCAAACAGCCTCCATTTCAAATCCTCTACCAACTGCAAAACGAATCAATTTCCCATTCCGTTCGTATTCCGTACATGCTTTCACACTTCTTCTTTTCTGCTCGATCAAACCAGATAGTATCTCCATATATTCCCGCTCATCTACCTCCTCCAATCCTTTGGCTATAACATCCGCAGGGATTTTCTTCATGCGCAAAGCCTGGCAGATTTTCACTCTGCCCCATTGGTTAAAGCGATATTTATCGCGAACAAAAGCCGAGCAAAAACGCTTCTGGTCAATGTATCTCTCATCCTGCAAATGCCGAACGATTTTCTCCATCATTTCCGGAGTGGCTCCCCATTGTGATAATTTAGCCTCTACATCTGCTACACAACGCTCCATTAAAGAGCAATAAGCTTCTGCCTTATACCTCAAATCATTCTCACTTAATTCTCCCTTCATCTTATTTCTCCGCTTTTATCATTCTATCATTTTGAAAGAGATCTTTTCTCAATTTTATATTTTTGTATTCCAAACCAGCCAACATATCCACCGTTTCCCGACCGTATTCCTGATTAATTTCAAAATAAAGCCTTCCACCAGACACTAGCATATCCCTACCCAATTCTGCTATTTTCCGATAAAACAGCAACGGACTATCATCCGGCACAAACAAAGCCAATTCCGGCTCCCATTCCAAGACATTAGCACTCATATCCGCCCTCTCCTTTTCTGTAATATAAGGTGGATTGCTGACAATGACATCAAACCGCTCACCTGCAGGAGAAGCAAGCAGCACATCCCTTTGCTCAAGAATTACACGAACGCCGTTCCGCCTGCAATTACGTTCCGCAACTTGCAACGCCTTTTCTGAAACATCCCATGAAACGACCTCCGCCTCTTCCAAATTCTTAGCCAAAGAGACAGCGATGCAGCCGCTCCCCGTACCAATATCCAATATTCTAACCCGACCATACTTATGCTCCCGTATAATCCAGTCTACCAACTCCCCTGTTTCCGGACGTGGAATCAATACATGTTTATTCACTTCAAAAGTAAGGCCATAAAATTCTTCCGTACCTATTATGTATTGAATAGGTTCCAGTTTTTGCAGACGAACCAGAATATCATCCAGCTGTTTCCGCTCATTCACCGAAAAAGTAGTATCTTTGCCTGCATACAATTCAACAACAGACATGCCGAAGACTTGTGTAAGCAGCAATTTAGCCATAGGCACAAGTTCTGAATCAGGGTAATATCCCTGCAAGGTTTGTTTTATGTAAGATACAACAGGATTCATAGTGTCATTTTATATGCAAAAGTAAGAATTTAAACAAGATCGTTATGACAAAAGATGAAAAATATATTTCCCGTTGCCTGCAACTGGCATACAACGGACTTTGTAACACAGCCCCTAATCCGATGGTAGGTGCTGTCATTGTATATCACGACACCATTATTGGAGAAGGCTACCACATCCGTTGCGGAGAGGCACATGCCGAAGTAAACGCCATACGTTCCGTTAAAGACGAAAATCTTTTGAAGGAATCAACCATATACGTAAGTCTGGAACCATGCTCCCATTATGGAAAGACCCCTCCCTGCGCCGACCTGATTATAGAGAAGAGAATCCCCAAAGTCGTAATAGGCTGCATAGACCCGTATTCCCAAGTAGCCGGCAAAGGCATCGAGAAACTGCGCAAAGCCGGCATTGAAGTAACCGTAGGCGTCTTAGAAGAGGAATGCCGGCACCTGATAAGACGCTTCATAACATTCAACACGCTCAAACGCCCATACATAACCTTAAAGTGGGCAGAATCCGCTGATGGCTTTATCGATATAAACCGCACAGGAGGAAAGCCGATCATACTTTCCAATCCGCTGACCAGCATGCTGGTACACAAAAAACGCGCTGAACATGACGCTATATTAGTAGGACGACACACGGCATTACTTGACAATCCCTCCCTATCCACCCGGAATTGGTACGGCAAGCATCCCGTGCGTCTGGTAATAGATAAAGAATTGACATTACCCCGAGATTTGGAACTTTTCAACGGCAAAATAAAGACATTCGTGTTTACCCGGGAATCCCCCTGTCAGCCAAACGCATTAACAGAATACATATCGTTGGATTTCAACAAAGATATCCTGCCGCAAATAATGGAAGTATTATATCAGAAAAAAATACAATCACTCCTAGTAGAAGGCGGAAGTATTTTATTACAGTCTTTCATAGACTCCGGCTTATGGGATGAAGCCTTCATAGAAAAGGCTCCACTACGCTTAAACAATGGAATACAGGCACCTTCTATTCAAAAAAAACACTTTAAACTGAATAAAATATACTTTGGAAGAGAAATAATGCATGCCGTCCATTCACAAATTCAAAGATAAAATGTGGCTGATTGACCGAGAAAAAGGGCTGGTTTATCTATAAATTAATATAAAACTTGTCCCAAAACTTCTATATAGAAAAAAATCTTCCTACTTTTGCGACTTGTAACAATAGACTCATTTGCAAATGAAAATAAAGTTTTTGACTGTCATCACAAGTCTGCTTGCTGCGGCTTTTATGATTACATCTTGCTTGGACGACAACGAAGTAGAAACAGAATATAGTTCAGAATCAAGCATTACCTCTTTTGCTATAAAAGATAAAATTGAAACTCAATATACCGAAAAGGTTAATGGCAAAGACACAACGCTGACATTCACCGTTGATGGTACCAAATACCCTTTTGCCATCGACCAAGGCACAAGACATATCTACAACGTAGACTCCCTGCCAGTCGGTACAGACATCAGCAAAGTCGTAGTCAGCATAAAATCAGACGGTATTGGCATTTTTATTGTCGCTGAGGACAAAGATTCGTTGTGGAATGATACCGACTCCTTGAATTTCGAAAAGCCTGTCCAATTTAAAGTTATGGCGATGAGCGGAGTCTATGGACCTATTTATAAAGCCGAGATTAATGTACATAAACAAGTTCCCGACTCATTGCAGTGGAGCCATAGAGGAAGTAGTTTCGACAACACTATCCAAGCACAGAAAGCAGTCACATTAGGGGATTATATTTATGTTTTCGCACAGCAAGACAATGGCGCCGCTGTTACAAGCACCCACATCAATGACGGAAAAACCTGGACGCCCTTACAGGCTTTACCTGAAAATATGCAAAATGCGGACTATTCTTCTGCCATGGCATGGGGAAACCAATTATACATACTTGCCGACAATGACCTGTACTGCTCCTCTGACGGAAAAAGCTGGAGCAAGATGGGCACTAACACCAAATTCGAGAAGCTGATTGCCGGTGTTCATTCAGAACATAACTGCAAATTGTACGCCATAGACACCAACAATCATTTTATGGAAAGTACGGATGCTCTGGTTTGGGATACTAATGGCGAGGTTCCGGCCAATTTCCCGAAAAATCAGTTATCATACACAGCTTACCCGTTGGTAACCAATAAATTCATAGACCGTATGGTACTAATGGGAGAAAATCCCATTGCGACCGACACGACCTCTACTGTATGGACCAGACTGACTACAGAAGACAGTTGGGCAGATTATCCTACAGCCGCATACGATAGTTTTTATTGTCCCAAGCTGGCTAATATAGCCATGATTCATTACAACGACCAATTATACGCTTTCGGCGGTCCGGGTAAAAGTTTCGGTAAGGACATTCCCGCTTTCAGCCGATTCTACGGATCAACGGATCAAGGCGTTACATGGAAACCTGTTTCAAGATATGTATTCTTCCCTACAGAATTCACTGATCTATACAACCAGGCAGACGGCAACTATTCTTATGTTGTAGACAAGAATAACTTCTTGTGGATTATATGGAGCCGAAGCGGAGAAGTATGGAGAGGACGAATCAATAAGTTGGGATTCGATTCCAAGGAATAAAGTCAAAGAGAGTCATATAAAATAGATTGCGACATGCCATATAGAGAGCAAATAGACAAAAGCCGTATACCTGCCCATGTAGCCATTATAATGGATGGAAATGGAAGATGGGCTAAACAACGTGGACAGGCGCGCAGCTTCGGACATCAAGCCGGTGCAGAAACTGTACACATCATAGCAGAAGAAGCGGCTAGACTGGGAGTCAAATACTTGACACTATATACTTTCTCTACCGAAAACTGGAATCGTCCGGTAGATGAAGTCGCTGCTCTGATGAGTCTTCTGATGGACTCCATTGAAGAAGAAACTTTCATGAAAAACAACATCAGTTTTCGCATTATCGGTGATACGGCAAAGTTACCGGTAGAAGTTCTGGAACGATTGAACCAATGCATTGAACGCACCTCAATCAATACTGGTATGTGTCTGACACTTGCTTTAAGCTACTCTTCCAAATGGGAAATAACAGAAGCGGTAAGACAAATAGCGGCCAAGATTCAAAACGACAAACTAGCCATTGAGGACATCGATGACAATTTGATAAGTGCACATTTAAGTACAAACTATATGCCCGACCCGGATTTGCTTATACGTACCGGAGGAGAAATCCGCCTTAGCAACTATCTGCTTTGGCAATGTGCTTATTCCGAACTATATTTTTGTGAAACGTTCTGGCCGGACTTCCGCGAAGAAGAATTTTGCAAAGCCATTTATGATTATCAGAAAAGAGAACGCCGTTTCGGCAAAACCAGTGAACAAATATAAAGTTAGATAAAATGCTATATCGTATTTCACTTATACTATTAACGCTTACATGCCTATTTTGCTTTTCAACAGGCAGTTACGCCCAAGAAGCAAACGTAGAAGAAAACGACAATCCAGTCATACTTTATTCCGGAACGCCCAAGAAGTATGAAATCGGCGGAATCAAAGTAGAAGGCGTAAAAAACTATGAAGATTATGTATTGATCGGACTTTCAGGACTATCGGTAGGACAGACCATTGTTGTTCCGGGAGATGACATCACCACAGCTGTAAAACGTTATTGGCGACACGGACTGTTCTCGGATGTACAAATCCTAGCTGAAAAAATTGTTGGAGACAAGATCTATTTAAAAATCATCCTGGCCCAACGTCCACGTATTGCCGACATTCGTTACCACGGCGTAAAGAAAAGCGAGCGTGAAGATTTGGAAGCCAAACTAGGTTTGGTAAAAGGAAGCCAGATTACTCCCAACTTGATAGACCGTGCTAAAATATTAATCAAGAAACATTTCGATGAAAAAGGTTTTAAAAACGCCGAAGTGACCATCGTAGAGCGTGATTTGGCTGACAATAAGGACCAAGTGGATGTTGATGTGATGATTGACAAGAAAGAAAAGGTAAAAGTCCACAAGATCACCATTGACGGCAACACCGTGTTAAGTGACAAGAAGTTAAAACGCGTCATGAAGAAGACGAATGAGAAAAACAAACTTGTCAACCTTTTCCGTACCAAAAAATTCATTGAAGAGAAATACGAAGAAGACAAACAGCATATCATCGACAAATACAACGAATTAGGTTACCGCGACGCACAAATTGTTGTGGACAGTGTTTCTCCGTACGATGACCGTACCGTCGACGTGTACATGAAAATAGAAGAAGGTGACAAATACTATCTGCGCAACGTGACCTGGGTAGGTAACACCATTTATGCTTCGGACTGGCTGAACGAACAGCTCCGTATGAAAAAGGGAGATGTTTATAACCAGAAATTAATGACCGAGCGTCTGACCGGTGATGAAGATGCTATCGGTAACTACTACTATAATAAAGGATACGTTTTCTATAACCTTGACCCCGTAGAAGTAAACATAGACGGCGACTCCATTGATTTGGAAATGCGTATTCAGGAAGGTCCTCAGGCCTCTATCAGCAAAGTGCGTATCAACGGTAACGACCGTTTGTATGAAAACGTAGTACGCCGTGAGTTAAGAACCAAGCCGGGAGACCTGTTCAGCAAAGAAGCATTGGAACGTTCTTATCGTGAGATAGCCCAAATGGGACACTTCAACCCTGAAAATATCCAGCCGGATGTACAACCGGACCCGACCAACGGTACGGTAGACATCAACTGGAACCTGGAGTCCAAAGCAAACGACCAGGTAGAATTCTCGGCAGGTTGGGGACAGACCGGTGTTATCGGTAAATTAAGTTTGAAGTTCACGAACTTCTCTATGGCCAACTTGTTCCATAAGAGTGACAACTACCGCGGATTCCTGCCACAAGGTGATGGACAGACATTAACCATCAGCGGACAGACCAACGGTAGTTATTACCAGTCATATAGTGTATCGTTCTTTGACCCATGGTTTGGCGGAAAACGTCCGAATTCATTCTCTGTTTCGGCTTTCTACTCCATACAGACAGATATCAGCAGTAACTACTATAACTCAGCTTATATGAATAATTACTACAATTATTACAGCGGTTATGGAAATTATTATGGCGGATATAATAACAACTACGAGTCTTTTTATGACCCCGATAAATCTATCCAGATGTATGGAGCATCTATCGGTTGGGGTAAGCGTTTGAGATGGCCGGATGACTATTTTACCTTGTCAGCCGAACTTTCTTACCAGCGCTTTATTTTGAAAGACTGGAGCTACTTGTATATCAAGTTGAACAACGGAGAATACATGTCAACCGGTAATTGCAACAACCTGAGTTTGAATCTGACTTTGGCACGTAACTCTACGGATAACCCGATTTTCCCGCGTCGCGGTTCTGAATTCTCGGCTTCCGTACAGCTGACTCCTCCGTACTCATTGTTCAGTAACAAGGACTACTCGGTATACGGTAAAGATGATTATGATGAAGCGGCAAGTATGTTCAACTGGATTGAATACCACAAATGGAAATTCAAATCAAAGACCTATACCGCTCTTACAGGAGGTCAGAAATGTCCGGTTATCATGACACGTGCAGAGTTCGGTTTGCTGGGTCACTATAACAAGTACAAGAAATCACCTTTTGAAACATTCTATATGGGTGGTGACGGTATGACAGGCTATAGCACCAGCTACGCTTCCGAAACCATTGCACTGCGTGGTTACGAAAACGGTTCATTGACTCCTTATGGTAGTGAAGGCTATGCTTACGTACGTTTAGGTGCAGAATTAAGATACCCGTTGATGCTGGAAAATTCGACCAGTATCTATGCATTAGGCTTCATTGAAGGAGGTAACGCATGGACAGATGTAAGCAAATTCAATCCGTTCCAGTTGAAACGCTCGGCAGGTGTCGGTGTCCGTATCTTCCTGCCGATGATTGGTATGATGGGTATTGACTGGGCATACGGTTTCGACAAGATTAACGGATCCAGCCAGTATAGTGGAAGCCAGTTCCACTTTATCCTGGGACAAGAGTTTTAATAACTAAAAACAATGTGATTATGAAAAAGGCTATCCTATTATCTCTATTGTTTGTGGCTTGTGTATTCACAGCCAGCGCTCAAAAGTTCGCCTTGATTGATATGGAATATATCCTGAAGAATATTCCTGCATACGAACAGGCGAATACCCAACTGAATCAAGCTTCACAACAATATCAAAGTGAGGTGGAAGCAAAAGCAAAAGAAGCGGAAGCACTTTATAAAGAATATCAGAAAGCCTCGGCTTCCCTGTCGGCCGCACAGAAAACGCAAAGAGAAGAAGCGATTGTAGCAAAAGAAAAGGAAGCAGCCGAACTGAGAAAGAAATATTTCGGTCCCGAAGGAGAAATGGCCAAAAAACAAGAGGCATTGATCGCACCAATTCAAGATAAAATCTATGAAGCGGTAAAACAGATTTCAGAGCAAAAAGGATATGCGGCAGTAGTGGACAGAGGCTCCGCCCAAAGCATTATTTTCGCATCTCCAAGCATTGATATCAGCAATGAAGTGCTCTCAAGATTAGGATATTCAAATTAATTTCCTACATTTGCAACCGATAATCCAAATTTGCAATAACTAATAAAAAATAGAACTATGTTGAAAAAAATTGCTTTACTACTTTTACTTATCGCTCCGATGAGTGTATTTGCTCAGAAATTCGGGCATATTAAATCCGCAGATGTACTTACTGTCATGCCGGAATTCACAAAGGCCCAGACCGACATCCAAGCCATGCAGAAACAATACGAGGATGAAATGAAACGTGCAACTGATGAACTGACCAAAAAATATACTGAATATCAACAGGAACAAGCCAACCTTCCCAAGAACATTCAGGAAAGACGCCAGAAAGAATTGCAGGAGTTACAGGAAAAAGGAATGCAGTTCCAACAAGATGCACAACAACAGTTGCAGAAATCATACGCTGATATGATGGAACCTATCTACAAGAAAATTGAAGACGCCATCAAAGCAGTAGGCCAAGAAGGTGGATATACTTATATCTTCGATTTGAACAGAACAGAAATTCCCTACGTAAATGAAGCGCAGTCTACAGATGTAACTGCTGCTGTCAAAGCTAAAGTAGGAATCAAATAATTAAGTTAAGGACCTTTACAGGCACGGATTACACAGATTTCACAGGTTTCAGAACCGTGAACATCCGTGTAATCCGTGCCTGTATTATATAGCTATACTGCCATGATCCCATCTATCCTCCCTTCAACCGGTCCCATCGGTGTATTCGACTCCGGCTACGGCGGTCTGACCATTCTGGACAAAATACGCGGACTGATGCCTGAGTATGATTATATCTATTTGGGAGACAGCGCACGCTGTCCGTACGGGCCGCGCTCTTTTGAAGTTGTTTACGAATTTACCCTGCAAGCCGTAAGCAAACTGTTTGAACTGGGATGTCCTTTGGTGATATTGGCATGCAACACAGCATCGGCAAAAGCCTTACGCACCATCCAGCAGATCAATCTTCCGGTAATAGACGCTACCCGCAGAGTACTCGGTGTCATCCGGCCTACAGCAGAAAGTATAGGAGAAATCACCCGAAGCCGGCACGTAGGTATACTGGCCACAGCCGGTACCATCAAATCCGAATCCTATCTTTTGGAAATACATAAGTTATCTCCCGACATTGTGGTAACAGGAGAAGCCTGTCCCATGTGGGTTTCCTTGGTAGAGAATAATGAATATCAATCGGAAGGAGCCGACTATTTCGTCAAACAACATATCAACCGGCTGCTGGATAAAGATCCGATGATTGACACCATCATATTGGGATGTACCCATTATCCGCTGCTACTGGATAAAATAAGGCAATTTACGCCTGAACCTATCCGCATCATTTCACAAGGGGAATATGTGGCCCGGAGCCTGCGAGACTATTTAAACCGCCATCCGGAAATGGACGCACGCTGCGATAAAGGAGGAAACTGCCGCTTCCTCACCACAGAAAGCGAAAACAAGTTTGAGGAATCCGCTTCCATCTTCTTGGGCCGGCAAGACATAAAGGTAAAAAGCATAGCATTGGAATAACTTTCTTCCGGTTTACCTGTTATATATACCATCCATAACGCTTAATTCATGAAGATATGTATACAAATAAAGTAAAGAAGATAGCTGCGGTACACGATCTGTCCGGTGCAGGGCGGGTATCCCTCACCGTCGTTATCCCTATCCTCTCATCCATGGGCTTTCAAGTCTGCCCTCTGCCCACAGCCGTATTGTCCAGCCACACCCAATACCCGCACTTCTCTTTTTTGGACCTCACGGACGAGATGCCCAAGATTATCAGTGAATGGAAACAACTTGGCGTACAATTCGATGCTATTTATACGGGCTACTTGGGATCTCCCCGCCAGATACAAATCGTATCCGGGTTCATTGATGATTTCCGCCAGTCCGACAGCCTGGTCATGATAGATCCCGTATTAGGAGACAACGGAAAGCTATATACCAATTTTGACGAACAAATGATTCTGGAAATGCGTCACCTCATCCGGAAAGCAGATGTCATCACGCCCAATATGACCGAACTGTTCTATTTGCTGGACAAACCCTATAAAGCGGAGAATACAGACGAAGAACTAAAAGCTTACCTGCATGAAATTTCGGAGCACGGCCCCGGTATCGTTATTATCACCAGCGTGCCCGTACAGGGAGATCCTCGCAAAACTTCCGTTTACGCCTATGACAGACAGGGAAACCGCTATTGGAAAGTAACGTGTCCCTACCTGCCCGCACACTATCCCGGCACAGGCGATACATTTACCAGTGTGATAACCGGCTCACTGATGCAAGGCGACAGTCTTCCTATCGCCTTGGACCGCGCCACACAGTTTATCCTTCAAGGCATCCGCGCCACTTTCGGCTATGAATATGATAATCGGGAAGGCATTTTGCTGGAGAAGGTGCTGCATAATCTGGATATGCCTATTCAGGTGAGCAGCTACGAATTGATTTGAGGACCCTGAAAGTAGAAGATCTGAAACACCCTGGAAAGAAGCTTCTACCAAGCCCTATTGCTCCGACGATTAAGGTCGTTTTCCCTTATAGCTAACCCTTATCATACAGTTAACTACTACAGACTCCGGCAGTGGACTGTACAGTCTACTGCAAGAGTTTATACAGTCCACTATATCAGACTGTACAAACCACCGCAAGAGACTATAGTACACAGCCATAAAAAAGAGCTTAACCATAAGGTAAAACAAGGTTAACCACAAAGAAGAAAAGACTTAACCAGATAAAGCCATAAGGCCAAAAGACGAAAAGAATAAAAACAAAGAAAGCAGCCAAGCCGTACCGTACAAACCGACAAACATCAGCCGTATCAACAATAATAAATAAATTACCTGCCCAGCAACCTGCGGCTGAGATAGCGCACGGGATACCACACGGAAAGAAAGCCCACCACCAGCACAGTGGCAAAGACTATAACAATATCCCATACATGGACACTGACGGGATAAGCATCCACCACAAAATTACCGCCGGAATTACCACCTCCCAGCGAAAGCAATCCGAATTCCTGCTGGATAAAGCAAAGGATCAGCCCCAGTATCACACCAACCACCGCACCTATCAGTGAAATCATACGCCCCTCGAACAGGAATATACGCGTGATCAGCTTGTCGCTGGCCCCCAAATTGCGCAATGTCACTACATCTGCCTTCTTATCTATAATCAGCATGGACAAGGAGCCTATTACATTAAAGCAAGCTATCATCAGGATAAAGGTAAGGAAAATATAAGATATCAGCTTCTCTATCTCCATAATGCGGAAAGTATCCGCTTGCTGCTCATACCGGTCCTGCACCCGGAAACCATCTCCCAATATTTTCTGTATCTTCGATTTTACACTCCCTACATCTGCATCCGGCTTCAATTTCAATTCTACCGAACTCACTTCTGTGTCATACTGGAACAACCTACGGGCAAATTGGAGGGAAGTCAAAATGTAAGAAGAGTCATACTTCTGTTGGTTCACCGCAAACACAAGGCCGCTGGAATATAAATCGGCAGAGTTAAAGCTGGAAGCTGGATTGGCCATATTGACTTTAGCTCCCCGTTTGGGAGCATAAATCTCTAGCGGATCGAGGAATTTGATACCCGTTCCCAAGATGGAAACCAATTCTATGCCGGGAATGGCATAATCCACCACTTCATCATGCAACACGAATTGCCCCCGGCCGAAAAGAATACTGTCAATAGCGGTCAGATCCTCGAAATTATCCTCAATTCCCTTGATCACCGCCATAGTCTGACGGCCCTTATACTGAACCATCGCATTCTCTTCCAAGGACTCAGAAAAAACAGCGATCTCCGGCATCCGGCGCAAAGCTTCTATACGCGCTTCCTGTCCGTCAAAGACCTTTCCGGTGACAGCCGTAATTTTCAGCTCCGGATCAAAAGCCGTAAAGAAAGTAGCCACCAGATCCTGGAAGCCGTTAAAAACAGACAAAGTACATACCAATGCCAATGTAGCCAAAGCCACTCCGCAGACGGAAATGGCTGAAATGACATTAATGGCATTGTGCGACTTCTTGGAAAAAAGATAACGCTTCGCTATATAAAAGGGAAAATTCACCGTCCGGTTCTACTTTTTCAACAATTCGTCTATACGTTCGGCATAATCCAATGAATCATCCACAAAGAATTTCAACTCGGGAATGATGCGCAACTGATGGCGTACCCGTGTTCCTAACTCATAACGGATGGATTTCATATTATCATTGATATTCTTTACTATTTCCTGGCTCCTCTCAGAAGGGAACACGCTGAGATAGACACGTGCAATACTCATATCGGGACTGATGCGGACAGCACTTACCGACACCAAAACACCATTCATGGACTTGGTCTGAAGCAGGAAAATCTCACTCAACTCCTTTTGGATCAAACGAGAAATCTTATTTTGTCTGGTCGTTTCCATAATTAATAATTATTCAGTTTGCTAATTTGTTAATATGCCATACGGTTCATAGCATAACCTATCGGCACATTATTCAACATTTTCTTATGATTGTCAGCCCGTCGCGCAAGGGAAGAATCACCTTTTCAACCCGTTTGTCGGCAGCTACCAAATCATTAAATTTCTTTATTCCAATAGTCTGAAGATCTGTATGATGCGGTTCCTCCAATACATGTCCGTCCCACAATGTGTTATCGGCAATGATGTATCCGCCGGGTGATAATTTCTCCAGTACCATTTCGTAATATTCAATATACTTCCGCTTATCACCGTCTACAAACGCCAAATCAAAGGTAATGTTCATGCCAGGCAGCAACTTCAGCGCATCACCTATATAAAATTTAATCTTGCCAGCGTAAGGCGAACCTTCCAGCCAGGGACGTGTAAAGTCCTCCTGCTCATCGTTTATCTCAAATGTGTGCAACGTGGCCCCCTCTTCCAACCCTTCGGCCAGGCAAAGTGCGGAGTAGCCACTGTAAGTCCCGATTTCCAGCACCTGACGGGGGCGTATCATTTGCACAAACATTTTCAGCATACGCCCCTGCAAGTGGCCGGAAGCCATACGGGGACGTAAAAGCTTGACGTGCGTATCGCGATAAAGTGCCTTCAGATAATCACTTTCTTCATCAATGTGCTGAAGGATATATTCGTCAATAGCGTCCGTTTCTTTCATTCCTATCTTCTATTATTATAGGTAACGGTTGCGGTTGGGCAGCACATAGTCCATAGCATACTTCAACACATCTCCCACTACATTGATTTCAAGGAAAGAAGTCTGAGTACCTTGCTTGCCGCTGCTCAGGTAAGCCACCATGTCGCTTTCACTCAAGACACCATCATCCAGCAATTTACGCAAAGCAGCGAAATAATATGCCTGTCCGTTAGCCTTTTCGGGCATATAGATAGCTTCCACCCCATATGACAAAGCCAGATGACGCATCGTTTTTTCTTTATAACAGATGGCCAATACAGGATATTTGCCACGGAAAGCAGCAATATTACGTGCGGTACGCCCGCTGAAACTGTCGGTAATAATGGCGCGGATATTCAGTTTGCTGGTAGCCTTTACTGCCTGTTTTGCCAGGAAAGCGGTTACATCATTGGAGTTTTCATCCAAAGGAATACGGATGTCATTCTCGGCCAGTTTATCTTTCTCGGCCTGCGCTGCAATCTTGGCCATCGTCTTCACGGCTTCCACCGGATACTTGCCGTATGCCGTTTCCCCACTCAGCATCAATGCATCCGTGCGGTAGTAAATAGCATTGGCAATATCGGTCACTTCAGCACGGGTAGGACGCGGATTATTAATCATGGTATGCAACATCTGGGTAGCAACAATCACCGGTTTCTTTGCCAGAATACATTTTTTGATCAACAGACGCTGAATGCCGGGAATTCGTTCCTGAGGAACCTCAATGCCCAAGTCACCACGAGCCACCATGACTCCGTCGGCCACTTCCAATATTTCATCAATATTGTCCACTCCTTCCTGATTTTCGATCTTGGCGATAATCTTAATGTCGCTGCCGTATGCATCCAGTATCTGACGGATATCCAGCACATCCTGCTTATTACGAACAAACGAATGTGCTATGAAATCAATGTCCTTTTCAATAGCATACAGTATATTGTTACGGTCCTTTTCTGTCAAAGAAGGAAGATTGATGCGCACACCCGGTACATTTACACTCTTACGGTTACCCAAAGTAGCTTCATTCTGCACCTCACACAACAAATACTCGTCTGTCTTCTCAATCACACGCAGCTCCAGATCACCATCATCAATCAGAATATCGCCATCCACCTGGAGATCATGCACAAAACCGGGATAAGATACAGCAATACATTCACGGGTCGTTTCTTGTGCAGGATTGCCTACAATCTTCACTTTGTCACCAATCTGATAAGGAATAGGCTCGCCGCCCGCAATAGCAGTAGTACGCACTTCGGGCCCTTTTGTGTCCATCAATATGGCAATACGGTTGGAAACCTCACGTACATTGGTTATCAATTTTTCAAAACCTTCACGCGAAGCGTGAGCCGTATTCATACGGACCACATTCATACCGGCCTTGAAAAGATCTCTTATAAACTCTACCTCGCAACGCTGATCTGAGATGGACGCTACGATTTTTGTTTGTTTCAACATCATAATCTTATCACCTTATATTATACCTAAACGTTTTATTTTCTCATTAACAAAGCCTCAATCGCCAAACGATATGAATGAAGCCCGAACCCACAAATCACTCCCGCACAAGCACAGGAAATCATCGACTTATGGCGAAACTCCTCACGGGTATGTACATTCGAGATGTGCACCTCAACCACGGGAGCTGTCACGGCGCGGATAGCATCCTGCAAAGCAATGGAAGTATGCGTATAAGCCCCTGCATTCAACACGATGCCGTCATAATCAAAACCCACTTCGTGTATTTTGTTGATCATCTCACCTTCCACATTCGACTGATAATACGCTATTTCAATGTCCGGATAAGTACGGCGCAATTCCACCAGATAGTCTTCAAATGAAACAGCGCCATAAATGGAAGGTTCCCGTTTGCCTAATAAATTGATATTAGGTCCATTAATAATTTGTATTTTCATATTTATACTATATCTGAACTTTTTCTACCTTTGCAGGGAATTTGGGTACAAAGGTAGAAAAAAGAAATGAAAAGAACCGAGAAAACAGACAAGATATTGGTGAAATACAAACAATATTTAAAGTTGGAGAAATCGTTATCTGACAATACGGTAGATGCTTATCTTACTGACCTGGACAAGTTACTGGCTTATCTTACATTAGAAAACATCAACATTCTGGATGTCCGGCTTGAAAATCTGGAAGATTTCTCGGCCGGATTACATGATATCGGCATCCACCCCCGTTCGCAGGCACGTATCTTGTCGGGCATCCGCTCTTTCTACCGTTTCCTCATTATGGAAGATTACCTGAAAGCCGACCCGACAGAATTGCTGGAATCCCCCCAGACAGGTTTCAAACTGCCCGAAGTAATGACTGTAGAAGAGATAGACCTGCTGATAGGAAGCATAGACCGCAGCACCAAAGAGGGACAGCGCAACAGGGCCATACTGGAAACGCTTTACAGTTGCGGGCTCCGCGTTTCCGAACTCTGCAACCTGAAATTATCCGAACTTTATTTTGAAGAAGGCTTCATCAAAGTGGAAGGAAAAGGAAGCAAACAGCGGCTGGTTCCTATTTCACCGCGCGCCATCAAGGAAATCAGGCTCTACTTCACCGACCGTAACCTGATGAAAATAAAGCCGGGATTTGAAGACTTTGTCTTTATCAGCAATTTCGGGAAGAACATCTCCCGCATCATGGTTTTCCATATCATCAAAGAACTGGCAGCCCGGATAGGTCTGAAAAAAAAAATCAGTCCTCACACTTTCCGCCATTCTTTTGCAACACATTTGCTGGAAGGAGGCGCCAACTTGCGTGCCATACAGTGTATGCTGGGACATGAAAGTATCGGGACAACAGAAATTTATACACATATAGACCGTAATATGCTACGCAGTGAAATCATAGAACATCACCCCCGTAACATCAAATTCAGAGAAAAAGATAATAAAGGTTCTATATTCTAAAATATTTTAAGATAAATTGAAAAAAAAGCAGGCTAAGAAGCTAGCATATAATAGAGTTTTTCCTATCTTTGTCCCCAAAGAGACGCACAAAAACGTACTATAGCGAATTTTACATTACAAACGTTAAATTAATAAGTAACTATGATTAAAAAGTTGTATTTGCCCTTAGTGGCTTTATTGGTCCTTGCCTTATCATCATGCGGCAAGATGGGAGAATTGTCTTCTGACTATTTCACAACTAACCCTGAAGTGCTTGAAGCAATCGGTGGTAAAGTGCCTGTGACAATTAATGGTAAATTCCCCGAAAAGTATTTCAAGAAGAACGCAACTGTTGAAGTTACCCCCGTTCTGAGATGGAAAGGCGGCGAAGCTAAAGGCCAGCCCGCTGTATTCCAAGGAGAAAAAGTAGAAGGAAACAATCAGACTATCGCTTACAAGGCAGGTGGCAGCTACACGATGAAAGCTTCTTTCGACTACGTTCCCGAAATGGCAAACTCTGAACTTTATCTTGATTTCAAGATTACAAAAGGAAAGAAATCATACACTATTCCTTCTGTGAAAATCGCTGATGGCGTTATCGCGACTTCTGAACTGCCTACTGCTGCCAGCTCCAACGCATCATACGCTAACGATGCTTTCCAACGCATTATTAAAGATGCTCAGACTGCCAACATCATGTTCTTGATCCAGCAAGCCAACTTGCGCAACAGCGAATTGAATTCTGACGATATCAAAGAATTCCATAAGAAAGTGGCTGAAATTAATGCCGACACAAAGAACTACAAACTGAACAACATCGAAATTTCTGCATACGCTTCACCTGATGGTGGTGTGGAACTGAACACCGGTTTGGCTGAAAACCGTGAAGCAAACACAGAAAAATATATGGAACGCCAGTTGAAGAAGGGCAAGATTGATACTAACCTGGATGCAAAATACACTGCACAAGACTGGGAAGGCTTCCAAGAACTGGTATCTAAATCAAACTTGCAGGATAAAGATTTGATCTTACGTGTTCTTTCTATGTACAATGATCCTGAACAAAGAGAAGCTGAAATCAAGAATATCTCTTCTGTATACAAAACTTTGGCTGACGAAATCCTGCCTCAGTTGCGTCGTGCCCGTTTAACTGCCAACTATGACATCATCGGTCGTAGCGATGACGAAATCAACGAAGCATTCAACTCTGATCCTAAAGTATTGAGTGTAGAAGAATTATTGTACGCTGCTACACTGACTAACGACAACGCTCGCAAAGAAGCTATCTTCACCAAGACAACTCAACTTTATCCGAACGATTTCCGTGCTTATAATAACTTGGGTGAATTGGCATTCGCTGCCGGTGATGCTGCTAAAGCAGAAAGCTACTTCAAACAAGCTGCTTCTAAGAACGCTAACGCTCCTGAAGTAAACGCTAACCTTGGTCTTTGCGAATTGGTTAAGGGCAATGTTGCAGCTGCCGAAACTTACTTAGGCAAAGCTACAGGTGCTAACGCTGCCGGCGAAGCTTTGGGTAACTTATATATCAAACAAGGCCAGTATGACAGAGCTGTCAACTCATTCGGTGACGCTAAGACTAACAGTGCCGCTCAAGCTCAGATTTTGGCTAAAGACTATAACAAAGCAAAAGCTACTTTGTCTGCAATCAAGAATCCGGATGCAATGACTGACTACTTGATGGCTATCGTTGGTGCTCGCACAAACAATGCTTCATTGGTAAGCAGCAGCATCAAGAGCGCAATCGCAAAAGATCCTTCAATGGCTGAAAAAGCTGCTAACGATCGCGAGTTCGCTAAATACGCTGATGCTATCAAATAATATAACTAGATATCATCTTGTCTAGTTTTTTAGATGATTATGACTGAAACCGGAGGCTTCGTGATGAAGCTTCCGGTCTTTTTATGTAAAATAACCTTCATTTATACCTGCCTTTAGCCACAAAATGCGTATTTTCGCAAAAAATATCTTGAAATGAAAAAATTACTATTCTTTCTTTTCACTCTTGTTGTGCTGGCAAGCGGCTGCGGCAAGAAAAATACATTCACCTTGGAAGGAAGCATTAAAGGACTTCCTTCAGACACTATATTAGTATTTTATCAAGAACCCGATTACAAGCTGGATACCATACTCCTCTCAAAAGGTAAATTCACTTACACCATTACCCCTGACACATTTACTATCTTCTCATTACTATTGGGAGAAAAACAAATCTTACCGATATATGCTGATAAAGGAGAAAGTGTTACCCTAAACGGAATGGCCGGAAAGATAGAGGTTAAAGGAAAGGGAGAAAACGCACAACTGGCAAAACATATCCAGTACCTTAGCACCTTAGAAAATAACAAGGCAGCTGTTATGACTGCTGTGGATTCGTTGATTAAAACCAACCCAAGCTCGTACAGCAATATCTATCTGATAGACAAATATTACGTACAGGACTCGCTTCCTGATTACAACCACATAGATCAGCTGATAAAAGGACTAAGCGGTATTATAAAAGACACACCTTATATTATAGAACTCCAGAATAAATTAAGTGAGAAAAAAGAACTGACAGAACATCGCTACGTTTCCAACATCTCGTGCACGGATAAAAAAGGAAAGACCGTCAACTGGAACAGTGTAAAAGGGAAATATGTCCTTTTGGATTTTTGGGCAAGCTGGAACAAAGAAAGCATTGCCACACAAGATTCTTTAGTATCCGTACAAAAGGCATTGAAAAAAGACAAGTTTGTTATTATCAGCCTCTCCCTTGATCTGGATAAAAAGGAATGGATGGAGAAAATCATTCAAAGAGATACCACGCAATGGAAACAAGTTTGCGATTTCAAAGGCTGGAACAATTCCATTGTCAAGCAACAAGGCATAACCCGGATTCCTGCCAATATACTGATAGGTCCTGACAAGCGGGTCATCACACAAGATATACGGGGCAAAGAACTGATAGACAAAGTGAGACAGCTGACAGAACAAGATAAAGAGAAAGAAAAAGCCGCCAAAGAGGCAGAACGTGCTCGAAAGAGACAAAATAAAAAATAAAAGAATGCTGGTAAAAGTCTATGGAGCAGCCGTTCAAGGTATCGACGCTACCATTGTAACTATTGAAGTAAATAGTTCACGAGGTATAAAATTCTTCCTTGTCGGTCTGCCGGACTCGGCCGTGAAAGAAAGTCATGAACGTATTATTTCCGCCTTACAGGTAAACGGATATAAATTCCCCACTTGTCAAATTGTAGTGAATATGGCCCCTGCCGACATACGCAAGGAGGGGTCTGCATACGACCTTCCGCTAGCAATCGGAATATTGGCCGCTACCCAAATCGTATCGGAAGAAAAACTTTCACGTTATCTTATTATCGGAGAACTTAGCCTGGATGGAAGCCTTCAACCAGTCAAAGGAGCCCTCTCCATAGCTATCAGTGCCCGCGAGCAAGGTTTTGAAGGCTTCATACTTCCCAAACAAAATGCGCGGGAAGCTGCTGTAGTAAACAACCTGAAAGTATATGGCGTAGAAAATATCAAAGAGGTCATCGAATTTTTCAATAATGAACGCAATCTGGAGCCTAGCATCGTCAATACACGGGAGGAATTCTATGAACACCAAAGTAGCTTTCCATACGATTTTGCTGATGTGAAAGGACAAGAAAGTGTAAAACGCGCATTGGAAGTAGCCGCGTCCGGAGGACACAACCTGATTATGATCGGTTCACCCGGAAGTGGGAAGTCCATGATGGCAAAGTGTATGCCAAGCATTCTCCCTCCCCTTTCATTGGGTGAAAGTCTGGAAACGACTAAAATACATTCAGTAGCAGGAAAATTAGGAAAAGACAGTTCACTGATTGCCATCCGGCCTTTCCGTAGTCCCCATCATACAATTTCGCAAGTAGCAATGGTAGGTGGCGGCACCAATCCCCAACCGGGAGAAATCAGTCTGGCTCACAACGGTTTGCTCTTTCTAGACGAGTTGCCGGAATTTAACAGAAGTGTACTTGAAGTACTTCGCCAACCCCTAGAGGACAGGCATATATCCATCGCACGAGCTAAATACAGTCTGGATTATCCGGCCAGTTTCATGCTGGTAGCCAGTATGAATCCCTGTCCATGCGGATATTATAATCATCCTACACGAGCTTGCGTCTGTAATCCCGGACAAGTGCAACGGTACCTGAACCGTATCTCCGGTCCTTTACTGGACCGCATAGATATCCAAATAGAAATAGTTCCGGTTCCATTCGAAAAAATGGCAGAACGCCATCATGCGGAAAGTAGTGCAAGCATACGCGAACGGGTTATCAAGGCCCGGAAAATACAAGCTCAACGTTTTGCCAACCATCCGGGTATTTACTGCAACGCACAAATGGAAGCCGGGTTACTCCATCTGTACGCTCAACCCAATGAAGCAGGGCTAAAATTATTACGAACTGCCATGACACGCCTCAACCTGTCGGCGCGCGCATACGGTCGCATTCTAAAAGTAGCGCGTACCATTGCCGATCTGGACAACAGTGAACACATTACTTCCATCCACCTGGCAGAAGCGATAAGCTATAGAAATCTTGATAGAGAAGACTGGGCCGGTTAGTTTAGCTGCCCGACTCAGTTTCCTTTGCATGATAAATGACCTGCATCAATGAGTCCAGTTCAATGTAATTTGAAAGAACATCCTCTTCCTTATCGGTCGTTTCCCAATCTTTATCCTCTCTCTTTTTAGAGAAAAGTGCATTTAAAATGAATTTATACCACGTATTCATGTCTCGTTCGACTTAAGGTTTTATAAAAAACAGGATAAGTAAAATTTAGTTCATCATTTTTCTCTCCTTAAGATTAAATGCAAATAAGTGCAAATCACTGCATCACGATATAACATTTTTCTGTATTTTCACTTCTTCCGACAAAGCCCCCGAATAACCATATTTTATAATAAGTACGGCCTGTCAGAGATTTTAAGGGAGAAATATTTCTGATTATTCCATATACTTACTAAAAATCACTAACTTTGCACGTTACTGGTAGAAATAACAAAAAAGACATCATACAATGGAAAATAAATTCAAAAGAACCACCGTCACATCCGCTTTGCCCTACGCAAACGGTCCGGTACATATTGGTCATCTGGCAGGTGTATATGTTCCTGCTGATATCTACGTGCGCTATCTCCGCCTGAAAAAAGAAGATGTTCTTTTCATCGGAGGCTCTGACGAACACGGAGTACCTATCACCATTCGTGCAAAGAAAGAAGGTATTACTCCACAAGATGTGGTGGACCGCTATCATACCTTGATAAAAGAATCATTCAAAGAATTTGGAATTTCATTCGATATATACTCTCGTACTACATCAAAGACACACCACGAACTGGCTTCCGAATTCTTCAAAACCCTGTATGATAAAGGTGAGTTCATTGAAAAGACCTCCATGCAATATTACGACGAAGAAGCCCATCAGTTCCTGGCCGACCGTTATATTACCGGTGAATGTCCTCACTGCCATGCAGAAGGAGCCTACGGTGACCAATGCGAGAAGTGCGGAACATCACTTTCTCCGACCGACCTGATCAATCCGAAAAGTGCTATCAGTGGCAGTAAACCAGTGATGCGTGAAACCAAACATTGGTATCTGCCATTGGACAAACACGAAGGATGGCTGCGTGAATGGATTCTTGAAAATCATAAAGAATGGCGCCCCAATGTATACGGACAATGTAAAAGCTGGTTGGATATGGGCTTGCAACCCCGTGCGGTAAGCCGTGACTTGGATTGGGGAATCCCTGTTCCTGTAGAAGGCGCTGAGGGAAAAGTACTTTATGTATGGTTCGATGCCCCCATCGGCTATATTTCAAATACAAAAGAATTACTTCCCGACAGTTGGGAAACTTGGTGGAAAGATCCAGAAACCCGTTTGATTCACTTCATCGGAAAAGACAATATTGTATTCCACTGCATTGTTTTCCCTGCTATGCTGAAAGCGGAAGGAAGCTATATCTTACCGGATAACGTACCTAGCAATGAATTCCTGAATCTGGAAGGTGACAAGATTTCCACTTCACGCAACTGGGCAGTATGGTTGCATGAATATTTGCAGGACTTCCCCGGCAAACAGGATGTATTGCGCTATGTATTGACAGCCAATGCCCCCGAAACAAAAGACAACGATTTTACCTGGAAAGATTTTCAAGCACGTAACAACAATGAGTTGGTGGCTGTTTACGGTAACTTTGTAAACCGTGCTTTAGTGCTGACTCATAAATATTTCGACGGGAAAGTTCCCGTTTGCGGTGAATTGACCGACTACGACAAAGAAACATTAAAAGAATTTGCAGACGTAAAGGCAGAAGTAGAAAAGCTACTGGATGTATTCAAATTCCGCGATGCACAAAAAGAGGCAATGAACCTGGCACGTATCGGTAATAAATACTTAGCCGATACAGAGCCTTGGAAACTGGCAAAAACTGATATGGACCGTGTAGCCACCATCCTTAACATAGCATTGCAACTAGTTGCCAATCTGGCTATTGCATTCGAACCTTTCCTGCCTTTCAGCAGCGAAAAGCTCCGCCAAATGCTGAATATGGAAACATTTGAATGGGACCAACTGGGGCGTACCGATCTGCTGGCAGAAGGACATCAATTGAATAAGGCAGAACTGTTGTTCGAAAAGATCGAAGATGAAACCATTCAAGCACAAGTAGACAAACTGTTGGCTACCAAAAAAGCAAACGAGGCTGCCAACTATAAAGCCAACCCGATAAAACCGGTAATTGCTTTTGAAGAATTTGAAAAGTTAGATATCCGTGTAGGTACCGTATTAGAGTGTGAGGTAGTGCCTAAAATGAAAAAGCTGCTGAAATTCAAGATTGCTGACGGACTGGAGAACCGTACCATCGTCAGCGGTATCGCACAACATTATAAACCGGAAGAACTGGTGGGCAAACAAGTTTTATTCATTGCCAACCTTGCTCCGCGCCAATTCAAGAACGGATTGGTGAGCGAAGGCATGATCCTGAGTGCTGAAAACTTTGACGGCACCTTAGCGGTGACCTCTTTATTAAGAGAGGTAAAGCCGGGCAGTGAAGTGAAATAATATACACCCAAATACAGAAAAGGCTGAAAGCAACTGAAACGTCCGCTTTCAGCCTGACTGTTTTATAATCTATCTATAAAAATGGCAGAACAATCCTTGAAAGAAAAGACAGCAAAAGGCCTCTTCTGGGGCGGATTAAGCAATGGAGTACAGCAGCTGCTGAATCTTTTTTTCGGGATATTCCTGTCACGCATTCTGAATGCGGAAGATTATGGCATGGTGGGAATGCTGTCCATCTTCTCCCTTATTGCAGGCTCTTTGCAGGAAAGCGGGTTCACGGCCGCCCTAGCCAACAAACGGGATATCTCCCACAAAGACTATAATGCCGTATTCTGGTTCAGTACCGGGCTAAGTGCCTGTCTCTACCTCATTCTGTTCCTTTGCGCCCCACTCATTGCCGAATTCTATCACACTCCCGAACTGACAGCTTTGGCACGATACACTTTCCTCGGTTTCTTTGTAGCCAGTTTGGGCATTGCCCACAGTGCTTACCTGTTCCGCAACTTAATGGTCAAGCAAAAGGCAATGGCGGTCACTATCGGATTAACCGCCTCAGGAACTATCGGTATAACTATGGCCTGCTTGGGATTTGCCTATTGGGGGATAGCCACACAAAGCATTGTCTATGTAGGAACCATTAATATCTGTTATTGGTGCTTCTCACCCTGGCGACCTACACTTACTTTCGACTTCAAGCCTTTGAGAGGGATGCTTTCTTTCAGCAGCAAATTATTAGTAACCAATATATTCAACCACATCAATAATAATATCTTTACCGTTATCCTTGGTAAATTCTATTCGGGACAAGAAGTAGGCTATTTTACTCAAGCTAATAAATGGAATTATATGGGACATTCATTAATTTCAGGAACAGTCAACAGTGTGGCCCAACCCGTACTTTCCAGTTTGTCGGATGAAAGGGAACGCCAACAACGCGCTTTCCGGAAGATGCTCCGCTTCACTGCCTTTATTTCTTTTCCGGCTATGTTAGGATTATCATTAATCGCACCCGAACTGATTATACTGACTATTACAGACAAATGGCTACCCAGTGCCTTCATCCTGCAATTGCTCTGCATCGGTGGCGCATTCATTCCCATAACCAATTTGTATTCCAACCTAGTCATCAGCAAAGGAAAATCGGATATCTATATGTGGAATACCATCGGCTTAGGCATCATCCAGTTAACAACCATGCTTCTGCTCTATCCATACGGCGTACATACCATGATTATAGTGTATGTATCCATCAATATCTGCTGGCTGTTTGTATGGCACTATTTTGTATGGAAACAAATACGGCTCAGCTTGTTTGCAGCGCTGAAAGACATCCTTCCGTTTGCCTTCATAGCTACCGCGGTAATGGCGGCTACCTATTATATCACTATCGGCTTTGCCAATCTGTATTTATTAATGGCAAGCAAAATGATCATAGCCGGCACACTCTACACAGCCATCCTGTGGTTGAGCGGCTCCGTCACTTTTAAAGAGAGTTTACACTATATAATCAAGAAATAATGGCTGCTACACGTCACTCCGGATTAGAATGTTTACGAATTATCAGTATCATACTGATTGTATCCATGCATATTCTAGGAAATACCTTCCACACCAGTAACTGGCTGAACAAAGAATTCATACTATTTATCAATACACTGGGAAACACCGGAGTAACCTTGTTCATTCTGATCTCAGGTTATTTTGGAATCCGTTTCAATACACATAAATTTTTCAAAATGCTGGTTGTCGTATGGTTTTATTCCATCGTTTCTTATCTGATCGAAACAATATGGCTTCACACTCCGCATACCTGGACAGGGCTGGCCTCCTCATTGCTACCGATACTTAGCAAAAAATACTGGTTTATGACCTGCTATGTAGTACTTTATTGTTTCTCGCCCTATTTAAACCGGCTGGTTCATAACCTCTCACAAAAAAGTTATAAACAACTACTGTTACTATGGGGATTCTTTTTTGTATTTGCCCCGACAATCCTGTTTTTTGAAATTCAGAATGACACGGGCAAGGGAATTATCAATGTCACACTAGCTTATCTCATAGGACAATATCTGAAGACCTATGGTCTTCCGGAAAACATGAAACGACATAGCCGGGAAATCTTGTCAGGCAGCCTTGCCGGTATTTTTATACTGAATACCCTGCTTACAGCAATGAGTGGAAATATCATACTGAGATTCGCCCGAGATAATAATCTACTGATTATCATCGCCTCTATCATGATTTTCTACCAGTTTACCCGGTGGCATTTTTCATCCCGCATCATCAATTACCTAGCAGGATACGTTTTTGCCTTATATATGCTTCAAGGACTTCTTATCCACTGTTTACAACCCTGGTATACCCCTTATGCAGACAGCAACCTACTTGTTCTGTATTTTATGGGAACACTTGTTTCTATCTGTCTGACGACGCTTGTTATAGAATGGAGCAGACGGCTGCTATTAGGAAAAATAGAAAACAAATTGGCAAATGCCATAGAAAGAAGAGGAGCAAAAATAAAAATGTTTGCAGATAATCATTAAAACAATGATTTATTTCCGTAACTCATAATTTCAAAATCTCCAATGGAACCCCTCCTATCTGAGCTGCCATATCCGAAAATGAACTCTGAAAAGAACCATATATTTTTTGTGTACGAGCCAATGTGTACATATCCGTGATACCCTCCCTTATTCCCTCCAAAGATCCACGGTCTGCCTTTTTTCCGGAACAGAATATCCGGTCACCATAACGCTCTTTCATTTCCCGCTTCACCTCTTCCGAATCTGTAGCCAAATAGATAGCCACCTTGCCGTCCTCTTTTATCTTCTCATCTAATTTCTGATAGAACAACTCGATAGGGCTTTGCCTGATAGAAGCCAGATTATCTGTACGACGGATATGCACACCAATCATAGCATCCGAAAAATTCCGACAACGGTTTTCCACCTCTTCCATAATCTCGTCTACCGGAACAAACAACCGACTGATCCATGCATAATCATAAAGTTGGAAAGCGGTGTATGATGCCATATAAACACAGCCACCTTCTTTAACCCACCGTTCAAAATCAAAATGCCGGTTACATAAAGGAGTAATGGAACGCTCGTACAGACAAGACTTGAAAAGCAGTTTCTGAAACAAAAGCGGGAAATGAAAATTCTTGGAACGAGGTCTGTCTAATAATGCATAATCCAACCGCGAAGCATCCCGTAAACAAGCCACTTCCCTGTCTACAGGCTTAAACAACTGATAAAACGGTGCATTCAGTGCCCAATCCCGAAACCAAATGATGCTTAATTCACTTTTTGTCTTTCCTGCCAGCATTACCGCCGAAGCCACTGCACGCATACGGTTGGCCAATCCTCCTACCGGTACAAATGTTATTTTACCCATTCCTGTTTAAAATTTGAGGCAAATATAAATAACATCGCTTATAAATGCTAATTAATTACTACTTTTGCAATATATATACCTAAATTTATTATGCAAGCAATCATTCTAGCCGCCGGCATGGGCAAGCGCTTGGGAGATCTTACCAAAGATAACACCAAGTGTATGATTAAAGTAAACGGGACCTATCTGATAGACCGTCTGCTCTCACAGTTAGATTCATTAAATCTGGAACGCATCATTTTAGTCATAGGCTACCAGGGAGAGAAATTACGTACCCACATAGAGAAACAAAGTAGAAATACTCCGATAGAATATATTTACAATCCTGTCTACAATAAGACCAATAATATCTATTCTCTCTATCTTGCTAAAGAGGAATTGCAAAAGCAAGATACTTTATTAATTGAATCCGATTTGATTTTTGAGGATACACTTTTCCACAAAATTTTAAATAACCCCTATCCCAATCTGGCACTTGTAGCTAAATATGAGCCATGGATGGACGGCACGATGGTACGGCTCAATACTGAAAATGACATCATTGATTTTATCTCAAAAAAAACGTTCCGCTACGCAGATATTGACGATTACTACAAAACCGTCAATATCTATAAATTCAGTAAAGAGTTTCTCCGCAACAGTTATGTGCCATTTCTTGAAGCCTACAGCAAAGCCCTGGGGAATAACGAATATTACGAACAGGTATTACGGGTAATCACCCTGCTGGAGAGATGTGAACTGAAAGGACTCCCTTTGGAAGGAGAACGCTGGTATGAGATTGATGATATACAAGATCTTGACATCGCTGAAACCATTTTTGCCGAACAGGACCAGCTACAACGCTACCAAAAAAGATATGGCGGATACTGGCGTTTCCCAAAGCTGAAAGATTTCTGCTATTTAGTAAACCCCTATTTTCCACCACAAAAAATGTGTGAAGAACTACAGGCTAATTTTAATGTGCTTCTCCGTGAATACCCTTCCGGCATGGGAGTGAACACACTTGTCATGGCAAAAAACTTCGGTATCCGGCAAGATTATGTGGTTGTTGGCAACGGAGCCGCCGAAATCATCAAAGCGCTGATGGAACATTCAGATGGCAAAATGGGAGTAATTTATCCCACTTTTGAAGAATATCCCAACCGACAATCAGAAGAAATCATTGCATTCTATCCACAGAATGCCGATTTTCATTATACGGCAAAAGAACTGATGCTTTTTTATGCGGACAAAGATATCCGCCATTTACTCTTGATCAATCCGGATAACCCATCAGGTAACTTCATCCCCCTTAACGAACTTATGGATTTGCTGGCATGGACGCAGCAGCGAAATATCCACTTAATACTGGATGAATCTTTTGTTGACTTCAGCGAAAAAAGTGTCGAAAATACGCTGCTTAAGAATGAAGTTCTGGAAACATACCCACACCTCACAGTCATTAAAAGTATTTCCAAATCTTATGGAGTTCCGGGATTACGCTTGGGGATAGCCGCATCTTCCGACAAAGAGATAATATCCTATTTACGAAAAAACATGGCTATATGGAATATAAACTCCTTCGCCGAATTCTATTTACAGATATACAGCAAGTATAATAATGATTATCAAAATGCCTGTAAAAAATTCATAGCCGAGCGCCAACGCTTTTTCGAGGTATTGCAACAGGTTGACTTCCTACGTGTCATACCTTCACAAGCCAATTATTTCCTGTGCGAAGTAACTTCCCGCTTCAGTTCCACCAAACTCGTTTCTTTATTGCTGGAGCATAATCTCTTGTTAAAAGATTGTAGTACCAAGACAGGATTCGATGGCAGGAATTACATCCGTATCGCCATACGCGACACTGAAGACAACAATTATCTGGCTGAAAACTTAAAAAAACTGCAAGCATGAGTATCAATATCTGTATTTGTGGCGGTGGCGGTCTGGGGCACGTCATTGCAGGAGTAGCTGCACATAAAGGCTTTAATGTTTCCATCCTCACCCGGCATCCCGACCAATGGAATCCATCATTACTCATTGAAGATTGCCGGGGAAATACATTCTCCGGCTCATTAGCCTGCGTTACGGCTAACCCGGCAGAAGTCATTCCACACTCTGATATCGTATTGCTTTGTCTCCCCGGATTTGCCATTGAGGAAGAACTTCTCCACATACAACCGTTCTTGCAGGAAAAAACTTGCATAGGAAGTGTAGTCAGTTGTACCGGTTTTTTCTTTACCGCTTATAGAATATTAGGCAAAACAGCTTCACTCTTCGGATTCCAGCGTGCTCCATTCATTGCCCGTGTACAAACCTATGGCCAGAAAGCACTCTTGTTGGGATACAAAAAGGAATTACAAATAGCTACCGTAAACATATCAAAATCCGATATTTTACTACGAACTCTTCAAGAAATGTTAGATACGCCGGTGCGTATGCTTCATCATTTTCTAGAAGCCAGCCTGACCAATAGCAATCCATTGCTTCATCCAGCCCGTCTTTATTCACTTTTCCATACCTGGAGTAGAGGAAAAACATATCATGAGATTCCCGGGTTCTATAATAGTTGGGACGAAGAAAGTTCGGAGCTCCTCATTGCTTGTGACAATGAATTCCAACAAATTCTGAAAGCACTGCCGGTCCGAATAGAGCCAATTCCTACTTTATTGGAATATTATGACAGTTATGATGCAAGGTCACTTACCCGCAAGATACGCTCCATCATTGCCTTCAAACATATTCCAGCTCCTATGGAAAAAACAGAAAAAGGATTTCTGCCTGATTTCAAAAGCCGGTATTTCACTGAGGATTTTCCATTTGGATTATTGATAATCAAATCAATAGCAGAGGTATTAAATATTTGTACCCCAAACATTGATAAAATATTGCTATGGGGGCAAGATGTATTAAACAAAGAATATATCCATGAAGGAGAATTAAAAGGAAAAGACCTGTCAGAAACAGGTTACATTAACGCTGATTTGTTTTATAAACTACTAAAAAATTAATGTATGGATAGTGAACTAAGAAAGCGATTTAATCCCGATGGTTCCCTTCTCCGTCGCCAGCAACTACGTATGTTAGAGCTTCTGGAGGTTATTGATGTGATTTGTCGCAAGCACCAAATACCCTATTGGCTCAGTTCCGGAACTCTAATAGGTGCAGCACGTCACAAAGGTTTCATTCCCTGGGATGATGATCTGGACATAGAAATGCTTCGCTCAGATTACCTGCGTCTGCTGAAAGTTCTTCCTCAAGAACTTCCGGACAATCTTGCATTGCAAACTAATGAAACAGATCCCAATTACATCTTTATATACGGCAAATTACGTGATAAGGATTCTCATTTGGAAGAAACAAATTCATATGACCGTATTTTCCATTATACCGGTATCTACATTGATATTTTTCCTTTAGAAAAGATCCCTTATTGTCTAGCTTGGATAGGAGGACACATGCAAGGGCAGATATACAATCAGTTGAATAATAAAAATATAAAAGAAAGCACATTATACAAACGGATTCGTAGGATTTATCATTTTAATACCCGCATCGGTTTTCCCATCCTAAGGTTCATTGCCAAGTTATTCCCCGGAAAAGAATTACGCCATTCTTTTGGCACCGCCTATTTCAAACCGCGCTATACAGACGATATTTTTCCACTGACAGAAATGGAATTTGAAGGAAAAATGTTCCCCGTACCACGCCAAACAGATGCTGTGCTAAGGAAGATATACGGTGACTATATGCAATTACCAGATTTAGAGAATATACATCCGCATTACAACAAACTCGAATTTTACAAATAAAGGAGATTGAACTATGAAACCGTTCCTTGTAGATGTACCCGTACTCATTTTGTTCTTCAACCGCCCGCAACAGCTGTCGCAAGTGTTTGAACAAGTCAGGAATGCCCGTCCCTCCAAGCTTTTCCTCTATCAGGACGGACCACGCAGCGAACACGACCTGCCCGGTATAAAAGCATGTCGTGAAGTGACAGATCAGATAGACTGGGACTGCGAAGTCCACCGTATGTATCAGGAAAAAAACTACGGTTGCGACCCTTCGGAATACATTTCACAAAAATGGGCTTTTTCTATGGTTGACAAATGTATCGTATTGGAAGATGACGATGTGCCTTCCGTTTCTTTTTTCACATTCTGTAAAGAAATGTTAGACAAATACGAGCAAGACCCCCGTATCACCATGATTGCGGGTTTCAATAACGAAGAGATTACTCCGGGTGTACCATACGATTATTTCTTTGCCTCCACTTTCTCTATCTGGGGATGGGCCAGTTGGAAAAGGGTCATTGACCAATGGGACGAACATTATACTTTTCTAGAAGACAAGTTCAATATGCAACAACTGGAACAGCTCATTAAAGAACGGAAATTCCGTAAAGACTTTATCTATATGTGCCATCGCCATAAAGAAAACAACAAAGCCTATTATGAAACCATCTTCCACGCTTCCATGCTTTTCAACTCGGGACTGGCTATCGTGCCCACCCGCAACATGATTAACAACTTGGGAGCCACGGCAGATTCCACCCATTTTGCCGGTTCTGTGCATACACTGCCTAAAGGATACCGCCGCATCTTCACCATGAAACAGTATGAAGTAGAATTTCCTCTCAAGCATCCTCGTTATGTCATTGAGAATGTAGCTTATAAAAAAGCTGTCTACCGCATTATGGGGTGGGGACATCCCTGGATTAAGATAGGACGTTCTTTTGAAGAACTATTTCTGAACCTGCGATACGGCAATTTTTCCATCATCACTAAAGCAATAAAAAACAGAATTAACAAATGGCTGAAAAGAGACCAACACCGGTAAAACCACTCACTATTTATTTTTATCACACCCGATTAACCCGTGAAAGTTACGAGGAATGGAAAGATTATAAGTTTCCGGGACATATCCTCTACGGACTTCCTTTGCTGGAAAAATATGGAATCCGGTCGGTGATGCATAAATACAAAGCTTTCCCCAGCCGTCTGAAACTAATGCTCTATGCCACTAAAGAGATTCTGTGCTGCAAAGAGCCATACGAAGTGCTCTACGGTACATCTTTCCGTGGGTTGGAACTTATCATCCTACTCAGAGCATTAGGCCTCTACCGCAAGCCCATTGTCATTTGGCATCACACTGCTTTAAAAACCTCATCCAGAAAAATAAGAGAACGCATCTCACGTTTCTTTTATAAGGGCATTGATCATATGTTCCTGTTCAGTAAAAAATTGATTAAAGACTCATTAGCAACCGGAAAAGCTCCCGAAGAAAAGCTTCAGCTTATCCATTGGGGGCCGGACCTCGCTTTCTATGACCATCTTCTACAAACAATGCCGGATCGGAAACCGGAAGGTTTTATCTCCACCGGGAAAGAAAACCGGGATGTAGACACAATGCTGCAAGCTTTCTGCGCCACCGATCAACAACTGGACTTGTACATAGCCCCCACCAATGGAAGTGTAAACTACCAACAGATTATTGAAAGCTTCTGTCTGCCCGATTCTGTACGAGTACATTATACGGACGGTGTCATCCCATACTTGTTGGCACAGAAAGTGGCACGAAAAAGCTGTGTTGTCATCTGCTGCATGGATTTTCCTTATACCGTAGGTCTTACCACACTGGTAGAGGCCTTTGCATTAGGCATCCCTGTCATTTGCTCACGTAATCCTAATTTTGAAATGGATATAGACAAAGAAGAAATAGGAATTACCGTAGCCTATGATGACGTGGAAGGGTGGATCAATGCCATTCATCGCATAGCCGACCATCCTGAAGAAGCCCAAAAAATGGGCGCCAACGCCCGAAAGCTGGCAGAAAAACGTTTCAATTTGGAAATCTTTTCCCGTGAAATAGCAGAAAGCTTACTGGAAATATCCAAGATGTCCCCTAAAAAGCGTACATTTGCATAAACTTTTATGCACATGAGAGTACTTATCATCAATACGTCTGAGCGAATAGGTGGAGCCGCCATTGCAGCCAACCGCCTCATGGAGGCTTTAAAAAACAACGGAATAAAGACAAAAATGCTTGTACGCGACAAGCAGACCGACCAGATAAGTGTCGTTGAACTAAAGAAATCATGGTGGAAAGTATGGCAATTCATCTGGGAGCGTGTCGTTATCTGGCAAGCCAACCACTTCAAGAAACATAACTTGTTTGCCGTTGACATAGCGAATACCGGCACCAATATCACAGCATTGCCCGAATTTACCCAAGCCGATGTCATTCATCTGCATTGGATTAACCAAGGTATGTTGTCACTGACAGATATCCGGCGTATCATCCAATCCGGCAAGCCCATCGTTTGGACAATGCATGATATGTGGCCTTTTACCGGTATCTGCCACTATGCAGGAGATTGCGATAAATATGCCACACAATGCCACAACTGTCCGCAACTTTACAAAGGAAGCAGGAAAGACATAGCCTACCGTACTTTCCAGAAAAAGAAAAAACTGTTTGAAGGAGCACAAATCACCTTTGTAGCTTGTAGCCGCTGGTTAGAATCATTGGCTAAGAAAAGTGATCTGATTAAAGGTCAGACCATTACCAATATTCCCAATGCAATCAACACCAACCTGTTCAAACCTCGTGATAAAAAACAGGCCAGAGAAAAGTGCCACCTCCCGCAAGACAAGAAGTTATTGCTTTTCGGCTCCGTAAAAATTACAGACAAGAGAAAAGGAATAGACTATTTGGTATCAGCTTGCAAACAAATAGCTTCCTCGTATCCTGATTTTAGTAAAGAGTTAGGTGTAGTGGTTTTTGGCAACCAAGCCGAACAATACGCTTCCCTGTTTCCTTTCCCTATCTATCCGATGAATTATGTCAGCAACGAGAAGGAACTGGTAGATATTTACAACGCAGTCGACTTATACGTCACACCTTCTTTACAAGACAACCTACCCAATACCATCGTAGAGGCAATGGCCTGTGGTATTCCGTGCATAGGGTTCAATGTAGGAGGTATTCCACAAATGATTGACCACCTGCACAACGGCTATGTTGCCGAATATCAGTCTTCCAAGGATCTGGCAAACGGAATTCACTGGGCATTGACCGAAGGAGAATATGAAAGTCTGAGCGAAGAAGCCTGCCGTAAGGCAGTATCCAGCTATTCGGAAAGTACCATCGCCAAGAAATATGTTGAAATCTATAACAAGATTACAGGGAATCATGCATAACCATCATCCTCATCCCAAGTTTTCTATTATTACTGTCACCTACAACGCCGCAAAAGTATTGGAGGATACTATACAAAGTATTGTTACACAAACTTATAAGAATCTAGAGTATATTATTGTAGATGGGGGATCAACAGATGAAACACTGGATATCATTCACAAATACCAGGAACATATCACCACTGTTATCAGTGAACCCGACCAAGGTTTATACGATGCCATGAACAAAGGAATAAAACTGGCAACCGGAGATTATCTTTGTTTCTTGAATGCCGGTGACGGCCTGCACGAGGATGATACTTTGCTGCAAATGGTACATTCCATCAATGGAACAGCCCTGCCGGGAGTGCTATATGGAGAAACAGAAATTGTGGACAGTCAAGGGCATTTTTTATATATGCGCCGCCTGTCCGCACCCGCAACGCTTACCTGGAAAAGCTTCAAGCAAGGAATGCTAGTCTGCCATCAAGCCTTTTTCGCCCGCCGTGATCTGGTGGAACCATATGACCTGAGATATCGGTTCTCGGCAGATTTTGACTGGTGTATCCGTATCATGAAGAAAGCGGATGTACTCCATAACACCCATCTTACTCTTATTGATTACCTGAATGAAGGAATGACCACCCGTAACCATAAAGCCTCCTTGAAAGAACGCTTCCGTATTATGAGCCGTCACTATGGATGGGCAAGCACAGTGACACACCACTTATGGTTCGTTCTGCGCCTGCTTTACAAATAATCCGGAGTCTGGCTTACGACGGGCCTTAATCAATTTTCCTACGGGCTCTTCTGACCTGCAAGAATAAGAACAAGACCAGCACACAGGTCAATACACCCAACGCCACAAAAGCCACCGTTTCCGTAACATGCAGCGATTTCGGATCGAACTTAAATTCCACTACATGCTTTCCGGCCGGCACATTCATCGCCCGAAGAATATAATCCGCTCTTCCGTGCGGTGCTTCCACACCATCAATATATGCCTGCCAACCAGGATAGTAAATTTCCGAGAAAACCACTGTTCCTCCTGTCTTCGAATTAACCTCATATTTCAAGTCATTAGGTTCGTACGCAGTCAGTTTGATTGTACCCAGTGTATCTGTTTCAGCCGCCGATTTTACCTCCGCACTGAATTTTTTATCTACGACAGCCGTTTTTGCCGGATCTATCCGATGCAAAGCATCTATCTCTTCATTGGCATTATCCACATACTGCACCTCGTTTACAAACCAAGCATTGCCCAGCGTATAAGGATTCTGTATCGGGACAGTCTTTCCACCTTGCAGCGGAAAAATAAAGTAACGGGTATTCAGCATATTCAACACAGGAAAACCGGACGGAGCTACCTTCTGCATATCGCCTCCCGCCTCCGAAACAGCCTTGAACACGCCATTCATCTCGGTGCTGATATGCTCCTCTATCATTTCCTGATAGCGGCGCAGCTTGGCGGCATGATATCCACCGATGCTCTTATGCCAATAAGAAGTCGTATTTTCATTAAACGTATTGCCGGCTAGGTTCAGTACCCGGAAATCCAACGTTTTATCGGCCAATATTGCCTTATCCGTTTCGGTCGGTTTAAAGGAATTATCCTGCTGCACCTTCTCCACAAATTGTTCATCATACAAATAACGTTTGTTCACACTCCACATATCTGCCAGACAGAGGACAGCCAATGCCAGAATCGTCACCTTCGCCTTTAGTTTGCCCATGCCATATAACCAAAGAACTGCCGTACCTATCATAATAACAAAGAAACTGCGCCATGCATCCGAAGTAAAGATACTCTGACGGATTTCTTCCAGATTAGCAAGTAACGGAGCCAGCTGATCTGCCGGAATACCCTGCAATGCCTGCATTTCCATACTTGAAACATACGACGGGAAAAAGAAACCGGGAGCTAATGCAAACAATAAAGCGATGCCACCTGTCAATCCCAGACTGATATAAAACGACCGGGCCTGTTCCTTAACCAACTGAGGGCGTGCCATTACCTCCTTTAAAGCAAGGACTGCCAACAAAGGTATGGTAAACTCAGCAATGACCAAAATAGAAGAAACCGCACGGAATTTATCGTACATCGGGATATAATCCAAAAAGAAATCGGTGAATCCCATAAAATTCTTTCCCCACGACAGCAGGACAGACAAAACTGTAGCACTCAAAAGCGCCCATTTCATAGGACCTTTCACTATAAACAGCCCAAGAACAAACAGAAACATCACAAACGCCCCCACGTATACAGGACCGGATGTACCGGGTTGCTCACCCCAATACTGACCTATCTGGCTATAGATACTATTATACATAGGATTCGCCTTTTCCATCGCCTTTTCGTTAGCTGCCAAAGGTACGGAAGCACCACCTTTCACATTAGGGACAAGCAAAGAGAAAGTCTCACCGATACCGTAGCTCCACTGAGTGATATAATCTCGTTCCAGACCACTTTTTGTCTGATTATGACTATCCGGTTTCACCAGCTCACTCTTTCCACGCATCGTTTCCTTACTATACTCATACGTATGATATAAGTTAGATAGATTTATACAAACTCCCAAAATACCGGCCATCAACAACACACCAGTTGCTTTCAGAAATTGCGGCATTTCCTTCTTCTGCCAAGCATCCACTCCGAACGCAACCGCCATAAAGAGCATGACAAAAAGAAAATAATAACTCATCTGCACATGGTTCGACACTATTTGCAAAGCAACAAAAACCGCTGTCAGCAAACCACCTGACAAGTATTTCCCTCTATAAGCCAATACCATACCGGCTATAGTGGGTGGAATATAAGCCAAGGTTACAAATTTCCAGATGTGTCCGGCAGCTATAATGATGAAAAAATAAGAAGAAAACGCCCACAACACAGCCCCCAATGAAGCCAGCCAGACCGAGAAATCGAATGCACGCAATAATATATAAAAGCCCAACAGCATGACAAATACATACCACACATAATTCGGGAGATACAAATGATATAACTTCTCCACTCCCTTCAGGGTATCCGTAGAATCATAACTGGGTGCCATCTGATAAGTAGGCATACCACCAAAAATCGAATTAGTCCAGCGCGTACGCTCTCCCGTACGTTCCAGATATTCTTTCGCTTCTTCACCGGCACCAATGCCCGCCACAGAGTCATGTTGTGAAAGGATACGCCCTTCTGTCACTGCCGGGAAAAAATAGGCGAATGAGATGACAGCAAAAAGGATAATCACTACTATATCAGGTAGTATTCTTTTAAATAAGTTCATAAGTATATCTGTTTATTAACGTTGCAAAGATACGATATACTCTGATAAAATGCGTACATTTGCAGCCATAAATAAAGTTGAATTATGAAAATAGGAATTATAACAGCCATGAGTTCCGAGCAGAAACAAGTAGCGCAACTGCTCGAAAACAAGAAAGAATACACCGAAGGTCCTTTCCAATATACTGAAGGCAGCATTAGAAATAATACCATTATCCTGATGAAATGCGGAATAGGTAAAGTGAACGCTGCTGCCGGTACTGTAGAACTGATCCGTACCTTCCAACCCGACTGTGTCATCAGCACCGGTGTAGCAGGAGGCATAGACAGCTGCCTGAAAATAATGGATGTTGTGGTGAGCCGACAAGTTGTATATCATGATGTATGGTGTGGAGAAGGCAATATGTACGGACAGATACAAGGACTTCCCGCCCGATTCGAAGGTAATGCCACATTGTTTGATTGCGCCATGTCACTGGATACTCCGACCGCCATTCATGGAGGTCTGATATGCAGCGGAGACAAATTCATCACCGACCGTTCCGAACTGAACGACATTAAAGAAAAGTTCCACGAAGGGCTGGCAGTAGATATGGAATCGGGAGCCATCGCCCAAATCTGTTATATATATAAGGTACCGTTCATCAGTTTCCGTATCATCAGCGATACGCCGGGATCCGACAACCATTGGGAACAATACACAAATTTTTGGGAGACTATAGCCGACCGTTCCTTCGAGGTCACTCATACCTTCCTTTCCTCATTACCAGCTAATTTATAAAAACGAATAATATGAAGACAATACCCAGTTTTACCATTGACCATATCCGCTTGCTTCGCGGTATCTATGTATCCAGAAAAGACGAAGTGGGCGGTGAAACGGTCACCACCTTTGACATCCGCATGAAAGAACCCAACCGGGAACCTGCTTTGGGACAAGGAGCCTTGCATACCATAGAGCATCTAGCCGCTACCTACCTGCGTAACCACCCTATATGGTCTGACAAAATTGTCTACTGGGGACCGATGGGATGCCTCACCGGTAACTACCTGTTAATGAAAGGCGATTTAAAATCGGAAGATATTGTAGAACTGATGCAGGAAACGTTCCGCTTTGTAGCCGATTTTGAAGGCGAAGTTCCGGGAGCCGCCCCTAAAGATTGCGGTAACTACTTGCTTCACGACCTGCCTATGGCCAAATGGGAGTCGGCCAAATATCTGCATGAAGTATTGGAACACATGACAAAAGATAATCTGTATTATCCTACTAAAGAGTAATTCTCAACAACAGAACAGTAGAAACGTAATAACAGAAAATAGAAAAGCCGCTTTCTTTTCAGAGAGCGGCTTTTCTTTAAGTCCTTTTCAATAGAGATTGAATTACTTACGTAATCCTAGTGCTTTAACAATAGCACGATATCTTTCGATATCACGGCTCTTCAGGTAGTTCAACAACGCACGGCGTTTACCTACCAAAGTTGTCAAAGCTCTTTCAGTGCTATAATCTTTTCTGTTGAGCTTCAGGTGCTCAGTCAGGTGAGAAATACGGTATGAAAACAAAGCTATCTGCGCTTCAGCTGAGCCAGTATCAGTGTTAGACTTTCCGTACTTTTCAAAGATTTCTTGTTTTTTAGCTGCATCTAAATACATAATTCTTAGATTTTTTGATATATAAAATTTTCATTTAGCGGGTGCAAAGATAGACATTATCTTTTATATCACAATGAATTAGAGCGATTTATTTTAAAAATAATCTTCTATCTCTTTTACTGTCGCATCTTTCAGCATATCTTCGAACATCATAGCAAAGGCTGCCCAACTGACATTGAATGAAATTGTAAACCCGATTTCTTTTCATCCGATGAATAAAAGTGCCCAGTCCGAAACCGTTTCTTCATGAATTTCGGACTGGACACTTTTTAAACTATCGCTATTTTATTTCAACCAGCCACTCATGGAACCCATCATAAGGGGTATAGTGCAATACATATTCGGATTGGCTATGACTGATAACTTTATCCCAAGGAATCCGGTTTACATCAATTTCCGCCCTTGCCAGCCACAAAGCATTTTCCATCACATAACGGTCTAAAGAAAGCTCAAGCATCATCCGGCTCAAATAAAAAGCAGACTGTTCATAGGCATACCATTTACCGTCACTTTCCCGATAGATATATATCAAGCCATCATTGCTTAATTCTCTTTCCAACATCATTATTATCTCGCGCATAATTTTATAGATTACTCGTTTTTAATCAGTATCATCTCATTGTCCGAGCACAGAACCACAATCCAAGGACCGTTCAGTAACTTATTCAAATCGACTTCCACCTTATCCAGCATAACACCTCTCAATACCGTCTCATTAAGTTTCTTCAACAAATGAGCAGAACGGTAGCAAGCGTACCAACGTCCGTCTTCTTCAGATATATAAATTTCCGATTTACCGCATGATTTCTTGTCCATGATTTCTAACAGGTTGCTCATAACATCCTCCTTTATACTTAATAATAGCCTAAGCTATTATATCGCCATACCAGCCTGAAACGATGCGACTCATTTCTTGACCTGTTTTCTGACACTCCCTGCCCCGGAATATATACTTTTGACTGATTTCCCTCCGTCGTAGCTGTCCAATAAGGCACACCTGACCAATTATTATACTTAATACCGGAACTGGTAATCACCCCATTTATTTGCTGCCACTCTGCTTCTGCGGGCAAAGAGAAATGATAAAAAACCGTATAGCTATTACCCGATGTGACAGGAGTAGAACTACCACTGGAATTAACCGCCACACCTATCGCATTATCCATTACACTTCTTTCATCATTGTCACTGGAATAATGTTCTTTATTTATCTTCTTATAATACTCCTTTATTATTTTCTGTCCGTCCGTCAGGTTCGTTGTGTACCCATTGTCTCCCCAGGGCAGACCGCCAACAGCAAAACGGTCTATTCTGTCAACATACAATTGTTCTGTAATCTGGATAGGATACCATTGTTTGATAGGATATTTCATTTCGCTGCCCGCAACAGGCTTGTTTTGCGCATCCAGTTTACGCACATAAATATTGCACGAACGATACGGCTTCTCTGAGTTCCATTCTTTCTCCCAAATCGTTTTTTGATCAGCGTATCCCTTTAAATACATTCTAAGCTCTGCCGTTCCCTCCTTTTGTATCACATTGTATTCATCATATCTAGGAGTAATCCAACTCATATCAGACTCAAACATCACCCAATAGTCTCCAGAAACGCCATCAAAATCATCCACTTTGATTTGCCATTTCTGCCTATCGGTACTCACCACTTTGATTTTCACCAAATGTCCGTCAATATTATAATCTTGCCCTTCATTGAACTGAATAAACAAGTCAGACAATTCGCTGTCTACCCTCCATTGAGCATCCTTCGTGTTTCCCGAGATGTTGATCACACCGTTCTCATCCATGCAGCCCGATTCTTTCACACCTCCCGCTCCGCGCAAATGAAGCGTAACATTATAAATGGTATTTCTGTTCACATCAAAATCATACGATATGTTCTTACCTAAAAACAGTCGGTAACTAATAGTTCCCTTTACATGTGCACTGCTCGATTTATATTCATAATCCGCCGTAACAAGGATGTATGAACATCTGCGACCCAAGTTCTCATTGTCTGTATAGTCGGTAAATGCAGCATACACTTCTTTACCTGCCTCCATCGTATTTTTGATACGATTCGGGGTTTTGGCTTTTTCATTACCATTTTGGGCATCCGTACAGTTTTGGGCATGAACCGTCTGTTTATTCTCAAACTGATAAAGACGCTCGGACATCACTTGAGTTTCGCCATTTCCACTTGGTCCCGTAAGCAACGAACCGGATGGGAAGTCATACTTCTGTCCTTCCTTGTCAAAAGAAGTAAAATCCGTTATACTATTATCCGAGGCCAAGGTACAAGTCTTAGGCACATTACATAATTGTACTGATCGGGGCGTCAAGGTCACTTCGTTGTCCAGCCCGGAAGTATTGATATTTACTTTAATCATAGCATACGGGCGTTTCAAAGAAACTTTAGCCAAATAGCAACCTTTATTACCACCTTGAGCCCCCTCATGCGGATTCTCGGTATAGATAAACTGCTCGGATGCACCGTAAAGGAGACAAGCGGATGTTTCATCAAAATCCACCGGCCACTGAATCAAACTCTCTTTAACACTCTGCCACAATGACAAAGTAATCTTTCGTCCATAATTAGCGATAACCTCTACTCTTACAGCCTGGTTGCCTTGTTTGGCATTGATGTGGATATATACTTTTCCATCTGCTGTTTTAGAAGAAACGACCCCTGCACTACCATTCTCCACACTACCGGAAACTTCGAACGAATCCCCATTCTTAACCAGATAGACGGTTACCGTATTTCCTCCATAATTCACTTTTACATTCACATCATCAATAACGGAGAATATGGAGTTATCTCCGGCAGCCCTGCTGTTCATGTTCACAGAAGTAATATCGGCTGGTGATATTGCTATGACCACAGGAGCATCGTCCTCCACTCCGGACTCCGGACCGGCTAACTCCTCTGCCGTACAAGCACCCAACATACAAATGATGAAAAACATCATTATCAGTCTTATTGTCTTCATTTTTCCTCCTTTTGTTTATTCATAGCCCGGGCTAAGCAATATTTCATCCCAATCTGCCACATAAGTTTCCACATCCGTCTTCAAACCGCCTCCAGCAGGAGTCTCGGTCACTTTTATATTAAATATATACACATGGTTACGCACCACCTCAAACCGATCTCCAACCCCATCTTTTCTGAACTCGATCGTTTTTGTCTTGGTTTCACCTCCATACGTGTAAGTCACATCCAAGGATACTGCCCCGCTGTCGTTATTTTCTTGTTCCGGCAAATAAATCAAATCCTCATAAGCCATTGTCACATTCAGTCCCGTATAAACAAAGTTCTGCGGCTTCATCGACAACCCTGTTACGTAAGGACTTTGGTACTGAATTGTTTCATCGGGGCTCAACGTAGCTTGTGACACACAATACCCTTTATCATTAGCGTTATTCACCGTGATGCCGGTAATAGTAAAATCGCCTTTTGTATCTTGAAACCCTTGTTTCCCGTTCACCCAAAGGCTCACCTTAGCCACTGCCCTATACAGTTTGCACTCTAAGCTTGGTCCTGCAGGAGGGACACCGGTAGCGGGACTGATCCCCCACATCGGCAGACGCCTTTCGGCCAGATTCCACGGAGTCGGACCAGTGTAATTATAAACCAATTTATTATAGATTTCAACGGCAGTATTGCCTACCATCGTATTAAGATATGCCTGCATTCCCTCACTGACTCCCTGAATTCGGTTCTGATTCAAATTGGCGAGAACCACCAACCGTACCTGTTCATTACCTATCGTCCTCTGCATAGTCCCTTCCAGTATCTTTTGGTCGGCATAATCATTAATCACTCTCAAATCCTCTACCAAATATTTCAGTCTTTGAGTAACCGCATCAATCACTAGTACATACACATCGCCTTCCACAATAGTCCCCTGTTCCGGAGTGGTAAAATCCCAATTACCATCTGCTGTGGGCGCGTCAACCGTTCTGGAAGAATTCCCCGAAAGAGACAATGCAAGACGTACCGGCGCTCTTCCGTCCCCCCCAGCCTTCGCCGCCAACTCGTCCTTCGCACACGACGAGAAGCACAGTCCGCAGAACACCGCCATCACTATATAGGATAAACCTCTTTTCATAGATTGCTTTTTTAGTTTCGTTATTACATGTCCAGTTCGTTGAAGCGTACCACCCAATCATTGATAATGATGCTAGTATTAATCCATTTCATGCTCTCGTCCAAAAAGAAAGTCATATTGTATTCGTCCTGGCGGTCCAGATACTCCTGATTGGTCATCTCATGTCCTTCTGCTTCAGTAAGCAGCAAGTATTTCACTAATGGTATGGAAAGTACAGGCTCCCCTGTTTCCTTGTTGGTTATGGTGAGGCGGGGATTATTTTCAACCACCAGACGCCCTACGGTAATCTGTGCAATAGCTACGCTGATATTGCTGTCCTCTGCATCTCCATCGGCACGTGTTCCCATATCCGTGCCACCCTGCATACGGTAATAGGGATAATATGTTAATGTTTCGTCCTCCAGCAGCTTATTATCATAGTTCATCAAACCGTTGTCGTCTGTAATCGTAAATTCAAATTTATCTACCTCCACAGTCACTCCGTCCATTTGCTGGAGAATGATGCGTATGGTGTTGGTGTTCTTCACCAGTGGTACAGTCACTACCTGCGAGCTTGCTGCCCGCGAGAAAGATTGCTTGGTCACTTCACCGTGCCACAACGCAGAAAGTTTACTGTTCACAACAGCCGTTCCATCAGCCGCACGACTGTACAGACGATCCATCCTGCATTGCAGTTCATCTAGCGAGGATTCCCCTGCCGTAACCAAAGGCACTGAGAATGAAGCCTCATCATTCAGTCCCGCCCAAGTGACAAGATGATAGTCACCCGGTTCCAAATCCACTTTCATGGTATATCCTTCTTCTCCCAGCACATCGCCTTCTTCTGTCTTCTGATATACCAACTTGCCGTTATCGTCAAAAGCATAAAGTGTCACAGTCCCCACCTCGCGCGAGAAAGCATCGGCATACTTCATGTTATAATCATACTTGAATTTCACTCTGTACTCTACAGAGCAATCTACCTCTTCTTCACCGAGTATGCTGTCGCACGACACAACGGCACTTCCCAATGTCATGGCCATCATCAGGCTGAAGGAGAATTGTCGGGCGAATGTTTTTACTGTTTTCATGCTTTTGGTCATTTTATAATGTTAGAATATAGAAAGGTATAAAGGGGAGGGAGATGAATCCTCCCCTGTCTGTCATAGTGTTTGTTAGAACTCAATGTTATTGAAACGTACAATCCAAGGAATAATCTTAGCATTCAATTGCAAATAGAAATTATTATCACTCTCTTCACCGCTAGGATCTATTGTTATTGTTGCACCACCGATATTCTCGAATCCAGTAACTTTCAGTACATAGATATTATTTCTCATGATTGCCTTATCCATATACTGATCTCCTTTATTGTGGCAAATTTCAGATGAATAATAATAGCAATGTCCATTTTCATAAGTATCATAAGATGCATCTGCACCATTATCAGCTTTTACAGCATCAATAGATGTATAAAATTTATTATTGCATTTATAAATGGTACCAACAGGCTCACCCGTTTCATCGCCAATCTGACCACGGAAAATAATACCAGTCACTAAAGCTGGTACTTGCTTTTCTTTTTTCACAATATTTTCTAAACAATAAGCCAAACGATGACCTACCTGTGCATTATCGTTAATATTAGCAGTGGGAAGATCTTGGAAATAAACTTGGCTATCATCGCTGGCCTCATCAACTTTATCCGCATTTACATTTTTCAATGCGTTATAGAAATATGATCCAAAAACTTGGTCGTAATCTGTTACATTATTCTTATTCTTTGAATTAGGATCAACCATATAGGCCATATTGTCTACACCTAACAAGCCTAAAGTCCTGAAGTTTTCCCAGCTCGCATCCGTCAAATGTCTTGCCGTATACACAGAATTTGAAAGATTCACCAACGCGTATTTATCCAGTTTCACTGTCCAGTCAAGCTTACCATCAGTAGATGTAGTATAATATTCAAATTTGGGGAACGGCTCAAGAAGAGTAAAAATATGTTCACCTGTCTGACCATAAGTTTTTTCTGTCTTTATAAAAGCTCTTCTATCAGTTCCATCTGTTCCCTCATGTATCCAAACATCAGAATTATCATTATCCAAATTCTTTGCCTTATGCAAACCTGTCAAACGAACGGCTTTATTATCGGGATATATATAGTAACCACTTGTAGTTTCCGCAATGGCATAATCAGTAGTTTGTACTGTAAGAGGATATAAGTTATTTGGTTTAGCAATTACATAATTTATCTTTGAAACAACACGTTCCACCTCTACCTCTTTTATTGTTGGATCTTCATAGTTGTTGGATAAAACGTCTACCTTTATCTCTTTTTTGTTCACCATCATAAATTGACCGGCAGCAGCTATTGTTATATCACCAGTTGTTGTATAAGAACTTTCTGCAATTTGTTCATACTTAGACTTATCAGTCGATTGTTGGCTGTTGGCAATAGCTTCTATTGACTCAGTCGGATTTAACACAACAAGCACTTTATACCATCCAGAATTTGCCAATGTAAAGAAAGGATTATAAATGGTCTCTCCACTAGCCGTAGTTTCATTCAATTGTGCCTTTGTTAAATAACCACCGAATTCTTCTTTAGTAAGATTTCCATTTTCATCTAGTCTATTTAAAATTATAACGGCATCTGTTACAGTTGATTCACCTTCGATACCTGGATCCGTTACACCGCTTTCTTCATTATCAGCTGCGCGTGATGAGTTTGATGTAGAACTTATCACTAATGAAAGGTTACCCTTCACTTTCTCTGGTTGATTCACATTGTTTTTCACAATGTCCTCATTCGTACATGCTACCATGGCAGCATATGCCAACATTCCTAATAATAATCCCTTAATCTTCATAATCCTAAGTTTTTAAATTATAAACTATTTTTGTAATTTCCATTCTTGTTTGTCAACACAGCAAAGGTAAGTGGTTAATCGTATAAACCTTAATCGGTATTTTCGACAAAATAGATTGGTATCTTTGACAAAATGACTTTATATCGTCTTTTACAGGGCATTTCCATCATACGTGAATAAAATACCCTACACGTTGAAAGAATCACCTCTTACATTTTTCCATTAAAAAAGAAGAGAAAAAAACAAGGATAACATGTACTTTTTTTTCACTACATCAAACAGATCGGACAGTGTGGCATTTCAGCAAAATATCCCTCCATAAAAGCCGCCCTCATCAACATATGCGGAAGCCAAATCTAAAGTGGGAATCACCCGTAAAAACATAAAAATGTAGTGAGCAAGTGTTTCTCTCATCAAGAAGTACACATTCCTTCACATACGTACATATCCATAGACCTATACAATTATATAGGCTTATGCGTACGTATATAAATACTACATGTTCAAAGACAAGGGTATTTCTTAAAAAGATCAAGTCGTTTTCAAAAAAGACGGCGAGCTTTTTTAAAAAGATGGCGAGCTTTTTAAAAAACGTCTTGATCTTTTTTGCCACTGCCGGAACTTCGACTTCCGACAGATTATGTAAAATTCAACTTAAAAACACTGTGAGGACACTAATGCGCTGAACTTTAATTCAAAATCCGGGAATAGACTCCACTACCCCGGATTTTACCTTGCGCTTTTCGCAAAGAACAAGTTTCTTCTAACATCTTTTATTGTACTGTTTGTCTATATGTCTTATTTTACAAAGATTGCTTCATCCTTACGTTTATTGGTCACTTCTTCCAAATTGGCTCCGGCTTCGACGGAATCCTTGGCCTGTGCCTGTTTGAAATAATTCTCAGCAGAGTCGAGGTCTCCTTGCAACAGTTTCAGTACGCCTCTGTTGTTCAGCGTCGCACTCGCCTGTGCATCGGCCTTGTCCAAATAACGCACCGCCTGTTGCAAGTCACCCCGTTGGAGTTCGATAGCGGCAGCGTTTATATTCGCTGTTGGGTCATCAGGAAACATGCGCACTGCCACATCGAACACTTCGTTAAACTCGTCACTCCCCTTTTCGTATGTTTGGGCAACCAGAAACATTTCCTGCAAGCTCAACTGCTGGGGACGGAGCTTTATAATCTGTTTTGCCTCTTCCACATCAAATCCGCGAACTACATAACGTACAGTGTAATCAGAGTGACGCAAAGCCGGATAACAATCCTGTAGTAATGCGGCATATACCTTTCCACCATCCAAGGCCTTAATGCGTTCCTCCTTCACGTCAAAATCGCTCTCATTCTTATCTATTATGGACAAAATCTCTTCTTTCAGCGGTAAATCATTCTTAGCCACATACGCACGCAGTCCGGCCCAGTCCTCGGGTACAGAATTCACCTTGAACAAATCCGCTTTAAAGCCATACTCATTCATTACATAACTCTTCAATGCCTCAGCACGCCCCTGAGCCAAACGCGCATTGGCCGCATATCTGCCCTCAGGAGAAGCATAACCCACAATAGCTATTTCAGTAATGGTAGTATTGACATCATTTTTCACTACATCCACCGTATGTTTGATAGCAGCCAGTTCGGATGGATTACGACGATAATCAGGATAAATATTCATCTGATTTACCGGAAAATCCAAATAAGCACGTCCTTCCTCGGCACGATTCTTCACAGCCTCGACAGCAGGAGAAACGAATGCCACGACAGGTTTTACCACATAGCGTTCCAAATTGGCACGAGTTATAAAGGCACTGTTTTCTTCTTTCTGACAATCGGCACAGCCACGTATAGCAGCCTGCAGTTCCAGTTCTGCACCATTCATCCATTTCTCGTATGGAATACGGGCTGAATAATTTACAGTCTGTTCCGTTCCATTCTTACGACGAAGAATGGTATATGCATCCGACGGAATACTGCGTTCACGCTGTTGCACGATGGAACGGATACGCCCATATACCCAAATAGCAGGCAAAATCCTGTTATAACTGTTATCCTGTGTCTTCAAAACCGGAGTCAGAGTTGCCACACAGTTGGAAGAAAGCTCCATTGCAGCCGGCAACGTGATATCCATTCCTATCATCACCTGTCCATTATCACTAATCAGGATTGACTGATTGCTGACTTGTACCTGACCACCTGATAATGTCTGTGCACCTACCGGAATAGCCGGTATCAATAATATAAGAAGTATATAACATATAAGTTTCATAATCCGTAATTTTTAGAATATATAAATAAGATTCAGAGCAGCCTTAGTAGGACCCCAATAATTCTTGTTGGATTTCTCCAACATATCTCCACATTCTTCACACTCATATTTCTTATAACGCACATAAGCATAACCCAAACCGATGGTGGCGCCCAGATTCCAATGGCGTCCCAGCACAAACTGATAACCGTAACTGACACCGCCGCCATAAAAATGTCCCTTATAACGGAAGTCTTTCAAATCATCGAAAGGAGAAAACGGCAAATCAATACCGGTAGTATTGTATGCTCCTCCCATTAAATGGAAACCGAAAAAATGACCATTGAACTTATCACAAAGCCAATAACGCAACTCGGGCTGTACCATCACCAGTTTCAACATTTTATTATCGCTGTATTTCCAGGGATTATAATAAAACGGAATATCCACTGTAAGCTTCTTGCTCAACCCTACTTCCACTCCTAAGTTTGGTATGGCGACGGCATCTATCGCCACATTAGTCTTAACAGCCACCTGTCCATACATAAATAAGGAAGAAGCCAGCAGACACACCCATGAAAATAAAAATCTTCGTATTACCATATTCAATTCTCTCTAGCTAAGTTATTTTTTACATCACAAAGGTAGAGGCTATTCTTTTAACAGGATATTGGCAAATTAATCTTTATTAAGAGGTGGTTTCGGCAAAATACAGAATGAACAAAAAACAATCTTAGTTCCTATTTCCGTCAAAAACAGAACATCCATTCAATGAGAAACATTCCAACTATCAAATGGAACACCAACGGAGTTTTCTCCATCCATAAATGAAAATCCTTTCATCATGATAAAAACGCCCCCTTATATAGCCAAACAACTCCTTCTTTCCAACATAGCAGGTATTTTCATCAAAAAGAGGGTGTTTTCATCAAAAAAGCTTGAAAATAATTTGGATACATGAAAAGAATACCTACTTTTGTATCGGATGATAATGGGTCAATCATTCACATAATCAAAAAAACAATAAAAAATTATAGTTCTATGAAGGCAATGCATTTAATAATTGCCATGCTCGTCATGATGAGTTTGGCATCCTGCTCTGCAGATGGTAATGACCCCGTTGAAAACTCAGTTTCAACGTATCTCCTGGAAAAAACGTATGGAGCCAGAAGCGTTACATACGAGGAAAACAATTCTGACAAGTTAAAATTAAGTGAGTTACCGGCTATCAGCCTTTCTGAAGCCGACCATATTCTATCTGTCCTACGAAAACATACTGATGCTCAAGAAGAACTTGATATTCAAACTGCCACCAAAGGAGAACAAACATGGCTTAGAATTGTAATGAAGCAAACAATAGATCATAAATATGCTTTCACTATCCAGTTAAATATGAACTGTTACAATGACGGAAGCCTCTACTATGGCGGATATCAGGCGGAATGTTCTTCTTCTTTGATAAAATGGTATCTTAAAGGTTTCAGCCTGGCTACCGATAATGCCACAAAAAATTATAAATTCGAATCCCAAAGCTATATTTATATGAAAGTAATAGATAATGGAATCAAATATATGCAGATTCCTGTCACTATAAATGGCAACTATAATCCCCAAAACCATGATGCTGCATTTTCCTACAATTTATGATATATAATACAATAATCACTTTATAATATATACCATCATTCCCCCCTTGTTTCTAGCTTGGTATACATACCTTAATAAAATAGCAAGAGACAGGGGGTGTATTTCATTCAAATACAATCGTCTAATAATCAAGACAAGACAAAACTGTGTGAACGGAATACCTACTATCCTTTCTTTTCACCGAACCTGTTGATACTAAAAACAGAATATATTCCTATGACTTTTAGTTGGTTATTAAAATATAGTTTGCTATATTTGTAGGAATTCCTAAAATAGATTAAGGAATAATATCAAGCAGATTGTACGTGACCAATCTGATTACAGGGGAATAAAAGTGAAACAATTTATTATGATGAAATCTTTAATAATCACCTTATTATGTAGTTTTTGTCTATCAACTACTAATGCGCAAAGTTATTTCCGCCAGTGTGGTATCCAACTACTTACCAAACAAAACGGATTGAGCAACAATACATTGACTGGAATTTATCAGGATAAAGCCGGCTTTTTATGGTTAGGAACCGATGTTGGACTAAGCCGCTATGACGGAATACATTTTCATAATTACAATCTGATTGATAAAGAGCCACGTGCCTTAACTCATTTATATGAAACATCAAACAATCTGCTATGGTCTCATATCGCCAATTTAAACCAAATAGCCTGTTTTGACAAGATGCGTGGAATCTATATGCCACTTATCTCACCTACTCCTGAGGTATTGCAAGATATACAGGATATATGTGTACTGCAAGACAAATTATATGCCTTGACCTCCAATGCCATAGTAGAGTTAAATATGGAGAAAAATGCAGATGAAATAAGACTGACTGCCCAACTGCTTATAGATATAAAAACAAAAGTCCTAGGACTTTATAATAACGAAGATATTTTATGCGCACTGACAGCAGAGAATCAAATCTTGCTTTATAACGTTTCCGATAAAAGTAGCGAGCATATAAATGGAACCGATCTAGGTATTGTGAAAGCCGACAACATTGAAAAAATACATATATATAATGATAATGTGTGGATTTGTGACCAAACCGAAGGAATCATCTGTTATAATACAAACACTAAAACATCACGCACACTGAATGATAACAGCCAGTCATCCTTCATTCAAAAAGATATACGCGATATAATCCAAATAGATAAGACCACATTCATTATAGCCACATGGAGTTCACTGTCAGCCATAAGATTTGAAACGGACAACTACCTCCAGTCGCCATTCCACATTGTAGATCTGACCCAACATGATTCTTACTATGCCCCCATCCTCAAAAACAGAATTACCGACATTCATTTTGACAAGTCCAACAATGTGCTTTGGGTAGGAACTTTCGGCAGAGGATTGCTGAAACTGAATCTCAAAGGAAACGATATCAACCGTATCCCGTTGAACGATGAAATAAGATATGTGAATAGTATAGCACAAGATGCCGACGGATACATCTGGCTGGTCACCGAAAAAGATGGCATATATAAAAGTACAGAAAATAAGATCTCTCCTAATCTGCACTTTTCCTTATGGGAGAAAAGTCACAAGAATAATCATTATTGCCTGCACAAAGATCGCAATGGAGGATTATGGTTCGGCGATGACAAAGGAAACATCCTTTGGGTAAATCCTACTACCGGTGAAACGGTGATTCACCAACTAAACCCCGAAACAGCAGACTCTGCTGTAACTGCTTCTATCTTGAAACTATATCTAAACTCACAAAACCATTTATGGATTGCCACCGAAAAAGGAATAATGGTCTATAACCATCAGACACACGAATGCATAGCAGCACAACCTTATACGAAAGAATTCAAAAAAATAACCGCTATATGTGAAGATGGAGATGGAACCATGTGGCTAGGTACTGAAAAAGGAATACACCGTGCCAGCCGTAAAGGAAAACAAATAAAATTCACCGGTGGTTATGAAAAGGCAAGAAACCTGACACCCGGAAAAGTATTGGCACTTTATCTGAACAACTATAACCAATTGCTTATCTCATACACTGATAAAATTATCCAAATAGACGGAAAAGAGAAAACCATATCCTCTATCATGATCTTACAAAAAGACTTGCCTAACGGACACATAAGCTGTATGATAGATGATAAGAACGGAAATACCTGGCTGGGAAGCAATGCTGGTTTTATCACATTGAATAACAAGAACAATGCATCATATACCTACGCATTACCGGAAAGTTATTACGATGTATGTCGGCTGAATGACGGGAAATTGCTATGGGCGAACTCTACAGGATTACTCTATTTTGAACCGCGCACTTTAAAAGAAAGTTCAAGTAACTGCCAATTCCATATCTCCGATATAGATATTAATTACAATAAAGTAGAAATAGGAGAAAAAATAAACGGACAAGTCATTCTGGACAAACCTGCGTACCTGATAGAACATTTATCTTTAGACTACAATAACAACAACCTGATTCTCTATTTAAGTGATCTGAAATACGGAACCTCGCCCAACACAGTGAAATATCGCCTGTTACCCACAGAAGAAAAATGGAATACGAATTATGACGATCATATAAAACTCAGCAATATCCCTCCTGGGAAATATGTACTGGAAATACGCTCGTCTTATCCGTTGGAAGAAAATAAACAAATAACCCGGTTATCTATCAATGTAAATAGATATTGGGCTGCAACCGGATGGGCCATCGCCGCATACATCCTGGCTATTATCATTATTTCTTTGCTTACATGGATGTACTTTAACCGGAAATTACAGAAACGGCAAGTTTACAAGGCCAAAGAAGTGAAACTGAAAGAAAAGCTGGAAGAAGAAACGGAAATAAGAAAAGAAGAAGAGAAAAACCATCAATTGCGTGACCAAATCAGATATATGCTGGCACAGGAATTACGCACCCCGTTATCACTCATCACCGCTCCGTTAAAAGAAATGATTACTAATACGGCCTTCCCGGAATCATTCCTGCAAAAAGCAAAAATGGCCTATCGGAATTCAATCAGCCTGCAAGACATTTGTAACCAGCTATTGAATATTCATCAGCAAGAAAGTTACAGTCCTAAATTGAATGTGGCCCCTTATCCTGCCAGCGTGATAGCCGACACTGTAGTCCGTGCATCTCACGAACTACTGAACGTCAGTCCCATTAACCTGCATTATGACAAAGACAACAAAATAAATACGGAAATATGGATTGACCGGAAAAAGATAATCTTTATTCTAAGCAATATATTATCCAATGCCTACCGGCATATCTCGTATTCCGGTTCCATCCACTTTACTGTAAACACCAGTACTATCAACGGAAAAGATTTCTGCCTTTTTACTATAGAGGATGACGGGAAAGAAATGATAGAAGAGTCCTCTGTCATCTTCCTTGGATCGGACAATTACAATCCTCCAAGCAACCGGCTACATCCCGAATTAGGCATTGAAATTATGAAAACGACAATACTAGCCCACCACGGCGATATCCAAATCACTCAAGAAAAAAACAAAGGAACCCGAGTTGTTCTTTATATCCCTCTAGGTAAACAACATTTGAAAAATGATGAAAACGTATGTTTCATCGAACCCGAAACAATAATGGAAGATTCAGATAAAGCAATGATTACTGCAGAGGATAAAAGACAACAGGAAATAGCAAACAGTATAACCGCCAAACCTATTGACAACCCCGAAACCAAATACAAACTACTGGTTGTTGAGGACCATGCAGATATCCGCCTCTATCTGAGAGTATTATTTTCTGCCACCTATAATATTATTATGGCGGAAAATGGGGAAGAAGGAGTAAGAATGGCACGTAAAGAAATACCGGATCTTGTAATAACGGATGTCATGATGCCTGTCATGAACGGTTTTGAATGTTGCCGTATCCTGAAAGAAGATCTAAAAACTTGCCATATCCCTATTATTCTGCTGACAGCTTTGACAGATGATGAAAATATAGTGAAAGGAATAGAATTAGGAGCTGATGACTATATTCTGAAGCCGTTCAATCCGGAGATTCTCCGCACTAAAGTAAAACGTTTAATAAAAAGCCGGACTGAACTGAAACGGATTTATACCAAACTACTAATGCCTTCCATCACCGTCAACGGCTCGCAAGAAGAGAATACGGAAACAATCATCATAGAAGACCCGTTCATCACACAAATTCTGAATATTGTAAATGAGAACCTGCAAAACCCGGAATTCAATGTGAAAAAACTGGCCGAAATGCTGAACATGAGTCAACCTACCCTTTACAGAAAAGTAAAACAACTCACTAATTTCACTATCATAGAATTAGTAAGAGGAGTCCGGTTAAAACGTTCTGCCGAATTACTGAGAAGCCGCAAATACAATGTTCAGGAGGTAGCCGAAATGGTTGGTTATAATGACATCCCCACCTTCAGAAAGCATTTTGTCGATTTCTATGGCACCACTCCCTCTACATTTAATAGTAAAGAAGATACGGAAGATAAAAAATAATCGTTAACAGCCAAATATTTTTTGAATTAAAAATCGTACCTTTGCAGCCAAATATATAGGTATAGTATGCAAGACATTAGAAACATTGCGATCATCGCCCACGTAGACCACGGAAAAACGACTTTGGTGGACAAGATGATGCTGGCGGGACATTTGTTCCGCAACGACCAGACAAATGGTGAACTGGTATTGGATAATAATGACTTGGAACGCGAAAGAGGGATAACTATCCTTTCAAAGAACGTTTCAATTAACTACAAAGGAACAAAAATCAATATTATTGATACTCCGGGACACGCCGACTTCGGTGGCGAAGTAGAACGTGTACTCAATATGGCTGATGGATGTATCTTATTGGTAGACGCATTCGAAGGCCCGATGCCGCAGACACGCTTCGTATTGCAAAAGGCATTACAGATCGGATTGAAACCTGTAGTTGTAGTGAACAAGGTGGATAAACCCAACTGCCGTCCGGAAGAAGTATACGAAATGGTATTCGACTTGATGTTCAGCCTGAATGCTACAGAAGATCAGTTGGATTTCCCCGTTATCTATGGTTCTGCCAAAAATAATTGGATGAGTACTGATTGGAAGACCCCGACAGAAAACCTGGTTCCGTTGTTGGACGCTATTATTGAGCATATTCCGGCACCGAAACAGTTGGAGGGAACTCCTCAAATGTTAATCACCTCTTTAGACTATTCAGCATATACAGGTCGTATTGCTGTAGGACGTGTACATCGTGGTACGCTGAAAGAAGGTATGAATATTACACTAGCAAAGCGTGATGGTAGTCTGATAAAGTCTAAAATCAAAGAGCTACATACTTTTGAAGGCTTAGGACGTAAAAAGACAAATGCCGTTTCATCGGGAGACATCTGTGCTGTAGTAGGTGTAGAAGGCTTCGAAATTGGTGATACTATCTGCGATTTCGAAAATCCGGAACCATTGCCCCCCATCGCCATTGACGAACCGACCATGAGTATGTTATTCACTATCAACGATTCTCCTTTCTTCGGCAAAGAAGGTAAGTTTGTGACTTCACGCCACATCCAAGACCGCTTGACCAAAGAATTGGATAAGAACTTGGCATTGCGTGTACGCAAAAGCGAACTGGAGGACGGTAAATGGATTGTTTCAGGACGTGGTGTGCTTCATCTTTCTGTCCTGATTGAAACCATGCGCCGCGAAGGATACGAATTACAAGTGGGCCAGCCTCAGGTTATCTTCAAAGAAATAGACGGAGTAAAATGCGAACCTATCGAAGAATTAACGATCAGCGTACCCGAAGAATATTCCAGTAAAATGATCGATATGGTAACCCGCCGTAAAGGTGATTTAGTTTCTATGGAAACACAGGGTGACCGTGTAAACATTGAGTTTGATATGCCTTCGCGCGGTATTATCGGTCTTCGTACCAATGTACTGACAGCATCGGCCGGAGAAGCGATCATGGCTCACCGTTTTAAATGCTACCAACCATACAAGGGCGAGATAGAACGTCGCAGCAACGGTTCTATGATTGCTATGGAAAGCGGAACAGCTTTTGCATACGCTATTGACAAATTACAGGATCGTGGCAAATTTTTCATTTATCCGCAAGACGAAGTATATGCCGGCCAAGTAGTAGGTGAACATGTTCATGAAAACGACTTGGTTATCAATGTAACTAAATCGAAGAAGCTTACCAATATGCGCGCATCAGGTTCTGATGACAAGGCACGCATCATTCCTCCGGTAGTATTTTCGTTGGAAGAAGCATTGGAATACATTAAGGAAGATGAATATGTAGAAGTTACTCCAAAGAGTATGCGTATGCGTAAAGTGATTCTTGACGAAACAGAACGTAAGAGAGCTAACAAAAGCTAATCAATCTACCTTTAATATAAAAAATCCCGGAGACCATATTACCTTCGGGATTTTTTATATTTAATCTACAAACTTTACTTTACTAACTTCTCTAGGTTTAGCAGCCGGCATTTCATCGGGATAACCGAAAGCAATCGCATAAAGCAACTCATACCCTTCACTGAATCCCAACTGTTTCATATATTCGGCAGCTGCAGGTGATTTCATGAAACGCACAGGCCCCCCCAAACAGCAGGAACCTATTCCCATTGACCAAGCAGACAAAATCATATTCTCACCCAACAGACCACAATCTATCTGTGACATATCATATGCAGGATCGTTAGCAATAAACACTACTGTAGGAGCATTATTGAACATATTCTGAAATCCCGGACGTTCTGCCGCTTTGGGATTTTCTTTTTTGAAAATTTCAGTCAAACCATTGATAAATTCCGGATTATCTACTACACGAACCTCCCATGACTGTTTATTCATTCCATTAGGTGCATTGATTCCACATTCCACTATAGTCTGCATTTTTTCATGTTCCACAGCCTTGGGCTTATACTTCCGTATACTACGGCGGCTCATAATAGTTTCTATTACAGGGTCTACCTGACTCACGGAAACACTATCCGTAACAACTTCCTTCTGTTGAGAACCTTGCGATGTACAGCTGCATAATACGAACATACCTGCACCAACTAACATTAATCTAAATAATTTCATTTGCTATCATATTTGGTTTGCAACAAATCTAGGCATTTTCAAGCATAAAAAAAAGTGGTTCCCGATAGGAACCACTTTTTATATGTTAAATCTGTAAAATTCAGATTACAATTTCGGACCGGCAGCAACCAATTTCTTACCTGCTTCGTTACCAGTGAACTTAGCGAAGTTCTTGATGAAACGACCAGCCAAGTCTTTTGCTTTTTCATCCCACTGAGCAGCGTCAGAGTAAGTGTCACGAGGATCAAGGATCTTCGGATCAACACCCGGCAATTCTGTAGGAACAACGAAATCGAAGTAAGGAATAACCTTAGTAGGAGCCTTATCAATAGAGCCATCCAAAATAGCATCGATGATACCACGAGTATCGCGGATAGAGATACGTTTACCAGTACCGTTCCAACCAGTGTTAACCAAATATGCTTTAGCACCAGTCTTTTCCATCTTCTTAACCAATTCTTCAGCATACTTAGTAGGATGCAATGACAAGAAAGCAGCACCGAAGCAAGCAGAGAATGTCGGAGTCGGTTCAGTGATACCACGTTCTGTACCAGCCAATTTAGCTGTAAATCCAGACAAGAAGTAATACTGAGCTTGTTCAGGGTTCAAGATAGATACCGGAGGCAATACACCGAATGCATCAGCTGACAAGAAAATAACTTGTTGAGCGTGAGGACCTTTAGAGATAGGTTTAACGATGTTTTCGATATGATAGATAGGATAAGAAACACGAGTGTTTTCTGTTACGCTCTTATCAGCGAAATCAATCTTACCATTAGCATCAACTGTTACGTTTTCCAGCAAAGCGTCACGTTTGATAGCAGCGTAGATATCGGGTTCACTTTCCTTATCCAAGTTGATAACTTTAGCATAGCAACCACCTTCGTAGTTGAATACACCTTCGTCATCCCATCCGTGTTCGTCGTCACCGATCAACTTACGTTTCGGGTCAGTAGACAAAGTAGTCTTACCTGTACCAGACAAACCGAAGAAGATAGCCGAACTAGTTCCTTCCATATTTGTATTAGCAGAGCAGTGCATGGAAGCGATACCACGAAGCGGGTTCATGTAGTTCATGATAGAGAACATACCTTTCTTCATTTCACCACCGTACCAAGTGTTCAGGATAACTTGTTCTTTGGTCTTCAAGTTGAAAACTGTAGCAGTTTCAGAGTTCAAGCCCAGTTCTTTGTAGTTGTCAACTTTTGCTTTAGATGCGTTGAAACATACAAAATCAGGTTCTCCGTAAGCTTCCAGTTCTTCAGCAGTCGGGCGGATGAACATGTTAGTTACGAAGTGAGCCTGCCAAGCTACTTCCATGATGAAACGTACTTTCATACGAGTTGCAGCATTAGCACCGCAGAATGTATCAACAACGAACAAACGCTTGCCGCTCAATTGTTTTACAGCTTTAGACTTCAAGTCAGCCCAAGCTTCTTCAGTACAAGGTTTGTTATCGTTTTTATATTCGTCAGAAGTCCACCATACTGAATTTTCAGAAGCTTCATTCTTAACGAAGAATTTATCTTTAGGAGAACGACCTGTGTAAACACCAGTCATTACGTTTACAGCACCCAGTTCAGTAACCTGTCCTTTTTCGAAACCTTCCAATCCCGGTTTAGTTTCTTCAGCGAAAAGCACATCATAAGAAGGATTGTGGAGAACTTCCTTCACGTCGGTAATACCGTACTTGCTTAAATCTAAATTTGCCATTTTTTAATGATTTAATTTGGTTATTGTATAATGTTATTTTTACTCTTTATTTTCTGAAAGAAGATGTTTTTCAACACCCCCTTGTCTAAGGCGCTACAAAATTAGTGCTTTATTTTAAAAAAAAGAAGTTATTAGAGAAAAATTTCCGTAATAATCAAATATTTATATTTGTGTAACAAAAATGCAATTCGTACTTTACAAATCTAGAAATTATTTGTTTCTTTGCAGGTCAAAGTCAACAATATAACAAAAGCATAGATATGAAAATCATCAATCTCAGTGAAGGCAATTCTCTCCTAAACCAATATGTAGCGGAATTGCGCGATGTACATGTTCAAAATGATCGTATGCGTTTCCGCAGAAATATTGAAAGAATAGGAGAAATCATGGCATACGAGATGAGTAAAGCACTAACCTATTCCGTAAAGCAAGTACAGACACCCTTGGGAACTGCCACGGCCAGCACACACGATGACAAAATAGTGATCGCAACGGTATTCCGTGCCGGACTGCCGCTGCACACCGGTTTTCTGAACATGTTCGACCATGCCGACAACGCTTTCGTTTCCGCATTCCGTTTTTACAAAGATGATGAACACCGTATTGTAGATGTACACATTGAATACATCGCCGCTCCTTCATTGAATGACAGAACCTTGCTTCTCGTTGATCCCATGCTTGCCACCGGTGAAAGCATGGAACTTGCCTGGAAAGCGTTCCTTACCAAAGGCAAACCAGCTAAATTGCAGATGGCCTGTGTCATTGCCAGCCAACAAGGGGTAGCGCATATGGCAGAACTTTTTCCCGGCGATGATGTCACATTATGGTGTGCCGCCATAGACCCTGTCTTGGACGAGCACAAATACATTGTTCCGGGGTTAGGGGATGCCGGTGATTTATCATTCGGCGAGAAACTCTAAAGCTCAAACTATAAGGACAGTTTCAGGTGTGTTCTCTTACACACTAAAATTCTAAATTAAATGGTTAGTAACCGGCAATTATTCACTGCCTATTACTAACCATTTAATTTTTAGAACAACTCTGTAGATCCGGTTCCTACAGGGAAGATGAAAAATATTATTTCACTTCCCAAATATCATTTGTCATCAGTAATTCCTGGAAATTATGATATTTTTTCTTTGCGGCCACTTCTTCAATCTGTGCATTAACGGCGTCATCATAAGTAGGCGCTTCCACATCACGGATCACACCTAATGCAACCGGAAAATCCGGTCCTTCCATCAATGCCAGTTTCAACTGCAAAGTATTATCCATACAATGAGCATCGTGCACTAAAATGTCTTTTTCCGTCACACCATTCTCGCCAATCTTTACCACTTTCAGCCCGAAACCTTCCTGCATCAGCCCGTATTCTTTATCTACCCCAAACAACATCGGTTTACCGTGTTCCAAATAAATGGCATTCTTTGAACGACCTTCTTTCGTATATACTGATTCGTGTGTTCCATCATTAAAAATGACGCAGTTCTGAAGAATTTCACATACAGCCGCACCTTTATGATTGGCAGCAGCTTTCAGAATCTCCACTGTACCAGGACTATCCGTAGCTACCGCACGGGCAAAGAAACGCCCACGCGCACCAAAACATAATTCAGCCGGATGAAACGGATCTTCCACAGTGCCGTAAGGAGATGATTTGCTAACAAATCCACGGGGAGAGGTCGGAGAATACTGTCCTTTGGTCAAACCATATATCCGGTTGTTCAACAAAATCATATTCAAGTCGATATTACGACGAACGGCGTGTATAAAATGATTTCCACCAATAGCCAGCCCATCACCATCCCCTGAAATCTGCCAGACAGTAATCTTCGGATTAGCCACCTTGCAGCCTGTAGAAATAGCAGCCGCACGACCGTGCACAGTCTGCATGGCATATGTATTCATGTAATAAGGCAGACGGCTGGAACATCCGATACCCGAAATAACGGCAGTATCATGAGGAGCCACTCCCAATTCAGCCATCGCTTTGTGCAGCGAAGCCAAGAAAAAATGGTCACCGCAACCCGGACACCAGCGAGGTTGTCCCTTTTTGAAATCTTTTGCTGTATATTCGTTCATAGTCTTTACTTTCTTTACGGTTATTATTTATTTAAAATCTCAGTGAAAGCATCAACTAACTCGCTGACTACGAACGGCTGGCCTTTTACCTCATTAAACTGATAAGGAACAAATCCGTCCACTTTCATACGGAGATATCCGGCAAACTGACCAAGATTCTGCTCAGCCACGACTACCTTCTTATATTTCTTCAGCACTTCTGCCGTATTGTGAGGCAGCGGGTTCAAATGAACAAAATGTGCCAAAGCAACCTTCTTGCCCGCATGGTTCATTTCCTCCATTGCTGAATATAAATGACCGTAAGTTCCACCGAAACCTACTATCAGCAAATCTGCATCCTCTACGCAGCCTTGCACCTTAACATCAGGCACTGGAATTTTAGCAACCTTCTCGGCACGCAAACGGCACATCAAATTATGGTTTTCAGGCTCGGTAGAAATAGCACCTGTATCACTGTCTTTTTCCAAGCCTCCCAAAATATGCATATAACCTTCCTGTCCCGGCAATGCCCAATAACGGACACCTGTTTCGGCGTTACGCTTGTAAGGAGTATAATTATCCTTCATTTCCGGAGTAACATAGGGTGGGTTAATAGCCGGATAGTTCGCCAGATCAGGCAACTTCCATGCACCGGAACCATTTGCTACAAAACCATCGGTCAGCAACACCACCGGAGTCATGTGTTCCAAGGCAATCTTACAAGCATCATAAGCAGCATCAAAACAATGAGTTGGAGAAGCTGCGGCAATGACCGGCATAGGAGATTCACCGTTACGGCCAAACAAAGCCTGCAATAAATCTGTTTGCTCAGACTTAGTAGGCAAACCAGTAGAAGGACCGCCGCGCTGTACATTAATAACCACCAATGGTAATTCTGTAATAACAGCCAGATTCATAGCCTCTGATTTCAGACAAACACCCGGTCCCGAAGTAGAAGTAGCTGCCAACGCACCTGCAAACGAGGCACCGATAGCCGTAGCGCAACCTGAAATTTCATCTTCACATTGAACCGTAGTCACTCCCAATGATTTATGTTTAGAAAGTTCATGCAAGATATCTGTTGCCGGAGTAATGGGATAAGATCCCAGGAACAAACGCAGACCTGCTTTCTCGGCAGCAGCAATTAAGCCATAAGCCGTAGCCTTGTTTCCGCTGATATCCATGTACTTTCCAGGTACTTTAGACTTAGTTTCCACCTTATAAGTATGATCCACAGACGCATGCGTATTGTGACCATAATCATATCCGGCGTGTATCACTTTAATATTCGCTTCAGCTATTTGCGGCTTCTTTGCAAATTTCTCGCGCAAGAAATTTTCAGCAACCGCCAGGTCACGATTAAACAACCAGCAGACCAATCCCAAAGCAAACATATTACGACATTTCAACATTGACTTGTTGTCCATGCCTGTATCTGCCAGACAATCTTTCACCATCTGCGAAATAGGAGCAGCAATTACATCCTGCTTAATACCCATTTCTTCAATCGGATTGTCTGTTTTGAAAGCCGCCTTGTCCAGATCTGATTTCTGAAAACAATCTGTATCAATAATGATACAAGCTGTGGACTTCGCAAATTTGTATTGTGTTTTCAATGCAGCGGCATTCATTGCGACCAGCACGTCGCATTTGTCACCAGGGGTAAAAACTTTACCCGCACCGATATGCACCTGGAAACCTGACACACCGGTCAACGAACCTTGCGGGGCACGTATATCCGCCGGGTAATCGGGGAATGTACTGATATCATTTCCCACTGTAGCCGAAATATTAGAAAAGATATTTCCGGCCAGCTGCATACCATCGCCTGAGTCGCCTGAGAAACGGACCACCACTTGGTCCAACTCCTTGACTATCATTTCATCTGCCATAACTTATTATTTAGGGTTACAAAATTTCACTGTTTGCAAAGTTCGGAAAGTTCTGTCAAAGGACAAAATATTCCGCTATCAAACTACGTTTGAATATCAAAATGTACAAAATTAAAGGTTTATTTGTTTCCAAGCTAAGAAAAAGCAGAGATAATTACCTGTTTAAAAGCATAAATCCCTATCATTATGACAGCATCAAAAACGATTAATTTTTACAATTTATTATTTTTATCCATGTTTTATGAACAACATGAAAGTTTATAGCAGAATAACAACATTATTAGATTATAAAAAACAGACAAAAAACAACAAAACAACAAAGAAAGGATTATTTTCTTCCCACTTAAGACATTTTTCAATCTTTCATATTGCCATTTTAACAAAAAGAAGTACCTTTGTACCCATAAAGGGGCCTTGTAGTTCAACGGATAGAATAGAAGTTTCCTAAACTTTAGATAGGGGTTCGATTCCCCTCGGGGCTACAAAGAGCAGTAAACAATTGTTATACAACCGTTTACTGCTCTTTTTTTACTGGATAGCTTTCAAATCTGCTTATTTAATCACCCCAAGTTCTTTGCCCACTTTAATAAATGCAGCAATTGCCTTATCCAAATGTGCCTTTTCATGCCCGGCAGACAACTGGACACGGATACGTGCCTGTCCTTTCGGAACAACCGGATAATAGAAACCGGTTACATATATGCCCTCTTTCTGCATCTTGGCGGCAAAATCCTGAGACAGTTTCGCATCATAAAGCATCACAGCACAAATCGCGCTCTGAGTTGGTTTGATGTCAAAACCGGCAGCCAGCATCCTGTCACGGAAATAATTCACATTATCCATCAGCTTAGTATGCAAAGCATCACTTTCTTTCAATATCTTAAACATTTCCAGACTAGCACCGATAATGGCAGGAGCTACAGAATTAGAGAATAAATAAGGACGGGAACGCTGGCGCAACATATCAATAATTTCTTTCTTACCGGTGGTAAATCCTCCCATTGCCCCACCAAATGCTTTACCTAATGTACCAGTAAAGATATCCACACGCCCGTATGCATTAAACTGTTCTGCCACGCCATGCCCTGTAGGACCTACTACACCGGCCGAATGAGATTCATCCACCATAACCAACGCGTCATACTTTTCCGCCAGTTCACAAATCTTATCCAATGGAGCCACATTACCATCCATCGAGAATACACCATCTGTAGCAATAATACGATGACGCTGTGCCTGCGCTTCCTGCAAACAACGTTCTAGGTCAGCCATATCAGCATTGGCATAACGATAGCGTTTTGCCTTACACAAGCGTACACCATCTATAATAGATGCATGATTCAACGCATCTGAAATAATAGCGTCTTCTTCTGTAAACAGCGGTTCGAACAAACCACCGTTAGCATCAAAACAAGCTGCATAAAGTATAGTATCTTCTGTTTTAAAATAATCAGAAATGGCAGCTTCCAGCTGTTTGTGCAAATCCTGAGTTCCACAGATAAAGCGTACGGAAGACATACCGAAGCCATGTGTGTCCATCGCCTCTTTGGCAGCATTGATCAAGCGTTGATTATCTGACAAACCTAAATAATTGTTGGCACAAAAGTTCAACACATCTTCTCCGTCATTCACCTTGATGTCCGCACGCTGAGGTGTGGTAATTATACGTTCATTTTTATACAATCCGGCTGCCTTAATATCAGCCAGTTCCTTCGCAAGGAACTCCTTCATTTTACCATACATAGCTTTGTTTTTTTATTAAGTATATAGTTTAAGTTTAAAAATCAGTCTGACTTGACAAAGTTCTTATTTTTTTTTGATATCCGATTAAATTATAGAGAAAATTTTGATAAAATATGCAGTTTTCTATCTATCTTTGCTTCCAAAAGAAAACTTAAAGCAAATAGCAAACTATGAAAAATGTATTAATTATCGGCTCCACCGGTCAGATCGGTTCGGAACTAACCATGAAATTGAGAAGTATTTACAATGGTAATATCGTAGCCGGATATATTCCCGGTGCTGAGCCTAAAGGGGAATTAAAAGAATCAGGCCCTTCTGCCATCGTAGATATCACCAACGAACAACAAATTGCCGAAACTGTATCAAAGTACAACATCGACACCATTTACAACCTGGCAGCCTTACTATCGGCTGTAGCAGAAGCCAAACCTCAACTAGCATGGAAAATAGGCATGGGAGGCCTGTTCAACGTATTGGAAGTAGCACGCGAAATGGGTTGCGCCGTATTTACCCCAAGTTCTATCGGTGTCTTCGGCAACAACACCCCTAAAGACAAGACCCCGCAAGACACTATCCGTAATCCGCGTACCATGTATGGAGTTACAAAAGTATCAGGAGAATTACTGAGCGATTATTACCATATCCGTTTTGGCGTAGATACCCGCTCCGTTCGTTTCCCCGGATTAATTTCGTATGTCACACCTCCGGGTGGCGGGACTACCGATTATGCTGTAGACATCTATTATTCGGCTGTAAAAGGTGAAAAATTTGAATGTCCTATTGCAGCCGGTACATTCATGGATATGATGTATATGCCTGACGGTTTACGTGCAGCCATTGAAATCATGGAAGCGAATCCCGACAAACTAATTCATCGCAATTCGTTCAACATTGCTTCAATGAGTTTTGATCCGGAAATTATTTATAACAATATAAAGAAGTATATGCCCGACTTCCATATGGAGTACAAAGTAGATCCGCTACGTCAAGCTATCGCCGAATCATGGCCGAACTCACTGGACGATACTTGTGCCCGTGAGGAATGGGGATGGAAACCGGAATATGATCTAGACAGCATGACACAGGATATGCTTGCCAAACTAAAAATACGATTCAATAAATAAACCACTAATATTGAATAAATAAAATAGCCTTCTCTATTCTATATGGAAAAGATAGAGAAGGCTATTTTTATACATTTCTTGCACTTATATAAAATTTTGATCGTATCTTCGTGCAAATTAACATACTGATTAAAAACATACTATGAATACAAGAGCTATTACCCAGAACAAGAAAGTCGTTACATTCGGAGAAGTAATGCTAAGGCTGACCGCCCCCAATTTCCAGCGCTTTTCCCAAACAAACGAGTTTATTGCTACTTATGGAGGAAGTGAAGCGAATGTAGCCATATCACTGGTCAACTTCGGCATCCCCACAGAATTCGTTACCAGACTTCCCGAGAATGCAATGGCACAAGCCTGCGTAAACTCACTCCAAGCTTACGGATTAGGTACAGACGGCATTATTTATGGTGGGAAACGCATGGGATTATACTTTCTGGAAAGCGGTGCAGCATTTCGTAACTCCAATGTAGTATATGACCGTGAAGGCTCTTCCTTTGCCACTTTACGTCCCGGCATGATAGACTGGGAAAAGATTCTTTCCGATGCAGGCTGGTTCCACTGGTCGGGTATAGCAGCGTCCCTGTCACAGGAAGGAGCAGATGCCTGCCTGGAAGCACTGCAAACAGCAGACCGCCTGGGATTAACAATCTCATGCGACTTAAATTTCCGCAAAAAATTATGGAATTACGGTAAATCCGCATCAGAGGTAATGCTCCCCCTTGTTCAATATAGTGATGTCATTTTTGGTGCAGAACCCGAATACAAAGAAATTTTCGGCATTCCCCCGGTAGGTTTTAAAGCTGTAGACACCTCATATCCATTAGATTTGTCCGGTTTCAAAGTATTCGGTCAAAAAGTATCAGAACAAGCTCCCCGATGCCAGAAAATGTTTCTGGAGTTGCGTAATACCATCACTTCCAATCACAATCTGCTGGCAGCCATACTTTATTCTAAAGGAACATTAAGGCATACCGGCATTTACGATATTGTCCATGAAGTAGACCGTGTGGGTGCAGGAGATGCATTTGTAGGCGGCATGATTTATGGTTTGCTGACCTACCCCGACAATGACCAAAAAACATTGGAATTCGCCCTTGCCGCATCTGCATTGAAAAATACCATATATGGAGATTTCAATCAAGTAACAGTAGAAGAAGTGGAAGAGTTAATGCAAGGAAACACTTCAGGAAGAGTAGTCAGATAACTATTTTCACGATTATAGCCAAACAGAATTGATCTGCAAGATACAGCGTAAAAAAGCAAGTTAACTTCATGGGACAAGCAAGTTAAGTTGAAATGCCAAGTAAGCTAAGTTACTTACCCAATGTACTTAAGTTAATTTTTGAAGCCACAGAAGATTCATCTACCCTTTTTCCACAAACCAATTCCAATCGACCATTATAAAAAGAGGAGGATGCTCATGATATGAGCATCCTCCTCTTTTTATTTATTTCTTAAAAGAAACCTTCTTATGCCTTTGTTTCTTCCGGCATCTTGTTACCCATAGTCAGGTAAGCGATAGGAGCAGCAATGAAGATAGAAGACAATGTACCGATCACAACGCCCAAAATCATTGCAAAGGCGAAGCTGCGGATACTGTCACCACCCAGCACGAAGATACACAACAATACGATCAATGTACTTAATGAAGTATTGATGGTACGAGCCAAAGTAGTATTCAATGAATCATTAAACAACTGCATACGGTTACGTTTCGGATACAGACCGAAGAACTCACGGATACGGTCAAAGATAACCACCTTGTCATTGATAGAATAACCGATAGCGGTCAAAATAGCGCCAATAAAAGTCTGGTCAATTTCCAATGAGAACGGAACCCATCCATAACATAACGAGTATGCACCGATGATCAAAATAGTATCGACAGCCAATGCAACAGTCGCACCCACACTATAAGCTACATTGCGGAAACGCAGCAAGATATACAAACCGATAGCCACCAATGCAAACAATACAGACCAGACAGCCGAAGTCTTGATATCGTCAGCGATACTAGGACCTACTTTCTGAGAACTGATGATAGAACCACCGACACGATTATCACGGTCAATAAAGATTTCCAATGTAGTACCTTCGCCCAGCAAGTTACCATCTTTCAAAGACTGATACAAGAACTCTTCAATTTCAGAGTCGATAGTAGGAGAATCTTCATTAATACGGTAATTGGTTGTAATACGGATTGTCTTCTTGTCTGTACCCAAAGCAATAGCCTGTACATTATCTTCTGTGATTTTCTTCTTCAACAGGTCACGCACTGTTTCAGGTTCAACCTGCTGTTCAAACTGAACTACGAAGTTACGTCCACCGGTAAAGTCAATACTCTGCGCCAAACCACGGATAAAGAATGAAATGATACAGATAACGATAATCGCTCCGAATACCGTGAATGAACGTTTCATCATTCCCATAAAGTTGTAATTCACGTTCTGCATCAGATTCTTGGAGATCCCTGTAGTGAATGTCAAGTTCAACCACTTGTCTTTATTCATGAAGTGCTCATAAACAATACGGGTCAAGAATACTGCTGTAAAGAATGAGCAGAGGATACCGATAATCAACGTAGTGGCAAAACCACGAATCGGACCCGTACCGAAATAGAACAGAATGATACCAGTGATAATTGATGTCAAGTTTGAGTCAAAAATAGCAGAGAATGCGTTAGAATAACCGTCTGCTAAAGCAGCCTTAACAGTTTTACCGGCTCTCAATTCTTCTTTTGTACGTTCATAAATCAACACGTTAGCATCTACAGCCATACCCAATGACAACACCATACCGGCAATACCAGACATGGTCAGTGCAGCTTGGAACGAGGTAAGGATTCCTAATGTGAAGAAGAAGTTAACAACCAATGCGCAATTGGCAACCATACCCGGAATCAATCCGTACATAGCGCACATATAGATCATCAACAGAATCAACGCAACAACAAATGAAATAATACCTTGATTGATAGATTCCTGACCCAATGACGGACCAACAATATCCTCCTGAACGATACGTGCAGGAGCAGGCATCTTACCAGACTTCAATACGTTAGCCAAGTCTTTTGTCACCTCCGGGGTAAAGTTACCGGTAATCTGAGAGTGTCCCCCCGTAATTTCACCGTTTACATTCGGAGCGCTGTATACGTAACCATCCAGTACGATAGCGATAGCCTTGCCTACATTGTTCTTTGTCAGAACAGCCCAGCGGCGTGCGCCGTCAGTGTTCATAGACATACTGACACAAGGCTTGTTGAACTGGTCATATTCATCTTTAGCATCAGTGATCACATCACCTTCCAACGGAGCACGTCCGTTACGTTCAGTAGACTTGATAGCATACAATTCAAAAATACGTCCCTGCTTGTCAAAGTCAGCAGCCTTTACACCCCATTTCAAACGAAGATCTTTCGGCAACATTTCTTTCACTTCTTTCATAGCAAGGTACTGGTTTACCTGAGCAGTATCTTTATAATCGGCATAACCTACCACCGACCCGTAACCATTCGGATTTAATTGAAGAACAGAAGCCAACGGATGTTCTTTCTTCATCTGCTCCATTGCGGCAGAGTTACTTGCCGTTTCGCCTTTCAATGCGGCTGCAAGACTGTCGGCAGCAGAAATTGCAGAAGCCTGTGCGACAGCAACAGTATCAGTAGCTACAGAATCAGCAGAAGCAGCACCACTTTCAACGGCAAGAATATCACGCAGTCTGTTATCTACAGAAGAAAGATAAGGAACTATTTCTTTTGCGTCGAAAGTTTCCCAGAATTCCAAGTTAGCAGATCCCTGCAACAGTTTTCTGACACGTTCCGGTTCTTTGATACCCGGCAGTTCCACCATGATACGGCCCATCTTTCCTTCCAATGCCTGAATGTTAGGCTGTGCCACACCAAAGCGGTCAATACGTGTACGTAATACATTATAAGAGTTGTCGATAGCAGCCTTTACCTCTTCGCGCAATACTTTTTCAACTTCACTGTCGGAACTGCGGGTGGTTACTTTGTCTTTCAACTGCTGAGTAGCAAATAATTCAGCCAATTTGCCATTGGGAGCTTGTTTCTTATACTCTTTTACAAAAAGAGTAATAAAGTCATCCTGACTAGTGATAGATTGTTTTGATGCTTCTGCAACCGCTTTGTTAAAAGCTTCATCAGTCTTGTTGTCAGCCAAAGCCTTCACTACATCCGGTACAGAAACTTCAAGGATAACGTTCATACCACCTTTCAGGTCCAGACCCAGACCAATCTCCATCTCGCGACACTGTTTCAGCGTATAACTACCCAAATAAACTTTTTCATTCTGCATAGAATCAAGGTAATGTGCTTCACCTTTCGGGTCTTGTGCCGCTTTGTCCATGTGATAGCGGGTCACAAAAGAGAAAGAAAGATAAAACACACATACAAGGGTGAGTAATACCGCAAAAACCTTTACAAATCCTTTGTTTTGCATGTTACTTTGAAATTTATTATTTTTACTTTTTGATTAATTCTTAGTTTATACAAGGTTGCAAATATAGTTTTTTTTTCACATTCCCACGGTATCAAACACAAATATTTAGATTCCAAAAGAGAAAAAAGGCTGCAAAAGCATTTTTTGCAGCCTAAATTATTCTATCTCACAGTCTATTTTATTTCAAACCCCTGTTTTTAAGCAAGGGTTCCAAGCTGGGATCAGCCCCACGAAAACCTCTGTAAAGGGTCATAGGATCTTCCGTTCCACCTTTCTCTAGAATATTTTTACGGAAAGAGTCTGCGGTATTTTTATCGAACACTCCATGTTCTTTAAACGCTTCAAAAGCATCCGTGTCAAGAACTTCTGCCCATAGATAGCTGTAATACCCAGCAGCATATCCACCTATAATATGACTAAAATAAGTGGCGCGATACCGAGGAGCTATTTCAGGAATCAGCCCCAGCTTGTCCATCGTTTCTTTTTCAAAAGCAACGACATTCAGGTTGTCTGTATCAGTCAGGTTATGCAGTTCCATATCAAGCAAAGCGGCTGCCAATAATTCCGTAGTCATAAAACCTTGATTAAAAGTACCCTGATTTTGGATTTTCGTAATCAGCTCATCCGGAATCACTTCTCTTGTTTCATAATGCTTGGCATAGAGTTTCAGCACTTCAGGTTCTACAGCCCAGTGTTCCATAATCTGTGAAGGAAGTTCTACAAAATCCTGCGCCACACTGGTACCGGACACTCCTTTGTAGTTACACTTGGTCAGCATACCGTGCAATGCATGTCCAAACTCATGAAACATGGTTTCCACCTCATCCAAAGTCAGTAAAGAAGGCATATTTCCTGCAGGTTTAGTAAAACTTGCCACATTATAAATTAAAGGACGTACTTCACCGGCCTGTTCACGAAAATTACTCATCCATGCGCCACCACGCTTACCTGCGCGTGGAAAGTAATCCGCATAGAACAATCCCAAAAATGAGCCATCGGCATCCTTTACTTCATACACTTTCACATCCGGCTCATATACGGGCACATCATTCAGTTCGGTCAATGTAATGCCATACAGCTTGTTGGCCACGGTATACAATCCGCTACGCACATCTTCCAAACTGAAATAGGGCTTGATTTCATCTTCATTCAAATCATACTTTTCCTGACGCAATTTTTCGGCATAATACCACCAGTCCCATGCAGCCAGCTTCTCTCCCTTACCTTCCTTATCCATTATTTTCTGCAACTCGGCGGCCTCTTTCTTTGCATTTTCCAGTGAGTATCCCCACAGGTTGTTCAAGAAATCCATGACTGTCTGCGAATTCTTAGCCATGTTCTCATCCAGTACAAAATTGGAATAACAATCGAATCCTAATAATTTTGCCTGTTCCAAACGCAATGCCATGATCTTTCCCAATATCTCTTTATTGTCATTCGCATCATCATGATTCCCCCGGTTGATATAAGCTTCATAAATATTTTTTCTTAGCTCACGGTTTTCAGCATATTGCAAAAAAGGCAAGCGACTGGAGTTTTGCAAAGTGAATAGCCATTTCCCTTCTTTTCCAGCAGCTTTCGCTTCCTCTGCGGCCCCCGCTTTCACCCATTCGGGTAACCCGGCCAAATCAGCCTCATTCTCGATAACCAACTGATAAGCGTTATTCTCATTTAAGATATGATTGTCGAAAGCAATCCCCAAAGTCGACAATTCTTTATTGATCTCCCTCAAACGGGATTGTTTTCCGGCATCCAGTCCGGCACCCGAACGGACAAAAGCTTTATAATACTTGTCCAACAGCCGGTGTTGCTCAGTCGTAAGAGTTATCTTACCTTCCTGTTCCTGTTGATGCACATCAGCCACCCGTTTATACAAATCCTGATTCAAATAAATATTATCACTATGTTCTGAAAGTACAGGAGCCATCTTTTCATTCAAGGCCGTCAACGAATCATTTGTATCCGCTTCGGTCAATGCAAAAAACACCCCACTTACTCTCGCCAGAATCCCGCCACTTTTATCCAGCGCCACAATGGTATTTTCAAAAGTAGGTTCCTCGGGATTATCAACTATTGCCTTAATTTCCGCATTCTGCTCCTCTATTCCTTTCAAGAAAGCAGGTTCATAATGCTCCAGTCTGATCTTAGTAAAATCGGGAGCACCGTACTCGGTCTGGAATTCCGTAAAGAACGGATTCATTTCTGTTTTCTGTTCACATGCACACATTACACAACACGTCGCTAACGTAAATAATAGTCTTTTCATAATCTGTCAATTAAAGGTATGTAAAATCACTTCTCCGCCACATAACACCAAATGGGGTAATGATCCGAACTCTTTATCGTATTATCCACCGTACAACGGTAAGATTTTAAATTCTTGCTCAATAAAATATTGTCTATTCTGAAATAAAAATGATTTTGATTATAAGATATGCCAAAGCCGTTTCCCGACTCCACAAAAGCATCATTCAGACCTTCCCCTACCACCCTGTGAGTGTATGATATAGGAGAATCATTGAAGTCACCGCATACAATTATGCCTCCCCCTTTGTAACCGGCCACCAAACGAGCTATGGAATCAGCCTGAACGGCACGTATAGCCGATGCTTCCGCCAGTTTTCCGATCAGCAAACGAGACCCTTGCGATACCTTTTGCTTATCAGGATCCTTCATCATTTCGCGATAGACTTCTTTATCCTTCTCAGTCAGCTTATTGGATTCCAGATGATTATTAACAACCAGCAAGGTATCACCATTCACTTTGATTTTATAAGCAATGGAACCATTGTTAAGGCTGGCATATTTCACCGGATGTGCCGACAAAATAGGAAAACGGGAATAACAACCCAAACCGTTGGCCCCCGATATCTTATGATAATTTTTATAAGGATAATCTCTTAAAGCATAATCCACCTCTTTCTTGGTTAAGCGTCCGCCTACAATATATTCCTGCAGGCAGATTATATCCGCATTGCTGTTTCTTAAATATTCCAGCACAGGGTTCGGATTATCCTTGGTGTTCGCACGGTTCTTTTCAAAGGCCATCGTATTGTAGGATAAGAATTTGATTGCCCCTTCCGGTACATCAGATACAAATACATTGACTGGGAAATAAGTACGGATAGCACCAATGGAACATACCAGGCCTAAAAATGAAAGCAACGCATATTTACGATAAATCACTAACCAGAAGACCAGAAACAAAAGATTAACAATCAAAAAAGCGGGAAAAGCCAAACCGGCACATGACCATACCGGATGAGCCACAGGATCAATATAAGGGCTGTAAGCACATACCAGTAACAATACCACCATACACAAGTTTATGCCCAGTAGTATCCATCCCAAAAAACGACCAATATATTTCATATATCACTTCTTGCTCGCATCAAACAAGCTTTTCTTCTCTTCGGTAGTCAGACTGTTATAACCGGATTTCTTTAATTTATCCAATATACGGTCTATCTCCTCGCTTTGCTGTTTTTTACGGGCATTATAATCGTAATCTTTTGCCTTATCACCATAATGAACTTTCATCTTCGGTTTTTTCGATTGACGACGAAACGAAAGACCTTCCGAGAAGCAATCCAAGCATCGGTTTATCCATGACGTAGCATCATGTCCGCGGGACAATCCGGAAGCAAACCACCATCCGGCCAAAGCACCTCCTAAATGAGCGATATGGCCACCGGCATTGCCCGATGTCATAAACAGCAAATCGGTCACAACCATAAACAGAGCCACATACTTCAACCTAACAGTCCCAATAAACATAAAGTTTACTCTATATTCCGGTGCACGTACCGCAGTGGCCACAACAATAGCAAGTACGGAAGCTGATGCTCCCAACAAATAAGAATAATACAAAGAATCACTGAAATAAGGGAAAACATTGTAAGCGATCATATACAACAAACCGCCACAAATACCTCCCAACAGATAGAGCCCGCGGAAATGCTTTGCCGAGAAAAGAGACAGAAACATCTGCCCGAACCAATAAAGCCACAGCATATTAAACAGCAAATGCAAAATACCTGCGTGCATGAACATATAAGTCAGCAAAGACCAAGGCTGCTTGACAAACTGCAACGTCCAGGCCGGCAGTTCCAAATATTGAAGCACAAATGCTCCATTCCGGTTGAACAGCATCCATAAAATTCCCAATAAGGAAGTTACAATGAATACCCCTACATTAATATATATAAACTGGATATATATGTTCCCTTTGTTGAAACTATTTTTCAAATCAGTAATAAAACTGCCCATTGTTATTCTTTTTTCTCCAATACATTATCAATATAAAGCCAAAAATCATACCTCCCAAGTGTGCAAAGTGGGCAACGCCATCGGTCGAAGCACCCAAGCCCAAAAATATCTCCAAAGCAGCATATCCCATCACAAAATATTTAGCCTTGACAGGAAATGGGATAGGGAATACAAACATCTGACTATTGGGGAACAGCATACCGAATGCCAACAAAATACCATATATCGCTCCCGAAGCGCCAACTGTAGTCATCAGATTCAAGTACTCCGCCATCGGGATCACGGCAATCCCCGTATTCACACTGTCATACTGCGATAATTCAGTCACATATTGTATATATTGCACCAGCTCCTGCACCAGTCCCGCACCTATACCACATACCATATAATAGGATAAGAAACGTTTCGGTCCCCAGACCTGTTCAAGCGTACGGCCAAACATCCACAAAGCAAACATGTTAAAAAAGATATGCTGGAAACCGCCATGCATAAACATATAAGTAATCAACTGGGCAGGATTAAAATCAGATGCCATAAAAAAGTGCAGTCCCAGCAGGTCGTTCAAGTCAATTCCATACTTCATGGCTACCACGCCGCCAAAGAAACACAACACATTTATTATCAATAAATTCTTGGTTACTGTAGGTATACTGTTCATAAATATTCTTCGTCTTATAAAACATTGATTGCGCGCAAATTTACAATTTTATTCTGTTATATAACAGAAAACAAGAGTTCTCTTACGTTTTTTTGATTTTTGGAGCATCTTTTTTAGGCTATCTGTTTGATTTCTAATTTTGAAAGCATATATTTGTCACTGATTTTGGTAAAACTTTTGTGTTACATTTAATAATTAATCATTTTCGTTATGAATAAGGCAGATCTTATCAGCGCAGTCGCCGCTGAAGCCGGCTTGAGCAAAGTCGACGCAAAAAAAGCAGTTGAAGCTTTCGTTTCAACTGTAACAAAAGCCCTCCAAGAAGGGGACAAAGTATCATTAATCGGATTCGGAACATTCTCTGTTGCTGAAAGAAGTGCAAGAACAGGTATCAACCCATCCACAAAAGCAACGATTACTATTCCTGCTAAAAAAGTAACCAAGTTCAAACCAGGTGCTGAACTGGCAGACGCAATTAAATAATTGCTATTTTACATAAAAGGACTTAAGGAAAGGGGCGCCGGTACTAGCGCCCTTTCTTCTTCATTTTTCTATTTGAACCTATGAAACCTAAAATGACAACCTTATTTAAATTCCTGATCAGCGCTGCTGTATGCGCATATTCAACACAAGTTCTTCATGCGGAAGATACAAAACTACCTTATTGGAAAGATATTCAGACCGTAGCCGTCAACAAGGAATATCCACGCACAGCTTTCATGACTTACGACAACCGGAACCAGGCACTGACCGGCGAGTATGAGAACAGCCCTTATTACAAACTACTAAACGGTACATGGAACTTTTATTATGCAGATGCATACAAAGATCTGCCTGCCAACATTGAGCAACCGGATGCCAACATAGCCTGGAAGGAGATTAAAGTACCCGGCAACTGGGAAGTACAGGGCTACGGAGTGGCCATCTACACCAATCATGGATACGAATTCAAACCCAGAAATCCACAACCGCCGCAGTTACCCGAAACCAATCCGGTCGGTGTGTATCAGCGTGATATCGAAATTCCCGCCGATTGGGATGGACGCGACATATTCCTCCGTTTGGAAGGAGCAAAATCCGGTGTATACGTGTATGTCAACGGACAGGAAGTGGGATACAGCGAAGACTCCAAGAATCCGGCAGAATTCTTAATCAACAACTACCTGAAACCCGGCAAAAACTCGCTGGTCATCAAAATATTCCGCTGGAGTACCGGTTCTTATCTGGAATGCCAGGACTTCTGGCGCATGAGCGGTATTGAACGTGATGTATTCCTGTTCTCACAGCCCAAAACCCACATCAAAGATTTCAATGTGGTGTCTACACTGGACGACACTTATAAGAATGGTATCTTCAAACTGAATGTGGACGTAACCAACCATACAGCAGCCAACAAAGAGGTAACCGTAGCATACGAATTGCTGGATGCCGCAAAGAAAGTGGTTGCAGAAGGTAACACCCCCTGTCCTGTTACAGCAGACGGGCAGAAGAGCATCTCTTTTGAAGCCGCCCTCAGCAACGTCAAGACCTGGACATCAGAACACCCTAACCTGTATCGGTTACTGATATCTCTGAAAGACGGAGAAAAAACAAGCGAAATCATTCCTTATACGGTAGGTTTCCGCCGTTTCGAGATCAAACCAACCGATCAGATAGCCGAAAACGGCAAACCATACGTTTGCTTGTTCGTCAACGGCCAACCCATCAAGCTGAAAGGTGTAAACATACACGAACATAATCCCGAAACAGGACATTATGTTCCCGAAGAGCTGATGCGCAAGGACTTCACCCTGATGAAACAGAACAACATCAACAGCGTGCGCCTCTGCCACTATCCGCAAGACCGCAAGTTCTATGAATTGTGTGATGAATATGGTATCTATGTATATGATGAAGCCAACATAGAAAGCCACGGTATGTATTATAACTTAAGCCGGGGCGGAACATTGGGCAACCATCCCGAATGGCTGAAGCCGCACATGGACCGTACCATTAATATGTACGAGCGTAACAAAAACCATCCCTCTGTAGCCATCTGGTCATTAGGAAACGAAGCCGGAAACGGTTATAATTTCTATCAGACCTATTTATGGCTGAAAGAACGCGAAGTAAAAGGGATGAACCGTCCTGTAAATTATGAACGCGCCCTTTGGGAATGGAACACAGATATGTATGTACCCCAATACCCCAGTGCCGCCTGGCTGGAAGAAATAGGCAAGAAAGGCAGCGACCGTCCCATCGCACCATCCGAATATTCACACGCTATGGGCAATTCCAATGGTAATCTGGCAGCACAATGGAGAGCAATCTACAAGTACCCGAACCTGCAAGGCGGTTACATTTGGGACTGGGTAGACCAAGGTATTCTGGAAACAGACGAAAATGGACGTACCTACTGGGCCTACGGAGGTGATTACGGAACCAATGCACCCAGCGACGGAAACTTCCTATGCAATGGAATCGTAGCTCCGGACCGCACTCCGCATCCGGCCATGACAGAAGTGAAATATGCACATCAGAATGTAGGTTTCGAAGCCATCGACCCGGCTGCCGGCAAATTCCTGGTAAAAAACCGTTTCTACTTCACCAACTTGAAAAAGTATATGATCAGTTATACCGTAAAGGCAAACGGAAAAACAATCAAAGGCGGAAAAGTATCATTAGATATCGAACCGCAAGGTTCCAAAGAACTGAACATCAACCTCAACGGATTGAAACCCAAGGCCGGCACAGAATATTTTGTAGATTTTGTAGTTACCACCACAGAACCGGAGCCCTTGATTCCTGCAGGACACGATATTGCTTCCGAACAATTCCGCCTGCCCATAGAACCATTGGCTATGACCGGACATAAAGCAAGCGGCAAGACTACCGTCAGCACGGATGGTGACATCATCACCGTATTATCACCACGTATGCAGTTCGTTTTCAACAAGAGAAGCGGACTCGTGACTTCATACAAAGTAAACGGTACAGAATATTTCGCTGAAGGTTTTGGTATTCAGCCTAACTTCTGGCGCGCACCGACGGACAATGATTATGGTAACGGTGGGCCTAAGCGCGAGCAAATATGGAAACAGTCCAGCAAGAATTTCAATGTAGCAGATGTTACCACAACAACAGACGGCAACAAGACCGTATTAACAGTCAATTACCTACTGGCGGCAGGCAATCTGTACATCATGAAATATACCATCTATCCCGACGGTGTGGTTCATGCAGGCATCACCTTTACTTCTACCGATATGAAGGCTGCCGACACGGAAGTATCAGAAGCTACCTTAATGGCCACTTTCACACCGGGACAGGATGCTCAACGCCTTGCCTCTTCCAAACTGAACGTACCACGTATCGGTGTACGTTTCCATTTGCCATCCGATATGAACCAGGTAGAATACTTCGGACGCGGACCGGGTGAAAACTACATCGACCGTAATGCAAGCAGCTTCGTTGATCTCTACCGCACTACAGCCGACCAGATGTACACCAACAACTATGTCCGTCCGCAAGAAAACGGACACCGCACCGACACCCGTTGGGTAGAACTGACCCGCAAAGGCGGAAAAGGATTGTTAATACGTGCCGACAGCACTATCGGATTCAATGCCCTGCGCAACTCCGTAGAGGACTTTGACTCGGAAGAAGCTATCAGCCGTCCCCGTCAGTGGACTAACTTCACTCCCGAAGAAGTTGCTAACCATAATGAGGAAAAAGCTAAAAATGTAATACGCCGCATGACACATGTCAATGATATCACCCCACGTAATTTTGTGGAAGTATGTATTGATATGAAGCAACAAGGTATAGCCGGTTATGACAGCTGGGGAGACCGCCCTCTGCCGGAACATACCCTACCCGCCAATAAGGAATATCATTGGGGATTCACATTGATGCCGGTAAAATAAAAACATAGCAAGCATTCCTTCCTTAATAAGAAGAGTATGTCAGAACTCCGATGGCACTATCATATAGATTGTCATCGGAGTTTCATTTCCCATCCTACATTTCAATTATAACCTGAAAACAAGATCAGTCTGATTTATATTTGCTAGCTTTGTACTCAAAAAATCGAACACATGGAACAACAAGGAGAAATCATACTCTACCAACCGGATGAATCAGTGAGGATGGAAGTGCGCATTGAAGATGAAACAGTGTGGCTGACCCAGGCACAAATAGTAGAACTATTCCAATCCAGCAAAGCCAATATAAGCGAGCATCTAAAGAACATTTATAAATCAGAAGAACTAATCCAAAGTTCAACCGTTCGGAATTTCCGAACAGTTCGCCAAGAAGGCAACAGACAGATTACGCGTAACTTAGAATATTATAATTTAGATGTGATTATATCAGTAGGATACCGTGTAAATACGAAACGAGGAATCCAATTCCGCCAATGGGCTAATAGCCAGGCACATGACCGTTTTCTTATTATAGACCAATCCGACATATATCACATCGGAGCCTCTTTGAAAGATTTGGGAAAGAAACTGTTTGCCTTCTCCAAAATGGATATTCCGGCATCTATCGTCACAAAACTGCTATAAAGATGAGAGAAACAGAGTCCAATAATAAAGTCCTACTAGGCATGAGCGGAGGAACAGACAGTTCCGTAGCCGCCCTTCTATTGCAGGATGCAGGATACGAAGTAACCGGCATCACCTTCCGCTTTTATGAAAAAGAAAATGATACTGAGTATCTGGAGGACGCCCGCGCTTTATGTGAACGTCTGAACATCCCCCATCTCACATACGATGTTCGTGACACCTTCCGGAAAACCATCATTGACTATTTCATCAACGAATATATGGCAGGTCATACCCCGGTTCCCTGTACCTTGTGCAACAACTACCTGAAATGGCCTCTTTTAAAGAAAATATCCGATGAAATGGGAATTTATCACTTCGCTACAGGACATTATGTACGCCGGCGCTTCATCAATGGATGCTATCACATCACTACCGGTGCCGACTCGGATAAAGACCAATCCTTTTTCCTATGGGGGCTGCCACAAGAAATCCTGCAACGTATGCTTCTCCCTATGGGCAACCTGACTAAAGCCCGTGTCCGTGAAATCGCGGCAGAGCGTGGTTTTCTGAAAGCCGCCCATAAACGGGACAGTCTGGGAGTCTGCTTCTGCCCCATGGACTACCGCACATTCCTACATAAGGAATTACCTGAAGGAAGTATCCTACCGGGTAAATTCTTCGATGAAATGGGGAATTTTATCGCACGGCACAAAGGTTATCCTTTCTATACCATCGGCCAGCGGAGAGGATTGGGCATAGATCTTAATCGGGCTGTCTTTGTCAAAGAAATCATTCCGGCAGAAAACAAAGTCATACTGAGCGACTTGAAAGCACTGGAAAAAACAGAAATGAGACTGAAAGAATGGCACATCACCAATCCCGCTTTATTACTAAACAAGGACGACATCATCGTCAAAATACGCTATCGGAAACAAGCCAACCGCTGCACAGTAACCCTGCAACCGGATAACACCCTGCATGTACAACTGCACGAGCCGCTGACAGCCATTGCTCCGGGACAGGCAGCCGCTTTCTATAGGGATGATGTAGTACTGGGTGGGGGCATTATCATCTAATTCCAGACACTTTCAAATCATATTTCAGTCCTCTTTTTTGCTGCTTCAAGATTTTCTTGATAACTTTCCGTCGTTCTTCACCTTCAGGTCGAGAAACCGGAAAGTGAAAATAGACATGTATCCGGATCAAACCTTAAATAAATAGAGATGAAAAGTAGAAATTATGCAGGCATATCCTTACTTGCCTCATTAGCCGCCTGTAACTCTGCAACAGCAGAAACCGTTCAAAAAAACAGTACGCAGGACCCCCAAAAGCCCAATGTTATCGTTATTCTGGCAGATGACCTGGGATATGGAGATTTAAAATGTTACGGAGCCAAGAATATAGAAACTCCCCATGTTGACAAACTGGCATCGGAAGGCATTCGTTTTACTAATGCACATACCGTAGCCGCTACCAGCACCCCATCCCGCTACTCCTTGCTGACAGGAGAATATGCATGGCGCAGACCGGACACGGATATTGCCGCAGGAGATGTAAAAATGATTATCCGTCCCGAACAATACACCATGGCAGACATGTTTAAAAGTGCCGGATATGCTACAGCCGCCATCGGCAAATGGCATCTGGGCCTGGGAGACAAGACAGGCGGGCAGGATTGGAATGCTCCTTTACCAGCCGCTTTAGGTGACTTAGGCTTTGACTATCACTATATCATGGCCGCTACAGCCGACCGTGTACCTTGTGTATTTATAGAAAACGGCAAGGTAGCCAACTATGATCCGTCCGATCCCATAGAAGTGAGTTACACCAAGAACTTTCCGGGAGAACCGACCGGCAAAGATAATCCCGAATTACTGTATAACCTACATCCCAGCAACGGACATGACATGTCCATCGTCAATGGCATCAGCCGCATCGGATTTATGAAAGGGGGCGGAAAAGCACTTTGGAAAGACGAGAACATTGCCGATTCCATCACCGTTCATGCCATCGACTTTATCAAACAGCATAAAGACGAGCCTTTCTTTATGTATTTTGCAACCAATGATGTACACGTTCCTCGTTTTCCCCATGACCGCTTCCGTGGAAAGAATCCTATGGGACTACGCGGAGACGCAATCGCCCAATTCGACTGGACGGTAGGCCAGCTGATGGAAACATTGGACCAACTTGGACTAACTGAAAACACGCTGATTATTCTATCCAGCGACAATGGTCCGGTTGTAGACGACGGATATAAGGACAAGGCAGAAGAGCTGTTGAACGGACATACACCTTCCGGTCCGTGGAGAGGAAACAAATACAGCGCTTTCGAGGGTGGAACAGCCGTCCCGGTCATTGTCCGCTGGCCACAGAAGATAAAAAAGACAGGAGACTCGGACGTATTAATGTCACAGATTGACTGGCTAGCCTCCTTAGGAGCTTTGATCAACGCCAGATTACCTAAAGGCAGCGCTCCGGACAGTTATGACCGTTTAGGGAATCTGATAGGAACCGACAAGACAGACCGCCCCTGGATTGTGGAACAATCCATGAACCACACGTTGTCCGTCCGTACCAAAGACTGGAAATACATTGAACCGAATGATGACCCGACCACTTTCATGAAAGCAGAAAAAATAGAAACCGGAAACCTGAACGTTCCCCAGTTATATGAAATGGAAAAGGTGAGCGAACAAGAGAATGTAGCAGAAAAGTATCCTGAGAAAGTATTTGAGTTGCAGACCATTCTGAGGCAAGTACGCAATAAGAGAATAAAGATGTAAACAGGACTCATCCAATAAGAGGATATTTCAAAAATCCGAAATAACCATCAAATGTTCCACCGTATGGGCAGGCCCATGAGCCCGCCCATACAACATAACGACAACAAAAATCACTTTTGACTCATTTACATAAAACATAAAAGCATTCCATCACAACAACTCACTCATTACCAAGAGCTTCCCGTGCGACAGTCTTTCAAAACCTCCTCAATCGGTATGCCGGTGGCGAAATACATCTGCTTCGGGGATGCTCTCGGACAGAATGTAAAATCAGCCCCTCGTTACCTCCCGGTAGCTCGTAGGCATCAGAAGAACCTATTCTCATCATACCTTCACCTCACTCCATTTGATATTTCACCCAGGTGAAGCAGTTATTCCACTTGGGTGAAAGCGGCTGTTCACCTAAGCGAAGCTGCCTCTTCACCTTAGTGAAGCAATGAACGCACCCGAACAAAAATACGCCTTATGACGCTCCCCTGCAATGGAACAACCGTAGCTATGACACAGGAATCAGAACAACCGATATCCGTCAAACCAAATTTGGCAGCGGAGAATGGCAAACCGTTTCGGGGGGATTTAGAATGTATTTTCACGGTACATTACTGATTTACAGCAAAATAACGTGAAAAATCCAAGATGACAATATACGTATAATCAAAAAAACTCCCTTGGTACAACCAAGGGAGACAGGTATACATTTCCTTTAAAAGTTCCGGATGCAGTTGGGATTATAAAGCAGCCCTTCGGCTGCTTTATGTTTCTCTATCCTCTGTGTTAGCATTTAAAGGAATGATTCATCTTTTACTTATTACTTGCCTTAACAAACTTATAAAGCACGAAAGTCTTGGGCGCCATCTCTACATTCAGTACATTACCCTCAATCGTAACATCACTTTCTTTCGGAGTGATGACATTCGGATGCTCTACCGTGTTATCTTTATCCAAATCGGCAGACTGGAGCGTGATGCATTTACCTTCCACAAGTTTATCACTCTTCTTCAATCCGTTGAAAGTCACTGATACCGGTTGTGCCTTATCCGAAGTATTGGCAATTTTCACGATACAAGCCTTTTCATCCTTATCCCATACGGCACTGGCAAACAGACCATCCTGTCCTTCCTGACCGCTCACAGCTTTTTTATCCATTGTCAACGGCAATACATGCGTGCCTTTATTATGACTGTACAACTGTTGTACATAGTAACTGCAAGTACGGACGGAATTCAGATTATCAAACCAAATCAAATCCGGACGCCACTGCCACCCTTCCACATGAGCAAACAAAGGCGCATAAGTAGCCATGTGTACCACATCGGCATTGCGTTCCAGTCCGGTCATGAACGCAGCTTCCATTAAAGCAGCATTAAAATGGTTCCATTTCTTGCCTTTTCCATGACAAGCATATTCTCCGGCAAAGACCTTCGGACCTTTGCGGTCGTAATTGTCATAACGGTTACCTTGTGCCAGGAACCAGCTTTCGGGACGATAGAAATGCTCATCCACCAAATCCACTTTCAGATTTTTCATTTCCGGCCATAAGTAATCAAAGTCTTTACCTTCAGACTGAGGTCCCGAACTGCCGACAATCTTGATTTCGGGATGCGCCTTACGAAGCACCTCGACAAACTGTTTCAGACGTTCCGGATATTCCGGTCCCCATTGTTCGTTGCCAATACCCAAGAACTTCAAGTTGAAGGGAGCAGGATGTCCCATATCCGCACGAACTTTTCCCCAAGTAGTCGTAACATCACCATTGGCAAATTCAATCAGATCCAATGCATCCTGTATATACGAATCAAGTTTGGACAAGCTGACCTGCTGGTCGGGGTCATTCTGATACTGGCATACCAGTCCGCAGTTCAGAATAGGCAACGGTTCGGCGCCTATATCCTCCGACAACTGGAAATACTCAAAGAAGCCCAGTCCGTAAGTCTGGAAATAATCGGGGAAGAAACGATGCTTGAACGTATAATGCCAGCGGTTTTCATTCAACGGACGATTCTCTACCGCACCTACTGTTTTTTTCCATTCGTAACGGGTAGCCTCATCCGTACCTTCCACAATACAGCCACCGGGAAAACGGAAAACACCGGGTTTGATATCATATAAAGCCTGCACCAAGTCCTTGCGAAGACCGTTCTTACGCTCTTTCCAAGTATCCACAGGGAAAAGAGAAACATGTTCCAGATCCACCGTTCCCGCACTTTCAAGGAAAATACGGAGATGAGCCTTGGGTTCCGTTCTCGGCGATTTCAATATCACCTCATATTGTTTCCAATCCTTCGAGTTCACTGTCAGTTCTTTTGACTCAAAAGCCTGACGTTCCTCCATCGTATCATTCTTGATCAATTCAATGCGAAGTTTCTGGTTCTCACCACGTGCCCATACGGAAAAACGGTACTCGGCTCCTTCCTTGACACCTATACCGAAGAAACCTTCGTTTTCAATCCCTGTATGTTTTTCCCTGTGCCCGGAATTACCCAGACGGACATAATGCGGATTTCGTTCAAACGGCCCGTCATCCATCAAGGTCACGTTACCGAAAACATTCCACCCCATAAAACGTTGCGGGAATTCGAATGAACGGTTCTTTACCAGTTCGGCATACAATCCTCCGTCGGCTCCATAATTAATGTCCTCAAAAAACAAACCATACATGGTTGGTTGTATTTCCGCACCAAGTTTATTGGTCTGCACGACCATGTTGTGCGCATTCTGTGCATGTAGCGCTACTCCGGCAGCAAATACCCATGCCGTGAATAGAGTTCGGTGTAATTTCATGATAGTAATATTATTAATTTTTATTAGTTAATTCTCTTTCCCCATACAGAATGCCCTTGAGCATCCAGACCAGTAAAGAGAATGGTTTCTGTCTCATTTTCCCAATCGTGTCCGGCAAAGATAATCAAATTGTTAATATCTTCTGTCGCTGTTTTTATAGTAAGAAGCTGTTTTTTAGCATTAAACCCCCATACTGCATCTCCCGCACTGCCATCTGCTTCCAAAACGACACGGGCAGATAATGCCTGCTCACCATTCCGCAAGTCTCCTTCGCCCCACAATATCTGACCGGCCTCCAAGCTACGTTCCAAAGGTGGTTCCTGAATGCGGATAATTTCCCACTCACCTACCAAATCTTCTTTAGTGAAAGAGCGCGGAGCAGTACCCGCATAGCGTTCGGGAGAAACCACGGGCCATCCATTCACAGTAAAGAACACTTCACGCACATGCAGATCCATCAAATGGTTCTGAGGAGAGAGACGTCCCTGGTGAGCCATAAAATAACGGCCGTCACCGGCATCAATAAGACCGCAATGAGCCGTTCCCGCCCATCCCGGATGATTTTCGAAGCGATAAGGAGCTGTCAATATGGGAACATTATTCGTTGTATCTTTTATATCCTCTCCATAGAAATCCACAAAAGGTCCTTCGGGAGAATCGGAATAAGCGACACGTACATTATAGGTAGTCATCAACGGATCGTAGGATGTAAACAGATAATATTTGCCAAGTTCCGGCTGATACATGATTTCCGGCGCTTCCAAGTTGTCTTTCCGGTAATTGGCCCGGCGTGCTATCAAGTGCCCATGATCCTCCGACTGCTTAGTCATTCCTGTTTCGGGATTCAGTTCCACACAGTACAGACCGCCGAAATAAGAGCCATAATGCATCCACCACTTTCCGGTTTCCGGGTCCTCAATAACAGAAGGATCTATGGCATTCATCGCATCCCCTTCCCCTGTCTTGACCACACACCCTTTCTGTATCCAGGGACCTTCGGGAGAATCCGACTCGGCCATACCGATATAGGATGTATTCCTGCCGAATGCCGATACACAATAATACAAACGATAAATACCCTGATAAGGCATCAGGAAGGGAGCCCAAATGTTAGTCGCCCCTTTTCCCTCCGCCTGACTATGGACCCATTCTATAGCCGGAGCAGGTATTTCGGGAAAGGCCCATCCCACAAAATCCCAATGTACCAGATCTTTTGATTTGCGTACCTGGATAAAACCTAACGGTACATTCTTCTCTTCCGCCTCTTTCCGGTTCTCGGCAAAGATAGCATCAGTGGAATACATATAATAGGTATCCCCTATTTTTTTACAGGCCGGATCGTGTACATTATACGTTCCCCACTGCTTGTAATTTTCCATAGACGAAAGGGCGGTATAATCATCCACCCAAGGATTCGGTGAAGGAACAGGCACGAAAGCCGTAGGTGCATTGCATGATACCAATGCCCCTACGACCAACAGGCCTAAACCAACCAACCTATTTATTATTAACCTCTTCATGTCCATGAATAATCTTTGAGGAAAAAATTGCTGTTCCATAGTATTTTGTTTATTATATGACCATTTGCTAATGTACTAATTTGTCAATGGCCATGTGGCATATAGCGCAGCCAATCGGCACATTGACACATTGACTAATTATTATTAATGCAAATATAGCTGCAACCAAAAGCTCGCCAGGTGGACAATATCGCTTAAAGGGTGGACATTTGTACAGCAGAGGGATAAAAATGATTTGTTTGTTTTTAAGGAAAAACGAAAAGGTATATCTTTGTTTCCATAATGGTATATTCTTACGTCATTAATGAACTACACACTATGAAAAGACATTCTTTGCTATTTGCTCTGTTCATCTTTCTGTCGAGCCTGTCTATACAAGCTGAAGGGACCGCCGGAAAATGGTCCGAACGCTATAACGTCACCGCTATTACGATGGATGAAGGACTTCCTCACAACTTCGTGGACGATATATTGAAAGACAGCCAGGGCTTTTTATGGATTGCCACCCGTGGGGAAGGAATCGCCCGTTATGACGGTTATGAATTTACCGCCTTCAATATGGGAAGCACCCACACCAAACTACGAAGCAACTTCATAAACAAACTGTGTGAGGATAACTTCAAGCGTATTTGGGCTGTCAGTGAAATGGGTATTGACATATTGGATATACAAACCATGCAGACTGTACAAGTCGCTGATACGAAAGACAAACTTATTTCACTGTGCAACCGCCCCTCCCATCTCATTCTCCATAGCAAAGCGGGAAATATTTGGGTTTGTTCGGAAAACAATTTATTCAAAATTACCTTTGACAAACAAGGAAATATAAGACAGATCATTAAAATATGCGAAGTGCCGGCAGGAGAATCCATCCGGACTATTTGTGAGGTGGAAGACTATCTTTGGATAAACTACAAAGACGGTATCTACCGCATCAAAGAATCGGCTATGGAAGTACAGGAACCCACATTCATTTCATCTGCCCTGCAATTACCCGGTGTGTCCATACAAGTAATCTGCCGGAAAGAAAATGAAATTTGGATTGGCAGCGCACAAGGCCTTTTCCGATACAATATGGATACGGAACTGATGAAGCATTATATGTACGATCCGAATGACAACAACTCGCTTTCCCAAAACTTTATCACAGACATAGCAGAAACAGGAGAACATACCATGCTGGTTGCCACCCTAAAAGGTATAAACCTTTATAATGCGTTGACAGACAATTTTGAGCGGATAAATAAAGATACCGGAGAAGGAGAAATTGTACAAAACACATTGAACTGTGACTTCGTAAACTGTCTGCTGACCGATGGTGACATTATCTGGGTAGGAACCGAAGTGGGAGGGCTGAACAAGATGAGCCGCCGGATGCTGTTGGTACAAAACTATTATCATATTCCCACCATTCCCGGAAGTCTTTCCCAAAATCCCGTCAATGCCATTTATGAAGACCCGTCGGGTGTTTTATGGGTAGGAACCGTAGAAGGAGGTTTAAACCGGCGGGCTCCCGGCAGCAACACTTTTGAACACTATACCACTGATGCACCCGCCCACCTAAGCCATAATACCGTCAGTTGTTTTACCAGCGATAACGATGGAAGACTCTGGATAGGAACCTGGGGAGGAGGCATAGGATGGATAGACATGAAAAATCCGCAGAACAAACAATTCCACCACATAGAAATACCCGAATACGGAGACTTCTCATGGGGATGGGCCGGAAGTATCTGCTATGACCACTTGAATAATGCCATCTGGGTGGGAACCAGTACCAATATCTATGTTTACGACTTGAAAACACAAACGCTCACCGAACCATTCAAGGGTATGAACCTAGGTGGAATTGAAGGCTGTACAGGATACTATATAGATAAGGATAACCACCTGTGGCTGGGACTTACAGAAGGACTTTGCCGAATAGATCTAAGCAGTTTGAAAGCCCCCAGACTGATTTATCAACTCTGGAGGATCAAGCTGGACGAACCGGAATCAAAGTTGAAGGAAAGGGTAACCTACATCACCCAGTCTAAAGACGGAACCCTATGGATAGGCAGCAACGGATATGGTTTCTACAAATCCTCACCAACAGAAAACGGAGAATATACCTTCCGCTCCTTCACCACCGAAGACGGACTGATAAACAACAGTGTCCGCTGCATATCGGAAGATAAAGAAGGGTATCTTTGGATTACCACCACCAACGGACTCTCCCGCTTCAATCCTAACAACAACAGCTTCTTCAACTATACCCGGAAAGACGGACTATTATCCAACCAGTTCTATTGGAACGCAATATGCCGTGCCGCCAATGGAGATTTGTATGTAGGAAGTACTAAAGGGCTGTCTGTAGTCAAACCAGTCATAGACACAAATCCCAAGGAGGCTGTTCCTCTGGCATTCACCCATGTTCGTGTGGCCAATGAAGAACGATTGTACACAAACGGCACCCTACAGTTACACGAACGCGACAAATCTCTCTATATTGAATTTGCCGCACTGGATTATGATGCATCGACATTCGCCAATTATTATTACCGCTTGAAAGGATTTGACGACAAATGGATAAAAGTGCCGGCCAACAGGCGACAAGCCGCCTATACCAACCTGCGTCCCGGCAACTATACTTTCGAACTGCGTTATGCCCCCGACGGCAAACAATGGCTGGAAGAAATGGCAGAACTCCACATTACCGTATCACCTTATTTCTATAAAACCATCTGGTTCATTCTGTCCATATTGGTTCTTCTATCTTTCCTTATATATAAGGTATTATCATGGAGGCTTCGTTCGTTAAAAGAACAACAAGAAATGCTCCACATCAAAGTAGAGGAACGTACCCGTGAACTGGAAGAACAAAAAAAACTGCTTTCCACTCAGGCAAGCGAGCTCTATCGTCAAAACCAACTATTGAAACAGCAAAACGAAAAAATAACCAAACAAAAAGGGCAACTGATACAAATGTCAAAGAAAGTACAGGAATTGACGGTTGACAAACTCGCCTTCTTCACCAATATCACCCATGAATTCCGTACTCCGTTGACATTAATCGTAGGACCTATAGAAAGGGCATTGAAACTAAGCTACAATCCTCAAGTCATTGAACAATTACATTTTGTGGAGCGCAACTCAAAATATCTGCTCTCACTGGTCAACCAATTAATGGACTTCCGCAAAGTAGAATCAGGGAAAATGGAAATTGTCCGCAACCCGGGCAACTTTGCCAAGTTACTCAATGAACTGCTGGTTCCCTTCGACGCATATGCATCCGAAAGAGGAATAACCATCGAACGTCGTTTCCGCCTTCCTTCATGTGAAATCATGTACGATGAGGATGCCATGCATAAAGTGATTGTCAATTTGATAGGAAATGCTTTGAAATTTACCCCCAAAGGAGGACAAATTACCATCTATGCCACCCCCTTCCGCCAGGAAGAGCAGGAAAAGTTGTTCATCTGTATCCGGGATACGGGGCCAGGACTGCCCGAAGAAGAGATAGACAAAGTATTCAACCGCTTCTACCAATCACAAAACAAGACGCATTCCTCTATCAACGGACAAAGCGGGACCGGAATCGGCCTCTATCTATGCAAACGAATTGTCCAGTTGCATGGAGGTTCAATTTGTGCCAAGAATAATCAGAGCAAAGGATGTTCTTTCCGTATTTTACTTCCTTTGCAATATGCCGATGCAAACAGTCTGCCCGCACCAACAGAGCAAGTTAAAGAACCGGTAGAATCTCCGCTGGCCTTGCAACCTGCCACCAATGGAAAACTGACGATTCTGGTAGTAGAAGACAACAAAGATATGCGCGCCTATATCCGTTCCATTCTGGCCGAATATTATAACGTGCTCGAAGCATCCCAAGGTGAAGAAGCATTGACTGTGCTCCAATCCCAGAACGTGGATTTCATAGTCAGTGACTTGATGATGCCTGTCATGGATGGTATGGAACTGTCCCGCCGGGTAAAATCCAATTTCGCCATCTCACATATCCCCTTCCTGATGCTCACAGCCAAAACATCCAACGAATCGCGCATCGAAAGCTTCCGTATAGGTGTAGACGAATACCTGCTGAAACCATTTGATGATACTTTGCTGCTGGCCCGGATATCCAATATACTGGAAAACCGCAAACGTTTCCAACAAAAGTTCTCATACAGTATGGACGTGGATGCACTGAATATCGAAAAAGAATCCAGTGACAAGAAATTCCTGGACAAGGCGATGCAGATTGTGAAAGAAAACTATAAGAACTCCTATTACGAAATAAGCGATTTCATCGAAGCAATGGGGGTAAGCAAAAGTTTGATGAACAAAAAAATGCAAAATCTGACGGGACAGTCTGCCGGACAATTCATGCGTAACTACCGGCTGAATCTTGCGCGGGAACTTATTATCCGTAACCGGCTGACGCACAATATGAATATATCTGAGATAGCATACGAAGTAGGATTCAATGATCCCAAATACTTCACACGCTGCTTTACAAAACATTTCGGAACAACACCCAGTTCGATGATGGAGAATGGAACCGACTGACTTATTCCAGAGCGTAAAATGAACGGATTGTATACCATAAATGCTCCGTTTTTCTACGCTCTCGTCTCGCTAAATAAATTATCTTTGCTCTACATTATAATAGCATATTTAATACCCATGAAAAAACAATTTATGACTTGGCTGCTTGCCATCACTACAATGTCAGCTTTTGCCCAACAAGCTACAGTTACAGGACCCGATTCCTTTTTGAAAGTAAATGTATCCGTAAAACAGGGTATCCCCGTTTATTCCGTTACCTATAAGGACAAGACCATCCTGGAAGATTCACCTTTAGGTTTCATTGCCAATGTGGGGGACTTCAGCCGAGATATGACTTTCACCGGACAAAAAGAGAATAAAATAGATAAGACCTATACACAAGACCGTATCAAACAATCACAAATTCATTATCAAGCCAATGAACTTACATGCACCTTTACCAATAAAGAAAAGAAAAATATAAATATAATATTCCGCGTAAGCAACAACGATATTGCTTTCCGCTACGAAATGCCCAAATATGGCGATACGGGAAGCATCGTGATAGAAAAAGAAACTACCGGTTTTGACTTCCCCTCCTTCACCACTACTTTCCTGTGCCCGCAAAGTGACGCCATGATAGGTTGGAAACGTACCAAGCCCAGTTATGAGGAAGAATATAAGGCTGACGCTCCTATGAATGTACGTTCACAATATGGGCACGGTTACACATTTCCTTGTCTGTTCCATGTAGGAGAAAATGGCTGGGCACTTATCAGTGAAACCGGAGTAGACAGCAAATACTGTGGTTCACACCTGAGCGATGCCACCGCCGACGGACTTTATACCCTCGCTTTCCCCATGCCCGAAGAAAACAACGGTAACGGTACGGCATCTCCCGGTCTTGCATTGCCCGGTTCCACTCCTTGGCGTACTATTACTGTAGGCGAAAACCTGAAGCCCATTGTAGAAACAACGATTCCATGGGATGTCGTGGAACCTCTTTACCCAACGGAGCATACATACAAAATGGGACGCGGAACCTGGAGCTGGATACTTTGGCAAGATGGCAGCATCAATTTCGACGATCAGAAAAAATATGTAGATCTTGCTGCCGCCATGGGATATGAATATGTATTGATAGACAACTGGTGGGATACCAACATCGGCCGTGAACGTATGAAAGACTTCATAGACTATGCACACAGTAAAAATGTAGATGTATTTTTATGGTATAGTTCCAGCGGCTACTGGAATGATATCGTACAAGGTCCTACCAATTACATGGACAATCCCATTATCCGTAAAAAGGAAATGAAATGGCTGCATAATATAGGAGTAAAAGGAATCAAAGTAGACTTCTTCGGAGGTGACAAGCAGGAAACCATGCGTCTGTACGAAGCCATCCTGAGCGATGCGGATGATAATGGACTGATGGTCATTTTCCACGGCTGTACCCTTCCTCGGGGATGGGAGCGTATGTATCCTAATTATGTAGGAAGCGAAGCCGTGCTCGCATCGGAAAACCTGATTTTCCAACAACATTTTTGCGATGAAGAAGCATTTAATGCCTGTCTGCATCCATTTATCCGCAACACCATCGGTTGCATGGAGTTTGGCGGCACATTCCTCAACAAACGCCTCAACCGCAACAATGACGGCGGAAGCATACGCAAGACCACTGATGTATTCCAACTGGCAACAGCCGTTTTATTCCAAAATCCTATTCAGAATTTTGCGTTGGCGCCTAATAACCTGACCGATGCCCCCCAAGTTTGTTTGGATTTCATGAAGCAAGTTCCCACCACATGGGACGAAACAAGATTCATTGACGGCTATCCGGGCAAATACGTAGTACTGGCACGTCGGCATGCCGATAAATGGTACATAGCCGGAATCAATGCACAAAAAGAACCGCTGAAATTAAAGTTGAACCTTCCCATGTGTACTAAAGGAGATAAAGTGATGCTTTATCAGGACGATAAAAAACTAAATCCTCACGCTGAAGAGATAACATTAAAAAAGAATGATGAAGTCAGCATTACGATGCAGGCGGAAGGAGGATTTTTACTTGTGAAATAATTCCTTTCAGAGAATTTTATTTGTATTTTATCCCTCATGTAGCCGGACAGTCCTTCACCAGGTTGTCCGGCTACATGACTTTATATAAAAAAAGCCTTCTCCTAAGCCTATCTCACCACCTCCAAAAGACGCAAACTATAAGCGGAATAAATACATTTTTTTCCATTATCCATTCGTCCACCCTATAAAACCGTTTGTCCACCCCTGTTTACGGTGTAAATTATACTTTTGTCATGCAATCGGTGCTCAATCTTTCGGAAGAGAACCCTGCTTTTAAAGTCTAATCCTAATCTTAAATATTATGAAGAATAGCTCCAGCATATTTATAAACTCTGTGGTTTGTCTACCTAGAGTATTCAACATTAGATTGTACAATAATCCAACATCTCAATTCAATACATCAGCAACAATTTAATCTACTAATTTAATACTTAAAAAAATGAGGAAACATTTATTATTTTCCGTAATGCTTAGTCTGTGTGCTATGGGTGGCATGATGGTGTATCCCACACCTGCTATAGCTACCGTGGCACAATCTCCGGCTATCAAGGTTCGCGGTCAAGTTATCGATGAACAAGGTGAGCCCTTGACAGGAGCTACTGTCAGAATTAAAGGAGGACAAGGTGGAACCATTACCGATGTGGACGGAAACTTCCAACTGGAGGTTGCCGGAAACGCTATCCTTTCGATAAGCTATGTAGGCTACAAGGAACGCGAAGTAGCCGTTCGTAACCGCGCTATCATTGAAGCCATCCAATTGCAACCCGACAACCAGATGCTGGAACAAGTTGTTGTCATAGGTTATGGCACACAAAAGAAATCCGATTTGACCGGTTCTGTAGCTGTAGTAGACACGGAAGCCTTGAAACAGACATCCCATTCCAATATCTCCACCATGCTCGAAGGTAAAGTATCAGGCGTACAAGTCACTTCCGACGGGCAGCCCGGTGCCGACCCTACCGTCCGTATCCGTGGCGTCGGATCTTTTGGTGACACTTCTCCTCTTTATGTTATCGATGGTGTCCCCATGGGTACTTCCATCCGCGATTTCTCTTCAAACGATATTGAAACCATCCAAATTCTGAAGGATGCATCGGCTGCTGCCATTTACGGTTCGCGTGCAGCCAACGGTGTGGTCATCATCACTACCAAACGCGGTCAGAAAGACCAACCGCTGAAAGTAGACTACAATGGGTACGTAGGTATGGACTACATTCCCAGTAGTGTCTATGACGTAATGGATGCCGACCAATACAGCCAGTACATCGGTCAGGCATGCGCCAACTCCAACACTCCGCTGCCCGGCGGTTACAAGCTGGACAGTACCACCGGAAAATATCATTTCCAGGATAACACCAATACCAACTGGTTTAAAGAAGTGTTCAAAACAGGTATCCGTCAAAATCACAATGTGAACCTCTCCGGTGGCGGTGCCCACAATACTTATAACGTTTCATTAGATTACTACAACCAAAAAGGTACACTGGAAGGCGCCGGTCCCAACTACGAACGTTACACGGCGCGTGTCAACAACACGATGGACACCAAATTCATCAAGTTCCATACCAGCCTGGTTTACTCTCACTCCGATCAAGACAACATGGGTTTGTCAAACGCTTCCGAATACGTTCAAGGTCTGTATGGAGACGTAACCAACATACTGCGTGGTACTTTGCTGATGCAACCCACCATCAAAGCCTACGACAACTCTACTTGGGTACTTGACAATCTGGTAGGGATCGCCAATAACTTCAACTATGACTCTTATGGTTATGGTGTTTACTACGACACCGTACATGGTGACATTTCAGCTTCCAACCCCTTGCTAGTCAATAACCTGTTAAAGCGCAATACCCGTGTAGACCGCTTTGTAGGAACAGCCTCTGCCGATGTGGATCTCCTGAAAATGATCGGTATTGACAGCAAAAACCACAAGCTCAACTATAAAGTCAATCTCTCTTACAGCAAAACCCATTGCAAGGACTTCACCTGGATTCCTGCATGGGTACAGAGCAACCGTGTCTATCTGGCCAAAAGCAACGAACGTCTCACCAAAGCTACCCGCTCTTATGCCGATGCTTTGATTGAAAACGTGCTGACTTATGATGCCACCGTCGGCAAACACCATTTTAACCTGGTAGCCGGCCAGACTTACGAAGAAGAAAACACCGACTTGCTGACAGGCTGGGGCGTCAACTTCACCGAGCCTTACTTCCTGCAACTCCAGAATGCCGCCAACACTTACGCTGAAAGCTTCGAATACAAACACACCCTCCTATCCTACATCGGGCGTATCAACTACAACTACGACGAGCGTTATCTGTTCTCGGCAACCGTGCGCCGCGACGGCAGTTCCCGCTTGTCCCAAAATATCCGTTGGGGCACCTTCCCCTCTGTTTCTGTGGGATGGCGTTTCGACAAGGAGTCTTTCTTCCCCTTCAACAGAAACATTGTCAACATGTTCAAGGTACGTGCCAGCTATGGCGAGCTCGGTAACGAAAACATTGGTGAATACATGTATCAGGCTGTAATGGCACGTAATAACATGACTTATAGCTTTGGCAACACGCCCATCACCGGTTCTGCCATTTCCACTTTCGTAGACAACAACCTTTCTTGGGAAAAGAAGAAAAGCTACAACGTGGGTATCGACCTCGCCTTGTTCAACAACCGTCTGGAATTCACTGCCGAATGGTACAAGAACACCAGTGAAGACCTGCTTTATGCTGTTCCCGTTCCCGAACAAGCCGGTGTATCCAATACCACCGTAACAATGAACGCCGCTTCGATGAACAATTCAGGTTTCGAATTTGCAGCTACTTACCGCAACCGAGACCACGACTTCAAGTATGAAGTGTCGGCTAACTTAAGTACTGTCCGTAACCGCGTAACCTCATTGGGCTTCGGTACCGATTCATACATCTCCGGCGCCTACATCACCAACGTAGGTGAAGAGATCGGCAAATTCTACGGATGGGTTTATGATGGCATCGCCCGCACACAAGCTGACTTGGACAACCATGCCACACAAGAAGGCGCCCAAATTGGTGACTGCCTCTATAAGGACGTAAGCGGTCCCGACGGAAAGCCTGACGGAAAGGTAGATGCCAATGACCAGGTAGTATTGGGCAGCGGTATGCCTAAGATCAATTTCGGTTTGAACGCCCGCTTCGAATACAAACGTTTCGACCTGAGCATCGCTACGTTCGGTGCACTCAACTATCATGTTAGCGACGACATCCACAACTCTCTGAACTCTTGCTATGGCTGGGGCAACAAAGACGTAGCCATGCTCGACGCCAATCGCTTCAGCGAAGACGGCAGCACCTATCTTTCCAGCGTACCACGTACCTATGTCACCAACAGTGCCAGCCTGGCCTGGAACGATCTCTTCAGCGACCGCAAAATTCAGAACGCAGCTTATTGGAAAATTGCCAATATAGAACTGGGCTACAACTTCCCCAACGAATGGTTTGGCAAATACGTATCGGATGTACGTTTCTACGTGTCGGCACAGAACCTGCACACCTTTACCGGCTACAAAGGTTACAATGTGGACTATGCAGGAGGTACCTTCACACCGGGATATAACTTCTGTTCTTATCCTACCGCACGTACCTTCATGTGTGGCGTTCATTTCACTTTCTAATCACTAAAAACATAACAATATGAAACTCAATAAATATGCATTGGTTCTCTTTTTGGGATTAGGCACATTGACTTCTTGCAATGATAATTTGGAGCTGTTAAATCCCAACCAGCAAACCTCAAACACATTCGGTTTCAATGCCGATGATTTGGAAGAGAGCGTTATTGCCGCCTATAACCATATCCGTATGGAAGGTTCTTACGCCCGTGTAGGCTACACCATTGATGTGTGTCGTGGCGATGAAGCCTGGAATTCATCACAAGTATGGTATCTGCCTTTCGATGACCTGAATGCGGAAGTAACCTCGGACATCACGTGGTGGCCCTGGCGCGAATGGTACTACACCGTTAATGTATGTAATTTTGCCATTTCCCGTTGCGATGAAGACAACAGCCAGCTTTCCGAAAAAATGAAACGCATCAAAGGACAAGTGCTCTTCCTGCGCGGTCTGTCATACTACAATCTGGTTGGTTATTACCAGAACCCGCCCCTCATCACAGATTATGCCACCTACTCTTCATTGGATGGACTTTATACCGGCAACAGCACCTATGATGCCGTGCTGGACCAAGTGGAAAGTGATTTCAAAGAAGCCATGGAATTGTTACCCTCACGAGATCAAGGTGGCGAATGGGAAAAAGGACGTGCCACCTGTGGTGCCGCAGCCGGTTACTATGCCCGTGCGCTCATGGTACGCCATAAATTCAAAGACGCCCTTACTGTACTGAAAGACATTATCGGCAAAAAATATGGTACTTATGAACTGATGGATAACTATGGCGACAACTTTCGTGAAGGTCCTGCCTATGAGAACAACAAGGAAAGCCTTTTCGAAGTGCAATTCCTTGACTTAGAATCACAAGGAACCGACGACGAGTGGACTCCGGTGAACACCAGCCCGAATGCCACCCAAGGTTCGGCCATCGAGAGTAACTTCGCTCCCGGCAATTATGGCGGTTGGGCCGACATTTCGGCTTCCCCCTGGCTCTACCATCTCTTCAAAGCAGAACGTACTACTGACGGCAAACTCGACCCGCGTCTGTACTGGACCATCGGTACTTACGAATCCGATTGGGAAGACTTTGAATATGGCAATGTAGCTTATACGAGCAAACTTACAGCCACCGACAACATCGTAACCAACAACACATACGGTGGTCTACCCATCGCCAAGTTCACAAACCTCCGTACCGGACTCTATAGCACCGTTATTACAGGTTTACACGATGGAATCAACTTGCGTCTGATGCGCTACTCCGACGTGCTGCTCCGTGCTGCCGAATGTGAAAACGAAGTCAACGGCCCCACACAACAGGCCATCGACTGGATTAACGAAGTACGCAACCGCGCTGACTTGCCCGATCTGGAACTGGCTGACTTCCCTACAGCCGACAAACTCTTCGAGCAGATTGCCAATGTGGAGCGTCCGAAAGAATTTGGTTGTGAGTTCGGACGCGGATTCGATCTTATCCGCTGGGGATTCTTCTATAAGAATGATCGTTTGCAACAACTTAAGGAGCACAGTGTCGTACGCCGTTCTGTAACCGGAACCAAAGATCCTGTAGACTACAACGATATCGCAACCGACTCCGAACTAAAAAGTTCTTTTGACACCTACTTACCCGGGCACGAATTTCTGCCCATCGTACAACAGTTGTTGAACAAGAACCCTAACCTAAGTGGTAACTCTGCCAACTTTAGCACGGACAACTCTACTTATTTCAGTGAGAACGGATGGACTGTTCATCCGGTGGTTGACTTAAGCAAATAAACAAACCTATTAAAATGTAAGACAATGAGAATACTCAATAAATTAGTATACGCTTGCTGTTCCATCGCCTTCGGGTTGATGGCATTGCCAAGCTGCGAGGGTGGCGAGCTGTATGATGTTAACGCCCCCGACTGGATTTCCGAGAAAGTGGACTCCATAGCAAATTCAAAGAAAGATCCGGAAGAAGAAGTGCTGGAGGGCATGCAGGAAGATGTCTACTCCTTCGGTAATACGGACTACACCTCCGGTTTCTGGACAGCTTTCTCCAAGTATTACGTCGTGCCCGATGGTCAGAAGTGGCATGGAGTGTTCAACCTCAACATCAACCCTGCCGACAATACCTATTATAAAAACTTCGCCCTAGTCATTACCAATGACGCAGACCGCGGAGGTGAAGGATACACGGAATATGGCGCTTATCGTTTTGATACCACAAACGATACTTTGGCCTATAACTCCCAATGGGGTTCCCATCTCTTCTTCAAATACACCTCCAGCACACTGATGCTGTCACCCGTTGACAATCTGGACGAAACTGTACAGAAATTGGGCGGCAAAGTAACACTCACCGTAGACCGCACCAATGAAAATGCCTTCTCTATCAAAATCCAGAACGCCTCGGCAACCAAAACCTACAAACAGCCGTACAAGTTACCCAATCTGAATGCAGACGCGAGCAATACCAACATCCGCTGCTTCCTGGTACCCGAAGGCTCTTACATCAACTTCTTGCAATCGAACATCGTTCCTATCGGCGGCCTTACCTCTGCCGAAGACAAGAATCCGCTCTCGATGGTACTGCAAAATGTACCCGATCAGGTCAATGCCGGCACCTCACTCGAAGAAGCCGTGGCCGGGATTACTGCCATCGTCAGCTTCGAAGAAGGGGTGACTAAGACCGTAACCGCAGAAGAACTCCAGTTCACTGCCATCCCCAATATGAACGAACTGGGCACGAAGACACTGGTAGTCATCTACAACAAGACCTTCAAGGGCGAGAATTGCAACCAGCCGGTGGTGGCCAATGCTACGTTTGAAGTAGTGGAAAAGATTGTATCCATCCAAGTGACGGCTCAACCTGCGCACACGCAGTATTACTATTATACTTCGGCAGCAACGGAAACGATGACCGACCGTACGCTGGCATTCCTTCCCGAAGGATTGGAAGTAACGGCTACTTATGCCGACGGAAGCACAAGAGTAGTAGACAACGCCAAACTCCATTTCTCTGCCATTCCTGCCAAAGCCGGTACGCAGACCGTAACCATTACTGCCGAAGAAGTTACCGCTACCGTAGAAGTCAAAGTTGCCGAATCTGTGGTTGCCGCTGTGAGCAACTCAGCCGGTATCATAGGAGCCGAAGACAATTCAACGGGTTGGTGGACTGTCTTTTCTGACAATTTCAACGTGCCGGCAGGTGAAACCAGATCCATCAGCTTCACCAATTACACCAGCCAAGCTAATAACTGGAGCAACTTCGCTATCGTTCTCCGCAAAGCCGATCTTGCCGAATATGCAGTGGTACGCGCCGACAACTATGGATGGGGTGCAGGATACGATGGAAATGCCAGCCTCGTTCACAACGGTACACAAGGCGACTGGGCTGCTTGGCTTGCCGATATGAACGGAGCCAAAGTCACCGTCTACGTGACCAATTGCGGCAATGGTACAGCCGACATTCAAGCAGTAATGAAAGGCACTTCAGGTACTTCCTATGCCCAATACTATTTAGGGATCAACAAATTGGATATGAACGACTTGAACTTCGCTTTAACGATTGAAGGCGGCCATCTCGTCTTCTAATCCGAATCAGTAATCACACAAGCCATGCCGTTTTCCTCAGGAAGAAGCGGCATGGTCTTTAAACTATCAACAGATGAAAAAACTATTACCATTGTGGATGTTCTTACCAATATTCCTTGTTTTAGCCGCTTGTTCTGACAACAGCGAAGATATAGACCGCTATTATGCAACTGTAAGTACTCCAAAAGTAACTACAACCACCCCCACCTCGTTGACCGTCACCGCATCGGTTACAGGTGATCTGAACCAAATAGTCAAGAAAGGCTTCTGTTACAGTGCAGCAGCTTCCGTACCGACTATCAAAGACCACGTGGTGGATGCCGATGAGAATTTCAGTGCTTCCCTCTCAACCTTGACCTCCGGTACCTCCTACTATATCCGTGCATACGTCTACTGTGACAGCCGTTATGTCTATTCAGAGGTGGTCACGGCCACCACAGAAAGCTTAAGCTTAGACGATGAACTCAAGAATTACGTGGCCCCCACCTACTCCGATGACTATACCTCGATAAGTGACTGGAGCAAACGCTCTCAATGGAATCTTGCCAACGTACACGACCCCTCGGTTGTATTGGCCGAAGATGGTTATTATTACATGTATCAGACGGATGCTTCATACGGCAACGTCCACACCGCAGGCGGCCACTTCCACGGTCGTCGCTCCAAGGACCTTGTCAACTGGGAATACCTCGGCGGTACAATGAAGAACCTGCCCGAATGGGTAGTGCCCAAGCTCAATGAAATACGAAAAGAAATGGGACTTGCCGAAATCAATCCTAATGTTAATGACTTCGGCTATTGGGCTCCCGTAGTACGCAAGGTAAAGAACGGCCTCTATCGCATGTACTATTCCATTGTCTGCCCCGGCACACTCAACGGTGCCAACACCTGGTCGGAGCGCGCCTTTATCGGCCTGATGGAAAACAACGATCCCTCCAACAACAACGGATGGGTAGACAAAGGCTACGTCATCACCAATGCTTCCGACAAAGGACTTAACTTCAACGTGAAGCCGGATGATTGGGCCAATTGCTATTATAAATGGAATGCCATCGACCCCTCTTATGTCATCACGCCCGAAGGCGAGCACTGGTTGGTCTACGGTTCATGGCATAGCGGCATAGCCGCTCTCAAGCTCAATAGCGAAACAGGCAAGCCTGCCGAAACTTTGGGCCAACCTTGGGCTACAGGCCAAGCACCTGCCGAGTATGGTCAGTTGATCGCCACCCGCCAGACAGGTAACCGCTGGCAAGCCAGTGAAGGTCCCGAAGTCATTTACCGCGATGGCTACTACTACCTCTTCCTGGCCTACGACGCTCTCGACGTGCCCTATAACACCCGTGTGGTCCGCTCGAAAAGCATCACCGGTCCCTACGTGGGCATTGACGGCAAAGACGTGACCGCCGGTGCCGATGCACTGCCCATAGTGACTCATCCCTATAAGTTCAGCAAAGGCTACGGCTGGGTAGGCATCGCCCACTGCGCTATCTTCGACGATGGCAAAGACAACTGGTTCTACGCCTCACAAGGCCGTCTGCCTAAGGATGTTCCGGGCATCAACGCCAGCAACGCCATCATGATGGGGCACGTACGCAGCATCCGCTGGACGAAAGACGGTTGGCCTCTCGTAATGCCTGAACGCTACGGAGCCGTTCCCAAGGTAGCCATCACCGAAGAAGAATTGCCCGGCAATTGGGAACACATCGACCTTACATACAAATATGGAGAGCAGAGAACTTCAGCAACAATGACTCTCGCCGCCGACCACACTATCACCGAAGGTATCTGGAAAGGCAGTACGTGGAGCTATGATGCCGCCCAACAGATTCTGACTGTCAACGGAGTGGAACTTTATCTGCAACGCGAAACCGACTGGGAAGCCAGTCCGCGCACCCATACCATCGTCTATGCCGGCTATGCCAACAACAAGACGTATTGGGGAAAGAAGTCCAAATAAACATTCCCGCTCCGCACGCAAACTTCATATAGAAACACCACCACTGCCCCGTAAAACAACACCAAGGTTTATGAGGCAGTGGTCCTGTTTTACAAATCAATAGCAGAGATTAAAGATCATAAACAGAAACAAGAGAAACCTATTTCATGAAAAGGAAAAAGAGTTAGGTTCCCTAATCTCCATACAAAAAATCATCATTCTGTTCTTTTACATTCAAAGACAACCTACTTTTATTTATTACCATAAATCTCTATCCTTTAAACCAACAAACACCATTTGTAGACAAGCAGAGGACATCAGCATCAGATTTTTTGTTAATTATTAGCCAAATACACACTTTAATTTATAACTTTGCAATTCTAATAGAATGAATTATGGAAAATAAACTAACCATTTACAATACATTAAGCCGTCAAAAGGAACTTTTCGTTCCCTTGCATGCCCCTCATGTAGGTATGTATGTATGCGGTCCTACCGTATATGGCGATGCCCATTTAGGACACGCACGCCCCGCCATCACGTTCGATATCCTGTTCCGTTATCTTACCCATCTGGGATACAAGGTACGTTATGTCCGTAACATTACCGATGTCGGTCATCTGGAACACGATGCAGACGAAGGCGAAGATAAAATCGCCAAAAAGGCCCGTCTGGAGCAACTGGAACCCATGGAAGTAGTGCAATATTACCTCAATCGCTACCACAAGGCAATGGAAGCCTTGAATGTACTTCCACCCAGTATCGAGCCACATGCATCAGGCCATATCATTGAACAGATAGAACTGGTAGAAGAAATTCTGAAAAACGGCTATGCTTATGAAAGTGAAGGTTCCGTTTATTTCGATGTAGCAAAATACAACAAAGACCATCATTACGGCAAACTGTCCGGCCGCAACCTGGACGATGTGCTGAACACCACCCGCGAGCTGGACGGTCAAAGCGAGAAGCGCAATCCTGCCGATTTCGCCCTGTGGAAATGTGCACAACCCGAACATATCATGCGCTGGCCCAGCCCGTGGAGTAACGGATTCCCCGGTTGGCATTGTGAATGTACCGCAATGGGTAAGAAATACCTGGGCGAGCATTTCGATATTCATGGAGGGGGAATGGACTTAATTTTCCCACACCACGAATGTGAAATCGCACAAAGCGTGGCTTCACAAGGAGATGACATGGTTCACTATTGGATGCACAACAACATGATTACCATTAATGGACAGAAGATGGGAAAATCATACGGCAACTTCATTAACTTGGATGAGTTCTTCCACGGTACCCACAAGTTACTGACCCAAGCCTACAGCCCCATGACCATCCGTTTCTTCATCCTTCAGGCACATTACCGCAGTACAGTGGACTTCAGTAACGAAGCATTACAAGCAGCCGAAAAAGGATTGGAACGGCTGACAGAAGCTGTGAAAGGTCTTGAACGCATCACTCCGGCAACACAAACCACCGGCATAGAGGGGGTAAAAGACTTGCGTGAAAAGTGTTATACAGCCATGAATGATGACTTGAACTCACCGATTGTCATTGCCCATCTGTTTGACGGCGCCCGTATGATTAATACGGTTCTGGACAAGAAAGCCACTATTTCCGCAGAAGATCTGGAAGAACTGAAAAGTATGTTCCATCTCTTTATGTACGAAATCCTGGGTCTGAAAGAAGAAGCCGCCAATAACGAGGCACGTGAAGAGGCATACGGCAAAGTAGTAGATATGCTGCTGGAACAACGTATGAAAGCCAAAGCCAATAAAGACTGGGCTACAAGCGATAAAATCCGTGATGAGCTGGCCGCTCTTGGCTTTGAAGTGAAAGATACCAAAGACGGTTTCACATGGAAACTGAATAAATAGGATACATAGAGCGACACTATATTTTTCACCACAGACTATACAGATTCACACAGATTACCCACCTGACAATCAATGATTTAAGAAGCATCTGCGTTTATTTGTATAATCTGTGGTGAACCTTTCAGATAACCATCAAAACTGAAAAATCTCCCTTCGGATGGTAATACTTATTTTTAAATAACTATTTTTGCGGAAATTATACAAAACTGCTTATCACACCAATCCAATGCTAGCTGAGAATAAGATAACTTTAGCGTCCCTGTATAAGATTTTGTTTGAAGAAGAGCCACTGACACTCTCCGACCAATGTATGCAAAAATTGGAAGAGAGTTTCCATTTTCTGAAAACATTCTCCAACGACAAGATCATCTATGGCATCAATACCGGCTTTGGACCGATGGCCCAATACCGTATTGAAGATGAATCCTTGTCACAATTACAGTATAATATCATCCGCAGCCATGCCACCGGAGCAGGGCACCCCCTTCCGGAACTCTATGTCAAAGCTGCCATGATAGCGCGTCTCTATACTTTTCTGCAAGGAAAATCCGGCATACATAAAGAACTGGCATTGCTCATTACCGAGTTTATCAACCGGGGGATTACTCCATACGTACCCGAACACGGCAGTGTAGGGGCCAGTGGCGATTTGGTACAGCTTGCCCATATCGCCCTCACCCTGATTGGAGAAGGAGAGGTCTTTTACCAAGGCAAGAAAAGAGATACGGCATCCGTTTTGGCGGAAAACGGATTGCAACCCTTCAAAATGCATATCCGCGAAGGGCTTTCAGTGACCAACGGCACTTCGGTAATGACAGGTATAGGCATTGTCAACCTGATTTATGCCCGCCAACTGATGCATTGGGCAGTAGGCGCATCGGTCATGATGAATGAAATTGCCGCCTCGTACGATGATTTCATGTCTGAACCGCTGAACGAAGCCAAACGGCATGAAGGACAGCAAGAGATAGCCCGCATGATGCGCCAATGGGTGGAAGGCAGCCAATGTGTACGCAAAAGAGAGAATGAACTTTACAACGGAAAACACGAAGAGAAAATCTTCACCCATAAGGTTCAACCCTATTATTCGTTGCGCTGCATCCCACAGATTCTAGGACCGGTTTATGATGAATTGCTCAATGCCGAAAAAGTATTGATAAACGAAATAAATTCAGCCTGTGACAACCCGATAGTGGACCCCGACACGCAAAACGTGTATCATGGCGGTAATTTTCACGGAGATTACGTTTCTTTTGAAATGGATAAACTGAAAATAGCGGTCACCAAACTGGCCATGCTTGCCGAACGGCAGATCAATTACTTGTTTCACGACCGCATCAACGGCATTCTGCCCCCCTTTGTCAATATGGGAGTGCTGGGATTGAACTATGGTTTGCAGGCGTCACAATTTACCGCGACTTCTACCACAGCGGAGTGCCAGACTTTGTCCAATCCGATGTATGTACATAGCATCCCCAACAACAATGACAATCAGGATATTGTAAGCATGGGAACCAATTCCGCACTGCTGGCAAAAACAGTCATAGAAAATGCTTATCAGGTGATGGCTATCCTGATGATGGGTATTGTACAAGCTGTAGACTGTTTGGAAATAGCCGGTCGGCTAAGCCCCCGGTCACAACAAGTATATAAAGAGATACGAGCATTTTTTCCTGTGTTCCGGGAAGATACGCCTAAATATAAAGAGATAGAAAGAATGATGGTATATCTTAAAAAAGGGAGGTTGCAAGAAAAATGAAATACGCACTAGTAACAGGAGGAAGCCGGGGCATCGGACAGGCTGTATGTCTGAAACTGGCCGAAATGGGATATCATATACTGATAAACTACCAAAGCAACGATACGGAAGCCGAAGCCACCCTGCAACAGATACGGGAACAAGGCTCGGACGGCGAACTGATGAAATTTGACGTGACAGACGCAGTAGCCACACACGCCGCACTGAACGGCTGGATGGAGAAGCATCCCGATACCTACATTGAGGTACTGGTGAACAATGCCGGTATACGCCGTGACAACCTGATGCTGTGGATGGAACAGGATGAATGGAGCCGGGTGTTGGATATCAGCCTGAACGGTTTCTTTAACGTCACCCAACCCTTGCTGAAAAATATGCTGGTAAAGCGATTCGGACGTATCATCAACATCGTTTCCCTGTCGGGTATCAAAGGAATGCCGGGACAAACCAACTATTCGGCAGCCAAAGGCGGAATGATAGCCGCCACCAAAGCACTGGCACAGGAAGTGGCCAGAAAACACGTGACGGTGAACGCCGTAGCACCGGGATTTATCCGCACGGATATGACCAACGGCATTGATGAAAATGAATGGAAAAAACAGATACCGGCAGGACGGTTCGGCGAACCCGGAGAAGTAGCCGCACTGGTAGGCTTCCTGGCATCGGAACAAGCCTCCTATATCACCGGAGAGGTAATTTCCATCAATGGAGGAATCTATACATAAGCAGAAGATGAGAAGAGTAGTGATTACAGGCATGGGTATTTATTCGTGCATAGGCAAGAACCAAGATGAGGTGAAAGACTCTTTGTTCCAAGGGCGTTCAGGCATCGGCATCGATCCGGCACGTAAAGAGATGGGGTATTTTTCCGCATTGACAGGACTTGTCGAACGTCCTGATTTAAAGAAGTTATTGGACCGCAAAAAGCGGCATAGCCTCGCCGAACAGGGAGAATATGCCTATATGGCTACCTTGGAGGCATTCCGTCAGGCACAAATAGACGAGGAGTTTTTATTGGATCATGAAGTAGGCATATTGTATGGAAATGACAGTAGCGCCGCTCCGGTAATCGAGGCCATTGATGTCATTCGTGCCAAGAAGAATACGGCTATGGTAGGCTCCGGTTCTATCTTCCAGTCCATGAACTCTACGATTACCATGAACCTTTCGGTTATTTTCCATTTGAAGGGAATTAATTTTACCATATCGGGAGCTTGTGCCAGCGGTTCACACGCCATCGGCATGGCGTATATGCTCATCAAATCAGGACTTCAGGACTGCATTCTGTGCGGAGGAGCACAAGAGGTAAATCCTTACTCCGTGGGTAGTTTCGACGGATTGGGCGCGTTCTCCACCCGTGAGGACGAACCGGAAAAGGCATCGCGCCCCTTTGACAAGGGACGGGACGGTTTGGTACCCAGCGGAGGAGGCGCCAGCCTGGTACTCGAAAGTTATGAATCAGCCGTAAGGCGCGGAGCTACTATTCTGGCAGAAGTCATAGGATACGGTTTCTCATCAAACGGAGATCATATTTCCGTACCGAATGTGGACGGTCCCAGACGCTCTTTACAGATGGCAATCAACGATGCGGGCATTCCCTTGGAAGAAATCCAATATATCAATGCACACGCCACTTCCACCCCCGTGGGAGATTTGAATGAGGCAAAAGCCATAGCGGAAGTGTTCGGAAACCATCGGCCCTATGTCACATCCACCAAGTCACAAACCGGACATGAGATGTGGATGGCAGGCGCCAGTGAAGTCATTTATTCCATCTTGATGATGAATAACGGATTTATCGCTCCTAATCTCAATTTTGAAGAACCCGATGAAGCCTCTGCTCTGCTGAACATCCCCTCCCGGAGGATAGAAACGGAATTTGACACCTTCTTGTCCAACTCATTCGGATTCGGAGGAACCAATTCCTCACTGATTATCCGTAAATTTAAAGAAAACAATTAATTCAAACCAATATATAAATTTATGACCAACGAAGAAATCATCGAAAAGATCAGAACCACCCTGGCCGAAGAATTTGAGATTGATGTAGAACAGATCCAACCGGACGCACCTTTGATGCAAACCTTGGAATTGGATAGCCTTGACCTGGTGGATATGGTAGTACTGATTGACAAGAATTTCGGTTTCACCGTTACAGCCAAAGATTTTGCCGGTATCAAAACCTTCCAGGATTTCTATAATCTGGTAATTTCACATATGCAAAAAGAAGACTGATGTCCGAAACATGGAAAGGTAAGACAAGAGGAGGCATATTCGGATACATGTTCTTTATCTACATGATCCGCTGTCTGGGGATAACTGCGGCCTACGGCTTCCTGGCATTGGTCGTCCTCTACTTCATACCTTTCGCACCGAAAGCAACGGGCAATACTTGGAGTTACGCACGGAACAGGCTGAAATACGGACGGCTGAAATCCGTCGCACTGCTCCTGAAAAACTATTACCGGCTGGGACAAATATTGATTGACAAAGTGGCCATCGGCAACGGAATGACCGGCAAGTATCATTTCAAGTTTGAGAACTATCAGGCATTTTTAGACGTACTAAACGGAAACACCGGAGTAATTATGATTGGCGCCCATGTGGGCAACTGGGAAATAGGCGCTCCTTTCTTCGATGAATATGGCAAAAAGATCAATATCGTCATGTTTGACGCCGAACACGAACGGATAAAGGAGATTTTGGAAAAGAACGCCTCTACGCGAGACTACAAAATAATTCCGGTGAATGAAGACAGCCTGACACATGTATTCCGCATCACGGAAGCGCTGGACCGCCGGGAGTATGTCTGCTTTCAGGGAGACCGCTATCTGAATAAAGAGAAATTACTCACGACTTCTTTCATGGGAAAAGAAGCCAAATTTCCGATGGGCCCTTTCCTGCTGGCTTCGAAGTTAAAAGTACCCGTCGTATTCTATTTTGCCATGCGTGAAGCCCAAAGAACGTATCGTTTCCATTTCTTTATAGCCGAGACAGTAGTACGGACGAAAGAGAAACGGGCCGAACAGGCATTATTGGAGCAATATACACAAACGCTGGAAAAGATTGTCCGGCAGTATCCGGAACAATGGTTCAATTACTACCCGTTCTGGACATAAAAATAAATCTGGTATGATGCATAAAAGATATACAAAAGAACAATGTACGGCTGCCGAAGCGCAAAGACTGGCACAAGAGATAGCTTTCGGTCCTGTGGTATTCCAAGTATCGCGCCTGATGTTGAAATTCGGAATTTTCCAATTATTGTCCGGCAAACGGGAAGGATATACGCTGCAAGAAATCAGCGGGCAGACCGGACTGACACGCTATGCGGCACAAGTATTACTGGAAGCATCGCTGACCATCGGAACCATCCTGTTGGAAGAAGACCGTTATGTACTGGCCAAGGCAGGCTGGTTTCTGCTGAACGATAAAATGGCTCGTGTCAATATGGAATTCAATCACGATGTGAACTATCAAGGCTTGTTCCATTTGGAAGAAGCTCTTTTAAACGGGCGTCCGGAAGGATTGAAAGTATTCGGAGAATGGCCTACCATTTACGAAGGTCTGTCCCAATTGCCGGAACAGGTACAGAAAAGCTGGTTCGGCTTTGATCATTTCTATTCGGACCAGTCATTCGGCAAAGCGTTGGAAATCGTGTTCAGCCATCACCCGAAACGCTTGCTCGATATTGGCGGGAATACCGGCAGATGGGCCACACAATGCGTACAATATAATAAGGAAGTGGAAGTAACCATCGTGGACCTGCCTCAACAACTGGAAATGATGAGAAAGCAAACGGCCGGTTTGTCCGGTAGTGAACGCATACACGGTCACGGCGCCAATCTGCTGGATCGGGACGTGCCCTTTCCCACGGGTTTTGACGCTGTATGGATGAGCCAGTTTCTGGACTGCTTCTCGGAAGAAGAAGTCATCAGCATCCTGACCCGTGTGGCACAATCCATCGGCAAAGACAGCAAAGTCTATATTATGGAAACATTATGGGATCGCCAACGGTATGAAACAGCATCTTATTGCCTGACACAAATCAGCCTCTACTTTACAGCAATGGCCAACGGCAACAGTAAGATGTTCCATTCGGATGACCTGATCCGCTGCATTGAAAATGCCGGATTGGAAGTGGAAGAAATTCAAGATAACATAGGACTGGGACACAGTATCCTGCAATGCAGACTGAAATGAGCAGCAAAGAAATCATCTGTCAGGGAGAAGAGCTGTTCCGGCTGATTCCCCAACGCCCGCCCATGGTAATGATAGACCGCTTCTATGGGATAGAAGAAAATACATCCTGGTCAGGGCTGACCGTCACTACCGACAACCTGTTCTGCCGGGACGGTGTATTACAGGAAACGGGAATCATAGAGCACATCGCCCAGTCGGCGGCGGCACGTGTAGGTTATATCTATATGCTGCGGAAAGAACCTGTACCATTAGGTTTTATCGGTTCGGTAGAAAAGATGAAACTATTCCGTCTTCCTTCTGCCGGAGCAGAACTATATACCGGTATAACCATCGTTCAGGAAGTATTTGATATCACCCTGATTACCGCCGAGGTAAAAGAAAACGATGAATTGCTGGCCGAATGCCGGATGAAAATATATCTGAAGAAAGAATGAAACGAAAAACAAGTCCACATCAGGCGGCACTGACGGACCGGACCACCATCAAAGTCCGCTTCAGTGAGATAGATTCCATGCAGATAGTATGGCATGGAGAATATGTGCGTTATTTCGAAGACGGACGCGAAGCTTTCGGAAAGCGATACGGTCTGGACTATATGAGCATCTACCGGGAAGGATATGTAGTTCCTATCGTAGACCTGACCTGCCAGTTCAAACAACCGCTGTCTTTTGGCGAGGAAGCGATTGTCGAGACACGGTTTATCCACAGTGATGCCGCCAAAATTCTTTTTGAATACACCATCTACCGGGCATCGGACCAAAACATTGTGGCAACAGGAACCACTACACAGGTATTCCTGAATACAAATAGAGAACTGGAACTGGTTAATCCTGCCTTTTACATAGAGTGGAAAAAGAAATGGAACATCATCTGACTACCTATATCACCCATGATACCCTGATCAGCGCGCTGGGTTTCGGCACACAGGAAAATCTGGAAGCCATCCGGAGCTATCACAGCGGTATCACCCTGCAGACGGACAAACGGATTGCGGACACTCCCCTATTGGCAGCCACTCTCTCGCAAGAGAGATTGCAACAACAGGCGGAAGCCATAGGAGTAAGTGGCTATCCCCGGATGGAACAACTGTTCATACTGACTATCAACGAACTCATCCGTCAGTCCGGACAAACTTTGGAAGACAAAACCTGCGGACTCATCCTCTCCACCACCAAAGGGAACATCGATTTACTGGCCCGTCATACGGAACATCCCGATGAAGCGGTCTTTCTTTGGAAAATGGCAGAAAACATTGCCGGTTATTTCCATGCCGAGGAACGGGTGCATGTCATTTCCAATGCCTGCATTTCAGGAGTGTCAGCCCTCATAGCAGGAAAACGCATGATAGAGAACGGTATCTACCGCCGGGTAATCGTAGCGGGAGGTGACCTTCTCTCTCATTTCATCACCAGCGGTTTCGGGTCTTTCCGGTCTCTCAGCTCCCGCCCATGCCGTCCGTATGACAGCAGCCGTGACGGATTGAACTTGGGAGAGGCCTGCGGAGCCGTATTGCTCAGTTCAGAAGGAACAGAAGAACATGTTATCCTTTCGGGAGGAGCCGTCAGTAACGATGCCAACCACATCTCCGGTCCTTCCCGCACGGGAGACGGACTCTATTTCGCCATCCGCCAAGCCATGCAGGAAGCAGGGACAGCCCCTCAGGATATCAGTTTTGTGAATGCTCACGGCACTGCTACCGTATACAATGACGAAATGGAATCCAAAGCCCTCACACTGGCTCATCTGGAACAAGTGCCCGTCCATAGTTTGAAGCCCTATTTCGGCCATACCTTGGGAGCATCGGGAATCATTGAAAGCATTGTCTGTATGCACGAACTGAAACAAGGCATCCTGTTCGGCACTCCGGGTTACGAAACGCCGGGAGTTCCTATGCCGATACCGGTCTATGCCACCCACCGGAGCATCCCGATGAAACATTGCGTAAAAACCGCTTCGGGATTCGGCGGATGCAACGCAGCCATTGTCTTATCTTTACCGGAATATACTCCGTTCAAAGATGAGGACAACACCTTGCCCGAAATCCGATGTACACGGGAGGTTCGTATTGAAAACAGTTCTGTCTTCATAAACAACGAACTTATTTTTCATTCCGAAGAACCGGATTTCGGCACATTTATACGTGATACCTATAAAAAAACAGGCGGAAACAACCTGAAATTCTATAAAATGGATGACCTTTGCAAATTGGGATATGTGGCCGCCGAATACTTGCTGGAAGGTAAGACATTCGCTCCACTGGAAATGGGGATGTTACTTGCCAATGCCGCTTCCTCTCTGCATACGGACATCAGACACCAGCAACTGATAGACCGGGAAGGAGACCAGGCAGCCAGTCCGGCTGTATTTGTTTACACACTACCCAATGTAGTGTCCGGCGAGATTTGCATCCGCCACAAGATACAAGGGGAAAACACCTTTTTCATCACTGAAGCCTATCAGCCGGAAAAACTGGAAAGATACGCACGTATAGTCATGCAAAAAGGGAAACTGAACTATTGTATCATCGGGTGGTGTGAATTATGGAAGAACACCTATAAAGCAGTATTTAAACTGATTGAAAAACAATAAAGAATATGGAAGAATTGATTGATAAACTGAAAGTTGAATTAATAGAAGCATTGAATCTGGAAGAAATCACTCCGGAGGACATTGACAGTGAAGCACCTTTATTCGGAGATGACGGTCTGGGCCTTGACTCGATTGACGCATTAGAGATTATCCTGATTCTGGAAAGGAATTATGGAATCAAGATAGAGAATCCTGCCAAAGGCAAGGAAATATTCTATTCGGTACGTACCCTGGCAGACTACATCACCGCCCATCAGAAATGAGGAAGATCTATGTCACCGGTCTGGGAGTGATTTCGGGCATAGGGAAAGGAGTGGAAGAAAACCTGGATTCCTTAAAAGCCGGGAAACACGGTATGGGGAAAATCACCCTTTTCCCCACCGCACTTGACGTACCCGTGTCCGAAGTAAAACAGAGCAATGAAGAATTAAAGAAACTCCTGTCCCTTCCATCCGGCAAGACGTATTCACGTACAGCCTTGCTGGGCTTGTGGGCAGCCCAAGGAGCGGCCCGTGATGCGGAACTCGATTTCACTTCTCCCCGTATCGGGCTCATTTCTTCCACTTCCATCGGAGGAATGGATGCAAGCGAGCGGTTTTATGCCTCTTTCCGGGAAGATAACCGAAAAGGGAGATTACGTGACATTATCTCCCATGACTGTGGGTCCAGTACCGAAATGATAGCCGCTTATTTGGGAGTGAAAGGAACGGTGACCACCCTCAGCACCGCCTGTTCTTCCGCCGCAAATGCCATTATGTTAGGGGCACGCCTCATCCGGCATGGTCTGCTGGACGCTGTCCTTGTAGGCGGAACGGATGCCTTATGCCGTTTCACGCTCAACGGTTTCAATTCATTGATGATACTGGACAAAGAGCACTGCCGTCCTTTCGACCGCACACGTGCCGGACTAAACCTGGGAGAAGGAGCCGGATACCTTGTTCTTCAATCTGATAAATCCCTTACTAAAGCTCCTTATTGCGAACTCAGCGGTTACGCCAATGCCAATGAAGCCTACCACCAGACAGGAAGTTCCCCCGACGGAGACGGGCCTTTCCTTTCCATGAGTCAGGCCATAGCCTCTGCCGGGCTGACAGCCGGAGCCATAGACTATATCAATGTACATGGTACAGGCACTCCCAGCAACGACGCTTCCGAAGGGAAAGCCATCCGGCGTATCTTCGATACCCGTATTCCTCCTTTCAGTTCGGTCAAGGCTTTCATCGGGCACACCCTGGGAGCCTCGGAAGGAATAGAAGCCGTATATTCCGTACTCTCCATCCGTCACGGACTGATTTACCCTAATCTGAACTTCCATCTGTCCGATGAAGAAAGCGGCCTCATTCCTGAAACGGTTTTCCGGTCGGGACTTCCCATACGGCATGTATTATCCAACTCCTTCGGATTCGGCGGCAACAACTCATCTCTCGTATTTTCCACTCTAACCCAATAGCGTATGTGCCCAGTATATATCAACCGTATCGCCTCTATCCATGCGGAAAGCAGAAATGAAAAGCCTTATTTCTCCGCACAGGAACCTGATTATAAAGAAATGATCACCAACGCCAATCTGCGGAGGCGCATGAGCCGCATGATCAAGATGGGAGTAGCCTGCGGACTGGAATGTCTGAAAGATATCCCGTCGGAAAAGGTAGATGCCATTATCACCGCTACAGGACTGGGTTGTCTGGCCGATACGGAAAAGTTTATGAACGCCTTGATGGACAACCGGGAACAGATGCTCAATCCCACCGCTTTCATTCAGTCCACCTTTAATACGGTGGGTGCACAGCTAGCTTTGCTACTCAAAATACATGCTTATAATGTTACGTATGTACACCGTGGTTTAAGTTTTGAAAGTGCTCTGATAGATGGCATCATAAGCATTGCCGAAGGCAAACAGCATGTACTGGCAGGTGCTATGGATGAAATAACCCCTACCAGCCATATCATTCAGCAGCGTTTAGGACTGTTGAAAGGAACGACAGCCGGTGAGGGAGCACAATTTTTCCTGTTAAGCGCACAAAAAGAGGAACAGACTTTTGCCGAACTGAAAGGGGTAGATACTTTTATCACCCGGATGAGTGCTCCGGAAATCAGTAACAGGATGCATCATTTTCTAAAATCTCACGGGCTTGCACCCGAAGACATTGACTGGTTTATCAGTGGCAAGAACGGGCAGGAAGCAACAGATGCCGTTTATACGGATCTGGAACACAGTCTGTTCCCTCATGCCCTGCATAGCAGTTTTAAAGAACAATGCGGAGAATATCAGACTGCTTCATCCTATGCTCTCTGGATGGCGGCAAAAGCCTTGAAAGAAGAAGCTTCATCCCGTTACGCATTGATTTATAACCAATATCAAGGTATCAATCACTCAATCATCTTAATCAAGCGATGCACATCCTAGTTTCTGTAGTCATCATAGTAAGCGTCATGGCCTATTAAAAAGATGCTTTTAAGATACTGAAAACAGGAATAATGCTTAACTTTATCCCTCATAAAATAAAAGTGGTAGAAATAATGAAGAAAATAACTGTTACGAATATTGATATATCCATATCTGTAAGACCTGATAATAATGATTATATCTGCCTGACAGACATGGCACATTTCAAAGACAGAGAACGTACTAACTACATTATACAAAACTGGATGCGTCTACGTAGTACGATTGATTTTCTAGGGTTATGGGAAAAACTAAATAATCCAAATTTTAAAGGCATCGAATTCGATGCTTTTAAAATGGAGAGTGGAACAAACAGTTTCACCCTAACCCCCAAACAATGGATAGAAAAAACTAAAGCAATAGGGATTATATCCAAGCCCGGGCGATATGGGGGAACTTTTGCCCATAAAGACATAGCTTTTGAATTCGGGACTTGGCTCAGCCCTGAATTTAAACTATATCTCATCAAAGAATACCAAAGACTTAAAGAAGCAGAATCACACCCTTTATTAAGTGAATGGAACGTAAAAAGAATACTTAGTAAAGTAAATTATTCCATACATACGGATGCAATCAAAGACTTTATTATACCTAAAGTAGAAGATTTCAATCAAAAACTTGTTTATGCCGATGAAGCTGATTTGTTAAATCTCGCATTATGGGGATGTACCGCAAGACAATGGCGTGAAGCAAATCCACAATACGCAGATAAGAATATCAATATCAGAGATGTAGCAAGCATAAATGAATTAGTCGTATTATCGAATATGGAATCCTTCAATGCAGAGTTAATCAAGCGTAAGGTGGACAAGTCTAAAAGGTTTACTCATCTTCGGCAGATGGCCAAAGAGCAATTAGCACACTTGAATACGATTGATACCGAAAAAAAGTTCAGAATACTGACAGATAATGACAAACAATTAGAATAATCTCTACAAGATCATTTATTAAAGTATCACTCAATCATCTTAATCAAGCAATGCACATCCTAGTTTCTGTAGTCATCATAGTAAGCGTCATGGCCTATTTCTTTTACGCTTCTTACAGCATCCGTGCCTGTATTTACATGCGTGTCTTCTGTTGCAAGAAAACCGAAGAGAAAATCATAGCCATCACTTTTGATGACGGGCCCGATCCGATACAGACCCCCAAAGTGCTGAAAGTGTTAAGAGAAAAACACATACCGGCCTGCTTTTTTTGCATCGGAAACAAGATAAAAGGCAATGAAGAACTGCTCCGGCAAATCATCAAAGAAGGACATCGTATCGGGAATCATTCCTTCTCCCATTCCGGCTATTTTCCTCTCTATACCTTCAAACGGATGTGCCATGATTTAATTACCTGCCAGCAAGAATTGGAAAAAGTGACCGGCCAACCGGTCCGATGGTTCCGGCCGCCTTTCGGAGTGACCAATCCTACCCTGGCTAAAGCAGTGCGCAGGCTGGGATACATCCCCATTGGTTGGAACATCCGCACACTGGACACTCAGCAACCCACTCCTGAAAAAATTATCAAACACATCAAGAAACGGCTCGTTCCGGGCTCCATCCTTCTGCTACATGACCGGATGCCCGATAGTGACAGGCTGCTGGTACAAGTTCTGGACTTTATAGAAAAAGAGGGGTATACGGTAGTAGCGTTAGATAGGCTGATAAAGGACATGACAAAATAAATTTCTTCTATATTTTCAACAGCAACATCACCAAGTTCCAGAAACGAGACCTGGTTCACCCTTCATGATCAAACCGATAAAAAGATAACTTCGTCTTACGTAAAACATAAAATTCTTCCGCCACTTCATTCCACTCATTACCAACAACTTGCCGTGTAAAAAAGTCTGTAATACCCCCAAACCGGTATGTAAGCGATGGAGTGGAACATTCACCCGTTATTTGCAAGAGAAGCGCAGATATCAGATTAAATCTGACAGGATATGCTGTACTTTCGTTCAACTTAATAGGATGTCAGTGTGTAAACTTCCGATATATACTGTTGCTTCACCAGTTTGAAACGGTGGTTTCACACTGGTGACAACAGCTCTTCACACAGGTGAAAACCCATCTTCACCTAAGTGAAAATCATATCCTACCGTTCTCCTTACAAGAATTCCAACAGACCTTCATCCTGCATAATGACGCTTTCTGCCAAACTGACTCCGACAGGGAAAACGGATAAACCGTTTCGAGGGGGATACAGGAGGATTCGTCACTATAAATTATTGATTAACAATAACATGCCGTGATAAAACAAAAAAATATTGCAACGCAGAAATATAACTTTTTTATTCATTATAATTGCCCATGTGAACGATTGTAGAAACAGGTAAAAATCGTAAATAAGCGATAAAGGTATGAATGGTTTCTCAAAATATACTATCTTTGCTTCCCATTACAAACGGATAAACCTCTATAAAGTATGACCTACATGAAAATACTTTTGCTCTTGATGTTCTGTACAGTCCTGCCGATGCAAGCCCAACAGATGAAGAAACTTACTGATCTGAAAGATTTTGAAGCCCGTCTGCTGCAAGAGGCTAAAAATATAGAGTCCATCGAAAGTAATTTCACTCAGATAAAATATCTGGATGTATTCGATGAGAAAATAACCTCGAAAGGAAAGTTCTATTATAAAAAGAGCAATAAGATATGCATGGACTACGCACAGCCCATGAACTACCTTATCGTGATCAACAACAACCAACTGAAAATAGTATCGGACGGAAAGAAAAGCATCATGGACCTTCACTCCAATAAGATGATGAACCAAATGCAGGATATGCTTACCGCCTGCATGGTGGGCGACCTGTCCAACATGTCGCCCGGCTATGCTTTGGAATATTTTGAAGACGCCCATTACTATCTCATTCAAATCAAGCCCGTCAGCAAAGCGATACAGGCATATATCAACCAGATTCAAATTTATTTAGACAAAAAAGACATGTCTGTCCACAAACTACGTTTATCGGAAACCGCAACCAACTATACCGAATACGAATTCTCGGACAAGAAATTCAATTCTTTGAAAGATGAGGCAAAGTTTACGATACGCTAGCTGGCTGCTGTTGCTGTTTATCCTGCTCTCCTGCTCACACCGGGTGACAGGGGAAGCTACGGCACTGCCTCCCATCCTGCAGGCAGAAGCACAGTCGCAAAAGTACAACTTGCAACTGGATTTCATGAAACATCATTTCAGCGGAATGCTCATTGTCCGCCAAATGCCTGATAACGAAATCCGTATCCTGGGATCCACTTACTTTGGCCTCAGCCTTTTTGACTTCTCCCTGCACTGCGACACCTTCATAGTGAACAGTTGCATGGAACCGATGAGGAAGAAAAAGATGCTGAAAATACTGGAAACTGATTTCAAAAATCTATTTCTAAAGAGTGAAAAAGCACGTATTAAAAAGAAAAGTAGTACTTTTGAGCAAAGAATCAGTGGCAAAGGATTTGGAAAGACGGTATTCACCTTGTCCGGCTTCGTAAACGGACAGGCGGAGAAAGTACAAATCAAGCATCCGCTGCTACGGTTAAGAATCCAATTGGACAAACTGAACATAAACAACCCTTGAAATGCTGCTGGAGAACTTTTATAAAATCATTCATATAAAGGAAAGAGAAGACGGAAAACAGGCAATAGAGATAGAGCTGAATCCCGGCCATATGCTCTATCAAGGTCATTTCCCCGGACAGCCGGTGGTTCCGGGCGTCTGTACCTTACAGATAATAAAAGAAAGTGCCGAACAGATCGCCAACCAACCTTTGCAGTATGTACAGATTGCTTCTTCCAAATTCCTGTCTGCCATCAACCCGCTGGAAACTCCGCTACTACAGCTGTTTATCCGATTAGAAAAAACGGAAGAGCACCTTTTCAAGTTGCAGGCAGAAGGCATTTGTAATGGAAAAGAATTTATCAAATTGAAAGCGGTACTGATGGCAAGTAAGTATCAATGAAGCAAGTCCTTCTGTTAAATATCCATAATAGCAAGAACAATAAGTCCATTTATAGTTGTCAACACCCATTAAACATCTTATATTCAGACAATTATAAATATGACACCTATGAAAACAAAATTCACAATGATTATGGCTGTTATTGCAACATTTGCAATAAGCTTGAACCTCCACTCTTCTAATGAGGAAGTAGTGTTTGGAGCACCTGCCGTGCAAATGCCACGAGGGGGACCAAAGTACTGTGCTTTCGAAACTGAATGGGAAAATTGCAAAATGGCTGCTACAGGCACAGTGTGTATCAGTGAAGATGGTAAATGCGGCACCGGAGTAGAGGTAGGTGCCCCCGGTGAAGGTTCAGGAGAAGGTGGGAATCATGGTGCTCCTACCAATTAACAACCAACAATTTATGTGGCCGGTTAGAAATCCGGTCACATAAATTACAAATATCATAAAACCGAAAATATTATGAATCGAACACTCCTTTTTATATCACTCTTTTCTATATTTACCCTCGTATCTTGCCAGTCCTCCCCAAAAAACGAAGCTGGCAAACAGAACGAAGTAGAACTGGTAGCAGAAAAACAGCTGACTTTCCCTTTAGACGAACAGACCTATTACTTAAGCAAATCCATGTTCCAATTCGAAGAAAACGGGAAAGAATACCTTCACTTTGAGAATACACAAAAATCATTATATGACATTGTCATTTTTGATATAGAGAATCAACAGATAGCCAAACGGATACCTCTTCACAAGACAGGTCCCAACGGGCTACCAGCTGTATTCGGCAGTAGACCTTCCCCCGATTCTCAATATATATTAGTTGCACAGAATAATATCAGTCGGCTCAGTTCCATAAACTCTCAAGGGGAAATAATACGAAACTATAATTTCCAAACTCCTGAAGGCAGATTTACACCCTTGTCTTTTGGCAGTTACTACAATGCACCTGCTTTTATCAAAGACTCATGCATATTTCTACGCCAAGAAATTTTAAAACCCGATATGAAAAAGGAAGACTGGCCTAGAACCCATATGTTCGCCTCACAGGATCTGAGAACAGGAGAAGTTAAATGGATTCCTATTTTCTATCCACCCATCTTTAAAGAGGAATATGACAATATCGCAGGAGGATACGGTTTTAGTTATGATTACAACTACAAAGAGAGCCGTTTGGTCTGTGGATTTTTCGGATATGACAGCCTGATGGTTACAGATGACTTGAAACATATCCGATGGTATAACGCCAAAAGCAGATATCTGAAAAGCATGAAGCCCAAACTGGGTAATTCTATGGAAGGCATTAATGCTATTATAAAACTCAATGAAAATCCTAGATATTGGCATATCATGTATGACAAATACCGCAATGTGTACTACCGTTTTGCCGAAATGCCTTACAAACTGGCTCCCAACGAAAGCCCCTATGACGAACCCAAAGGAAAGGAGTTCTCCGTCATTGTACTGAACGCGGATTTTGAAATCATCGGAGAAACAAAATTCCCCGGAAAGAAATATTTCTATAAAATGAGTTTTGTGGGAAGGGAAGGACTGTATATATCCGAGAACAATCTGGAAAATCCGCAATTCGACGAGAACAAGTTGGTGTTTACCTGCTTTAAAATTAAAAATGCATCTCCAAATAAATAATTAACGCCAGAATGCCCGCATCCGAAAATATACTATCTTTGTCACCCATTAGAAACCACATAAGTTCAGGTACGAAAACATTCATCCCAAACGTATCTGAATAGTTTGACTGAAAAACAAGATGAGTACAAACACAACATCGGTTTGGCGGAAGAAACTAAAGGAACTGGAGATTGTCGTCGTTATTCCCACCTACAACAACGGGAAGACACTGGCGGCAGTCATTGAGGAGGTATGCAGGTATGCAGACGATATCATTGTCGTCAATGACGGCTCTACGGATGATACGGCCAACATTCTGGAACAATATCCGGCTATCCGCACCATTACCCATCCTGTCAATAAAGGAAAAGGAACCGCTTTGAAGCACGGTCTTTCCCAAGCAAAAAAAGAAGGTTTCCGCTATGCCATCACCATCGATTCGGACGGACAGCATTTCGCTTCCGATATTCCCTGTTTTATCGAAGCCATTGAAAAAGAGCCCGACACGCTACTGGTAGGCGCCCGAAACTTGGCCTCCGACAATATGCCGGGCAAGAATACCTTCGCCAATAAATTCTCTAATTTCTGGTTCAGACTGGAAACCGGGCTGAAACTGGAAGATACACAATCGGGATACCGCCTTTACCCTCTGCGCAAAATGGATGTGCAAAGCTGCTGGTACACCGCCAAATACGAATTTGAGTTGGAAGCCATCGTCTTTGCCGCATGGGGAGATGTAGCGGTGAAGAACATTTCCATCCACGTGTATTATCCCCCGCAAGCAGAACGGGTATCCCATTTCCGGCCGTTCCGGGATTTTACCCGTATCAGTGTGCTGAACACGGTGCTGGTGCTGATTACCTGCCTTTGGATTGTTCCCCGTAACCTGCTCCGCAAACTGTCATGGAGCAACTGCAAGCGATTCTTCACCGACCATGTGCTGAATACACGGGAATCCAACCTGAAGATTGTACTCGCCATCATGCTGGGGATTTTTATGGGTATCGTTCCGTTATGGGGTTATCAGATGCTGATCACCCTCTTTCTTGCGCATCTGTTCAGACTGAATAAAGTGATTGCCCTTGTCGCCGCCAATATCAGTATTCCACCCATGATTCCCCTATTGCTGTACGGCAGTTACCGGACAGGCTGCATGGTACTGGGTAATCCTCCCGATTTGCATCTCGGAGACCTTTCTCTTGAAAATGTCAAATCAGTTTTAGAGCAATATTTAATAGGAAGCATTATCTTTGCAATGGCTTGCAGTCTGCTGTCTGGAGTAATCTCCACCGTGTTGCTGGCTATATGTAGGAGAAAAAACGGATATGACTAAATTCTTTGTTGGATTATATAACTATTTTGAAAGGCATAAAGTCTTGTTTTACCTGTCCCTCAGCGTATGCATCCTCTTTATGGCCCTTTTTGCCGCCCAAGTCAGATTCGAGGAAAACGTAACCAGTTTCTTTCCGGATACCAAGGACTCCCAAAATGCCATCAACGTATTTGAAAATCTGAAGATAAAGGATAAGATTATGATCATGCTGTCCGGCAAGGACGGTGTGGCGGATGCGGATTCCCTGATTGAAGCTGCCGAAACCATTAAACAGGATTTACAGCAACAAGCGGAAGGAACCCTGATTAAAGAGATCTTCTCAAAAGCCGACGAAAACCTGATCAACAGTGTCGGAGATTTTGTTTACGACAACCTGCCCCTGTTCCTTTCCGACGAGGACTACCAACGGCTGGACACCTTGCTTACCGCCGGAAACATTGCCGCCCTGATGCAGAAGAACTATTCCAACCTGATATCTCCGGCAGGATTCGCCTTGAAGAACTACATTATGCGGGACCCGTTGGGACTGGGCAGCCAGACGCTGAAACACCTGCAAGACTTCCAGTTGGAAGCTAATTACGAACTGATTAATGAGCATATCTTCTCACGGGACGGTTCCACCCTGCTGATGTTCATCACCCCGGTATTCAACACCGGAAGCACGGGCAAAAATGACAAACTCATCCGGCTGATTGAAAATGAGCTGCAAAAAGCGGAAAAGGAATATCCCCAATTGGTTGCCGAATATTTCGGAGGTCCTTCCGTAGGAGTGTACAATGCACGACAGATAAAGAAAGATACGCTGGTCACTTCTTCCATCGCGCTGATTATCATCATTGTCTTCATATCTCTGGTATTCAAGCATAAGAAATCCATTCCGCTTATCATCACCCCGGTGCTGTTCGGAGCTTTATTCGCCTTATGCCTCATCTACTTTATCAAAGGCGGCATTTCAGCCATTGCCGTAGGTGCGGGCTCCGCCGTAATGGGCATTGCCTTGAGCTACTCCATACACATGCTGGCGCATCAGAATCATGTATCATCGGTACAACAATTAATCAGAGAAATCGCCTATCCGCTTACCGTAGGCAGTTTTACTACCATCGGCGCCTTTTTCGGCCTCCTCTTTACCAGTTCCAACCTGTTACGGGATTTCGGTCTGTTCGCCTCGCTTGCCTTGATAGGAACCACGCTGTTTTGCCTGGTCTATCTGCCGCATTTCCTGAAAGGGCAGGCGCATGTAAAACAAGGGGCGGTGCTACGCTTTATCGAGAAACTGAACGCTTATCCATACGAAAAGAACAAAGGCTTGGTAGGGGGCATTCTCGTGCTGACCATAATATGTTTATTCACCTCGCAGAACGTGCGTTTCAACGAGGATATGATGAGTCTGAACTATGAGCCTGCCCACTTGAAACAATCGGAAAACAAGCTGGCCGAACTCTTTGACAAGAAAGAAAAGACTGTTCTCTTTGTCAGTACAGGCAAAGATATGGGAGACGCTACCGGACAATACGCCGAAACGAACCGGCTGCTCGCCCAACTGAAAGAAGAAGGAAAAATAAAAGATTACGCCTCTGCCGGACAGTTTCTGATACCGGAAGAGGTGCAGGAAGCACGGTTGAAACAATGGCACAACTACTGGACTCCGGAAAAGAAAGCCCGGTTACGCGAAACTATCCGGACAGAGGCTGCCCGTTATCATTTCCGTGAACATGCATTCGAGCCGTTTTTCCAATGGCTCGACCGTCCGTTCCAGCCTTTGGACTACCAGAATGAAATCACTACCCGGCTTCTGAACGAATGGCAGACTTCCGCCGATTCCCTGACCATGCTGATTACTCAGGTACGGATGAACGAGGCCGACAAGGAAGCGGTGTACCCCCTTTTCCAACCAAAAGAGAAGGTGGTTATCTTCGACCGCGGCTATTTCGCCAACCAATGGGTATCAGCCGTCAATCAGGATTTCTATCTGATTCTTTATATCTCCTCTTTTCTGATTTTCTTTGCCTTATGGATCTCCTACGGACGCATAGAACTGACTCTGATGAGTTTCCTGCCGATGCTGGTCAGCTGGATTATCATTGTGGGGTTAATGGGCATGCTGGGTATTGAATTCAATATCATCAACATCATTCTGTCCACCTTTATTTTTGGAATCGGGGATGATTTCAGCATTTTCATTATGGACGGATTGCAGAATAAGTACCGCACAGGACGGCAGTTGCTGAACTCGCACAAAACAGCCATCTTCTTCTCCGCTTTCACCACCGTGATAGGTATGGGTACGTTGGTCTTCGCACGCCATCCGGCATTGCAGTCCATTTCCCTCATCTCCATTTTGGGAATGATTGCCGTCGTACTGGTGGCCTACACGCTGCAACCCATCCTTTTCCGGTTCTTCATCACAGCACCCGCTTCCAAAGGGTTGCCCCCTTATACATTGACAGGACTGGCAAGAACCGGCGGCCTGTTCCTGCTGTTCTTTATCGGATGCCTGTTCCTGCGCTTGCTGATAGCTGTCATGACCTTGCTTCCTATCCGCAAAGCCTATAAGAAACAAGTACTTTGCCAACTGATACATGTCACCTGCAAAGGCCTGATCCATATAGCCACATTTGTACATAAAGAAAAAATAAACCGGACGGGAGAAACGTTTAAAAAGCCTGCCATCCTGATAGCCAATCATCAGTCTTTCATCGACATACTGGTATTATTGGCTCTGACTCCCAAACTGGTCATGGTAACCAATCACTGGGTATGGCACTCTCCTTTCTTCGGAGCCATTATCCGCTATGCCGATTTCTATTACGTAGGAGACGGCTACGAGCTTTACGTGGAGCGAATGCGCCAAAAGGTGAAAGAAGGATATTCCATCGCCATTTTCCCCGAAGGGACACGTACCTACGACGGACGGATGAAGCGTTTCCATAAAGGAGCCTTCTATCTGTCGGAAAAACTGCAACTGGATATCATTCCGGTCATCCTTTACGGTAACTGTAAAATCATAGCGAAAGCACAGCCGTTCAATGTACGGAAAGGCATCATGCTGACAGAGATTCTGCCGCGTATCCCGGCCAACGATGCTACGTACGGAACCACTTATCAGGAACGTACCAAAAGCATCTCCGCACGGATGAAAAAAGAATATGCCCGTATCTGCCGGGAGCAGAGCACAACGGACAATCCCGTCTTCTACGAAAACCTGGTACAGAACTATATCTATAAAGGACCGGTAGAGGAATGGTATATACGCATCAAGGTGAAAATGGAGGATAACTACAGGTTATTCAACCGGCTGGTTCCCGTCAAAGGACAGATTACTGATATCGGTTGCGGATTCGGACCGCTTTGCTATATGCTTTCCCAACTTTCCGAGGAACGGGAGATTACAGGGATTGATTATGATGAGGACAAGATAGCAGTAGCGCAACAGGGTTGGCTCCGCACTCCCCGCCTGCAATTTGTATGCGCCAATGCATTGGAATACCCTTTGCCGGAAAGTGACGCATTCATACTGAATGATATCCTGCATTATATGAGCTATGAGCACCAGCGGACCTTATTGCTCAGATGCATGGAGCGGTTGCGCCCGGAAGGAAAGCTGATTGTGCGGGACGGCAATGCCGCCAACACCCGGAAACACCGCCTCACCCGTTTCACGGAACTGCTGTCTACCGGCATTTTCAGTTTCAACAAGACGACAGAACAACTTTGTTTCACATCCGAAGCGCAAATAAGGAGCATCGCGCAAGAAGGTGGGATGCAGCTGGAGATTTTACCTAATGACAGATATACCTCGAATACGATTTATATCTTCCAAAAAAACAAACCGGAACATGAGTAAGTACGATATCATCATCATAGGCAGCGGACTGGGCGGTCTGGAATGCGGAGCCATCTTGAGCAAAGAGGGCTACCACGTCTGTGTGCTGGAGAAGAATGAACTGTTTGGCGGCTGCTTCCAGACTTACCAACGCGGCGGGCACCGGATGGATACCGGCATTCACTATATCGGCAGTCTGGATGAAGGACAAATCATGAATCAGTATTTCCGTTATTTCGGTATCATGGACAAGTTATCCATCAAACGGATGGATGAAGAAGTGTTCGACCGGATTTATTATAAAGACGCTATCTATGATTACGCCATGGGGCATGAACGGTTCATGGAAACCCTGTGCCACTCATTCCCCCATGAACGGGAGAACTTAAAACGGTATGTGGCAGCTATCCGATCGGTGGGAAACCTGATCAGCACAGACCACCTGAAAAAAGGCCGCCTGTCCCAAGAAGGCATGGATTTCTTTGCCACCTCAGCAGCCGGGATGATAGCATCCGTTACCACGAACAGGGATTTACAGAATGTACTTGCCGCAACCTCCCTGCTCTATGGCGGGATCAAAAATAAATCCACCTTCTATGAGCACGCCATGATTAACAACTCTTATCTGGAGAGCGCCTATCGTTTCACGGAAGGAAGTATGCAAGTCAGTCTGGAATTAATCCATATCATACGTGCCAACGGCGGTACGGTGCTGAACCGGAAAGAAGTGACCCGTATCCTTGTCAAGGATGAAGCCATACAAGGAGTGGAAGTGAACCATGAAGAGATACTGGAAAGTACCTACGTCATATCCAACCTGCATCCGCAACTCACCTTATCCCTGCTGGATAAGAACCATTCCATCAAACCGGCTTTTGTGTCTCGCATCAAGTCACTGGAAAACAGTTACGGGATATTCACGCTCAATCTGATGATGAAAAAAGACTGTTGCCCCTATCAGAACCATAATATATACCTGCACGGCAATGAGGATGTATGGTATGACAAAGAGATGCACAAAGGGAATACCCCCAGTTGCATGATCTCCATGCAAGTACCCCGCGGCAACAGCAAATTCACAGAGGTGGTTTCCATACTGACCCCCATGTATATGGATGAGGTCAGCAAATGGACGGATACGACCCCCGAACACCGTGGCGAGGCATACCGCCAGTTCAAAGAAGAAAAGACGGAACAGATCTTGCAGCTCCTGAGGCGGTTCGGATTTCACTGGAATCATTGCATTGAAAAGATCCATACCACGACTCCGCTGAGCTATCGGGACTATACCGGAACCATAGACGGTTCGGCATACGGCATTGTCAAAAACTACCAGTATCCGCAAATCAGTTTTGTTTCCACACGCACCAAACTGAAGAATCTGTTCCTCACGGGGCAGAATCTGAATGTACACGGCGCTTTGGGCGTGACGCTGACAGCCATGCTCACTTGTTCGGAATTTGTAGGTCAGGAATATTTAGCAAAGAAAGTAGGCAATGCATAAAATTCTGAAGAAAACCATAAAGTACGGGGCAGCTGTCCTGTTGACGCTGATAGCGGTGATCCTGACAGGAATCGGCTATCTCTATTTATCTGCCGATATGATGACTCCGCAATTTGCGTCTACCCCTGAAACGGATCGTGTGATACGGAAAGACAATCTCCGGCAGTATGGCGGAAACTACCTGCGGCACAGTGAGAGCGGACTTTGGGAACTGAAAGTCAGCGGACCTGCCTACGAAAGAGGCAAAGCCATCGGCCAACTGACTTCCGACTTACTTTATTTTCAGGAAAAAGTATTTGTGGATCAGATAAAAGAGATAGTCCCCTCTGAAAGTTATCTTAAATTCCTCCGTTTCTTCATTGTCCTTTTCAACCGGAATCTGGGGAAAAATGTGCCGGAAGAGTACCGGGACGAGATTTATGGCATCTCCCTCTCCTGCACCCATGAGTATGATTTCATCGGCACCCCCTACGAGCGTCAGTTGAATTACCACTCCGCTCACGACTTGGGACATGCCATGCAGGACTACATGCTGGTAGGATGCAGTTCATTTGCCTGCTGGGGTGAGAACAGTGCCGATTCTTCCCTTATCATCGGCCGTAATTTCGATTTCTACATGGGTGACGCCTTTGCACGCAACAAGCTCGTTTCGTTTTACCAACCCGAAAACGGATATCGCTTCGCATCCGTGGGATGGGCCGGAATGACCGGTGTCCTTTCCGGCATGAATGAAACGGGGCTGACTGTCACCATCAATGCCGCCAAATCGGATCTGCCTGCCGCATCCGCCACCCCTATTTCCATTCTGACCAGGGAAATATTGCAATATGCTTCTACCATTGAGGAAGCATACGCTATCGCCCGGAAACGGAAAACATTTGTCTCGGAGTCCATACTGGTGGGTTCGGCCAAGGACGGCAGAGCCGCAATTATCGAAAAATCGCCGGAGAAAATAGCCTTATTCACAGGAAACGGGCAGCAGATCATCTGTACCAACCACTACCAGTCAGAAACCTTCGGCCATGACAAACGGAACCTGGAAAACATAGAAACTTCGGACAGCCCCTACCGCTTTGCCCGCTTGCAGGAACTGCTGAAAGAAAACGCACCGATAGATGCCCCCAAAGCCGCCTCTATCCTGCGCAACCGGAAAGGAGTGGGAGAAGCGGAACTGGGCCTTGCCAATGAAATGGCCATCAACCAGTTCATCGCCCATCACTCCGTCATTTTCCAACCCGAGAAAAAACGGATGTGGGTATCCACCGCTCCCTGGCAATGCGGCAAGTACGTGGCATACGACCTGAACAGGATTTTCAGCGACTCCATCGATTTCAACCATGAAATCTATACCGAAAACCTGACAGTGCCTGCGGACTCCTTCCTGCAACAACAGGAATACCAACAGCTGATGACTTATAAAAGACTGGCTCCTGTACTACGGAAGCAGATTAAAAAGAAAGAACGGCTGGACGAACAGACCCTGCATGCCTTCCAACATGCCAACCCTCATTTCTTTTATGTGTACGAGTTGCTGGGAGATTACTATCATGCCACAGGACAGCAGGACAAAGCCCTGCGCAATTGGAAGAAAGCCCTCTTGCTTCCTATCCCCAAGCGAAGTGAATCAGAACGTATAGAACATAAAATAAACAACTAAAATGAATAAGAATCCGGAAATACAATTCCGCTCCCCTGAAGAAATCAAAGCCTATCAGGAAAGCAGGCTGGCTGAGGAACTGCTTTATTTGCAGAATCATTCACGATTCTACCAACATCTGTTCCAAGCATATCACATCGATATACAACAGATAAAAACCATAGAAGACTTGCAACAAATACCTGTCACGACCAAGACAGACCTGCAACTTCATAATGAAGATTTTATTTGCGTGAGCCGCGATGAAATTATTGACTATGTCACCACTTCGGGAACCTTGGGCGACCCCGTCACTTTCGTATTGACTTCCGAGGACCTTGACCGGCTGGCCTACAACGAATATCTGTCATTCACCACCACCGGATGCAGCAGACAGGATATACTACAACTGATGACCACCATAGACAGACGTTTCATGGCGGGCCTCGCCTACTATATGGGAGCCCGTGAGCTGGGCATGGGGGTAGCCCGTGTGGGAAACGGCATTCCCGAACTGCAATGGGACACTATCCGGCGCATCCATCCCACTTGCGGCATGGTAGTCCCTTCCTTTCTGATCAAACTGATTGAATTTGCCGAAAAGAACCATATTGATTACCATCACTGCTCCATGCAGAAATGTGTATGCATAGGCGAAGCACTCCGCAATCCCGATTTCACCCTGAACACACTGGGTAAACGGATACACGAGAAATGGGATTCCCTGCAACTTTACTCCACCTACGCATCTACCGAAATGCAATCCTCGTTTACCGAATGTAATGAATTTCACGGTGGCCACCTCCAGCCGGAACTGATTATCGTAGAGTTTCTGGATGATAACAACCAACCTGTAAAAGAAGGGGAAGCAGGCGAAGTGACCATTACGACTTTGGGAGTAAGAGGAATGCCGCTGCTCCGCTTCAAGACCGGAGATATCTGTTACCATTATACCGAACCTTGTGCCTGCGGACGTAACACCATCCGTCTCAGCTCCATACTGGGCCGTAAAGGACAAATGATAAAATATAAAGGTACGACCCTTTACCCACCCGCTTTATTCGATATTCTGGATAACATCCCCCATATCAAGAATTACATTGTAGAGGTTTATACCAATGAACTGGGAACGGATGAAATACTGATCCGCATCGGAAGTGAAAACCGCAGCGAAGCCTTCGCTAAAGAAATCAAAGACCTGTTCCGTTCCAAAGTACGGGTGGCTCCGAGTATCAATTTTGAATCGGCAGAGTATATCGCGAAAATACAAATGCCGCCCATGAGTCGAAAAATAGTTAAATTTATTGATTTGAGATAATATTTTTCTACCTTTGGCAGCAGCAAAACAACACTTAAAAAAGAACTAATATGAAACAGTTACTCGTTTTATTGTTCCTTGTAAGCAGCATGGCTTGCTTCGGGCAAAACAAAGACGCATTGAAAGACATCTCTTCCGTGACATTTTATGGCATAGACTTTACCCGTGCCAAAGTGTACGGAGCAAAAGAAGGCCCCATGCAGTTCAAATATACTTTTGATGACATCAACAAGCTTTTCATCACTGAGCCGAAGAAGTATGATATTGGCAAAAGACTGGGTGTCAATGTAGAAGTAACCTCATTGGAGGCAGTAAACGATGCCAACAAGACCATCAATCCCGATGAGATCATGACGACCAACAGCGGATACACCCTGGATGAAAAACAGATAGAAGAAGTCATCAAGACACTTCCTATCCTCTCTCAAGAAGAAAAAACAGGATTGATTATGGTTGCCATGCTTTTAAACAAGGCAGATGCAAGAGCGACCTATCAAATTGTATTCTTCAACACGAAAACCCGTGAGATACTGTATAGCGCACCGACTAACGGCAAAGCACGCGGTTTCGGACTACGCAATTATTGGGCAGGTTCCGTACACAACGCCATGAAGAAACTAGACTAACATATAATCCCGGTTCACTGTAGGGGTGAAATGCTCCCACCCGATACCACAAAATCAATGTATCCGGATGAACTCAATTCACCCCTACAGCTATAAACCTTTATTAATCAAACCCCTCTACGGTACCAGAATACTACCAGCCATTTCCTGATAAGGATAAGTAAACCAAAAGCAAGAGCCTTCTCCTTCTTCTGACTCCACACCGATAGTTCCACCCATCTGTTCCACCAGACTCTTACAAATAGACAAGCCAAGTCCCGTACCATGAACAAAACTGTTCAGTTTCACAAAACGGTCAAATACTGTTTTTATCTTATTCTTCGGGATTCCCATTCCTGTATCACGAACATAAAACCGCAGATACCCATCTGTCTGCCTATAATATCCTAACGTTATGCTGCCCGAAAAAGTGAACTTCAAAGCGTTATTAATGAAATTGGAAATGACTTGATTCAAACGATTCTTGTCTGCCCATACATGACATCCGGGCAAGCATTCTTCAAACACCAGCTCCACACCGGCCGGCACTTTCATGCGTAAAGAACGGATAATCTCACTGCAAAGCAGATTGACATCCGTATCACTCTTGACAAATTCAAAAGCTCCCGACTCCATCTTCGATAAATCAAGAATATCTGAAATAAGCTGAAGAAGCAACTCCGTATTCTCCTGTACAATAGCCATGTACTGCTTGCGGTCCTTCATATCTTCCGTTTCCGTTAAAAGGCTGGAAAACCCCACTATAGCATTCAGCGGAGTGCGGATCTCATGACTCATATTAGCCAGAAAAGCGGATTTCAAACGATCCAGCTCTTCCGCTTTATCTCTTGCCGCTATCAACTTCCGCTCCGTTTCTTTCAGTTCAGTTATGTCATAATTGACACAAACCATATCAATAATCCCGTCTTCCGGACGAAAATCGCGTACCATTACATTGACTCTTGTCCATGTATACGTGCCATCTTCACGTAATATACGCACATCACGCCTCAGATGGCTGGCTTCCGTATCAATACCTGATCAAAGAAGCGAAGCATCATCCTGCGATCATCCGGATGAAAATGAGAATGCACTTTGATAATCTCATTCAATGGAGTTCCTTCTTTCTCACCTACATTCCGATACCAGCTATTCACAGCATAGCCATCACATTTCAAGGCATTAAAATGGGCATATCCTACTTTGGCATAGTTACCAATCAATGTGAAAAACTCCTCAAAGTCCTGTATTTTGCTATATGCATTTGTTGTTTCCGTATTATCAATATTGATCAACAATATATTTATCAGATTGCCCAAAGCATCATAAAGTGGAGCGAATTTTGAGATCAAACTGATAGTACCGGTACGAGAAGTAGAATAATAGCCGTCCAAACGGTCGAAATCATAATTAAACGACATATCAATAGGTGCTCCTGCTTTCAACTTATCTTTCAACCCCTGCGGCAGCAAAGGATTATCAAATAAATTCAATCCTATCACATCCTCCTTATGCCGGAGACCGAAGATTTCCATCTCCTTGTCATTCAAATCTGTCATAAACCCATCCTTATCATACAACTCGATACCAGCAGGAAGATTCTTATAAATATTCTGCAAATAAGCTTTTTCCAGCCGGGCTTCAGATTCAGAGCGTCTCAATTCCATACAAATACTGATAATATTACCCAAAGAGACAAACCATTGATAATCCTCATTACACCAATTCCGGTGCTCACGCACCATATCCACCCCTATATACCCCCACACTCCGTCTTTTGAGTTCAAAGGCACCACCATAGTAGATTTCACTCCATATTCCTCTAATCTACGCTTATCCGCCCCGGCTGAATCAGGAAGCAAATTTAATGTAAAAAGAATGATAGGATTACCAGCCAATATCTGTCCTGTCCACCAAGAGGCATAATCAATAGAAGATTCCGACAATAAAACCTTACGTTCTTTTATACCCTCCACTGCTATTTCATAGGTACAGACTTCCGTATGCAATTTCCTGTCCAATTCAAAAATATAAGTACGATCTGCTTGAAATTGGCGCAATACCTCCTTTAAAATCTTATTGATAACCAAGGTAATATCATCAGAATGCAAAAAATCAAGCAATGACTTGGAAATGCCGTTCAAACGAGATAATAAAGAGTTCAACCGGTCTACCGTCTGCTCCTGCATATTCATCCGTTGCCGGGAAATACATTGCAACATACCCATGACGCGGACATGACCTTCTTTGGTAATACGCTTCTCACCGACCTTGGTACTGACCCACATCATCCCATATTTGGAATGTATCGGAAAAACCTGCTCATAAATCTCCATCATCCGGAAAGAGCGAAATTCCTCCAAAATACGCTCCCGATAATTCTCACAAATCAGATTCGCGAAATCTTTAGCAGAAATCTTATTCCCTTCTATTCCTAACAAATCGGCTACAAACTCAGAACAATAGTAAACTCCTTCATCAAAGTCCACCTCCCACCATCCTATGCGTGCCATTGATACAAGCTGCTGCAACCTTGCATCATTCTCTTGAATCTTCCCCATATACAAGCTACCTTTTAATTTATGCACCAAGATAATCATTATCTGTCAATACCAAATACTTAAACATGAAAAAATAAACACCGGCAATAAATAATCAATGCCCGAAATCTATTTTAACGCAGTTCACTTGCAAATAAACAGCGAACTGTGTATTTTCGTAAAAGAACTACATTACAAACCTTACAAATTCGTATAACCATGAAACGTAATATCCTATTATTAATAATTTTGACAGTCATATCCTTAGAAGCATCCGGACAAAAATATACGATTTATGTGGATGACTTCAATAGTGAGATCAAAATACCCAACAGGGCGATCAACCTGATTCGTCTCGCATTTATCGATGGTATCCGCAACACCAACCGCATCAATGTAGTGGACGCCGTTTCGGCTGGCAGTGATCTCAGTCTGAGTCCGCTGGAAGATGCACGCCGCTTCAGAGCAGAGTACCTGTTAAAAGGAAACCTGATACAAAGGGAAGCAACCGATGACGGAAGCTCTCACAGACGTTACCACAGCCGTGAGAACAGTTATAAAGAGAAATTCACCCTGCGCCTTGATTTAATACGGACCAGTGACGGAGTAACTATCAGCACACGCAATTATGAAGAGACAGGCTCAGCATCCGGTAAAGATGCCACCCAATATAGCGCTTTAGAGAATTCATTAATCAATGTGCCATACGAAATGGGACTTTTTGTAGAAAATCACTTCAAAGTATACGGTTCAATACTGAAAGTGGTATCTACCAAAAGAGACAAGGCAAAAACCATTTATATCAACCTGGGATATGATGATCCTATCAAAGAAGGATTACGCTTTGATGTAGTGGAAGATGGCATACTGGAAGGACATAATATAGAAACCAAAATCGGTGAAATACGGATTACCGAAATCATGGGACCGAAAATCTCTTTATGTAAAGTGAACAAAGGGGGTGAAACTATTCTTACTGCATTAAATGAAGGAAAGACCTTGAAACTTATTTCCAGACAGGCCAAACTGTTCGATGAATAACATACCATTCATAATGAATATACAACAACACAACCGCCGACCCGGCATCTGCCAAGGCCCGGCGGTATTACTATATCAAGACAAACCGCTACTTTTCTATAATGGAAGTTAGAGGATGACGGTTCCCCTTTATCTCTCTCAGAAATGCTTTTGCCGAACCAAAATTCAAATATAAATCCAAACGCACCGGCAAATGGTTTTTATCATCAGTTACATAAAAGGTTATTACCTCTTTTTCTTTTCCTTTTTTATACTCTACCAAGGAAAAGACCAAACAACGGTATTTCACACCATTCTCCGCCTTAAAATTCTTCCGGCCACGATAAATCAATGTTTGCTGCTCTACTTTAGTACCTGTAGCCATATCAAACAATATTTTATCGCCGACTTTATAGTCACTTACATCAAATGAACGTGCCCTCATCAATATGCTCAGCATATCAAAAATACACTCATCACTTTGGTCTTTCGATTTCACCGTATCCCGTTCCCTCCTCATACGACGCTGATCGGCAATACATTTCCCGTTTTTATAACTGAACCATACTTCGTCCACCGTATAGCGGTCGCCCTCTTCGGCTCCTTTACGAAAATAAACAGGTTCCAGACGACTGCTGGTAATACAAGTCAATGTATCACGCATCTTAAAAAAGAAATCAACTTGTCTGTTACTGACAGAAATCAAGTTACTACGAAAACAAGGTTTCCCCTGATAAGTAATAGCCTGCATGTCCATTTTTGCCTGTCCGGCAGCAACCCAAATGAATTTCCAGTTAAACTTTAAATCGTACACTAATTCTTCACCTGCCTGGATAGCTTCGTTTTGTGCCGCACATTGCGCCCTGGTTGCCATAATGGCAAACCAGCCGCACAATAATATGAGAATAGTTTTTTTCATCGGCCTAGTTTTCTAGCTCTTTCTTTATTTCTATCTTGCACCTTTTTGGTCTCTTCCGGTTTTTGTTTCTTTATTTCATCCAGCTTTTGCTTGTCTATAGGAATAGCATTCACATCCCAATTCTCTTCAAATTCAAAGTTAGCTTTCATTTCCCAAACTTTCGGGAAATAGAAAACCTCTTCAGGCTGAATCTTCTTATCATAATCTCCCGTATCCCAAACTCCGTTATTATTATGGTCGTTAAACAAACGTATATAATATTTCGTACTCGGATTCAAGAAATAGAAGTCCGCCGTTCCTTCCTCCGTTACCGGTTGTTGGCGCAATACATTTCCATTCGCATCCAACAACTCGGCAACAGCATGGGGAGCAGTTCCTTTTATATTCAACAAGATAGTTCCGTACTCGTCCATTTTTTTCACTTTCACCGTTTGCTGGACTTTGTCCGTATGCAGCCCATAAATACCAATAAACGCCAAAGAATCAATAGTCAACTGATATTCCTGCTCCGGTTGCCAATCTGCCAATATCTGATATTGACGTGGCATCAACGAGTCAGCCATAAAGAAGAAAGGAGCCGGTTGCCACACACTATCCACCTTTACTTCCATATGAATGGCCGCCGTGTCTATGCTTGCCACAGGTTCTTCAAAAGATAGATAGATATTCCTGTATATATCGAATGCTGACGGAGCATCGACGTTCATAGTCAGGAATTTAGTTGGTTCCACCCTGATGGTATCTCCTTTTTTCTCCCTTTTTTTACGTTCCTTCTCCTTTTCCTCATTCGCTTTTTTCTGCAATTTTTCCCGTTGCTCTCTTGTCAGTTTATTAGCCAGATAAATGGTATCGGTTTTGGGAACCAACCGGTTTAGTGTATCCGTATATAAATAATCCAACTGAACCTCCAGCGTATCCATCTGATAAACCAACGAATCCTTGATCCAATAACAAATTGAGTCGTTTCGTGGAGTCGTTTCTATAATAAACGCATCCTTCTCATCAAAGTTCAATCCTTTCAAAACAGGCAACGTATCGGCCGGCGCACTGAAAGATAATATAAAATGATTCTCTTTATCACGCTCGCTCTTGGACAGATACTGGCGGTTATTTATTCCCTTAAATGCTCTTAGAACAATATTATCCGGCAGAAAACGGGTATACCCCACTGTTTTAATCGTATCGATAGTCGCTGTATCCTTCCACAACGTATCCTGACGCACAGCAGCCTCCATGGAAGGAATAATAATAGAATCACAAAAAGCAATCATCTCGGTCTTGGAGTCATACAAATAATTCTGGTTACCATCCATCAAACCAAAGATATGATATTTACCAGGTGCGATACCGCGGATGGTAAAACGCCCTCGGCTATCAGTACGGGATACACGGTCAAACGGTTTCTTGACAAAAGCGCTATCGCTCAGATCTGCATGCAATCCCACCATCATACCTTTGACAGGTTCCAAATCAGCAGCAGCCAATACATTTCCGGAAACTTCCAGTGTATCAATGGCTTCTCCCGTAGAAAAAGAAAAAGCATAATTACCTAGCGGATTACCCTCATTGTTATCCACAATGGCATCTGAGAAATCAATGGTATAAGTGGTATTGGGTTTCAATGAGTCCATGAGGTTAACCAATACTCTTCTGCCGCTTGCCTTAATATCAGGTTGTTCCAATTGAGGAGGAGACACTACCACCTTCTCCGATGTTTTCTCTAATTTGATGAACTCATCAAATTCAATGGCAATCTTCTTATTCTTATTGTTTGTTGCATACGGCTTGGGAGAGCTTCTGATAAACTTGGGCGGCTCCTCATCATACGGACCTCCATCCGGTGTTCCCATGCTTGCGCAGGAATACACCACGATCATCAGCATCAACAAAGCAGGTAATTTATGTTTTTTCCAATTCATGTTCTTATTGGTTCAAGCTTAGCATTTCTTCTATATAATCACGCGTATTGCTCAATCTCGGCACTTTGTGCTGTCCGCCTAATTTGCCTTTTTCTTTCAGCCAATCGTGGAACAGATTAGGTCTCGCCACAATTATTTCCAACGGCTGCAAGGTAATGTTTTTATGGCGTTTAGCTTCGTAATCGGAGTTAATTTGTTGTAAAGAAGTGTCAAGAACCCGACTAAAATTCTCTAAAGAATCCGGCATAACGGCAAATTCTATCAGCCACTGATGACGGCACTTGGCATGTGCATCCATGAAAACAGGAGCAGCAGAATAATCAATAATCTGTGCACCGGTCGCCTCGCAGGCTTTTGCCAACCCTTGTTCCGCATTATCCACCATCAACTCCTCACCAAATGCATTAATAAAGTGCTTGGTACGCCCTGTTATAACAAATTTATAGGGGTGTTTGTTGGTGAACTTCACGGTATCACCAATCATATAACGCCACAATCCGCAGGAAGTACTGATGACCATCGCATAATTTTTATTCAACTCCACATCTGTTAACGGAACAATATGAGGATTTTCAGTACCGACATCTTCCATCGGAATAAATTCATAAAATACCCCATAGTCAATCATCAGCAACATGGAAGGATCACTGAAATCACTTTGTAATCCGAAAAAACCTTCACTGGCATTGTATGTTTCCATATAATGCATCTTGTCGCTACGAATAAGCTGTTTATATTGTTCGCGATAAGGAGTAAAAGCAACCCCTCCATGAAAAAAAACTTCCAAATCAGGCCATACTTCCGCCAAATTATCCGTTCCCTTCACTTCCAGAATATGTTTCAGTACAGCCATCATCCATGACGGCACTCCTGAAAGATTGGTCACATTCTGATTCATTGTGGCACGAGTAATCCTTTCTACTTTTTCCTCGAAATCACTCAGCAACGCAATCTTTTTATCGGGCACCCGAATCAGATTGACCAACGGATTCACATTTTCAATCAATATGGCAGAAAGGTCTCCTACAAGACTTCGTTTCACATTATAGTTTGGTGCATGGCTTCCTCCAAGAATCAGACCTTTTCCAGAGAAAAAACGACTCTCAGGATTTTGTTGGAGATACAGCGCCACTGCATCCATACCACCCGCATAATGAATATCATGAAGTCCCTCCCTGCTGACAGGAATAAACTTACTTTTGTCATTAGTTGTTCCTGAAGATTTGGCAAACCACTGCACTTCTCCACGCCACAGGACATCTTTCTCTCCATGACGCATCCGTTCTACGTATGGCTTGATTTCTTCGTAAGTCTGTATAGGTACACGTTGAAAGTCTTGATATCTCTTTATGTCTTTATAGCCATATTTCAATCCCCACTCCGTATGGGCCGCATCCTTCATCAGCCGGCAAAACACTTTATGTTGGAGCGCCTCAGCCTGAGTTGCATACAAGGCTGTCGCTTTTTGTCTGGGCTTGAATAGCGTACTAATTAATCTGGTAGAATTCATTTGTCTTAGTATACGATTCGTTATATCTTGCAAAAATAGCTTATTTCTATATTATAATGGCTGATAACATTATTTTTTTTATAGTTTTCTACATTACTTTTATTTTTTGTTATCTTTACGGTCGCTTACAACTTAACATCAAAGGCTATGAAGATAGGAATATTGACATCAGGAGGAGACTGTCCAGGAATAAACGCCACAATTAGAGGAGTTTGCAAAACAGCGATAAATCATTACGGTATGGAAGTTTATGGAATTCATAGCGGATTCCGGGGATTGCTGGACAATGACGTAGAACCATTGACAGAAAAATCATTATCGGGCTTGTTAAATCTGGGAGGGACAATACTAGGCACTTCCAGAGAAAAGCCATTCAAGAAACGCCTGTCGGCAGCCTCGGAGGACAAACCGGCTTTGATGTTAAAGAATATCCATGATCTAGGTCTGGACTGTATCGTATGTATCGGCGGAAACGGAACCCAAAAGACCGCAGCCAAACTGGCCCAAGCAGGTGTGAACGTTGTTTCTGTACCTAAAACAATAGATAACGATGTTTGGGGAACAGACGTTTCATTCGGATTCGATTCTGCCGTGACCATTGCTACCGATGCCATTGACCGGCTGCATTCTACAGCCAGTTCACACCAACGTGTCATGGTTATTGAAGTGATGGGACATAAAGCTGGCTGGATTGCACTTTATTCCGGAATGGCGGGAGGCGGTGACGTGATTCTTATTCCGGAACTGTCTTATGATATTCATAATATAGGCAATACCATCATTGAACGCTTGAAAAAAGGGAAGCCCTATTCCATTGTTGTTGTCGCAGAAGGCATCAAAACCATGGACGGCAAAAAAGCCGCCGAATATATAGCCCAAGAAATAGAATATGAAACCGGATTCGAGACCCGTGAAACTGTACTGGGATATATCCAGCGTGGCGGCTCTCCTACTCCCTACGACCGTAATCTGGCCACTCGTATGGGTGGACATGCCACAGAACTGATTGCTTCCGGACAATTCGGACGAATGGTCTCTCTGCAAGGTGCGGAAATTGGCTCCATCCCTCTGAATGAAGTGGCTGGTAAATTAAAACTTGTCAATGAGAACCATGACCTGATTGTACAAGGCAAACGGATGGGAATCTGCTTCGGATAAGAAGCAGATTCAATCCTTTTCCATATACTTGGATGGAGACACTCCGAATTGCTCGGTAAAATGCTTTCGGAGCGTACGTGTATCACTATATCCTACCATTTCGGCTATTTCCTGAATGGAATACCTGTTCTCCATAATAAGGGAGGCAGCCTTGCTCATCCGTACACTCCGAATCATATCAATAGCAGCCAGTTCGC
>CAUBDX010000002.1 GCA_958434805.1 uncultured Phocaeicola sp.
ATGTACAACTTTTTACTCATATTTATCAACTTAAATTAATTCCGCCAACGGGTTTGTATTAATAAATTCAACAGGGGATGTGGAGTGGTATTGTCATCTTTTAAGAGTTTGTCATATAGTGTGATTATGGGCTGTGCCATATTGCGCTCGGAGGCTTTTATGATAATGATTTCTGGATTATCATAGTAATTCATTGTGCTGAAAGTTTTGCCGGTTGCTTTCTTGAAAAGCTGCTCGCATGCTTGCCAATAGGCCTCCCATTTTGTTTCTTCAGTGTTAAAATTGGATAGTAGTTGATCTACTTTTGAAAGAGAAGCTATAGTGCGGTCATTGGCTGCATTAGGCTCCAAAAATTTACGAATAAATATTGGGATTCTGTCTGATTCGTTCTCGCATACGGTTAGTTTGCCGTCAGGCAACATGGTGGCAGTAATCAAGAAGGGATATTCCGGTCTTTCTGATTGGGAAGTCCAGCCGTTTTCAAATTCGGGCAAAAGAATACAAGGAGCAATCATCACTTTTTGTTTTTCATTGCTGTCTTCTGCTTTCCAATCAGGGAAAATAACAGGAATACTTTTGAGAGGAATGAATTTAAGTATCTTGTCACCAATGTTTAGGGTGATTCGTGGTCCTTTGAGAGCAATAGCTTTGCGCTCTGCATCTTGAAGACAAGTTTTCCAGTATTTTAGTAAGGTCTGGTCCATTTGTTTTTACGTTTGTGTGATGGAATAATTTACAAATATAAGAAAATAGGTGAAAAGAATACGGTAATTGGAGTAACATTCCTGAATTTATGATTTTTTTACATTAAGAGGGATTGGAGATGTCGGGATAATCATAAGGATAAAAATTCATTTAAAAAAGAAATTGAGTATTAGTGTTTTTATGGTATATTTGAAGAGTGAATTTTAAAATTGGGCTTTTTGCACTATAATTTTAATCGATGAATAATACCATGAAAGAAAGATTGCTCTTCTTGATATGTTTTTTATGCATATCATTTATGTTAAAGGCGGCGGATAAGCCAGTAATTAAAATTAGTACAGAAAATGTAGACCTTATTTACCGGGTTGGTAATAATGGACGTCTATATCAAAGTTATTTGGGAAAGAGGTTGAATCATGCTACAGATATTGCCCACTTGCCGCAGGGCAGCGAAGCATATCTGACTCATGGCATGGAAGATTATTTTGAACCGGCTATTCATATAGTGCATAATGACGGCAATCCTTCTACTTTGTTAAAATATGTATCTCATACTCGGAATCAAGTGTCGCCGGGGGTAGATGAAGTAGTGATTACTATGCAGGATGATAAATATCCTGTAACTGTAAAACTTCATTATGTGGCTTACCAGAAAGAAAATCTAATAAAGACTTTCACTGAAATCAGTCATCGGGAAAAGAAACCTGTGCAGCTTCATAAGTATGCGTCTTCCATGTTGCACTTGAATCGTGCCAACTATTTCCTGACTGAATTCTCGGGAGACTGGGCCAGTGAGGCGCATGTGAAGGAACAGCCTTTGGAATTTGGTAAAAAAACGATTGATACCAAGTTGGGAGCACGTGCCAATATGTTCTGCTCTCCTTTCTTCCAACTTGCATTGGACGGAAAGTCAGAAGAGAACCAAGGTGAAGTGTTGGTCGGAACATTAGGATGGACAGGTAATTTCAGTTTTGTATTCGAAGTAGATAATAAGAACGAACTGCGTGTTATTTCGGGTATTAATCCGTATGCTTCGGAATATAGTCTGAAACCGAATGAAATCTTCCGTACTCCCGATTTTTATTTTACTTACAGTTTTACAGGTAAAGGACAGGCTAGCCGTAATTTCCATGATTGGGCCCGTAAGTATCAGGTAAAGGATGGGAACCAGACTCGTATGACTTTGTTGAATAATTGGGAAGCCACCTATTTTGATTTTGATGAAGCGAAATTGGTGAAGTTGATGGATGATGCAGTAGAACTGGGTGTGGATATGTTTTTGTTGGATGATGGTTGGTTTGCCAACAAGTATCCGCGCAGTGGTGATCATCAAGGGTTAGGTGACTGGGATGAAACGGCTGACAAGCTTCCTCATGGCATTGGTTATCTGACGGAAGCCGCTAAGAAAAAAGGTATAAAGTTCGGTATCTGGATTGAACCGGAAATGGTGAATCCTAAGAGTGAGTTGTATGAAAAGCATAAAGACTGGGTGATTCATCTTCCGAACCGTGACGAGTATTATTTCCGTAACCAGTTGGTTCTGGATTTGAGTAATCCGAAAGTACAGGATTATGTGTTCGGAGTTGTGGACAATTTGATGACGAAATATCCTGATATCGCTTTCTTCAAATGGGATTGCAATAGCCCTATTACAAATATTTACTCTGTTTATTTGAAAGACAAGCAGTCACATTTATATATTGATTATGTGCGTGGCTTATATAATGTATTGGAACGTGTGAAAGCAAAATATCCTGATCTGCCGATGATGCTTTGTTCCGGTGGCGGTGGGCGTTCGGATTATGAGGCTTTGAGCTATTTTACAGAATTCTGGCCTAGTGATAATACCGATCCTATTGAACGTTTATTTATTCAGTGGGGATTTTCACAGGTGTTCCCAGCCAAGACAATGTGCGCTCATGTTACCACATGGAATAAGAATAGCAGTGTGAAATTCCGTACGGATGTGGCTATGATGTGCAAACTCGGTTTTGATATAAAATTAGCGGATATGAGTAAGGATGATGAAACTTATTGCCGTACTGCTGTACAGAATTATAACCGTTTGAAACCGGTCGTTCTGGAAGGCGATATGTACCGTTTGGTATCTCCTTATGGCAGTAATCATACCTCTACTATGTATGTGGGCAAAGATAAGGATAAAGCAGTTGTATTTGCTTTCGATATTCATCCCCGTTATGCGGAAAAAACATTGCCGGTGCGTTTGCAGGGGCTTGATGCAGACAAAATGTATCGTGTGAAAGAAATCAACTTGATGCCCGGAGCCAATTCTTCTTTATCAGGCAATGGTGAGGTTTTCTCTGGAGAATTCTTGATGAATGTAGGATTGAATCTATTTACTACACAGCAACTCAACAGTCGTGTAGTTGAAGTAGTAGCTGAATGATTAGGGATTGATTGTATATAATTTAGTGTATTGCCTTCATTATTTGTTTTTATGAATGATGAAGGCAATTTTCTTTTCTATAGATGAATGATACTTGATCGGTTTGATTATGAATCATAGAAGATGCCGTGACACATGATAGATCTTCAGGTGTCATCGTTATATATGTTACACTTGTAAGATATATAATCTTTCGGGTTTAGGTTCTATATCAGAGCGGACTGTTACTTGTTAAGAAAAAACATTCATAGCCTCCGGAGGTTGGAACAGGGGACTAACAAGTTTGTTCAAGTAGGGCTGTTGCAGGGGGGCGGGTTTTATATCTTGGGGGAAGTGTATATTTATATATAGGCTCCTTCACATCCAATTTCCCTTCCGTACCAGAATATTTTTTACTCTGAAGACAGATCTGACCTTCTGAATCACATTAACCTGCGCACATCTACAATAATCAACTTTTTCTTGAACAGTCTGTCGTATCTTCGTGTTCATAAATAAAATGAAAAAGGAAAATACTGAAGTTTTAACTCTGGATCATGGTAGCCCGCTTTTTACCGTTATTGGACGATGATTAACGAATGTAGCCGTACCGATAAAGAATTCCTCGTAAATAGGACGGAAACCAAAGCATATGAGATGGGTTTGTTTCTTTCGACGAAATCAAAGGCCGGTCACGATTGCGTTCCATCATGGTAATGATATTCTTTGTATATACTTTGTTTATAGATGTTGAATTGATGTCTTTATGTGTGATATATTTTAGAAATCACCGTGTAATTTAGTTTCTATTTACTTGCAAAAGTCAAGGACTTTTGCGAATATTGCATATATTATGTATAATTTATAAAATATTTTTTATCACACCAACAGGCTAGTATAATATAATGGAACAAGTTTCAGATTTATCATTATTCAATGAACTTTTTACAATATACAAAGGTCGTTTCGTCCGGTTCGCACAAACCTTTACCCGTGATGCTACTATAGCTGAAGACATTGTGATAGATTCCCTTATTTACTATTGGGAACATAGAACCGAACTTAATAAAGAGTCTAATATACCTGCATATGTGCTTACGGTTATCAAACATAAATGTTTGAATTATCTTCAACACAAAACAGTTATTAAAGAAGTATCTGAACAATTGTACGAACATGCCCAATGGGAACTGAATACCCGTATTGCCACCTTGGAAGCTTGTGAACCTTATGAAATTTTTGCGGCTGAAGCACAAAAAATAGTCAATGACACTTTGGATCTTCTGCCAGAACGTACCCGAGAAATTTTTATAATGAGCCGTATTCAGAACCTTCCGCATAAAGAAATTGCCGAAAAGCTGAATATCAGCTATAAATCGGTAGAATTTCATATCACAAAAGCTTTAAGAGAACTACGGATACAACTAAAAGATTATCTACCTTTTTTTATTTATTTCCTTTTAAAATAAAAAAAACACCTTTTTTCATTAGGGATATGAAAGCATCACTTGCTTATATGTATAGTAAGAAGATAAATAAATTTATATTATCTTTTATTATACAATATAACAGAGTATGGATAAAAATTTGTTAATACGTTTTTTTGAAGGTCAGGCTACTACGGACGAAGAGATGAAAGTTCGTAAGTGGATGGAAGCATCAACTGAAAACCGTCGTACTTATTTTAAAGAAAGAAAGATGTATGATATGACATTGCTTCTGAGTAAAGACACGAAAAAAGAAACTGTTTCACAGTCTTCAAAAAAGAAGTTTAAATTTAGGAAATTTATAGAAATTGCAGCAGTTGCAGCGATTACTCTGGTCATCACACTATTTTACAAGAACCAAGAGCGACAAGAATATTGGCTCACTGCTCAAAAAATCAGTGTTCCAGCTGGTCAACGTATCAATTTGGAATTGTCTGATGGAACCAAAGTTTGGCTGAATTCTCGTACTAAAATTGAATATCCTGCAGTTTTCGCAGATAAAGAACGCCGGATTAAACTTGACGGTGAAGCCTACTTTCAGGTTGCTCAAAATATTCATAAACCTTTTATTGTACAAACTCCAAAAGGAAATGTAGAAGTGCTTGGTACCCAATTTAATGTGGAATCTTATTCGGATGACAGTACCTTTGCGACAGCGTTGATGGAAGGGGCTGTAAAGATAACCGCAGGCAATTATCAGTGCCAACTCAAACCTAACCAGATGGCTTATCTTAAAGATGGAGAAATAAAAGTGGCTCCTATTGAAGATTATAATCCTTATCGTTGGCGAGAGGGGATTATCAGTTTCAAGGATGCAACTTTCCCTTATATCATTCATAAATTTGAAAAATACTACGGTGTGGAAATCCGTATAGAAAATAAAGCTGTGATGAATTATCGTTGTACAGGTAAGTTCCGTCATTCTGATGGTGTGCGATATGCTTTACGAGTGCTACAAAAAGATGTGGATTTTCAGTTTGTACGCGATGAAGAAAACCATATTATTTACATAAAATAAATTTGCCTATGAAACAATACTAAGAAAACACATTCCTTTCAATTGAAAAAAAGAGTGCCGACAAGTTTGGCCGCATGTCAGCACTCACTATTAACACAATTCTAATAACTGTATTAATCATTAAAGTGTAACAAAGATATGAATAATATTTCTTTGTGGGAAATTTTATACCCCCAAAAATTACGGACAAATCGAATTTATAAGATTATGAAAATTACCCTGACTCTGGTATTTGTGTCAATTTTCAGTATGTTTGCGGGTAATATACACTCGCAAAACGCACGCATTACATTCACCAAGAACAATGCTACTCTTGAGTCTGTTTTAAATGAAATTGAAAACCAAACAGATTACTTGTTTATTATCAATTCGAATATCGATACTCATCAAAAAGTGTCGGTAAGAGCAGATGACACTCCTGTATCTAAAGTTTTGGACGAACTTTTTCATGATACTGAAATACATTATACTATGGAAGGAAGTCATATAGTCCTTTCAAACAAGCCCCAACCTGCCATTTTGCAACAAACACGTAAAATAACGGGACGTATCTTAGATGAGAATGGTGAACCTTTAATAGGTGTAAGCGTCATGCTTAAAGGTACTTCAAACGGTACTATCACCAATATAGACGGTGATTATACGTTAAGTGGTGATATTACCGATAAATCAGTGCTGGAAGTAACTTATATCGGAATGAAAAAACAAGAAATAACTGTGGGAAACCGTACACGCATCAATATCACCATGACTTCAGATAATGAGATGCTGGATGAAGTGATAGTCGTGGGATACGGTACACAAAAAAAAGTTAATTTGAGTGGTGCTGTAGAAAGTGTAGGAGGAAAAACTTTAGCCAATAGAGCAACCAATAGCATAGGAACGATGTTACAGGGTATCGTACCTAACCTTAATATAAGTATTGGTGATGGCCAAGCTAATTCTGTTCCAACCTTCAATATTCGAGGTGAGACTTCTATTAATGGTGGTTCTCCTTTAATTGTGATTGATGGTATTCCAACCGAAACTGCATTCTTTAGCCGAATGAACAGCTCGGATATAGAAAGTATATCTGTTCTTAAGGATGCATCATCAGCGGCTATCTATGGTGCAAAAGCCGCTTATGGGGTTATTTTAGTAACTACTAAAAAAGGAGAAAAAGGGGAAAAGATCAATGTTGATTTTGACAACTCCATTACAGTGCGTAAATTGGGGCGCATGCCTAAAATCGTAAAAGATCCTTATATACAGGCTAGCTATAAAAAAATTATGGGTAAGCCTTGGTACGATCTTTATTCAGACGAGGATTTAAAATACATTGAAAAGATGAAAGAAGACCCAACCTTACCTAATGTGATTCCAAGTTTCAGTAATCCAGAATATTATACCTATTTAGGGAATACAGACTGGTTTTCGGAAATATATGATAACACAGGTATAACTCACTCTCATAATTTAAGTTTGTCAGGCGCTTCCGAAAAGGCTTCTTATTATATAGGTATGGAATATATGCAGGAAAGAGGGCTCTTAAAAATTAATAAGGACATTATGGATCGTTATAATTTCCGCTCAAAAGTAGATTTCAAAGTAGCCGATTGGTTGACTTTTGGCAATAATACGTCTGCTCTGTACTATACATACAAGCGACCTAGTTCCTTCTATTCATGGTTATTTAATAGGATTAATGATACCAATACTTTAATGACCGTGAAGAATCCTGATGGGTCATGGACAAAAGAAGGAGCAGAATTGATTGGATCACTTTCTGAAGGAGAAGCCCAAACGACGGAACTCAGTCTGCAATCGCAATTTACTATGACACTGGCTTTGATTAAGAATGTATTATCTATCAAAGCCGATGCAACGGCCCGATTGGGAAATAGAGAAACAGAACAATGGGATAGTGATATGAACATACCTTATAAACAGGGGCCTAATCTTGCCGATGAATATTTAGGTTGGGTAGATATGGCTCAACTTGCCAAGGAAAGAGATTACTATACTAGTGTAAATGCTTATATAGACTTTACTAAGTCATTTGGTAAACACCAGGTAAGTGCATTGGCTGGATTTAATCAAGAATATAACTCACACCGATATATGCGAGGTGAGCGTGAAGAATTAATTAGTTCATCATTACCCAGCGTAGAATTAGCTACCGGAAGTGCACGTGTGCGCGAGGATAATTATGAATGGGCCACGCGTGGTGGTTTTTTCCGTCTGAATTATATTTATAACAATAAATATATTTTTGAAGCAAATGGACGTTATGATGGGTCTTCTCGCTTCCCCAAAAATGATCGTTTCGGTTTCTTTCCTTCTATATCAGCTGCTTGGATTATTTCACAAGAGAAATTTATGCATGCCACCCAAAATTGGTTGAATTACGCGAAATTGAGAATTTCGTATGGAGCTCTAGGCAATCAGGATGTAAGCTACTATGAATATATTGCAAGTATGGGATCTAGCGAACAACAATTGTTGATTAATGGTATAAAACCTATGGGCGTTACCCCCAGTGGCCTAGTTTCAAATTCGTTGACTTGGGAAAAAGTATATACCAAAAACATAGGATTGGATTTGAATTTCTTTAATAACCGGCTTACCTTTTCGGGAGATATATATCGCAGAGATACGAAAGATATGCTTACGAAAGGTAAGACTCTTCCTAGTGTGTTGGGAGCTTTAGAGCCACGCATTAATGCGGCAGATATGAAAACTGAAGGTTGGGAAATATCCTTGGGATGGAGAGACTTGTTTAATTTGGGGAATAAGCCTTTTAGCTATAATGTCAAATTTATCCTGTCAGACAATCGTTCTTTTATTACTCGGTTTGATAATCCTACTGGTAATTTGGACGATTGGTATGAAGGCTGTGAGATAGGAGAAATATGGGGATTAGTGACAGAAGGATTTTTCAAAGATCAAGCAGATATTGATAACCATGCTGATCAATGGGATGTAACTTCCTATCCTGGTGACCGTCCTATTGAACCGGGAGATTTGAAATATAAGGACTTGGATAACAATGGAAAGATTAACAATGGTTCTTGGACTGTAAATGATCCTGGTGACTATAAAGTAATTGGTAACAATGCGTCACGATATAATTATGGTGCTGATTTTACAGCCGAATGGAATGGACTTGATTTCCGTGTTCTGTTGCAAGGAGTAGGCAAAAAGGATTGGTATCCGGAAAGTCATTATTTCTTTGGCATATATAGAGCTCCTTGGGGAAATGTGCTTGAAAATAATTTAGACCATTGGACTCCAGAAAATACTGATGCTTATTTCCCAAGATTAAAATCTTATATTGCAGAAGGTGGAAAGGACTTGGCAATTAATCAGACGCGATATTTGCAAAATGCAGCCTATCTCCGCATAAAGAATATCACTATCGGTTATACATTACCTAAAAAGTTTACGATGAAAGCTAAATTAGAACGAGTAAGATTATATCTTACAGGCGATAATATTTTTGAGTTTACCAAGCTTTCAAAGAATTATGACCCTGAAATATTAGGAACCAGCCATCCTATGCAACGATTGTTCACCTTTGGATTAAACTTATCATTCTAAAAATACTAATTATGAAAATAAAAAAAATAGCATATATTTTATGTGGACTATTACTGGTCAGTTGTAATGATTCCTTTCTGGAAAGGTATCCTGATACCGATTTGTCGGATAAAACATACTTTACTTCCGAAAAAGATTTGGAACTTTATACTAATACTTTCTATAATGAGTTAATCTATTATTATCACGATTACGCGACAGACAATGCTTCTATCTATTCTGAACCTACAGAAATAGTCAACATGATGCATGGAGGAATCACCGAACAGTCAGTAGGAGGTTGGGATAATTGGGGTACTTTGAGAAAGTATAATATTCTTCTGGAGAATGTCCATAAGACAAAAGGATCACCTACGGTCATCAATCACTATATTGGAATTACACGTTTGATGCGTGCTCAGTGGTATTATGAGATGATAAAACGTTTCAATGAAGTACCCTGGTATTCCACTTCACTTAAAGATACGAGTACAGATCTTCTTTACAAAGGGAAAGACAGTCGTGAGTTAGTTGTCGATTCTATCTTTAAAGATTTGGAATTTGCGGTCAACCATATCTCGGCAGATATGAAGAATAGAAGTGTCATCAATAAATGGTATGCTTATGGCATGATGGCTCGTATAGCGCTGCATGAAGCCTCTTTCCGTAAATATCATGATGAATTGGGGTTACAGGTCAGTGCCGAACATTTCTATAAGATAGCTATAAACGCTTGTGAAAAAATAATGGAAACCCATTTGTTTTCTATTGATAAAAGAGGAGGAATAGATAATGCTTATGAAAATCTGTTCATAAGTAATAATTTAGGAGATAGTCCGGAAATTCTCTTGTTTAAGGATTTTGATGACAAGCAAAACATTAAACATGATGCAGCAAGAAGAGTTTTCAGTTATGTGAGCAGTTTAAGCCGTAGCTTAATGGAAAATTATGAATACATCAAAAATGGTAAAGCTATTCCATTCACCTCAGTTCCTGATTATGATAAGATGTCTATGCCCGAGACGTTCAAGAATCGGGATCCCCGTTATAAACAAACTTTTATGTATCCAGGATATATTCGTCCGGGAGAAAACAGGCCTTTTGTTCCTAACTTATACTTAGGAGGATATCCTCAAACTAAATTTGTAGCTCAAACAGCTGACCAAATGGATTGGTTTCGTTCTTACAATGACATCCCGGTAATGCGTTATGCTGAAATTTTATATATTTACGCTGAAGCTAAAGCGGAGTTGGGTATTTTGAAGCAGGCGGATTTGGATGCAACCATCAATGTAGTAAGAGATAGAGTGGGTATGCCTGCCATATTATTAGCTTCTTTGAACTTGAATGCAAATTTGGAAAAACAATATCCTAATGTAACAGGTTCCCAAAAGGAAGTTATTCTCGAAATTCGTCGTGAGCGAAGAATTGAATTTGCTTGCGAATGCTTTAGATATGATGATTTGCTTCGATGGAAATCAGGGAGATTATTTGAAGAGATTCAGCAAGGTGTATATATTGACCAATTTGGACTACACGACTTTACAGGTGACGGAATTCCTGATGTAGGTATTTTTGAAAGTGAAGCAGCTAATACAATACCTGAATCGGAACGAAACAATTATGTATTCTATTATATGAAAGAAAGTTCAGGAGCCCAAACTGCGATTTGTCTGTCAGAAAAAGATCATGGTTACATCATGTCGTCTACTGAAGTAAATTCGAACACACGTAAATTTGAAGAACCTAAATATTATTATTTTCCGATACCAAAGCAACAGCTTATACTAAATGAAAACCTTAGCCAAACTAAATTTTGGTAATTACACAATTATAGGCTGGGGATAGCTCCCTAGCCCTATAATAAAAAATAGAATAATAAATAGAAGATAGATAGTTCATGTCTTCTATAAACCGTATAGCTCATTTCTATATCATGAAAAAATATTTCTTAACTCTAGTCATCCTATGTGTTGTTTCCCTACAGTTGTCTGCGGTGTCTGTTCCACAATGGATTACTGCTTTTGAGAATCAAAATGCGACAAATTCTTGGATATGCTTTCAAAAGGAATTTAATATAAATGCTGTTCCTGCCAAAGCTTTAACTCGTATTGCAGCAGACAGCAAATATTGGCTTTGGATTAACGGCAAACTGGTTGTCTTGGAAGGTGCCGTAAAACGTGGTCCTAATCCCAATGACACCTATTATGATGAAGTGGATATAGCCCCACACCTCAAGCAAGGACATAATCTTATATCTGCGTTAGTATGGTATTTTGGCAAAGAAGGATTTTCATATAATCCCAGTGGTCAAGGCGCTTTCTTGTTCGATTGCCAAACTGCTGAGCTCACCTTGCAGAGTGATGACTCGTGGAAAGCCGCCATGCACCCTGCTTATTATACCCCATTGGCGCCGTATCCTAATTTCCGTTTACCTGAATCAAGTATCGGATTTAATGCAGAACTCGCTATGGACAATTGGGAAAAAGGTGAAAACGCAGCATGCCAATATTGGGCCAAAGCACGTGTGGTTGGAAAGGAAGGCGATGCACCATGGAATAAACTGCATCATCGTATCATTCCGCTTTGGAAAGATTTTGGTTTGAAGAATTACGTCTCACAAACTGTTCACAGCGGTACAATAAATGATACTTTAGTTTGTCAGCTTCCTTACAATGCTCAAATTATGCCTTACATGGAGTTGGAAGCAGAGAAAGCCCATTCAGTCGTTACTATATTTACAAGCCACTATCAAGGAGGAAGCGCATATAATGTCAGAGCAGAATATCTGACCAAAAAAGGAAAGCAGTCGTATGAAAATAAAGGTTGGATGAACGGTGAGAAAGTATATTACATTTATCCCAAAGGAATAAACCTTACCAAAGTACAGTTCAGAGAGACAGGATATAACACAGAATTCGAAGGATACTTTCGCTGTAACGATCCTTTCTTGAATAAAATGTGGGAGAAATCACAACGCACACTTTATATTACCATGCGTGATACTTATATGGATTGTCCTGACAGAGAGCGGGCTCAATGGTGGGGTGATGAAGTGAACGAATCAGGAGAAGCCTTCTATGCATTGTCGGTGAGCAGCCATCTGCTCATGAAAAAAGGGATGTATGAACTCATGGGGTGGCAGCGTCCTACAGGAGAAATCTTCGCTCCTATCCCTTCGTCCAACTATCACACTGAACTTCCCGGTCAAATGTTGGCGTCTATCGGTTACTTTGGTTTTTGGAATTATTATTTGAATACAGGAGACCTTAAAACCATTAGAGATCTATATCCCAAAATACAAAAATACTTGGATATTTGGCAGAAGAATAACGATGGTACCATCACCTTCAGAGCCGGAGAATGGACTTGGGGTGATTGGGGAAAAAATATTGATATCAAAGCGCTCTTTAATGCTTGGTACTATATTGCTCTAAAAGGGCAGCAACACATGGCTACCGCTTTGGGAATGAATGCAGAAGCAGATGCTATACTCCAAGAGATGAAAGCACTGAAAAAGGCATTTAACGCCGCATTTTGGAATGGAAAAGCTTACCGTCATCCTGATTATAGGCTAAAGACAGATGACCGGGTACAAGCTTTAGCCATCGTGTCTGGCTTAGCAGATAAAGAAAAATATCCTGCATTGATTAAAGTATTGAAGCAGAATGAACATGCCAGTCCTTATATGGAAAAGTATGTCATAGAAGCTCTTTTTAGAATGGGGGAAAATTATTATGGGATGGAGCGTATGAAACGGCGTTTTGCTGAAATGGTGAACGATTCTGAACACACGACCCTTTATGAAGGATGGGGGATTGGTCCTAATGGATTCCCCGGTGGTACTACCAATCATGCCTGGAGTGGCGGCGGTCTTACTATCCTGTCGCAATATGTGTGCGGTATAACTCCTACGGAAGCCGGATATAAGGCTTATCGTATAGCTCCGCAACCTACAGGAGTGAAAGAGGCTGAAATTTTAGTTCCCACAGTTAAAGGAAACATTAAAGTTTCCTTTAAAGATGATGAAAGGACGTTTCAACTTCAGGTAAATTCACCACAAGGTCCACGTGCTACCATCTGCCTGCCTTTCCAATGCAAAAGCATCACGTTGAATAACAAGCTAATTTGGAAAAACGGGAAAGACATATCACATAAAAGCAGCATAGTCAAATGCATTCATCAAGATAAGGATGAAAGTATCTTTATCACTATGAAAGAAGGTGGAAATTGGACATTCAATATAAACAAATAGTTCGAATATGAAACGATTTTTATTATCAATAATATATTTATACTTGGCAGGTATGCTTGTAGCGCAAACTGCACCTTTAGAAATACTTCCTTATCCCAATGAGGTAAAGGTTCATCCGGGACATTATCCTTTTATGTCCTGTCAGCTTGTTTATCCCAATGCCTTGAAAAATGAAGCCGATTACTTAAAACAACTGTTGTTAGAGGAACATGGACTCATCGTACAACACACCAAGCAGGGAAATATGCAATTGACTTTATCTAAGTGGATTCCCCATCCTGAAGGATATCGTCTTACTGTAAACGAACAAGGTATCCGTATTGAAGGTTCCACACCTCAAGGTGTGTTTTATGGTCTGCAGACTTTCCGTCAGCTTATTACCACTCATCAAGGACAAATAAGAATACCTTATGTAGTCATTGATGATGCTCCGGCTTTTAAATGGCGCTCATTCATGCTTGATGATGGAAGAGCCTTTAAGGGCATGAAAGAGGTAAAACAATTGTTGGATGAAATGGCTATTTTAAAAATGAACACTTTCCATTGGCATCTTACCGAAGACCAGGGATGGCGTATAGAAATAAAGAAATATCCGCTGCTCACAGAAATAGGCGCGCATAGAGATTCTACTCAGCTCAACTGGTATGAAAGCAAAGTGTTCGATGGTAAGCCGTTCGATGGATACTATACACAGCGTGAAATAAAAGAAATTGTTTCCTATGCCCGGAATCTTCACATTACAGTTGTTCCTGAAATAGAGATGCCGGGACATGCTTCAGCCGCCATTGCCGCGTATCCTTGGTTAGGCAGTACAGATGAAAAAATCAAAGTGCCTTGTACCTTTGGAGTCAAAAACAGTGCCTTCAATGTAGCCGATCCACGCACACGTACTTTTTTGAAGGATGTACTCGATGAAGTGATGGAACTGTTTCCTTCGAGAATCATTCACATTGGTGGCGATGAAGTGCGACAAGAGCAATGGAATAACTCATCCGAGGTACGAACATTCATGAAAGAAAAAGGGATAAACTCAGCTGCCGAACTTCAGATGTGGTTCACTAACCATATAGCCTCTTATCTGAAATCGAAAGGAAGAATAATGATGGGTTGGAATGATATAACTGGTGACAAATTGCATGGATACCAAAGTGAAGTTACAATTGAAGCAGGAAACCAGCTTTCAGAGGACGCGGTGGTACAGTTCTGGACTGGCAATCATGACCTTTTACGGAAGGCAGCCAAACGAGGTTATAAGATAGTTAACAGTTATTTTAAATATACTTATCTGAACTTTAACCATGACCGTATAACGCCTGGGTTGGAATATGATTTCGAACCTATCCCTTTGGAAAAAGCATATGCGTTCAATCCAATACCCGAAGGGCTTACCATGCAGGAACAAAAACAGATTATAGGTATAGGGTGTCAGATGTGGGGAGAATGGATACCACAAGTGGAGGATATGTATAGAATGATATATCCATATTGGGCGGCCCATGCCGAAACAGGATGGACAGACAACAAGCGTAAAAACTACAATCGTTTTGTTCGGTCTATGGATTATTTTCTTACTCGTTGGATAGATAAAAATTATATCAACAGCCATAATATTGGGATAAAGCAACATCAATAAAACAATATTTTGAATAAACAATAAATTCAGTATGAAAAAGCAACTATTATTTATACTGCTCTTCCTGCCTGCTTTTTTGACGGCCAAAGAGATAAGATATTTTGTACAACCCGGAGAAATACTTGATTTAAGTGAAAATGCCTTTGAGCGCCATGGAATAAAAGTATCTGAAATAGATTCCGTAAGCATGAGCGGTTCTTTTACCTTTTCTATAAAGGTGCGTAGTCATGCCCGTGAATTAGGTGAAAAAGCCTTGATTACCAATAAAAAGAACAATATACCAAACGAAGCAGGCATTTGGATAGGCACCCAAGACAACGGATCATGGATAGTGCACTTTTGCGATGGGAAAAACACTCCATGGGAATATAGACCTACTGCCTTGCGCCAACCCATAAATGATGATAAGTGGCATACCTTGACAGTGACACATGATGCCGGTAAACAGGAGATGCGCATGTATTACGATCAGTTGAATGTGGCTATTTACTGTACCAACGGAAATGTCAATTTAGCCACCAACAATACACTTAGAATAGGCTCTGTAGATGATGGTCAGTGGAATGCATTCAATGGTTATATCAAAGAATTTACATTTATAAGCCATGTGGAACTACCCAAAATTTCAGTTACGGACACCCAACGTTTGTCACAACTGAAGGTGATGGCTTTCAATATCTTTCATGGTGGTCATGAATTGGGGCAAGAGGTAGGAGTGAATAGGGTCGTAGAGGTTATAAAAGCAGAAAATCCAGATGTGATCGGTATGGTAGAAACCTACGGTTCAGGTGCTATTATTGCAGATGCATTAGGCTACTATTTCTATTTACGTAGTTCCAATTTATCCATCATGAGCCGGTATCCTATCACAGATACCTATGATTTGTATGATTCCTTCAATTGCAGTGCGGCGACATTGCAAATTAGTCCGTCACAACAAATAAATTACATTAACCTTTGGCTGGATTATCGTCCTATCACTAATGACCAAATAAACGCCTGTGAATCCATAGAAAATATCATAGCGGGGGAGTGGAGTAGGAGAGCTGCACAATTGCAAAGTATCTTGAAAGCTTTTCCATCCCAATGGAATACCATGGAAACACCTCTCATAGTTTCCGGTGATTTTAACAGTGATTCGCATCTGGATTGGAAAGATGATACAAAAAACATGAATGGACACAACGGGTATGTTATAGAATGGCCCACCAGCAAGTTGATGGAAAAAGCTCATTTTATTGACTCTTATCGTGAGATTCATCCTGACGTGAAAAAATATCCATGTCTTACATGGTCTACTATGGCGAAGAATGAATTGCAATACCGTATAGATTTTATTTATTATAAAGGGAAGGATATCAAAGCTATCCAATCGGAGATGATAGACAAACATCCTGTTCGCTACCCCTCTGACCATGCGGCTGTAGTGACTACATTTAATCTGAAATAAATATGAAGTATTTTTTAACGCTTATTCAACTATGGGTTGGATTCCTGTCTATATGTGCCAGTTATCCAAAAGCAAATATTTGGATAATTCCTTCTGTAGAATCCCCACAAGTATACAGAAATTACGCTCAAACCTCAAAGGTTCACTTGGAAATGGCTAGAGGTGAAGTAGAACATATTCAATTAGTCTTTCCTAGCAAAGTTAATGAGGAATATCGTTTCACTTTCGACCGATATTTGAAAGGTATTCAAATATCGGCTAGAGAACTTAAAAAAATGAATGGTTATTATGACGCGTTAGTCCCTTTTAAAAATCAGTTGAAATGTACGGATACATTGACTGCTGTATGGATTACTGTACAGTGTCCGTCAAGGGTTCCAGTCGGAAAGTATCATCAGACGATAAAGATAGAAGGAAGTAAACATTTTACGATACAGCTGGATTATAACGTACATCATACTACCATTCCTTTAAAGTCATCTATCCCTATCACTGTTGGAGTTGAGAATCGTTGTATGACTGAATGTCTTAATGATAAAGAAGCCGATAAAGAACGGCAACGATGGGTAGACTTTGTATTAAGCTATAGAATGACTCCTGTATTTGGTACACAGATTACTCCGGAACGTTGGCAATACGAACATTCGTTCTCACCTTGGGCATGGAATGACAAACGAAGCATCCGATTATTAAATGATAGAAGATATAGTTGTTACATGCTTCCGTTTTTTACATTGTCGGAGAATGAACTTGCGTCTTTATTATGTAATATCCAAAAGAAAGGAAAATTAAAAGAATCACTTTTCTATATTTGGGATGAACCTGCCTATATGGAGGATTATGAGCAAATCAAACGAAAAGTCAATATTATTCGGAAATATGCTTCAGATGCTCGGATTTTAACCACATTCTTTTGTGGTCCCCGAAACGGTCCACGTAAAGGAGATTTGTATGCAGTGTTTGACTATTTGAAACATCATATTCATGTTGCTACTATAAGTTTAGCTCCTTGTAAAGGCAATGAAGAAGAAGTGCAACATATACGCTATAAAGTGCCTGAAGGTATAGACTGGTGGAGTTATGTTTGTTGGCAACCAGGTGGAAATGAACCAAACTTTTTATTACAGATGAAGGGGATACAGCAAAGAGCTATCATGTGGCGTACTTGGAAAAACGGTAGCCAAGGTTTTCTCTATTGGAACTGTAATATTTATCACAAACGAAATCCATTTACTTATATCACTGATATGCCACATGGTGATGGTATACTCATTTATCCTGGTGATATCTTGGGATGTAAAGGTCCTATAGCCTCTGCCAGATTAGAGCGTTGGCGTGATGGAGCCGAAGAAATGGAATTATTGCGATTGGTGGAGAAAAACTATTCAAAAGAAAAGGCAGATACCTTATTAAACATAGTTTATAGTTCACCTTTGTCATTTATAGAAAAAGCTCATAATATTCCTTTCTTTAGAAAAGAATTGTTGGACCAACTAGATAAAACAATTCCCATTGATTATAAATTAAGAATCACAGATTTTATCTGACTTTTACTCTATATATGTGAAATAGAATCGTTAATTTATGAGATTGGGTAGATGAACGATTTTGAGGATGCGTCATAATGTAATATTTATGATTCATTCTCTTCTTATAGTGAGAAGGAAGAGATATTTTTTATTTGAAGGATATGAAAAACCATTGCAGCATATATATAAAATAAATCAACTAATTTATACTTGAATTATTGCGAATTAGTTGGCTTTTGTGTATGTTTAGATCTTCCCCGCAAATAAGGTTTGGCTGCCAAAGCGAGGGAAATATTCAAACTAAGATATGGTTAAAATACGAAATATTTTCGAGATCTACCTTACTTTGGGCTTTACAGAATTTGATTTTTTTTTCAAAATATCGCAAGATTTTTGATGAGAGTAAACTTGACAAGGTTCATTCTGTGTTTCCGTTTGAGCGTATAGCAAAAGAAGCGGGTCTGTCAGAGTAGAGTCTAGGTTAGAAGAACATTTTCAGTCTTTTTGCTAGGATTGCTCTTATGGCATTGAACCTACATTGGCTTTTCCGACAGGCAGCTGGTGGCACATCTTAACGGCAACATACTCTATCAGGTCTTCTGTGGAGTCATGGTAAATCCGTCCAGTTCTATAACCAATTACAAGATAGTCAGTGCTATTCGTAATGAAATGATAGAAGCTTATGGGCATTAGGGCGTGACAAATAATCCTTTATAACAAATGTTTAACGAGGATGAATTGACAGTTTATGATAAGACATTTCAAACAATAGGTGTTTTAGATAAAGAAGAACAAAAAAAGATACTGGAATTCTTCTATACATTAGGTGTTATTACGTTTAATCTTTAATTTGATGATTTATGAGTAAGAAAAAAAAGTAAAGAGAAAGTAGTAGAGTATTCCAAATTGGAGCATAAAGTTGCTGCTGTCTGGACACGAGTCTCAACGGGGAAACAAGCGGACAACAACGGTAGTTTAGAGTCGCAAAAAAGAATTTGTGATGAATATGCTGCTAGTAAAGGTATCCGCATAAAAGAATATTTTGGGGATACTAATGAGAGCGCACAGACTGAGGGGAAACTATATCATAATATGATTGAAAAAGTGGCTAAAGATAAGGAAATTAATGTAATATTAGTTGCTTCTTATGACCGTTTTATTCGTACAGGTCCAGAGGGCATAATGACAAAAGCGTATTTAAAAGCAAAAGGTATTTATGTTGTTTCAGCAACGCAAGCAATTGACCCAGATAGTGCAGCTGGCACATTCATGGAAAACATGATTTTTCTTTTTAACCAATTTGGAAATAGTTTGAGAAGAGATAAAGCTGTTGTTAGTATGACTGATTGTCAAAGAAAAGGTAACTGGTATTCCAAACCACCATTAGGGTATGATAAGGTAAAGATTGACAAAGACCATATTCTTACAGTAAATGAAACGGGCAAAATATTGCGTGATGCTTTTATTTGGAAAGCAACAGAGGGGATTGGAGATATAGAAAAAGTTCAGCGGTTAAAGGGGTTGGGGTTATCCAAAATTCTTCATAATCCGTTTTATTGTGGGTATATACAACATAGTTTGTTGGGGGATGAAGTTATAAAAGGTAATCAAGAGATATTAATTGATGAGGCTATGTTTAATAAAGTGAATGGTATATCGAATGCAGGATATGAACACAAAGAAATTACTGAACCATTTCCATTGAAAAGGCATATCATCTGTTCAGACTGTGGCGGCTATTTAACTGGATACACAGTGAAAGCACGTGGACGGGATTATTATAAATGTAATAAGAAAGGGTGTAAAGGTAATCATAGCATAGTACAGAGAAACTGCATCAGAAGTATATCAATCGTTTTAAGAAAGGTTTTTGAAAAATACAAAGTAAAGGTGAAATAAAGAAAGTCCTTTTAAAACGGAAAACAGAGTGTGAAAATCGAATTAATACAGTCAAAGTTCGGTTTGGGAGAAATTAATAGTGAAATATATATGGCTATTATGAGCGAATTAAATTCGAGATTAGCAGAAATCAGACGAGAGCTTGAAGATGCAGGGAAAAATTTATCGAACATGATGAAATATATCAATCAAACGATTGAAATGTTTTGTAAATTAGGTTTGTGGAGTGATACTAATTTTTCTGGTTCAGTTGTAATTCTTGGGGGGATTAACTTTTGCTAATCTATACAAAAAGAACCTCTTATCTACTACTCCACGAAATGAAGCCCTAAATGCTTTAATTTTTGCATTAAAAGCTTCCGCAGCAGCATTTGTTCTTCTGTTTACAAAGTAGTTTAATATCCGTTCGTAATGATTCTCAATGGAATTTGCAACAGTGGTGAATGTATCATATCCAAACTCTTCAATTTCATTATACCAAAGTGCCGGTTTGACACGAGTCACATCTTTATTTGTATACTCTGAAAATATTTTTCCTAATCGCAGGGCGTAAACGAGGGCTTAAAGCATAAAAAAAGCAGTTACATTTTACTGTAACTGCTTTAAAGTGAAAAACTTACTTTGGTGGTGCCACCAGGAATCGAACCGGGGACACAAGGATTTTCAGTCCTTTGCTCTACCAACTGAGCTATGGCACCAAAATGGTTATCGGTAGAGCTTTTCACTTTGTAATAGAACACCTCTCAGAAACTATTGTTTCTTGTTTGCGGTTGCAAAGGTAGGCATATTTTTTGATTCTACAAATTTTTTGCAAATTTTCTATGAAATTCTTTTTGATTTCAAAAAAATGCTTTACCTTTGCACTCGCAAAACAGAAACGGAATGTAGCGCAGTTGGTAGCGCACTACGTTCGGGACGTAGGGGTCGGGCGTTCGAGTCGCCTCATTCCGACATTGTAAAGGATAAGCCACTGAACTTCAGTGGCTTATCTCATTTTTAGCAAATCCGCCGGGACGAAATCGGGACACCCTATTTTATGGGTCAAATTCTATTCTCGGATTATAATGCTAACATCCTACCAGCCGAATATTTTTTGTGAAAGTATATAGGGAGGTAAGAGTTTTTCGTTATCTTTGCTCCCTACATGATAAAACTGATTTTATTTTCCTGTTAACCATTAGGATCATAAGATATACCTTCTTGATGATTTCTTTAAGTAAAAAATGAGAATTAATGAATATGAGAAATTTGTTTTTGACTTTAGCTTTCGGTCTATGTTCCGGCGTATTCGCCCAAAATACGACTGTTTTTGAATCTCCTATTATGGGGTGGAGCTCATGGAATACCTATCGGGTTCATATCAATGACACCTTAATAATAAGGCAAGCGGATGCTATGGTGCAAAAAGGACTGAAAGAAGTGGGCTATTCCTATGTGAATGTAGATGACGGTTTTTTTGGATGGCGGGATGAAAAAGGAGTGATGCAAACACATCCCGAGCGTTTCCCGAACGGATTGAAGGGAGTGGCGGATCATATTCATTCTTTAGGATTGAAAGCCGGTATTTATTCGGATGCGGGAAGCAATACTTGCGGTTCCATCTGGGATAAAGATATGAACGGCATAGGTTCCGGTTTGTATGGACATGAATTTCAGGATGCCACGTTGTATTTTAAAGAGTGGGGATTTGATTTTATCAAGATTGATTATTGCGGAGCCGGTCAGGAATTGAATCTGGAAGAAGAAAAACGATATACCGAAATACGCCAGGCTATAGATAATCTGGGTTGCGGACATGTTTCTATTAATATCTGTCGATGGGCTTTCCCAGGTACTTGGGCTAGAAACCTTGCTCGTTCATGGCGAATCAGTGCGGATATCCGCCCGGAGTGGGGATCAGTAAAATATATCATCGATAAAAATCTTTATCTGTCTGCCTATGCGGGAGAAGGTCATTATAATGATATGGATATGTTGGAGATAGGTCGAGGGCTAAAACCTGAAGAGGAAGAGGTACATTTTGGAATGTGGTGTATCATGAGTTCACCTTTGTTGATAGGATGTGATCTGACAACCATTCCGGAGACGTCATTAAAACTGTTGAAAAATAAAGAACTGATAGCTTTGAACCAAGACCCTTTAGGATTGCAGGCATACGTAGTTCAGCATGAAAATGAAGGGTATGTGTTGGTGAAGGATATAGAACGAAAGCGTGGTAATGTACGTGCGGTTGCTTTATACAATCCTTCGGATACGATTTGTAGCTTTACAGTTCCGATGAATATTTTGGAATTAGGAGGAAAGGTTAAGGCACGCGATCTGGTGAAACACCAGGATTTGCCGGAGATAAAAGGGGGTGTTCTGAATCGAGAATTACCTCCCCATAGTGTGCTGATTTTACGTATGGAGTCCGAGAAGAGATTGGAAGCGACTGTTTATGAAGCGGAATGGGCTTATCTGCCTTGTTTCAATGATTTGGGAAAGACTCCGAAAAGCATCGTATATGCTCCGTTACATGAAGCATCCGGAGGCATGAAGGTAAGTTATCTGGGAGGGCGGAAAGAGAATTTTGCAGAATGGAAAGAGGTGTACAGCGAGCAGGGCGGTGAATATGAAATGACTATCCGCTATGTGCCTAAAGCAGACCGTAAGCTGGAAGTCTGTGTGAATAATGAAAAAAGGATTCTTCTTGATTCGCTGTCGGCGGATGAGACTCAAAAGATAGCTTCGATTACTGTTCCGGTGCATTTGAAAGCAGGGAATAATAAGATACGTATGGGAAGCTCATTTTGCTGGGCTCCAGATATAGACTGTTTTACTTTGAAAAAAGTAAGTGAGTAGGCTGATAAGATCTATCTTCTTGAAGTACCACTTTGATAAAGAGTAAGAATATGAGTGTAACAAATGTCACCCGTGAGGAATTGTGGGCAAAGCAACATTTGTCTTGCAAAAACATGGATTATGCGGTATGGGAACGGGATAAATCCATGCTCCAGAAGTTGTCCAGAATCAATGGCGGCTGTTCTTTCGTGGTGGATGTATATAAAGGATGTTATGCGTATGCTTCTACGGGTTTTGTCGATTGGTTGGGGTATGACAGGCACAAGATAGAAACATTGGAAAAACAGGGTGATTATCTGGAGTCACGTATTCATCCGCATGATCGCTCCCAATTGGAAGACTTGCAAGTCAGGCTGGGGAAGTTCATTTATAACCAGCCTTTTGAACATCGGAATGACTATTGTAATGTGTATAGTTTCCGTATACTCAATGCTCGTGGCAACTATGTGCGTGTAACAAGCAGGCATCAAGTTTTGGAACAGAGCCATGACGGAAAAGCATGGCTCATTATAGGGAATATGAGTATGGCTCCCGGCCAAAAAGAATCAGAACAGGTGGAATGTACTGTGCTGAATCTGAGAAATGGAGAAATGTTTTCACCCGGTGTGATGATAATGAATCCGGCTTTCGGTCTTACCGGACGTGAAATGGAGATATTACGCCTCATCCAACGAGGATTCTTAAGCAAAGAAATTGCCGATAAATTATGTATCAGTATTCATACTGTCCATATTCACCGGCAAAATCTGTTGCGTAAGCTGGGAGTACAAAACTCTTTGGAGGCAATACGCCTAGGACAGGAGTCGGGGCTGTTAAGCTGATGCCCGATTTCATCGGGTCAAGGCATCCATTCTACTACTCCTGTAATAGGATGCTGCTTTCTCCATTCCTTAAATCCGCTATAATCCCGCACCCCATCCCGGATGACTGCCTGATAATACTCCACTCCGATGATTTTCTCGGTTTCCGGTGTTTCATATTTTAATCTTAGAATAGTTTCCCGTATTTCATCGGTCATAATTTCCGAAATGCGTTGGGCTACCTTTTCAAAATAACCGTCATAACGTGAACCTTCCCGGATGTGAATCATATCCATCTGCCAAAGTTCATTTTCTTCATTTTGATACCATGCATGCCATTCGATACAGGCTTCGGCAGTATGCAGCAGATTAGCGCATTCTATTCTTTTGATGGACGGATTCTCAGCTAGTCTGGCCATTGCCTGAAAGCTGTCCGTCAGGTTTAAGGGTGATGAATAAATATGGAAATCAATGTCCCTATGTTTCATCAGCAGCCCTGTTCTGAGTGAACCTACCAGATTAATTTTTGCACCGGCATCTTCCCATATCTGGATGATGTTCGTGTTTTTGATAACTTGCCAGGCTTTTTCCTGATTCTGTTTGGCAATGTCGAAAATATTCATACGCTGTCTTTTATAGTTGGTTTGCAAAAGTAGAGAAAAGCTTTCAAACTGAAGATAGTTATAAATAACTATTTATTGCCGGAATGAATCGGGAGAAAGGGGGTAACAAGGAACTTAGTAATGTTTCCTTTTCAAGTAAATGACAGATTGTATTCCCAACATGATGACAAACAGATATTCGGTTGTCATATATACCGCTAAAGGTGCATGTACACAGTGGCTCAGCCAGTAAAGATAAAGAAGATATACCATAATGGTAACCACTTGGAAGATAAAGGCAATTTTTGTCTTTCCGGTTCCGGTGACGGCACTGATGTAGACATATCCGGGTACTGCGAATATATAATTGAACAGCATGACGATGAAAGGGGGGACAGTGTGTTGCACCAGTGTTTCGTTGTTGGTGTAAAATCCGATAATCCAATAATCACAAAACAATGCGACTCCTACCAGCGGAAAACCGATGGCATATCCCATTTTGATGATTTTGTGGCAGATAGGAAAAACACCTTTTTGTTGTCCGGCTCCTAAAAGATTGCTTACCAAGGAACCGTTGGTGGCTCCTAAAGAACTGACAATCACAAAAAAGAGGGTGGAAACGCTGCGGGTTATGTTGGAAACGGCCAGTTCCATCTTTCCTAAATGTTCGATGGCGATGAAGAACAGGAACCACGGCGCCATACTGATAAAAGAATGCAGCATGCTCCATACGGACAGGTAAAACAGTCTTTTCAATAGCTTTCCATCAAATATCGGTTGCAGTCCATACTTGTTTTTATCAATCTTTCTCCACATATGGATAAGGAGAATGATTAACGATCCCATTTCTGCTAGCGTTGAGGCTATTGCCGATCCTGCTATCCCAAATTTTAAGGTAAATATTAACAGGTAATTGAAAGGGATGTTGATAAGTACGGCTGCTATTGCGGCCCAAGATAAGGACCTGGTCTTTATTATTCCCACAAAGAAAGCCCGGAGTGCCAGAAAGGGAAATGAAAATAAAAGTCCGAAACTGCGCCAGTCCAGATAGTCCGTTACAGCCTGATAGATTTCCGGTGAGGTAATTAATTGTTTCAAGAGGAAGGGGGAAAGGCCCTGTATCAACAAACATAAAGAGAGTGCTAGTCCGGAAAGGAAAAATAGTCCTTGAAAGAAGGTACGTCCTGTTTCTGCATAGTTCTGTTCTCCATTCCTGCGGGCAATCATGACTTGTAGTCCTATGCTGAAACCGAAGCCTAGCATATAAGTTGCCAGATAATATATTCCTGCCAAGGCAGATGCGCCAAGTTCCACTTCACCGACATGGCCCAGAAAGACGGCATCGGTAATGTTGATTAATTGCTCCATTAAAACGCTCATCATTACAGGAAGGTTGATGAGCCATATTTGTTTATATGTATAATTCATTGTTTAACTTAATGTATAACCATGCTTATGCACTTATCGGTTTAGGGATGGTGCACAATCTGTGTGGATTAATAATAAGGGTATAAAACTCTGTAACAAATCTTATTTAAGATCCGTCAAAATAGCCAAATAGTTTGGATTGGTAGTGCTATTCGTTGAATGTAGCTATATACAGAGTTGATGTTTCATTAGTTAAACAATTGTGTTTTGCAGGTTAAATCAAATCTCCTGGTTCGGCATAAATTTTGTATTCGCTCTCTAGTCCCTTGAAATCTTTTCTGAGGAGTACAATTTTAGCTTTGGGGGTAAGCCAAATGTTTAGTGGAATGGCATTCTCCTCTTGAAATGAAAATATAGTGCTGAATTCTTTTCTCAAAGACTCGTCTGAGGTTGCGGTATAATTAGGGAGTGAGAAAAATGAATTTATGTAGTTATACAGTATTTGTTTGCTTTTCATAGATCCCCCTTTTTCATATTTCTCATTTTTGGCATACAGCATAACAGATGGGACACCTTGATGGATATGGGTTTGCGTACTCAGATAATATCCGTCCAGATTATTTGCATAGCCTGTGGTAAAATCGGAGTCGGTTACGTCTTTCCAATTGAAAGCAAGGAAATCTTTTTTATTTGTGATATCAATGGATATTGTATCACTACTATAGATTATTTCATTGTTTTTGTAACCTAGCAGATAAGTCTTGTATGTGCCGGGTGAATAATAAACATGTGCCCATTTGAAAAATGTTGTTTCCACATATCTGGCATAATTTGAATGACTGAATACTTTAAAGCTATTTGGGGAATGAGATGATTTCCACACTATGGAATCATACACTTCGCTTAGACAAGGTGCATCTTTACCAAAATCAAAAGATTGGTAGAATACAATAGGAGCAAATATGTTTTGAGAACTTGTTTCTGCTTCTAATATAATTTTGATCTCTTTATTTTCTGTTTCTTTATTTTGGCTACCATCCATATCGGCCTCTTCTTTGGAGCAAGACAAGACAAAGAAGGTAAGTAGTAAAAAACAGTAGAATATCTTTTTCATGTTTGTTTTTGAGTTGGGTAAATAGCTCTGTTTGTAATGTCGAAAACAAAGCTAGCAAATATATTTGATAATCTCAGCTTTGTATCCTATATTTTATTTTTGACTGATGATTTGATAATCAAAATCGGTAAACAAAGACTTTACAGAGATTCAAGAGGTTCCTGCACATACCTCATATACTCCTCATAGTCTATATACCTTCCACCCATTGACTTTAAGTGTGGGGTTTCAAACTGACAATCAATCAAGGTTCCTCCCAACTCCTGAAATGTTTGTGCCAGATAGATAAGCGCCAGTTTCGATGCATTGGGGACTAGAGAAAACATGCTTTCGCCGAAAAAACACTTTCCCAAAGTGACTCCATAGAGTCCGCCGACCAGACAAGATTCTTCCCATACTTCCACGCTGGTCGCGAAACCTTGCTCATGCAGGCGGATGTAGGCTTTCATGATATCTTTGCCCAACCATGCTCCCGTTTCTTCCATCCGCAGATTGCCGCAGGTTTGAATCACTTCATGGAATGCCTGGTTAAAACTGACTCCATATTGTTCTTTGTTCATAAAAGTACGCATGGAGTGAGAAATGTGAATCTCGTTAGGGAAAATCACAAACCGTTTCAGGGGACACCACCATTGTATCTGTTTTTCACGGAAAGCATACCAAGGGAATATGCCATTGGAATAGGCAAGGAGGAGACGGTCTACGGAGAGGTCGCCGCCCACTGCCAATAGTCCGTCCGGTTCGCCATAGTGAGGGTCGGGAAAAACAAGTTTTTGAGTTAGTTGAAAGACCATATTGTTTTTTATTTATTGGATTCATATAATATCTTCTGTAGGAACTTCTCCGTATCTCTGCCTCTGCGGAGAAGTTGCCGATTCATTTAAAGGTATTACTCTTTGAGTACTTGCAAGCTCAATTCTCCGTTTCCTGCTGTCACTCTTACTTTACCTCCTGTTTTTAATGCTCCGAATAGGATTTCACGCATAAGCAGTGGCTTCAGCTGCGAAGTAATTACCCTGTCCATTTCCCTGGCACCATATTCTTTGGTGAAACCTAGTTTCAGCAGATGCTTATAGGCTTCCGGGCTGAGTTCCATTCCTACATGACGTGCAGACAGTTTGTTTTTCAGTTCGTTGAGTTTTTTGTTCAGGATGAGAGAAGCCATTCCGTAATCCATATCATGGAAGACGACTGTTGCAGACAACCGGTTGATGAATTCAGGTTTGAAAGTTTTCTTAACTTGTTTCAACATTGCCTCTCCGGCAGTAATTTGTCCGCTGAAACCTATAGAGGCTTGGTGCGCGAATTGTGCTCCGGCATTGGAGGTCATGATAAGTATAACATGGCGGCAGTCCGCTTTCCGTCCTTTGTTATCCGTCAGTACGGCATAGTCCATGACTTGCAGCAGGATATTGAATATATCAGGATGCGCTTTTTCTATTTCGTCAAGCAGTAACACACAGTTGGGAGTTTTGCGGATAGCATCTGTCAGCAGTCCGCCGTCTTCATAACCTATATATCCGGCAGGTGAGCCGATGAGTTTGGCCACTGTATGCTTTTCCGTATATTCGCTCATGTCAAAGCGTTGCAGGGCAATACCTAGCTCGGAGGCCAATACTTTGGCTACTTCCGTCTTTCCCACTCCGGTGGGGCCAACGAAGAGAAGGCTGGCCAGTGGTTTGTTTTCGTCCAGTAGCCCGGCTTTGGCCATTTGTACGGCTTCCACTACTTGGCAGACAGCTTCTTCCTGACCGTATATCTTTGCACTGATGCGTTCATACAAGGTTTCTAATGTGGCATTGTCCTCTTCCTTCATGGCGAGTACATCCACTTTACAGATACGTGCCAGTATATCGGTTATCAATGCTTTGTCCACCGTTTGTGTTTCTGTATCTGTGGGGTGGATTTCACGATAAGCCCCGGCTTCGTCCACCAGGTCGATGGCCTTGTCGGGCAAAAAACGGTCGCTGATATACCGTGCGGCAGCTGTGACGGCATATGCTATCACTCCTTCTTCATAAACTACTCCATGGAACGTTTCGTACCTTTCTTTTAATCCTTCTACTATGTGGATAGTTTCTTCGATTCCGGGTTCCTGTATGTCAATCTGTTGGAAACGCCGTACCAATCCTCTGCTACGTGAAAAATAGCGGTTGAATTCTTCGTAAGTAGTGGAACCGATAAACCGGATCTCTCCTCCTTCCAAATAAGGCTTGAGCATATTAGAGGCATCCATCGAACCGTCTCCCGTCCGTCCGGCGCCTATCAGGTTATGTATTTCATCTATATATACAATGGCGTGTCCTTCTTTCCGTATTCCTTCCATAATGGCTTTCAGCCTTTTCTCGAATTCACCCCGATATTGTGTACCGGCCAATAAGTTGCCTAAATCCAGTTCGTAGATACGACAACCTGTGAGGCGTTCGGGAACATTGCCTGCTTCTATACGTGCAGCCAGTCCGTAGACCAGTGCGGTTTTTCCCACTCCCGGTTCACCCACGTGCAGAGGGTTGTTCTTTTCTTTGCGGCAGAGAACTTGAATGGTGCGTTCCAATTCCACATTCCGGCCTATAAGCGGATTCCGGTCTTGCAGACCTTCATTGAGGCAGGTGACGTAGTTGCGCCAAGGTTCGCTTTTCTCTTGCTCAGAGGAAGTTTCCTCTTGAAACTGATTCATGTGCTCGTAATTTGAAATGAGGGAGCTGAGAAACTCCGGCATATCTTCTCCCACTGTTTCTTTTAGCAGATAGCCGGCCCATGAATCTTCCAGTTGAAGCATTCCTTGTACCAGATGAGGAACATCCATTTCTTCTGCGCTTGAATGGCTGATTGTCATATAGGCATATTGCAGCAGCTCGGAGAGTTGACCTGAAATTTCCAACTCATATTCTATTTCTTGAGGAACTCGTTCCACTTTTTTCGACAGATATTCGGAAATGGACTGGGACAGTTCTTCCGGGGTACAAAAACACTCTGCCAATGCTTTTTGAAAAGGAACTTGTTCCAGCAATGCGCTCAATAAGTGTTCGGGCGTGATAAATTCATGCCGATATTGCATCGCTTGGCTCTGCGCAGAAGCGAAAGCGTAGTTCACCGAATCGGTATTTGGTATATCCATATCTTATTCTTGATTTTTTATTCTTCTTCCGGTGTAACCGTGAGTCGGAGAGGGAAACCCTCTTCACGAGCCATACGGGTGGCTTTTTGTACTTTTGACCGGGCGATATCATACGTATAGATGCCTATTACGGCCGATTCACTTTTGTGTACTTGCATCATCAAAGCTTCTGCTTCCATCGTTGATTTGAAAAAAACGGTAGTTAATATCTTTACAACAAATTCCATTGTAGTAAAGTCGTCATTGAAAATAGTAACTTTGAAGCGTCGCGGCTCGCGAAGGTCTATACGTTCTTTTTCTTTATAAGATGATTGTTGTTGTTCCATATTGGTATTTGTCATACGTACTTATGGCACAAAGGTAGGGAAAGTATTGGAAAGGTAGGGTAGGGAAGAGATGAATTTTGTAGACGGATGGTCTGGAGCTGATGTCTTGAATTCCTTTCATGCCTGTCTGTCATTCTTAAAACATCCATATATAATAAGATGTTTCAAGGATGACAGACGTGTATGAAAAATAAAATGTGAAAAAATCCAAGGATAAGAGGTGGAAACTTAGACTTTTCTGTGAACAAACTGGCCGTCAATCCAAATGGTGGCATGGTTTCCCCGGAACTTCAGCAGGATATATTCGGGGTCTTCCGGTCCTTTAGGAAAATGATGGATAAACCAGTCTTGCCATAACTCTTTCTTGGTGCCAGTGTCTGATACAACTTCCACTTCTCCGGTCATGGCCACGCTGTTTCCCTCTTTGTAGAAACATATGCCGGCTTTCGGATTAGAGCGGAAATCCTTTGTCTTTGCCGAACTGTTTCCTGTTGCAAACCAGATGGTTGTTAATCCTTCCGTTTTGATTTTACTCAAGGGAACCGGCCGGGGATACCCTTCTTTATTGATGGAAGTTAGTGTGACTACTTCACATTGTTGAAGCAAAGCTTTTGCTTTTTCTTTAAGTGATTCCATTGTTTCTTTTTAGTTTTTGATACGGTACAAAAGTAAGAAACGCCAGGATGGCTTCGTTGTAAAAAAACGACTTTTATAGTTTCAGATATGTTAATGTGGTTTCTTCCGTAACCGGTAAGGATAAAAAGGAACCGGGTGTATTGCCTGATAAGGCTTTTATTTCCTTACTCAAATGGGCTGTGTCATAGTATCCGGCCTCAATGGCAACAGAGAAGAGTTGATTGGAAGAGGTGGAACGCAGTAAATCCACTGCATTCTTGAATTTGATAATCCGGCTGTATTCCTTAGGGGAATATCCGGTCTGATGTTTGAACTTGCGCTCGAAGTGTCTTTGGCACAAGCATACATTTTCTACTAAAGAACGGATAGGCAGTTGGCCTTTGGAAAGGTTAATGCAATCTACTGCATATGATATCTGTTTTTCTATCTTGTTGTTAGTACATAAGGCTTGGGTGAGAAAAGATTCTATCAGTCTGATTTTGTCCTGTATGTACGGTTGTTCACATAATCTTTCTGCTAGCGAGTCGTTGAAGATACCTCCTGACTCAAAAGTGCTGATTCTTTGATTCCCAAGTTCTTCCAATGGTAATTGCATGAAGCGGAATAAACCGCAAGGCAGAAAACGGATACCAAACATATGGATGCTTTTCGCATAGGTTATTAGGGTGGAGTATCGGCTCATGGGACCTACAAAATAAGAACGGTAGGGTTGCATTATAAGACTTTCTTGTTCCGCTATGTCAGCTACTTCGCCAAGGGTGAAGATAAAATCGGTGCAACCGTCCGGCAATATGTTGATTTTCATCCCATAGTCCGGATTGCCTTTAAATTCCCAGTATTTGTCAATATAGGGGGCTAAAAGCAGGGAAGGCTGGTATTCATTATACATGAAGATTGTTATTCCTTTTTAGCAGCGATAGCTAGTAATACTCCCAGTACCACCCCTAGAATGGCGGCAAATAATACCCGCATGTCCGGAGGAAGCAGGAAAGTGATGGTGTGGGCCGGATACCAGAACAAAGGGATGGTCTTTTTGAATACAAAGCTCCAAAGTACCGCCCAATTCAATCCGGTGAAAATACGTGTCATGGGAATAGGGGTGGAAAGCGCTTTGATAGAGCCGCCACAATTCCCGATATGAGTGTCTGTTATTTTATGTAATGTCATGAATACAGGAGCGAATATAGAGTTCATTGTAACGGAAATAGCCAGTGCAACCAGAAATTTGGCAAGACAGAAATCCCCGTTCATCAATGTGGAGGCATATTCCAGACCCATATATTCCAAGAAAATGGGAGTGCCTTTTGAAAAAATAATCATAGCCATATTGATACCCATACCCAGTACCCCCCAGATTACCATGCGTGGGATAATACCGAAGGTCTTGTTGTGATACACTCCTGTGCTGATGCGAAGCCCAAGCATTTCTCCCAAAGTAGCTAGAATGGCGAACTTCACAAAACTCATGACCATACCATGGATTGCATTGAAAGATTTGTACCATTCATAAATGGTATCGCTAATAAAAAAGGGTAGAAACAATGCTATTACAAACAAAAAGAACAGAATATCACTCTTTTTCATAGATAGAAATGTGTTTTTCATTAATATTTGCGACAAACATACGAAAAAAATCTAAGTTCCTAACCAAACAATAATTTAAATTCGACGGCTCTTTATTTGTTATCTAGCTATAATCTTTTATCTTTGTTTCCCGTCATGGAATAAAATAAAAAGGTTATTATGAAAACAAAAGGATGGATTTTAACTGTAATTTGTAGTATGTTGTTATTGGTGGCGGGTATCACTTTTGCATCAATGGTGCTTGTCGGGCAACCGGCTTTGGCAAACGAATCATTGTGGTGGTGGATCTTGATAAATCTTGGTGTGATGGTTTTATTATTCGGGTATGGCGTGAAACGGGGAATCCAGATATTGCGTATCTTCAGCATACCGAAAAGCAAACTGACACGGGAACCAGGTGTCGTGGTTTGTGATTATAATATCAGCCTGAAAAAGTATGCTTTGTATAAATTGTGGGACATCCGTCATTTCAGTTTCTCTTTGTTGTTCATCATTTATATTTGTATTGCACTGTGTACAGGGCACTATATTGTTCCCGAAGAGCAAAGCCTGTTCAGTCCGCTGCTGATTTGGTTCTTGTGTCTTATTTATATCTTGATTATGCTGCCTGTCAGACTAAATAAGATTTATAAGCGGAGTATTGCGGGGCAGACTTGGGTGGAAATAACTCCGGAAGGGCTGACATATGATAAGGCGGAACTGAAACAGACATTCCCTTGGGAGGAGATAGCAGGTATAGCTCTTTATAAGACTTATTGCTTTCTGTATGATAAAAGAGGCGGTGAATTTTTGATTGTAACTTCGGATGAAAAGGTGAAAGAATCCCTTCTTTACTATTTAAATACGAAAAAATAATGAATTAAAGCTAAGTGTTTTTTATAATAAGGTTGTTCATATTATTATAATGTGTATTTTTGTAACAAAGTAATAATGAAAAACCTCTTAAGTATGAAAACACCTGTTCTCGCGCTATTCATTTCTTTAGTGGCATTTGGAGCCTGTGTGTCCAATAAACAAACCCAGCCGTCAACCGATTATACCCAATTGGTGAATCCGTTTATCGGAACCGATTTTACCGGCAATACTTATCCGGGAGCGCAAGCGCCTTTCGGAATGGTACAACTTAGTCCGGATAACGGTTTGCCCGGATGGGACCGTATTTCCGGTTATTTTTATCCGGACAGTACGATTGCCGGATTCAGTCATACCCATTTGTCGGGAACGGGAGCCGGAGACTTGTATGATATCTCTTTCATGCCTGTAACTTTGCCTTATCAGGAAGCGGAAGCTCCTTTAGGCATCTATTCCAAATTCTCTCATGCGGATGAAGAGGCTTCAGCTGGTTATTATCGCGTGTTGCTGAAAGATTATGATATCAATGTGGAGTTAACTGCTACAGAGCGTTGCGGTATACAGCGTTATACGTTTCCTGAAGGAGAGTCGGCTGTCTTTCTGAATCTGAAGAAAGCGATGAATTGGGACTTTACCAATGATTCTTATATTGAGATAATTGACTCATGCACCATTCAGGGATATCGTTTTTCCGAAGGATGGGCAAGAGACCAGCATGTGTATTTCCGCACTCGTTTCTCCAAACCGTTTGCCTCGGTAGAGATGGATACTACTGCCATTGCTTTGAAAGGTAAACGTGTAGGTACGGCTTATATCGCCCGCTTTAATTTTGATACGGAAAAAGGAGAGCAGATTGTTCTGAGTACTGCTCTTTCGGGAGTAAGCATGGAAGGTGCTGCTAAAAATATGGCGGCTGAAGCACCTCACAATGATTTCGATAAATATTTGGCTGAAACTAAAGATAATTGGAACCGTCAGTTGGGAAAAATAGAGGTAACAGGTGATAACAAGGACGATAAGGTTAATTTTTATACAGCATTGTATCATACAATGATTGCCCCGACTATTTACAGTGATGTGGACGGGGCTTATTATGGTCCCGATAAGAAAATTCATCAGACGGATGGTTGGGTGAATTATGGAACCTTTTCATTGTGGGATACTTATCGTGCCGCACATCCGTTATTTACTTATACGGAACCTCAGCGTGTCAATGATATGGTGAAATCATTCATTGCTTTTTATGAACAGAACGGACGTTTGCCGGTATGGAATTTTTGGGGAAGTGAAACGGATATGATGATTGGCTACCACGCTGTACCTGTTATTGTCGATGCTTATTTGAAAGGTATTGGTGATTTTGATGCAGAGAAGGCATTGGAGGCTTGTGTGGCTACTGCTAACTTGGATGATTATCGCGGCATTGGTTTGTATAAAAAATTAGGATATATACCTTATAATATAAAGGATGAATATAATGCGGAAAATTGGTCGCTTTCCAAAACATTAGAATATGCTTTTGATGATTATTGCATAGCCGAAATGGCCCGGAAGATGGGGAGGACTCAATTAGCGGACGAATTCTACAAGCGTTCTCAGAATTATCGCAATGTGTTCAATCCGGCGTCAAGCTTCATGCAGCCGATAGATGATAAAGGAGTATTCCAACCTAATTTCAGCCCGGATGACTACACTGCCCATATTTGTGAAAGTAACGGTTGGCAGTACTTTTGGTCTGTACAGCAGGATATTAAGGGGCTAATTGCCTTGACTGGTGGTAAGGATCGTTTTACGGAAAAGTTGGATAGTATGTTTACTTATATCCCGGCTGGTAATGCAGATTTGCCTCTTTTCAGTACAGGTATGATTGGCCAGTATGCTCATGGTAATGAGCCTAGCCATCATGTGATTTATTTGTATAATAAGGTACGTCAGCCTTGGAAAACTCAGAAGTATGCGGCGCAGGTCATGCATGACCTTTATTTCAATGCACCTGCCGGACTGTGTGGAAATGAGGATTGTGGACAGATGTCTGCCTGGTATGTATTCAGTGCTATGGGATTTTATCCTGTCAATCCGGTAAGTGGTGAATATGAGATTGGTACGCCGTTGTTCCCCGAGATACAGATGCATCTGGATAATGGAAAAACGTTCACAGTACTGGCCCCTGGAGTAAGTCGTGAAAATATCTATATCCAGTCGGTGAAAGTAAATGGGCAACCATACGATAAGAGCTATATCACACACCGGCAAATAATGGATGGTGCTACTGTAGAATTTGAAATGGGTCCGGAACCGGGAAATATTTGGTATAGATAGATAATAATTGGTTCAACTTATTAAGAATTGTAATTGTACAGGAGGTGAGTTAAAAGTAATATTTGTTATCGTTTTGCTGTAGAGGCGGTTTGAATCTGCCTGAAAATTGTATGATGAGCGGAAGCTTTCTGCCCCTACAGTGGATGATTGGATCGTTATTTGGAACATTGGCTCTCTCCTTCATACAAAGGTGAATTATATAATATGAACGAGGAACTTGATGACACCTATAAGGCCGTCTTTCGTCAATGCTATCCTAAGCTGTTGTTCTATGCGACACGGCTGGTCGGTACCGAAGAAGCCGAAGATGTAGTGCAGGATGTTTTTGTGGAGTTGTGGAGGCGGAGAGATTCAGTCGTCATAGGAGAGCAGATTTTAGCTTTCCTTTATCGTTCTGTATATACCAAGGCTATAAATTTATTGAAGCATCAGGTTATAGAGAATAACTACAGTGCGGCAATGATAGAAATCTATGAACGAAAATTGCAATATTACCAGCCGGATCATGCCGAAGTCATTAAAAAGATAGAGAATCAGGAATTGCGTCAGGAAATTTTTGGAGCGATTAATGAATTGCCGGATAAATGTAAGGAGGTGTTTAAACTGAGCTATCTTCATGATATGAAAAACAAGGAAATCGCTGATACTCTTGGCATTTCTTTACGTACCGTAGAGGCACATATGTATAAGGCCTTGAAATTTTTGCGCGAACGTCTCAGCCATTTATTATTGTCATTGATTATATTTTCAGCAAAACTGCTAAGTGTTTTTACAAGTTGAATTGTTTACTATATGAATAGGGAAAAAGATGAGTAAACTTAACGAAGATATTATTATCAGGTATTTGGAAAACCGATGCTCGGAGGAGGATTTTGTTCTTATCAATGAATGGATGAAAGAATCTGATGAGAATGCCGGAGAGCTGTTCCGTATGGAGGAGATTTATCAGTTAGGTAAATTCCCCTTTGAGGAGGAGAATCTGGTAGCGAGGGCAGAGCGCAGGTTGGGTAGAAGATTGGAACAGGAAAATCAGAAGAAACAAGAGGTGTTCAAGCTTAGAAGTGTGTTGCGTTATGCAGCTGCTATAGTGGGCGTGATGGTGCTGGCTGCGGGATTAGCCTATTGGTTCCGGAATAAAGCGGAGGAATTGGTGGTAGCATCGGCTGCTCATGGACAAGTGCGTGAGATGTTGTTGCCTGACGGGACAAAAGTATGGTTGAACCAGTCGTCTGTTTTAAAATATCCGCGTGCTTTTGAAGGAAAGGAACGTCATGTATATCTGGATGGAGAAGCTTATTTTGAAGTAGCACGTAATCATGAGAAACCTTTCATGGTAAAAAGCCCGGCAATGGATGTCAGGGTCTTGGGAACCTCTTTCAATATAAAATGTCGTCCGGATAACAGTTTTGCGGAAACAACCTTGATAGAGGGTGAAGTTGAGGTAAAAGATAAATCGGACAAAGGAAGAATTACTTTGTTGCCGGGACAAAAAGCCGTTTTAAACAGGGTAACAGGGCGGATGCAAGTAAAACAGGTCGATCCCAAGATGGAGATAGTCTGGCATAATGACTTGATTCCATTTGAAAAGTCATCTATTTTCCAGATTGCGGCAGCATTGGAACGGTTCTATGGAGTGAAGATAATCCTTTCACCGGATGTAGACAGTACTAATACTTATTCAGGTGTACTGAAAAAGAAAGATAATATAGAGTCTGTGCTGAATTCTTTGCGTAACTCTATTCCTTTCAATTATAAGAAAGTAGATGATAACAATATATTTATCTCATCGGAAACAAAATAATTTTTAAATAAAGATCTATGAAAATCAACATGCTCTTAAGCGGCTGTCTTCTAGGGTTATTGTGTTTCACTGCATGTGATTCTGAGGGCAATGAAATGAATGATTACACCCATTATGTCAATCCTTTTATTGGTACAGGAGGCCATGGGCATACTCATCCGGGTGCTATGGTTCCTCATGGCATGATACAGCCGGGGCCGGATACTCGTATTGACGGTTGGGATTCCTGTTCCGGATATTATTATGAAGATACTACGATCAATGGTTTTGCCCATACACGTCTTAGTGGTACAGGGTGTGCGGATTTCGGAGATTTCCTGTTGATGCCGACTGTAGGTGTGCAGCGTACTGATTTCTTGGGAACAGAAAGCCAGAAGCGTCCTTTCGCATCGGCTTTTTCTCATGAAAAGGAATATGCCGAACCGGGATATTATTCTGTTTTTCTGGATACATACGGGGTAAAAGCCGAACTGACTTCGACAGAGCGTGCGGCAATGCATCGGTATACTTTTCCGGAAAGTAAGGAGTCTGGATTTATCTTGGATATGGACTATAATATTCAGCAACAAATCAATCAGGTAATGGAAGTGGAGGCAGTGAATGATACTGTGTTGCGGGGGCGCAAACGCAGTGCCTATTGGGCATACCGGCAGGATCTTTATTTTTATGCCGTATTTTCCAAACCCTTTACGTATACCTTGTACACGGATACTGTTCAGGAAAATGACAAACAGATTCCTGTATGTAAAATGCTTTTGCATTTTGAAACGGCGAAAGATGAACAAGTGCTGGCTAAGTTCTCTATCTCTTCTGTTGATGCGGAAGGTGCTTATAAGAACCTCCAGGCTGAGATGCCCGGTTGGAATTTTGATGGAGTGCGTGCCGATGCTAAGAAGAAATGGAATGAATGCTTGTCGAAGATTGCAGTCAAAACCAATGATGAAGACCAGCGTGCCATTTTCTATACGGCTATGTATCATGCTTTCCTAAGTCCCAATCTGTTTACAGATGTAGACGGGCGTTACTTGGGAATGGATTTGAAAGTGCATACCACCGACATGAAACATCCGGTTTATACCATTTTCTCTTTGTGGGATACTTTCCGTGCGTTACATCCGTTACTGACTATTGTCGATCCTCAGTTGAATACGGAGTTTATCCGTTCATTGATAAAGAAGCATCAGGAAGGTGGTATCTTTCCGAAATGGGACTGTGTGTCCAATTATACCGGGACTATGGTGGGATATCATGCGGCTTCGTTGGTAACCGATTCTTATGTGAAGGGATACCGCGATTTTGATGTGCAGGAAGCTTACAAGGCATGTCTGCGTGCAGCGGAATATGACACTACCGGTATTGTAGCTCCCGATTGGCTGATTCCATATGTTATGCCCAAAGCACGTTATTATAAGAATACTCTTGGCTATATTCCATGTGACCGTGAGAATGAATCGGTGGCGAAAGCATTGGAGTATGCGTATGATGACTGGTGTATCTCCGTGCTGGCAGACAGCTTGGGAGATACTGAAACCAAGGAGAAGTATGCCCGTTTTGCAGATGCTTACGAATTTTATTTTGATCCTGCCACCCGTTTCATGCGTGGATTGGATAGTAAAGGTGAATGGCGTACTCCGTTCAATCCCCGTTCTTCCAATCACCGTAATGATGATTATTGCGAGGGTACTGCATGGCAATGGACTTGGTTTGTTCCGCATGATATCCCGGGACTGGTGAATTTGATGGGTGGGGAGGATGCTTTCGTAGGAAAGCTGGACTCCTTGTTTACGGTTTCTTCCCAGTTGGAAGGGGAGGCTACCTCTGCTGATATCACAGGACTGATAGGCCAGTATGCGCATGGCAATGAGCCTAGTCATCACATTACTCATATGTATAACTATGTAAACCGTCCATGGCGTACTCAGGAATTGGTTGACAGTGTGCTGTATAACCAGTATTTCAATGCTCCTGACGGCTTGTCGGGTAATGAAGATTGCGGTCAGATGTCTGCCTGGTATATTTTGAATTCCATGGGCTTCTATCAGGTATGTCCCGGTAAGCCGGTTTATTCTATCGGACGTCCGTTGTTTGAGGAGGTGACGATTAATTTACCCGACCGCAAGACTTTCGTTATCCGTACCCACAATAATTCGAAGACCAATAAGTATATTGAGTCGGTTTTGTTGAACGGAAAACCGCTGGATGTTCCTTTCTTTACCCATGATGATCTGGTACGTGGAGGAACGATGGAGATTACCATGAGTCCCGTACCGACGGAATGGGGAAAACAGGTGAAGAATTAAAAGTATAACTTAACCCAAATAGCAATATCATGAAAAAACTATTTCTATCAGTTGTAGCGCTGTGTGTCACGTTGTTTGTACAGGCAAAGGATTATGCAGACTATGTGAGTCCGTTGGTAGGTACACAGTCTTCCTTTGAACTCTCTACAGGAAATACTTATCCTGCCATATCCCGCCCGTGGGGTATGAATTTCTGGACTCCCCAGACAGGAAAGATGGGGGACGGATGGCAGTATGTTTATACGGCTAATAAAATCCGTGGTTTCAAACAAACCCATCAGCCCAGTCCGTGGATTAATGACTATGGTCAATTTTCCATCATGCCCGTAACAGGAAAACCGGAATTTGAAGAGGACAAGCGTGCAAGCTGGTTCTCTCATAAAGCTGAAATTGCAAAACCTTATTATTATAAGGTTTATTTGGCAGAACATGATGTCGTAACCGAAATGGTTCCTACAGAGCGTGCCGTAATGTTCCGTTTCACTTTTCCTGAGAATGATTCATATGTAGTGGTGGATGCTTTTGATCGTGGTTCGTCTGTCAAGGTGATTCCCGGAGAAAACAAAATCGTGGGCTATACTACCCGTAACAGTGGTGGTGTTCCTGCCAACTTCAAGAATTATTTCGTTATTGAGTTTGATAAGCCGTTTACTTATGAGGCTACGTTCTCTAATGATGTACAGCCTGAAAAACCGGATGGCAGTGTTCCTGTAACCTTGAAAGAAGGTAAACTGGAGCAGACTGATTTCCATACCGGAGCCGTTATCGGTTTCAAGACAAAGAAAGGTGAAGTAGTTCATGCCCGTGTGGCCTCTTCATTCATCAGTCCTGAACAAGCAATTCGGAACCTGAAGGAATTGGGTGGTGACAGTTTTGAAGTATTGGTACAGAAAGGTAAAGAGGCTTGGAATGAGGCCTTAGGTAAAGTAGAGGTGGAAGGTGGAACATTGGATCAATACCGCACTTTCTATTCCTGCTTGTACCGTTCCTTGTTGTTTCCGCGTAAATTCTATGAACTGGATGCCAACGGACAACCTGTTCATTACAGTCCTTACAATGGCGAAACGCTGCCGGGATATATGTATACGGATACAGGTTTCTGGGATACATTCCGTTGCTTGTTCCCTTTCTTGAACCTGATGTATCCTTCGGTAAATAAGGAGATACAGGAAGGTTTGGTTAATACTTATAAGGAAAGCGGTTTCTTCCCCGAATGGGCCAGCCCCGGTCATCGTGGTTGCATGGTCGGCAATAATTCAGCTTCTATCTTGGTCGATGCTTATCTGAAAGGAGTACGTGTGGAAGATGTGGAAACATTATACAAAGGACTGATTCATGGAACGGAAGCCGTACATCCTGAAGTTTCTTCTACCGGACGTCTGGGATATGAATATTATAACAAGCTGGGCTATGTGCCTTGTGATGTGAAGATTCATGAGAATGCAGCCCGTACATTGGAATATGCATACGATGACTGGTGTATTTATCAGCTGGCGAAAGAGTTGAAGCGTCCGAAGAAGGAAATCGCACTTTTTGCCAAACGTGCCATGAACTATAAGAACCTGTTTGATTCGGAAAGTAAATTGATGCGTGGCAAGCAGAAGGACGGCAAGTTCGCTCCTGAATTCTCGCCGTTGAAATGGGGAGGTGACTTTACGGAAGGAAACAGCTGGCATTATTCCTGGTCTGTATTCCATGACCCTCAGGGATTGATTGATTTGATGGGAGGTAAGGAAATGTTCGTTACCATGCTTGATTCTGTCTTTTCGGTTCCCCCCATCTTTGATGATAGCTATTACGGACAGGTAATTCATGAGATTCGTGAAATGACAGTCATGAACATGGGTAACTATGCACATGGAAACCAGCCCATCCAGCACATGATTTATCTGTATGACTATGCAGGCCAGCCTTGGAAAGCGCAATATTGGTTGCGTGAGGTGATGAACCGTATGTATACAGCCGGTCCGGACGGATATTGCGGTGATGAAGACAATGGTCAGACTTCGGCATGGTATGTATTCTCCGCATTAGGGTTCTATCCGGTATGTCCCGGTACGGATGAGTATATTCTGGGTGCTCCGTTGTTCAAGAAGGCGACACTTCATTTTGAAAACGGAAAGAACTTGGTAATAACCGCATCGGATAACAGCGATACCAACCGATATGTAGATGAAATGCGTGTAAACGGTACTGTTTATACCAAGAATTATTTGAAGCATAACGAATTGTTACAAGGCGGTACTATTGACTTCAAGATGACCGACCGTCCGAATATGCAGCGTGGAACACAAGAAAGTGATTTGCCTTATTCATTTTCAAAAGACGAAAAAGTAAAATAAAAGTTTCACCATGCACTTCTCTCTTGTAAAGAGAGGTTGGAGGGGGATGTTCTCTTTTGGCAGCATTGCAAGAGTACATCCCCTTTTTCTTTTTAAGTATTTCTTCTATACGTCAAAGTCCGATGATATTACTACTTTTGCCTTTCCTCTGCTTTTTTCTGGAAAATTTAGAAAAAAGAACAAGATTGAGTAAGTGTTTTCTTTTAGCTGCCTGTTTTTATTCTCGAAAGGGGAATGAGAACCCCTTCACTGGAGAAAAACAAGTCAGTGTTAACGAATTTATAAATTATGAAAGGCAATCAATTAATGAGAAAGCCCAAATTACTCAGGGCGCTTTTGATTCTTTTGTTTGTGGCTGCACCCATACAATGGACCCGCGCGCAAATCGTTCTTTCAACTCCCAAGACAACGCTTGGAGCAGTGATCAAGAACATTAAATCACAGTCTAACTATCAGTTTTTCTATGATGACAAGCTGGCTGAAATGCCGGTGAATGCCATTGATGTGAAGAACGGTTCATTACAGTCTGTACTTGATGCGGCTTTGCAAGGCAAAGGAATTACGTATAAGATAGAGGATAACATTGTCTATCTTTCAGCATCCGGAGAGCCTCAGACACCTCAACAGACAGGACAGGAACATACAGTGACCGGAACAGTGGTTGATGCGACAGGCGAAGCCTTGATTGGTGTAAACGTACAAGTGAAAGGAAATCCCACAGCCGGTACGATTACAGACTTTGAAGGTAACTATTCTTTGTCCGTTCCCGGAAATGGTGAGATTGTGTTCTCATACATTGGTTACCGTTCGGAAACATTGAAGCCCGATGGCAAGAATGTACTGAATGTAACCATGCAGGAAGATACACAGCAGATTGGCGAAGTGGTGGTAACCGCTTTGGGGATCAAACGTGAGAAGAAAATGTTGGGTTATGCGGTTCAGGAACTGAAGAGCGATGAACTGAACAAGACAGGTGACCCCTCGGTAACCAGTGCCTTGCAGGGCAAGGTGGCAGGCCTTCAGATGAATACCTCGGCTACCGGTCTGGGCGGCTCTACGAAGATTACCATCCGTGGAAACTCTTCTCTGACAGACAATAACCAGCCGTTGTGGATTGTGGATGGCGTTCCTTTCAGCGACACTAGCACTTCAAGCGCATCCCGCTATGATGGTGTAGACCGTGGTAGCGCTTCCATGGACATTAATCCGGATGATATCGAGAGTATTTCTGTTTTGAAGGGTCCGAATGCGGCTGCTCTTTACGGTTCACGTGCAGGTAATGGCGTTATCTTGATTACGACAAAGAAAGGTAGTAAGAAGGATGGCTTCGGAATCCGTTATAGTGGTAATTTTACTTGGACAGCTATCGGCGAGACATTGGATATGCAACGCCGTTACGGACAAGGACATATTGATACAAAAGATGCCAAGACTGCGGTGTATGACAAAACGGATAGCGGAAGCTGGGGTCCGGTATTGGATGGAAGCATGAAAGAGGCTTGGAACGGAGAAACTTACGCTTACTCTAACTATGGGGATAAGTTGAAAGATTATTTTGATACCGGTTTCTCGCATACGCATAACGTATCTATCAGCAACGGTACAGAGAAATCACATTTTCGTACTTCTTTCGGATACTCCGACAATGACGGTGTATTCCCCACTGAAAGTTTGAGCCGTGTGAATGCCGATCTGAATGCAGGAACGGAATTGAACAAATGGGTGTCTATGGACGGAAAAATTTCTCTTTCACGTACAAAAGCCGATAACCGTCCACTGTATGGAGATTACGGTGCTATTTCCCAGTTGATGAGAATCCCTAACAACGTCCGTCTGGATGACTTGAAACAATATTCTGATGAAACTCATGCGCATGTGAATTGGACAGGGCCTACTGCCAGTATCCGTAATCCTTATTATGTATTGCATCAGCGTCAGAATTCGGATGAACGTTGGCGTGCTTTCGGATATTATAGCATGAAAATCAATTTCACTGATTGGCTGCATCTATCTGCCAAATACGCTTTTGACTACTACCGCACCAGAGTGCAAAGCACCAATGCGGGGGATGGTATCAATGGAGAAGCCAATACTTCCATGATTACGAATGATTCAATGGACCGTAGTGAAGAAAACTTCTTCGAGTCAAATGCTGAAGTCATTTTGATGGGTGACCGTCAGTTGACTGATAACTTCCGTCTGGGCTTCAATGTCGGTGGTAACTTTATGTACCAGCGTTCGGAAACTTTGGGCGTGGGCGTAGGTAATATGGTGGACAAAGGTAACTGGATGCTGAATGCGGCCAATTTGTTGAGAACCGGTAGTGAGGATGGCTACAAGCGTGCCATGAACTCGGTGTTCGGCTCTGTACAGATGGCGTGGAAGGAATATCTGTCTTTGGATTTGACAGCCCGTAACGACTGGTCATCCACTCTTCCGTCAGGTAACAATTCTTTCTTCTATCCGTCTGCCAACCTCAGTTTCGTAGTGTCGGACTTCTTGCGCTCTATCGACAAACCGTTGCCAAGCTGGGTGACATTTGCCAAGGCACGTCTGTCTGCCGCACAGGTAGGTAAGGATACAAGTCCTTATCAGTTATACAACACCTACTCTTTCAAATTCGATAATGGTGTATTGACCCCGACCAAAGACAATGTGAAGATGAACGACCAGTTGAAGCCTGAAATCGCGACTTCTTACGAAGCGGGTCTGGATATGAAGTTCTTGAACAATCGCCTGGGATTTGATTTTACTTATTATTACAGCAAGACAAAGAACCAGATTATGAAAGTACCCGCAGCAGCTCCCTGGAGTGGAGGACAATGGGTAAATGCAGGTATGGTAACCAATCAAGGCGTGGAACTGATGTTGTATTCCACTCTGGTAGAAACAAAGGATTTCGCTTTTGACTTGAATGTGAATATGGCTCACAACGTATCGAAGGTGAAAGAACTGGCTCCGGAAGAAAATGTGAACTATATGTTCTTTAACGGTGACGGAAACTTCCCTGTAAAAGTAGGTACACGCGCCGGACACAAATTAGGCGAGATTTATGCTACGTCGCTTTATAAGCGCAATGAAAACGGTGATATTATCGTAAATGAAAATGGGTTGCCCATGACTGTGACCAATGAGTCCGAATATGTGAACAAACCTATCGGTAATATCCAGCCAAAGCTGACCATGTCTGTATCTCCTACCTTTACTTATAAGGGGATTACACTGTCCGCACTGTTTGATATGAAATTCGGTGGTGATATCTTCTCTTATTCCGAGATGCTGGCTACCGGAAACGGTTTGGCTAAACGTACCTTGAACCGTGGTGAGGAAAACAACTATATGATGGTATTCCCCGGTGTGACAGAGTCAGGCGAGGTGAATACAAAACAGGTGTCCGCTTCAGAATACTATGGTGCATTGCAGGCTGAGGATTTCATCTACGATGCTTCTTTCATTAAGCTGAAAGAATTGTCAATCGGCTATTCATTCCCCTCATCTATGCTGAAGAAGACTCCTGTCAACTCGCTGAATGTTTCATTTGTAGCACGTAACTTGTGCTATCTGATGAAGCACACACCGGGTACAAGCCCCGAAGGTGGCTATGACACTACGATGTTCTCACAAGCCATTGACTATGCATCGTTGCCGTTTACACGTACTTTCGGTATTTCTATCAACTTAGGTTTCTAATTAATTAAAAGGAAAAACTGATTATGAAAATCAAATTATATAAATCCGTAGCCTTATGTTCGTTGCTGGCTTTGGCCGGATGCCATGATTTTGAGGAATTGAATACAAATCCTTACGCACCGATTTACGACCCGACTGTGGAGAATGTATCGGCCGACGGTATAGATATTGATTATACTTTGACGGAACATGCCATGGCAAGTTTGAAAGGGATGGAAGGTGCTATCGGAAGTATTTTTGCCAATTTCACCTACGAAGGTCCTTACAATGATTATCAGACAACAACCAATCTGACTCATGATATCTATGCCGGTTATTGGGGAAACAATGTCAGCGGCTTTGTGAATCAGGCGCCTACCTATTCTTATACGGATGGATGGTCGGCCAGCCGCTGGAAGCATTTCTATGATGACCGCAGCACTTCGGAATACAGCCAGTTGGTCAAGACATTCTATTTCTGCAATAAGGATTATTACCATACGGCATTCTATATCACCCGTATTTATTATGCTTTCTTGTTGTCCATGCAGACGGACACTTACGGAGATATTCCTGTAGCCTACTATGTGAAGGGAGCCATGCCACCGGAAGAAAATGTGACCTATACACCTCAAAAGGAAGTTTATAATATCCTTTTCCAGCTGTTGGATCAGGCAATAACAGAGTTGCATCAGGAAAATCTTCCTGCTGTCAGTCAGTATGATTTAGGTGACAATGACAAATGTTATGGGGGTGATGTGGACAAATGGCGTCGTTTTGCCAATACACTGCGTTTGCGCCTTGCTTTGCGTGTATCCAATGTAGACCCGGCTTTGGCCCAGACTCAGGCAAAGGCGGCTTTGACAGACCCTGCCGGTTTGATGCAAAGTCAGGATGACAATATGAAGCAGACTCCGAAACGTCAGTATATCGCCGGCGGTAATGAAAATATCTACGCGTTGTTGTTCAGTTGGACCGGCAATGCTGTATTGTCGAAAGAAATGGAACGGGCTTATAAGAATCAGGCTTTGAAAGAAGGTGCGGCAGCCGATGCCGTTACTTTCAATGAGAATTCTGAGAACTGTTATCTCGACCCTCGTTGTGAAGTTTTATGGTTCCGTCCTACTCCGTTTGATTCGTTGACTACCAGTCCGCTTCCTACAGAGAATCTGAAGAGAGATTTCAACGGAGTGATGAATGGAGAAACCAATGTAGGCGGTTCTTATCTGAACAGATATTCTGCCAACCGCTGTATTCTGTCATCTGATGCCATGAACAAGGATTATTGGTGGAATCTGGCTCGTGAAATTGTCTGGATGGGTTATGCTGAAAGCTTGTTCCTGAAAGCGGAAGCGGCATTGCGCTGGCCGTCATTGGTGGATGAAACAGCCGAAGCCCTTTATTTGAAAGGTATCAAGGCATCTATGGATTATTATGAAATTGATGCGGACAAGGCCAATGAATACATCAGTCATCTGGATGGCGTAAAAGCATTTGCCGGTGGTAGCAAGGAAGAACAGTTGGAACAGATTATTACTCAGAAGTGGATTGCCGTTTTCCCGAATGGAAATGAAGGATGGGCGGAAGTGCGCCGTACCGACTATCCGCGTTATCTGCTGGCTCCGGTCAATGGAAACAATTCCAATGGAGAAGTGGCGTCCGGCAAGCTTATCAAACGCATCAACTATCCTAACAGCGAGTCCCGTAACCCCAATAAACCGGGCAATGTGAACCAGGGTAGCCGTGTATGGTGGGATGTGACCGATACGATGAATGATAGAGGTCAGTGGCATACTCCGAATAATTTCCGCTAGAAATTGCTATCTTTGTATCCTAGGGAACATAAAAAGAAACAAAATGAAGCAAATTCTATTTTTATTGGCAGCCGTCCTGTTATTGGGCGGCTGTGCGGAAGAGAAGAAGACCGACGTTCGTTGGGCTACTTTCAATATCCGTTACGACAATCCGCAGGACAGTTTGAACAATTGGCAATATCGGAAAGACCGTGTGTGCCAGTTTATTAAGGACCATGAGCTGGATATTGTCGGTATGCAGGAAGTCTTGCATAACCAGTTTCAGGATCTTCGCGCAGGCTTGCCCGAATACGATGGTATCGGTGTGGGACGTGATGACGGGAAGACAGCAGGTGAATATGCGCCGCTTTTCTATCGTAAGGACAAATATGAGGTGTTGGACTCCAATACTTTCTGGTTGGCCGAAAATCCCGATAGCGTAGGAATGATGGGATGGGATGCGGTTTGTGTCCGTATCGCCACTTGGGCAAAATTTAAGGACAAGGCTACCGGAAAGATATTCATGGCTGTCAATACTCATTTTGACCATGTGGGTGAAGAGGCCCGCCGTCAAAGCGCATTGCTCATTATCCGTAAGATAAAAGAGATCGTAGGCGAACGTCCCGCAGTGGTTACGGGCGACTTTAATGTGACCGATGCGAGCGATGCATACGAAACAATCACCACCAACGAGTTTGTGATGAAGGATGCTTATAAGACGGCTGCCCGTGTGACCGGCGTTGATTATACTTTTCATGATTTTGCCCGTATCCTGGCCGAGGATTGTGAAAAGATTGATTTCATCTTTGTCACTCCGCAAGTTCTGGTGAAGAGTTGTGAAATACCGGCTGAAGTACCGGAAGCTTTACTTTCCGACCATAATCCTCAGTTGGCTGACTTGGAATTCTGATTTTTTAAATAGGTGAACTTACGCCGGTAGAGTCTTTAAAAGGGCTTTATCGGCGTTTGTTATTTTATTCTGTTGATACTTCTCATTATATGTAATCTTCTCCCATTTAAAATAATTTTCCTCCTTCGATAAGTGTGATACCTTACTTAATTGTTCTATATTTGTATCATTAATCCAATTTAATAGTATGAAGACATACAGTTACTATGTATTATTTTTGTTAGTTGTGTTTTGCGGATGTTCCCGTCCCACGGAATTAACATCGCCGGATGGCAATATAAAATTAGTATTCAACCTGAATGAGGCAGGAGCGATGACCTATGGAGTTTCTGTAGGAGGAAAACCGTTCATCACTCCTTCTGTTATGGGCTTTGAAGGCCGTGACGGGCTCAATCTCTCCAAAGATTTTCAGATAGAAAATACTGAGTTTACCACAAAGGATGAAACCTGGACCCAGCCTTGGGGGGAGAATAAATCTATCCGGAACCATTATAACGAGATGGCTGTGCGCCTGAAAGATCCGGCGAATACACGGCTGACCCTCCGTTTCCGCGTGTTCGACGACGGTCTGGGCTTTCGTTATGAATATCAAGTACCCCAAGTGGACAGTGTGTTCGTGATGGACGAGCTCACTTCATTCAATCTGGCGCAGGATGGCAAGTCATGGTCTATTCCCGCCAGTTTTGAAACCTACGAGTTGCTGTATCGTACCCTGCCCGTCAGCAAGGTGGATAATGCCAATACCCCGATGACTTTCAAAACAGATAACGGGGTATATGCCAGTATTCACGAAGCGGCTTTGACCGATTTCCCCGAAATGACTTTGAAGCATACCGAAGGTTGTCACTTCAAATCGGAACTGGCCTCCTGGCCCGATGGGGTAAAAGCCCGTTTTGCCGGAGGAACTTTCGTTACTCCGTGGCGCAGTATCCAGATAGCTCCCAAAGCGGTAGGTCTGATAAACTCCGGCCTGATACTGAATCTGAATGAACCTTGTGCGCTGGAGGGTGATTTGAGCTGGATACGTCCTATGAAATACGTAGGTATCTGGTGGGGAATGCATCTGGGGGTTGAAACGTGGACGATGGATGAACGCCACGGCGCTACCACCGCTAATGCCAAACGATATATAGATTTTGCTGCTGCCAATAACATAGAAGCGGTGATGTTCGAGGGCTGGAATGAAGGCTGGGAAAGTTGGGGCGGTATGCAGACTTTTGACTATACCAAGCCTTATGTCGATTTCGATATGGCAGAGGTGGCACGTTATGCCAAGGAGAAAGGGATTGAAATAATCGGTCACCACGAAACGGGTGGCAATATCTTTAATTACGAACGCCAGCTGGACAATGCTTACAAATGGTATGCAGACCTGGGAGTGCACAGCGTGAAGACCGGTTATGCCGGAGGACTGCCGGGCGGTCACAGCCATCATGGACAGTTCAATGTACGCCATTACCGCAAGGTGGTGCAGACTGCCGCCGGTTATCATACAACCGTTAATGCCCACGAACCTATCAAAGATACAGGAATTCGTCGTACTTACCCCAATATGATGACGCGCGAAGGCGCCCGCGGCATGGAGTGGAACGGATGGAGTGAAGGTAATCCCCCCGAACATCACGAGTTATTGCCGTTTACCCGCTTGCTGGGCGGTCCGATGGATTATACACCGGGTACTTTTGATATTCTTTATGAAAAGACACGCAATTCCCCACGCCGCAAGAAGTGGAATGACTTGGATAAAGGAAACAGCCGTGTGAATACCACCTTGGCAAAGCAGATAGCCAATTGGGTTGTCATTTATTCTCCGTTGCAGATGGCCTCGGATATGATTGAGAACTATGAAGGGCATCCTGCCTTCCAGTTCTTCCGGGATTTTGATGCGGACTGTGACTGGTCCGAAGCCTTGCAGGGCGAACCGGGAGAGTTTGTAGCTGTGGTGCGGAAAGCGAAAGATAAATATTTCCTGGGAGCCACCACGAATGAAGAGTCGCGTACACTCACCATTCCATTGGATTTCCTGGAGAAAGATAAAAAATACCATGCCGTGATTTATGCTGATGGAGAAGATGCCGACTGGAAAACGAATCCTACTTCGTATCAGATTAAGGACAAAGAGGTGACAGCAGCCGACACCTTGTCTGTAGGCATGGCAAAAGGCGGCGGGCAGGCGGTGAGCTTCATTCCTATAACTGACTGATTCACTAAATGCTTCGTCCTATTGCGTTTATAGATTCCGAAAGGTAACTTCATCTCCTTCTGAAAGGGGATGAAGTTATCTTCGGTTATAGCCGAATTCAACAACCTTAATACTTAGATATAAATGAAAACAACCGAAACCCCAACTCCGGCCAGACGCCGTAGTCCTATTTTTTGGGTTCCCACCGCTTATTTTGGTATGGGGCTCCCTTTTGTTGTCCTCAATATGGTAGCTGTACTGATGTACAAAGGTCTGGGAGTCAGTGATGCGAAAATAGCCTTCTGGACCTCCCTTATCATGCTTCCCTGGACACTGAAACCCCTTTGGAGTCCGTTGCTGGAGATGTACCGTACCAAGAAATTCTTTGTCGTCCTCACCCAGATGGTATCGGGAGTCACTTTCGGGTTGATTGCCTTGTCGCTTCATCTTCCGTCCTTTTTTGCAATCACTATCGCCTTGTTCGCCATTGTCGCCTTTAGCGGGGCAACGCACGATGTGGCCTGTGACGGGGTATATATGGACGAGTTGAATGCACAGGAACAGGCTAAGTATATAGGTTGGCAAGGTGCTTTTTATAACGTAGCCAAGATTATCGGTACAGGTTTGCTGGTCTATCTGGCCGGTTTCTTGAAAGATGAATACGAAGGTCCTGCCGAAGATGCGGTACTCTATTCCTGGACGGTCATTATGATTGTCCTCGGAGGAGTGATGTTCGCTTTGGGACTTTATCATACCCGTATGCTGCCTTCGGGCAAGCATGCCCATTCGGTCACCTCTTTTTCGCAGAGTATGGCCGAGTTATGGAATGTCATCCGGAACTTCTTTACTAAAAAGCATATCGTTTATTACATCTGCTTTATTATTTTATATCGTTTTGCCGAAGGGTTTGTGATGAAAATTGTACCTTTGTTCCTGAAAGCCGGTCGTGATGTGGGCGGTTTGGGATTGACAGAACAGGAGATTGGCATTTATTACGGAACCTTCGGAGCGGCAGCTTTCGTACTCGGTTCATTGCTGGGCGGATATTATATTTCCGCACGTGGATTGAAAAAGACTTTGTTCTCCTTGTGTTGTGTATTCAATCTGCCTTTTATGGCTTACACGCTGCTTGCCATTTTCCAACCGCAGAGTGCGCCTCTTATCGGCGGAGCCATTGTGCTGGAGTATTTCGGATATGGCTTCGGCTTTGTGGGACTTACCTTGTTCATGATGCAACAGGTGGCTGCCGGCCCTCATCAGATGGCGCATTATGCTTTTGCATCGGGTATCATGAACCTGGGTGTCATGTTGCCCGGTATGATGTCCGGATATGTCAGCGACTGGCTGGGCTATAAACTGTTTTTCATCTTTGTGCTGGTGGCTGCCATTCCGGCATTCCTGATGACTTGGTTTGTACCCTTCACGCACGAAGACAAGAAATAGAGAAAAACTATTAACCTAACAAAAAAGAGAATATGAGTGAATTGAAGATTGCGGGCAATCCGTTGCCCGGTATGCCGTGGGAGGAACGTCCCGAAGGTTGTAAAAATGTAATGTGGAGATGTAGCGCGAATCCCATCATTCCCCGTGATTTGCTGCCTACATCCAATAGTATATTCAATAGTGCGGTAGTACCTTTCGGCGAAGGGTATGCCGGAGTGTTCCGTTGTGATGATACAAACCGCCGGATGGCGCTCCATGTGGGATTCAGCAAGGACGCCGTTCATTGGGACATCAATCCGGAGAAGTTGCAGTTCCAGTGTGATATTCCTGAGATTGGTGAATGGGTGTACGGTTATGACCCGCGTGTCTGCTTTATCGACGACCGTTACTATGTGACCTGGTGTAACGGATATAAGGGCCAGCCCACCATCGGCGTGGCATGGACTACGGATTTCAAGACATTCCATCAGGTGGAGAATGCTTTCCTGCCTTTCAACCGTAATGGCGTGCTGTTTCCCCGCAAGATCAATGGTAAGTTTGCCATGTTGAGCCGTCCCAGTGACAACGGGCATACTCCTTTCGGAGATATTTATTATAGCGAGTCGCCCGACTTGGAGTTTTGGGGACACCATCGTCACGTCATGTCACCCGCGCCTTTTGAAGTAAGTGCATGGCAGTGCCTGAAGATTGGCGCCGGCCCCATTCCCATCGAAACCAGTGAGGGCTGGTTGCTGTTCTATCACGGTGTGCTTCGTTCCTGCAACGGTTATGTCTATGCCTTTGGATCGGCATTGCTTGACTTGGACGAGCCGTGGAAGGTGAAATTCCGTTCGGGACCTTATCTTATCTCTCCGCGTGAACCTTACGAATGCATGGGTGATGTGCCCAATGTATGCTTCCCTTGTGCGGCTTTGCATGATCCGGCAACGGGACGGGTGGCCGTTTATTATGGTTGTGCCGACACGGTGACCGGTCTGGCATTCGGTTATATTCCCGAAATTATAGAATTTACCAAACGTACTTCTATTATTTAAGCACCGTTTGTGCTGTTCTCATTCGAAAACAGAGGATGTGTCCTGTGGCTGTCACTTCGACCCGGACACATCCTCTTTGTCTTTTTCCGGGAAAGGGAACTGTCTGGTTATAAAGCGGCTTTTAAGTGCTGTCTTCTCTTTGGCTAAGCGTTTTCTTCCGGATGATTAAGGGCTTTTATACTGAAACCTTCTACAGTCCATTGCAATGGACTGTAGAGTCTGCCGTAATGGACTGTACGGTCTGCTACAGTGGACTGTACGGTCTGCATCGGAAGACTATAGAAGATAATAGGAATAAAGACCTTAGTTGTATGGAGAAAAAGGCTTATGTTTGCTGTTGAAAGAGGTTAGGTTCCGATACGGAAAGACATCAGACCGGTATACCGGCAAATTATTCACAGGCAGTCCTCTGCCTCTCGATTTTTCTCTTTATCTTTGCCGGAAAAATAAAGCAGTCCATGAAACGACCCAACGTACTTAATTTAACCTGCCCTGCCATCCCCGTAGTTCGGATCGGTTTTGTCGGATTAGGAAACAGGGGCATTCTTGCACTTGAGAGATATATGCACCTGGAAGGCATTGAGGTGAAAGCGCTTTGTGATTTGCGGAAAGAGAATATAGAGCGTGCAGAGCATATCTTACGGGAGTTCGGCCGTCCCGAAGCCGAGAACTATTCGGAAGAAGGGATGTGGCGCAAGATGTGCGAATGCAAGGAGATAGACCTCATTTATATTTGTACGGACTGGCTGACTCATACTGATATTGCCGTTTATGCCTTGCAGCAGGGCCGTCACGTGGCGTTGGAGGTTCCTGCCGCCATGAGTGTGGCCGATTGCTGGCGTTTGGTGGATACAGCCGAAGAAACCCGCCGTCACTGCATGATGCTGGAGAACTGTTGTTACGATGCATTTGCCCTGACTACATTGAACATGGTGCAGCAGGGGGTGTTGGGCGAAATTACTCATGCCGAGGGATCATACATCCATGACTTGCGCAAGCATTATTTTGCAGACGAAAAAGCGGGTGGGTATCACAATCACTGGATAAAGCTTTACAGCCAGCAGCATACGGGGAATCCTTATCCTACTCACGGCTTGGGTCCTGTCTGCCAATGGATGAATATTCATCGGGGAGACCGTATGGAGTATCTGGTTTCCATGTCCTCGCGTCAGGCCGGTCTGTCTGCTTATGCCGGACAGGTGTTTGGTGCATCCTCCGAAGAAGCGGCGCAGAGTTATGAGATGGGGGATGTGAATACCACGCTGATTCATACCGCAAAAGGAAGAACTATCTTGTTGCAATATGATGTGACCACTCCTCGCCCGTACAGCCGCCATCAGACGGTGTGCGGCACGAAGGGATTCATGCAGAAATATCCTGTTCCCTGTCTTCTGCTCGATGAATATGGCAAGGAACCTTTGTCCGGTGAGCAGTTTGAGCGGATGATGGAGCAGTATAAACATCCTTTTACGGCAGTTATCGGCGAGGAGGCGCGGCGGAAGAATATGCCGAATGAGATGAATTATATCATGGACTACCGGCTTATTCATTGTTTGAGGAACGGTTTGCCGTTGGATCAGGATGTGTATGACGCTGCCGAATGGTCTTGCATTACGGAACTGAGCGAGCGTTCCGTGCGACAGGGCAGTGTACCGGTGGAGATTCCCGATTTCACACGAGGGAACTGGAAAGAGAGATAGTGCTGTCAGCTCTTTAGCACAGGGGGGATAAACTGAATGGTTCTCACCTGAAGATGAAAAGAACGCTGATATGTTAATCTCCAGGTGAAAATACAGGCTTGTTTATTGAACTCCCATTGATGTTATCGTTTCTTGTCTTGTGGTGTTTCCACTATTATTTTTCCTTCTTTCATGGTGAACTGTGCGATTTTCAAATCATTCAAGGCGTCCAGTACGGTATTCACCGGGAGTTGGCGGTTGATATGGAAATAGATGCGTTCGTCCAGTAACGGACGTGAACGGAATACGATGCTGATGTTATACCATGAACCTATATCTTGCATGACTTGCCTCAAGTCGGTATTGTCAAAAGAAAATTCATTCTCCGCCCATCCTTTTCTCTTCTCCGTATCAACTCTTTTCAATTGGAGTTTTCCTTGTTTATCCAAGGATATTTGTTCCCCCGGGTGCATTTCCTTACTTTGATTGCGCTTGGTATGACTTACATTCACTCGTCCTTGATAGAGGATGACATCCGGCGAGTAACGGGGATAGGCTTTCACATCGAACACCGTTCCCAGTACTCGTGTTTGTAGTTGCTCGGTGCATACTATAAAGGGGCGGGAAGCGTCTTTGGCTACTTCAAAACGGGCCTCTCCGCTTAGTTTGACACTGCGAATGGTATCTGTAAACTCCTTTAGATACTCCAGACGGCTGTTTGCGCTGAGCAATACCTTGCTTCCGTCGCTTAATTGAACGGAGGTAATGGTAGCGGGCGGGGTGCTTACAATTATCCTTTTCCCTTCTTCCCGAAAAGTAATTTCCTCAGGAACTTCCAGTGAAGTGAAGACTTCCACTTCCTGCGGCTCAGGTTGTAGTAAAGGCTGGAATACAAGTACCAAGGCGATGACAGCGGCGGCTATACCTGGTATCGTTATTCGTCGGATAGATTGGTGTCTGATACGGTGACGACGGATGAATGTCTGCCAGGCTTTCCGGGTTTCGTCTGCGGTGGGAATATCCCCCAATGCTTCACCAAAGAGTTGTTCCAATTGATGGTCATTCCAAGTTCCGTTTTGGGGGGAGTCTTGGTTATGGGGATTCTTTCCGTTGTCCGGATGGATGTGGTCATTTGTTGAAAACTCCTTTTTCATTGTTTATCCTCCTTTTTCAGTATCGCTTCGCGCAGAGTCCGCAATGCTTTTGATATATGTTTTTTCACGGTGTCGGGGCTGATTCCCAATTCGTCGGCTACCTGTTGATATGTTTTTTTCTCCCAATAGCAGCTTCGCAAGATGGTGCAAGTCGGTTCGGGCAAACTGCGGGCTATGTTTTCCGCTTGCTGCAACAGTGCCTCGTGTGCGCGGTAACCCTGATTCATTTCCGCACGGGTGGCTTCGATGAGGCGGTCTATGTGTTGCTGTTCCACATTCAAATGCTTCAAGCGGTTGAGGCATCCGTTACGCACGGTGGCATAGAGCCAGGCGCTACGGGTGTTTTCCTTTAGTTGGTCGAACTCCTTCCAGGCTTGTTCCATGGTTTCGCTTACTATGTCCTTGGCTTCTTCCGTATTGCTCATCAGGGTGGTAGCAAAGCGGACGAGGCGTGGGTACATTTCTGCGAACAGTCGTTCGAAGTGCTCTTCTTTATGGTTTCTTCTCCTGAATAAAATCTGCATGTTTCCTTGTCTTCCGTGAACAAAGGTACGGAAATTTCCTTTTCTCCGCTGGGGTTACAGACGATTCTTTTCGCTTTGTCCGGCTCCGGTTCCTTTATATTTGCTCTTGGTGGCATTGAATTTATAGGATACTTGGAGGCCGAAGCGTTGGAAATCCCGGTAAATCCGATTTTCCATATAGGCATCTATGCCGTATAAATCAAAATGGAAATACCCTGTTCTAAGAATATCATTGGCGGTGAATGTTATGGTGAGTGTCTCTTTTAAAAAGGATTTGGAAAGGCGTGCATTGATTTGTCCTTCCGTGCGCGTTACAAAAAATCCTTGCCGGGAAGCGGTGGAGAGATATCCTTCCATATTGAAGAACCAGCCTTTGGGAAGGTTGAAGTTGTTGTCCAGACTGATATAGAAACGGGGTTGGTTCCGGTGTTCGGTGATTCCTATTTTATTCGCATTCATGTCCAAAAAAGCCATATTCACATTGAGTTGTGGTTCCCAACACCCCAGTTTGGGAGAGGCGTTGAAACTAATGCCGTAATTATGGGTTGTAGGAATGGTCTGTGTGGCAAATAAGAGGACGCCCGGATGTGTATCTTCCTTGTAGGGCATAATTATATTGGTATACATATTGAGAATACGGCTGAAATAGGCTGAGAAATAGAGCCAATTCCAAGAGGCGCCGGCCGAAAAGCGATGCGTCTTTTGGGTTTTCAGCAAAGGGTTTCCTTGAGAATACTCATATTTGCTGCGATAGCGGATGGAATTGGTCAATAGGCTATAATCGGGGTTATTTTTACGTAACCGGTAAGAGAGGCTGAAACTTTTGCCATTGTGTGACCAACTGGCGGCCAATACAGGAATAATATCATTATAGGTAGGGCTTTGTGCATCTATCCTTATCCCTTTTTCATAATAATCTGTTTGTTGATGTTCATAACGTATTCCCATATTCAGTTTCCAATGGCGGATGGATCTTGAATAGTCAGCAAATGCGGCATATACGGATTGTTTGATGTGGTCGTCGGCATCAGCAGAGAAACCGTTTTGGGTAAAGATATCATGGCGGTTGGTAAAAGTTTCTTCCGTACCGAATGAAAAACGTCCGTTCCATAAAGGGGCACTGACTACCAGCTTGGCGGCATAGAGGGAGCTGCGCATGCGACTGTCTGCTTGCACGGTTGCATCGTCATTATTCATGGCGTTCTGGTCGGAATGCGAGCGTTTGAACAGGTAATCGGCGTTGAAGTCAATATTCCATTTGCCCAGTTCTCCTGCGTAGTAGGCGTTTGCCGCGTGATCCCAACCTGTATGTATTTGTTCTGCTGTAGTAAAGTTTATCCGGTCGGTTTCTTCATCGTTACGTCTGGTGACGGTTTTACCGGATGAATTTCTGTCTGCATTCCCTATTCCGGTTTCGGGCATATAGCGCAGACCGAAAGAATGGTGTTCATCCGGTTCATAATTGAATCCCAGCTCACCGGAAAAACGTTGGCTCTTATGGGTCTGCACATCATTTTTGTTGGTTTGCCAAATGGCGGAACCCTTGATGCGGTTCATATTTGTGGTTTTTCCATACGAGTTTTGCTGTGCCATATATCCCTTTACAAAGAGATCCAGACCGCCGGTGCGATAATTTAATGCCATATATTCGTTGGCGTTGGCGGAATGTCCTTGTGAATAAGTCGTATTGAAGTGGCCGCTCAACCCTTGTCCGCGCCGGCGGATGGTGCGGAGGCGGATGACGGCTGCTACGTCCGAGGCATATTCGGCTCCGGGAGTGGTGATGACTTCTGCGGATAAGATTTCGTTGGCCCGGATACGGTCCAGTTCTGTCATGTCACGTACTTTCTTATTATTTATATAGATTACAGGAGAACCGCATCCCATTACATTGTATTCGCCGTTATGGCCGGTGACGAAAGGAAGATGGGGCAACATTTCTGCGGCAGACCCCATTCGGGCCAGGGAAGTTCCTGCCACGTTGGCTTTTAGTCCGTTGGGACCCACTTCTATCATGGGGCGTCGGGCGCTGATGGTTACTTCCTGCATCAGTTGGGTGTCGGGAAACAGGTGAAACGTAAGAGTAGGGTGGCAAGGTTGCACTTCCGTCTTATAGCCTATATAAGAAACCCGTATCAAGTAAGGTATCCCTTCTTCCGCTATCATCAGGAAACTTCCGTCTTCACGGGTGACACATCCGTTTACAAAGGTGGAGTCGCCGGGAGTCAATAAGAGTACATTGGAGTAGGGCAGCGGTTCATTCTTTTCATTGGTTACTTGTCCTCGTATTTCGGTAATGCGTATGTCTCTTCCCTTTTTCTGTATGGCGAAGTATTCTTCCCGTTCTTTACAAATGAAAGGAATGCCGTTCAGGACAGTGCCGATGGCTTCAAGTTCGGTTTTTTGCCGGATGGAGGCTGTAACCCGGTAGCTTTCTGTTTCGTTATAGGAGAAGATAATATTCTTTCCGCCTTCCTTTTCGATTAGTTTAAGGGCGGCGGGAAGTGGTTTGTCCTTTAATTCTATAGAGAATTGCCGGGGTGTTTGTGAATGAAGCGGAAGGATGATGCTGAATAATACGGTCATGATCCACGCTGTTTTCAAATAGCCGTCTGGTCTCATTTTACTAGTGTTTAATTGTTCTTTATGAGTAATACAACCGAGGTTTGTAATCGGGTACGGTAAAATAAGGAAAAAGATTCGATGAGTTGTCGGAATGGATTCCCGTGGTTGGTTCATGCGAAGGGAACGGATATAACTTTATGAAGAATTTATGAAGGATTGGAATAAGAATGGTTCATTGTAATGACTTGAGGTTCAAAGTCTTGCCCGCGTATGAAGAATTTGAAGGAAAAAAGGTGGAAAATGTGTTTTGAAGAGATGGTTGGGGCAGATACTTGTGTGATACTTGTTTTATGAAAATTGTAGATGGCAGTAGCTATGAAGAACAGAGGGAATAAAAACAAGGTGGCTGAAAACAAATCCAGCCACCTTGTTTTTATTGTTTAACCTGTGTTTTATTCTATCTCGACGCTATGTTTTACCGGAGTCAGGATGAAAGTAAATTCATAATCACCGTAGGGCAACATATATTGAGGCAACGGCAGAGCTCCCCAGCTGTTTACACAACCTAATCCCATCTGAGCCTTGTCGATGATCAGGTTGGTCAGGTCTGCTTTCTGTACTTCGGGCGAGTGACGCTGGTCTTTTTGTTCGCCATCATCCAGTGAACAGATGGTATAATGCAAAGCGGATGCAGAGAATGGAGCATCACCTACTACCTTCAGTCCGTTACCGCCGGCATTCAGTTGCTTCCACCAACGGATATCGGTCTTGGTTCCTGTTTCCTGCGGACGGATATAGGAGTAGAATTGTTCATCCACACTCTGGCGATAAATACCCAAGTCGGTGCTGTGGTTGCGGTCACTGTAGTTTTCTACCGGACCACGACCATAATATTCTACGGTTTCAAAACATTTAGGCATCTGCATTTGCATACCGAAGCGGAACATCGGAGATACTTTGGCATTCTTGTCGGCTGTCATCTTTTGGGTCACTTTGATGGCTCCTTCGTTGTTGATGACATAAGTCAGATATAATTTGGCGGAAACATTCTTCATGTCATATTCCGCATTCACTACTATCTGGTCATTTTCTGTCTTGGAATTCAAGGAAACCAGTTTCAATCCCGGGTTTTTCCATGCGGCATATCTGTTTTGCAGGCCGGCTCCCATATCATTGTCTGTCGGGGCACGCCAGAAGTTAGGGGTCAGGGCTGCGCCTTCTTTCAGCATTTCCGTTCCGTCCACTGCATATTTGCTTAAGTAACCGTTCTGTTTGTTGAACTCGGCTACGAAGTTATTGCCTTTTACGATCAGATAATGATATTGGTTGTCGATGATTTGCGGAACAACGGTGGCTACATTGGTCGTTTCCACGTTCTTCAAATCCATAGACGGTGCTTTGTAATCATTCAGTGTCAACTGATTCTTGGCGACGGTGAAACCTGCGGGCAGCAAACCTTCGCGGTTTTTCAGTTTGTAGGAAACGTTCAGCAACCATTCCTTGCAGGTGCAGGTCTTGCCGATATTCAACGTAATCTTGGCTGTTTCCTGAGGAGCGACTTTTAAATCATCCACGCGTCCGGTGCGGATTACTTTTCCATCTTTCAGTACTTGCCATTCCATATAGTAGGCGGACAGATCACGGAAGAAGTTCTCATTGAACACATTTACTTCCCCTTTGCTTAAATCGGCGGGAGTAGTCCAGATATTCTGGTAAAAGTGACCTACTTCATACATGTGCGGATTAGGAACACGGTCGGGGCTGATCAAACCATTGTCACAGAAGTTATTGTCAGAAGCGTCAAAACGGTTGAAATCTCCTCCGTAAGCATAGATCATCACGCCGTCTTTTCCTTTCCAGCGGCAGGACTGGTCAACGAAATCCCAGATAAATCCACCTTGCAGATTCGGATATTTACGGATCAAATCCCAATATTCTTTGAAACCACCCTGCGAGTTACCCATTGCATGGGCATATTCACACTGAATCAATGGTTTGGTAGCATCGGTACGTTGACCATATTTTTCCATGCCGTTATAATCATAGTACATCGGACAGAAGATATCGGTATGTTCTTTCTGGCGTGCTTGTTCATATTGGCAGGCACGGCTGGGGTCTTCTGCTTTAATCCATTTATAGCATTGTTCGAAGTTGGGGCCGTCACCGGCTTCATTACCCAATGACCAGAAGATGATGCTCGGATGGTTGAATCCGCGTTGTACATTGCGCTGGTTACGTTCCAGATGGGCTTTCTTATAAGAGGGGTTCTTGGCCAGCGTCTTGTCGCCGTAGCCCATACCGTGAGATTCTATATTGGCTTCGGCCACGACGTAAATACCATATTGGTCACATAAATCGTACCATAAGTTGTCATCCGGGTAGTGGCAGGTACGTACAGCGTTCAGGTTGAATTGCTTCATTATCTGGATATCCTGTAGCATACGTTCGGGAGATACTACATAGCCTCCATCCGGATCCATTTCGTGGCGGTCGGCTCCCTTGAACAGGACTGCCTTACCGTTAACCAAGATCTGGTCACCTTTCAATTCAATCTTGCGGAAACCTACTTTGACAGGAATCACTTCATTGCTGCCCTGCATGCTGGCACGCAAGGTATATAAATAAGGTGTTTCGGCACTCCACTTTTTGGGGTTCTCTACGTTCATGGTCACCAGACCGGATTTGTTGGCGGTAGCGGTTGCCACTTGCTTGCCTTGTGCATCTACCAGTTCCAAATCGACTTTACCACTGCCTTTCAAATCCAGATTGACAGCCAAGCTGCCGTTTTGGTAAGCTGCGTCCAAGTCGGGAGTTACACGGATATCTTGAATGCGTTTTTTGTTGCGGGCATATAGATAGCAGTCACGTCCCACGCCGCTATACCGGAAGAAATCCTGATCTTCCAGATAGGTACCGTCGCACCAGCGGAATACTTGGAAGGCGATCAGGTTTTTCTGACCCGGTTTTAAATATGGAGTCAGGTCAAATTCGGCTTCCAGTTTGCTGTCCTCGCTGTAGCCTACATAACGTCCGTTCACCCACAAATACATATTGGAGGTAACCGAACCGAAATGGGCGATAATATCTTTTCCCTTCCATGAGGCGGGAACTACAATTTCACGGCGGTAAGAACCTACATGGTTATTCTCTGTCGGCACTTCGGGAGGGTTGTTCTGGAACTGGTTACGCCAGGCATAGCCTACGTTCACATAAATAGGATCACCGTATCCGTTCAGCTCCCATACGGCGGGAACTTGCAGGTCATCCCAGCCTTTGTCGTTGAAGCCGGTTTTCCAGAAATCAGTCGGACGGGAGTCTGCATCCTTTACCCAGTTGAACTTCCAGGTTCCGTTCAAAGTCATGTAGTTAGTTGATTGTTTTTTGTCTGCTTTCTTAGCTGCATCTGCATTCTCAAAAGCAAAGTAGTTCGTGTGCATCGGCGCACGGTTTACCGCATTTATTTCCGGGTTGCGCCATTCTTGGAAGGTCTGTGCGCCTGCTGTAAGGGCGAGGACTGTGAACAGACCTGTCATAAGTTGTTTCTTCATGCTATTATTTTATTGGTTTTGTGCAAATATAGTGAAAATAATAGTTACCGATGGGACATAAATCGGGCAATATTTGTTATAATTGTGAATGATTTGTGTTCTATCCTAAAAAATTATGGCATTTCTGAGGCGTATTTGGAATAAATGGCAGAATTTACTGCATGATGAGAAATTAAAGCATAAAATATATGTGATTATTTTTGAAAGCGACACACCGATGGGAAAGTTATTCGATGTGGCGTTGATAGGGTTCATTGTCTTGAGTATTCTGGTGGTTATTGCCGAGAGTATCAAGAGTTGGGATACCGTTATCGGGCCTTATCTGCGGGTGTCGGAGTATGTTTTTACTTTCTTTTTTACGTTAGAGTATGTGTTGAGGCTTTATTGTTCTCCCCAACCGCGGAAGTATGCTCTGAGTTTTTTCGGTATAGTGGATTTGCTGGCTACCTTACCTCTATATATAGGCTGGCTTTTCGGCACGGCACGTTATCTGCTGGTGATCCGCACTTTCCGGTTGATTCGTGTGTTCCGTATCTTTAAACTTTTCAATTATCTGAATGAAGGTAATTTCTTGTTGCGTTCCTTGGTGTTCAGCAGTCGGAAGATTATTGTTTTTTTCTTGTTTGTACTGATATTGGTGACTTCGATCGGTACATTGATGTATATGATTGAGGGACAGCGGCCGGGCACTTCTTTCAATAATATTCCGAATAGTATTTATTGGGCGATAGTGACGATGACGACGGTAGGTTATGGGGATATCACTCCGGAAACTCCGCTAGGGCGCTTCCTTTCGGCCATTGTAATGTTACTGGGCTATACCATCATTGCAGTCCCCACAGGAATTGTTTCTGCGTCTATGATCCAGGAACATAGACGCAGGGTGGCCCTGAAATGTCCGCATTGTGGTAAGGACGGACATGAGGACGGGGCTGCTTATTGTAAATACTGTGGAGGAAAACTGGTAAATTGATTATGGAATGCTGTATGATAGAAAGTTATTCTATCACCCATCGCTTATCATGCGCCACCGTCTTTTTCGGATCATAAATCATTCCTTCTTTGGTAGGGATTTTTATCACGTAAGTCCGCCCGCTGTGGTTGGACAAGGATGTTTCCCGTAACCAGGGATTCATATTCTTTAATATGGCCAGATTGATTCCTTTGCTGCGTGCGAAACGTGCCAAGTCTGCAATTCCTTTCGTCACAGTGATTTCCGTATAAGGAATAGGCGGATACAAATCCGATGCACGCAGGCGGAAACCGAAAGTAGTGGGGGCATTGAATAATTGTTTGGCGGCAAGAATGCGGTACACATACCGGGCAGTCTCTTCTACCAGTTGCAAATCCAACGAGTCGTCCACATCCTGTTTGGCCAGTTGGCTGGCAATGCGTGCCTGACCGGCATTGTAAGAGGCGGCGACAGCCACCCAGTCCTTATATTTTGCATACGCGTCTTTCAGATAGCGGCAGGCGGCACGGGTCGCTTTCTCAATATGGTAACGCTCGTCCACATTGTTGTTTACCTCCAATCCGTAATCCCGTCCCGTACCTTGCATGAATTGCCATAGTCCGGCAGCTCCGGCAGAAGAACGGGCGGTGGGATTCATATTACTTTCTATTACCATCAGGTACTTAAAATCATCAGGTATTCCGTTTTCTTTCAGTATGGGTTCTACAATGGGGAAATAGCGGTTGGCTTTTTTCAGCATTTGCAAGGAAGTACTGTGCATATAGGTGAATGCCAATAGTTCACGGTCCATACGCTCGTGGCGGTCAAAGCGGCTCAAATCAATGGTTTTGCCACAGAACTCAATACTGGCGGGAACTTCGGGACTACTGTATTTCAATGCCGTAATACCTGAATCTTCCCGTATGATAGTGGTATCTTCCTGCTCCGTTTTTGGAGTAGCGCAACTGCTGCTTACTAAGGCCGGTGATGCAACTACAATGCAAAAGGCTGCCACAGCAGCCAGATTGATGGTTATTTTTCTCATTTTTTCTTTATTCGTTTTCATTCTCTTTTTCTTTTCCGCCCCGTCCGAAGTTACGATATTCGGTAGGGGTGAAATTGGTACGCTTTTTAAATACCGAGAAAAAGTGTTCAGTAGAGGTATAATTCAATTCATAACATATCTCTTTCACTGACATGGAACTTTCAATCAACAGCTGCTTCGCTTTGCGCAGTTTCAGCTCTTGGAAATACTTGGCGGGCGCATAACCGGTGTATTCTTTGAATACTTTGCGGAACCAGGAATAACTGATTCCCAATTTCATGGCCAGTTCTTCCGGGTCTATATCCTTGTACACATTTTCGTGCATGATGATTTTGGCACTTTCTATTTTTTGTGCCGCATTGTCCACCTCATAGCGTTTGTTCTGCGAGATAGCAAGTACGGCTCCCATAATGTGTAAAACGATGCCGGACAAATATTGTTGCGCTGCGGTCTTGTCTGCTTCCGCTACTTCCAGTGCACGGGCAAAAAGACTGGCCAGTTCTTCATTGATACCGATATCCAGAATCTGGCTTTCTTTTGAGATAAAGCTGTTTTTTACCAGATTGTCTATAATCGGGCCTTCAAAACCGATGTAATATTCGTTCCATCCTGTCTTTTGCAGCGGCGCATAGGTATGCCACTGTCCGGGAAACAGGAAAAGTATCTGCCCTTTGGATATGTCGACAGACGGGGTTGTGTCGCTGGCGAAAGTTCCTCGTCCTTTAGTGATATATACCAACTGATATTCATGCAGCACACGTCCTTTCTGGGCTGTGAAATAATAGGCGTCCGGGTGGTTGCGTGGTGGATAAACGCTTCCGGCCCTGATAGCCTGGAATCCGACGGTAGTCACCGACAAGCCGAAACGCTTGTCACGCTCATTGACAATTAGGTATTTAAAATCAGCGCCTTGGTCGTTGTAATGCATGTTTCTCTGTTTTAAAATTAGGTCACACTTATCGGCAAATATACAATTTTTTATCTTAACAGCCTCTAACCTTTTTGTTCTAAGTGTTTCTGGAGGTATAATTTTAGTTTCTTATGTATGCAAATGGGGGAAATTTAGAACAAATCTTATGGAATATTTGCTTAAAATGCTTTTTTTTGCGAATATTGCATCAAATCTTAAAGTTGAATCTATGCACTTGGCACACCGTAACTGCGAATATATTCTTGGAGTAATATATCTTTTTGTTTTTCCTGTTTTGCTTTGGGCTGATAATAAGGTGAATACTTATCATTTTAAATCCATTTCCACTTCGGTGAACTTCCCTACCAATGAAGTCAGGAAGTTATTTCAGGATAGCCAGGGGTATATATGGATTTCGACCTACAATGGTCTCTTGCGTTACGATGGTTATTCTATTGTTGTATATAAACCCGATGGAGTGAATCATGGACGTTCCATTGATAGTTTTGTGAATATGGTGGCCGAAGACAAGGAGAATAATTTGTGGATAGGTACGCACAATGGATTATACGTGTTGCATAAAGAAACGGATGAGATAGAGAAAATAATCAGTCCTTTGTTACAGGTAAGCAATGTAGAAAGTATCCTTTATGCAAGTAACGGAGATTTATGGGTGGGAAGCAACAAGGGATTGTTTCGCAGAAAAGCCGGCAGCCGTACTTTCGATTGTGAAAAAAACATGGATATAAAGTCTGTTGTCGAAGACCGGAAAGGTCAAATATGGATTGGTACTTGGGAACAGGGGCTGCTGCGTTATAGTCCTCAAGAGGAATTGTATTATACTTACGACGGGATTAACCCTGGTAATTCGGCGCATGTCATATTTCAGGATGAAGCCGGGAATATTTGGATCGGTACCTGGCGGTATGGACTGGTGAAACTCATTAATCCGTATGATTCGGAACATTTCTCATTTAAAACATTCCGGAACATCAAGGGAAATTCTCATTCTCTGTTGGATAATATTATCTACGCCATTGCTCAGGATAAAAATTCCGGGAAGCTCTGGATCGGTTCACGCAGTGGGGTCAGTATTTTGGAAGATGAATCGGGAGACGGGAATTTTACCAATATTGTTCCGGGCAACCTTCAAGGAGATTTACCTTTTAATGAGGTGAACTCTCTGTTGTGCAGTAAAGACGGGCTGATGTGGCTGGGTATGTTGGGAGGAGGTGTTTGTACTGTAAATACAAATAAGTTCCGGTTTAATTATGATTCTTTGGAGGCTTTGCGTGAGCATTGCCCTACCAGCTCTGTCCGCAGTGTCTATCAGGAGGATAATGGGAATCTGTGGATGGGAATCATGGGATTCGGTCTGGTATTTTATGATATGAAACAGCATACCATTGTTCCTTACCGCTCTCATCCTGTATTGAAGAATATGGGATATACATCGACGGTCAATGATATTATTTATCGTAAAAGGACAAATGAATTGTGTTTTGCCACTTGGGATGACGGAGTGTGGTTCTATAATGTCAAAGCCGGGAAAGCACACGTGATAAATACCGTTACCAATCCGGAGCTGAGTGATATTTGTATTTATTCTTTGTTGGAAGATTCGAAAGGGAATCTGTGGTTGGGGACACGTTCGGGAGTGTTTATCTTGGATACGGAATCAAGACTTCATTCTTTGAATGAACTGGTGACTTTGACAAATCAGGCATTGCCCCAAATTTCTATTTTCAAAATGGCGGAAGATCAAGATGGCTTTATCTGGATAGCGACTAGTAATGAAGGGGTATGGCGGATAGATACATCCGGAGAAACATATAAGGTTAAGTTTTATACGCCTTCGGATGGTACATTATCCACTGTCGGGGCGATGAGTGTTTGTGTGGATGGATACAACAGAGTATGGGTGGGGTCGAATGGTAACGGACTCGATTTGTATGACCGGAAGAATGATCGTTTTGTTTCAGTCTTGAATGATTATTTCCGGAATGGAGATGTTGTTTTCAGCATGCTGGAGGATGATGAGCATACTTTATGGCTTACTACCAATGCGGAAATGTATCACATTGATATACCTTTGGACGGTGCTGCACCGAAAATACATACCTATACGGTAGATGATGGTTTGCAAGACCATATGTTTAACCGGAATTCTTGCTTCAAGGGGGCGGATGGGAAACTTTTCTTCGGAGGATTCCGTGGATTGAACAGTTTTTATCCTGATAAAATAGTTCAGGATACTGCCTATTCTCCGGTAGTAATTACAGATATAAAGGTACATAATGTATCGGTACGTACCTATCCTCTTTCCGTCAGAGAGGGGATTGCTGCAAACAGAGCTATTGATTTTATTGATAAAATTGTATTAGGATACCGGGAGAATAATTTCAGTCTTGATTTTTCAATATTGAACTATATCAATCCTGAGTTGAACCGTTATTTATATCGGTTGGAGGGATATGACAAGGAATGGTTGTCCGTTGAGGCTGGACGTCGGTTTGCCTATTATAACAATCTTCCGGCAGGTACTTATACTTTTTGTGTAAAGGGAGCCAATCAGAATGGAATCTGGTCTCCGGATATGAAATGTCTGCGTATAACTATTCTTCCGCCGCCTTGGTTATCGTGGTGGGCTTATTGCCTTTATGTCTTGTTGTTCGTTTCATTGGCATGGTATACTTATCGGATTGTCAGAAACCGTATCCGGATGAAACAGGCCATAGAGATGGGGAAGATAGAACGGCAGAAAATGGAGGAAATCAATCATGCTAAATTACAGTTCTTTACCAATATCACTCATGAGTTGCTGACTCCGCTTTCTATTATATCGGCTTCGGTGGATGAACTGAAACAAGAAGTACCGGCAAGTTCGTCGGTTTGTTCTGTAATAGCTGATAATACTGTGCGGTTAATCCGGTTGATTCAGCAAATCTTAGAGTTCAGGAAAGTGGAGAATGGCAAGTTGCGGCTAAAAGTTTCGCATGGAAATGTCAGTATGTTCTTGAAAAAATCAGTGTCGGCTTTCGCTCCTTTGGTTAAAAAGCAGAAATTGTCCATACAATTTGATTTGTCTGAAGAATATTCGGGATATTTTGATGTGGATAAATTGGATAAAGTGGTGTACAATCTGCTTTCCAATGCCGCTAAATATACTCCTGAAGGAGGAACTATTGTGGTGTCGCAGGCTCATGATGAGGAAAAGAGGACTTTTAAATTGAGTGTGAACAATCCCGGCGAGTTGATTCCAAAAGAGAAATTGGATCATATGTTCGAGAGATTCTATGAAGGGGAGTATCGTAAATTCCATACCATAGGGACGGGTATCGGTTTGTCGCTGACTAAAGATTTGGTATTGTTGCATCATGGAACGATACAGGTATTTAGCGATAAGGAGGAAGGGAATACTTTTGTGGTTGAAATTCCTATAGGACGTGAGGCTTTTGCTGAAGATGAGGTAGACGAGAATACTGAAAATGTGGACTATGCTGTTTTATCGGCAGATGAAATGGAGAATGTCTCGGAGATTGATATGTTGGAAGAGAAACCGGCAGCATCGACTATTTTGTTAGTGGAGGATAATGAGGAATTATTGGCTTTGATGGTTCGTCTGTTGCATGGCAAATACCATATTCTGAAGGCCGCTAATGGAACGGAAGCTTTGGAGATCCTTGCCAAACAGGAAGTGGATTTAATTGTTTCCGATGTTATGATGCCCGAAATGGACGGTATGGAATTGTGCCGCCGGGTGAAGACTCAATTTGAGACCTGCCATATTCCATTGATTTTGTTAACGGCCAAGACTAGTGATGAAGACCATGTGGAAGGGTATGAGTCTGGGGCCGATGGTTATATCTGTAAACCGCTCCGCCTCTCTGTCTTGTTTGCCAAGATAGATAACTTGTTGAAACGGCGCAAACGTATGGGGGTGGATTTTCGTAAGCAGTTGGTCTTTGAAGCCAAAGAATTAAATTACACCTCGATGGACGAAGCTTTCATTCGGAAAGCGGTGGATTGTGTGAATGCCCATTTGAGTGATTGTGATTTTGAACATGCACAGTTTATGGCGGAGATGGGTATGGCCCGGACTACACTAGCAGATAAATTGAAACTGTTGACCGGACTTACTCCCTCTGCATTTATCAGCAATGTCCGTTTGCAAGCGGCTTGTCGGCTGATAGACGAGAAAAAGAAAATCCGTATAGCCGATTTGGCGTATGCCGTAGGTTTCAACGACCCTAAATATTTCAGTTCCTGCTTTAAGAAGAAATTCGGACTTTCTCCTACAGAGTATATGATGAAGTATGATGGCTGATTATTACCGGAAATAGGCTCTATAGGGAATAAACAGCCTTTTTCCGGTAATAATTCTCCCTGTTTCTTTTCTGTTCCTCTTACTTTTGCTGGCAAATAAAACGAATTATCTTTATTTGTTAGACCTTTAAAAAAAGTATTATGAACATGAAAACTCTGACAGAAACCAGTACATTCCGGGTACTGAGCCTATTGCTGTGTCTCTGCTTCTTCATCCCTGCGATGAATGTGAGCGCTTCCAGTCTGCAAGCAGACAAGTTTAAAGTTTCCGGTATTGTAAAAGATGCCACAGGCGAACCGGTCATCGGTGCCAGTGTGGTTGAAAAAGGAACAACCAATGGAACGGTGACTGATTTGGATGGTAATTTCAATCTCACGGTGGCTTCTAATTCTACTATTGTCATTTCTTTTATAGGATATTCCGATCAGGAATATCGTATTTCGAAAGACAATACGGTGCTGAATGTAAATCTGAAGGAAGATACGGAAATGATTGACGAAGTGGTAGTAGTCGGTTATGGCGTGCAGAAGAAGGAAAATCTGACGGGTTCTGTTGCTGCTGTAAATTTCAAGGATGTAGCTTCTATGCCGGTAGCGAATACTGCCAATATGCTTCAGGGTCGTTTGCCGGGTGTTATGTTGACCAACAATGGTGCCCAGGCCGGTCATGACAGTCCCGAAATCCGTATCCGTGGTGTAGGAACTTTTGAACACAATGATCCGATGGTCTTGATCGATGGAGTGGAAAGCTCGGTAAGCCAGATTGCGGAAATCCCTGCAGATGATATTGAAAGTGTTTCCGTATTGAAGGATGCGGCTTCGGCTTCTATTTATGGTGTACGTGCTGCCAACGGGGTTATTCTGGTGACTACCAAACGGGGCGGTGAGCAGAAACCTACCATTACATATTCCGGTAGTATCGCTTTGCAAGAAGCTACCGTGCTGCCCGATTATGTGAATTCTTATGAATGGGCGAAGATGTATAACGAATGCTGGCCTTCCAAAGCATACACGGATGAAATGTTACAAAAGTTGCAAAACGGATCAGACCCCGATCATTTTGCCAATACCGATTGGGCTAAGGAAATGTTTCGTACAGCAGCCATGCACCAACACCATTTGTCTGTGAACGGTGGTAGTAAAGCGGTACATTACATGATTTCCACTCAGTATTTCCAGCAGGATGGTATCTTGCGTGAAACGGCCAATCAACGTTTTAATTTCCGTTCCAATCTGGATGCACAATTGGGTATTGTAAAATTAGGTCTGAATCTTTCGGGAAGCCGTCAGAACATTGATGAGCCTACTACCAGTGTTACCGGTGAAGGTTTGATGCGCTACCTTACTTGGTTTACCCGTCCTACTGTTCCTGTGCGTTATTCTAACGGACATTATGGATTTTTGGATGGAAATCCCAATATTTCCCAATCCGTATTCAAAAATCCGATTGAAGCTTTGAATATGGGCTATAAAGATAACAAGCATTATCGTTTTGATGGTAAATTCTTTGGTGAAATTGATATCATAAAAGGATTGAAGTTCCGTTCAAGTCTGGCTTATAAATATTATATGAACGATGTGACTACTTTCAATCCGAAGAATAATATAAGATACGATGCTGAAGGAAATGCGCTGACCACAGTCGGTACCAATAAACTGACAGATTATCATTATCTGGAAACGACTTATATTAATGAAAATATTCTGACCTATGATTTTTCTGTAGGAAAACATTCGTTCAATCTGTTGGCAGGCCATTCTATCCAGGCTACCCGTTGGGACAAGAATGAGGCGTCCAAGCAGGGATTCGCTACCGATAATATTTATGAAATGGATGGAGGTACTATGAATGACCATGTGACCGGATCAGCGGAAGAGAGTTCCTTGCAGTCATTCTTCGGACGCTTGAATTATAATTACGGAGGCCGTTATCTGTTAGAGATGAATGTCCGTCACGATGGTTCGTCACGTATGCCCAAGGCACATCGTTATGCTACCTTCCCTTCATTTTCGGGTGCATGGATCATGACAAATGAGAAATTTATGGAGAATGTGAAGTTCCTCCACTCATTGAAATTGCGTGGTAGCTGGGGTAAATTGGGTAATCAGGAAATTGGTAACTATGCTTATGCGGCTACATTGGCGGCTAGTGGCAGTTACTATTTCGGTGATAGCAAACAGATTGGTATGAAGACTGCCAAGATACCTAATGAGAACATTAAATGGGAAACAACTACTATTACAGACTTTGGTTTTGATGCTGCTTTTTGGGGTGGAAAGATCAATGTCACTTTTGACTGGTATGAGAAAAATACCTCGGATATTTTGATGAAGCTCGCTATGCCGGGTATTTTCCTGGGATCTTTGGATGCTCCTTATCAGAATGCGGGAAAGGTTCGTAACCGGGGTTGGGAACTGGCTGCTAATTATTTCGATCAGAAAGGTGACTGGGCATGGCAGGCAGGTTTCTCGCTTTCAGGTGTGAAAAATGAGATTACTGATATGAAAGGGGTAGAAGACATTAAGGATAATACGATCAATCGTGAAGGTGAAGCCATCGGCTCTTATTATGGGCTGAAAGCCATCGGTATCTATCGTACCCAGGCAGATTTGGACCGTGTAAATGCGAACGGACAGAAGATTCTGCAAAACAACCAGGAACCGCAATTAGGTGATATCATGTATGAAGATATAGACAATAATGGTAATATAAATGATGCTGACCGTACTATTATCGGAAATCCGTTCCCTAAAATGCAGTATTCTTTCAATCTGGGATTCTCTTATAAAGATTTTGATGTCAATACATTCTGGCAAGGCATTGCAGGTGTATATCGTTATAATTGGGATGAAACTACTATTTCCAACGGTGGAAACAAGACTAGCCGTTGGTTGGACAGATGGTCTGAAAGTAATCCGAATGGAAGCATGCCTCGTTTGGGAGGAACTATTAATAATAACTATTCTTCATTTTGGTTGACAAAAGGTGATTATTTGCGTCTGAAGAATTTGGAAATCGGATATACTTTCAGGCAAAGAGAGTTTTTGACCAAGTTGGGCGTTCAGAGTATCAGACTCTATTTGGCAGGAACTAATTTGCTTACTTTCACTTCCTTGGACGATTATGATCCTGAAAAACTGAGTACAGATTCCCGTAATGATGTACATCCCAATACAAGAACTTATTCATTTGGTGTTAACGTTAAATTTTAAAAGCAACAACTATGAAATCAATTAATAACTTTATAGGGCTGGCTCTGTTGTCAGGAGCTTTGCTGACTTCTTGCTCTGACAGCTTTTTGCAGAGGGACTCATTGACAGAATCTTCATCCAATACATTTTGGCAGACGCCGGATGATGCTTTGATGGCGTTGGCATCTTGTTATGATGCTTTGCAGAGCAATCAGCTTTATAATTCCGACCAATATTCATTGGGCCCTTTATATATGGATTGTATATCAGATAATGGCGGGCATTTTAATTGGAGTGGCTGGATGGAAGGTTATGATATGGCTATGGGAATTCATACCCCAAGTTCTTCTATCATTGGCAGTTATTGGAAAGATTGCTATGAAGTGATCAGCCGTTGTAATGTGCTGATTGCTAATATTGATAGAGTGGATATGGATGCTTCCCAAAAGGCGATTTATCAGGCTGAGGCAAAGACCATACGTGCATTGATGTATATAAACTTGACTATGACGTATCAGGATGTTCCTTTCCTGACCGCCCCTTTGACCATTGACGAGGCTGAATGTGAAAAGACGGACCGTGCGGCTATTGTGGCTCATGTTATGACTGATTTGCAGGATGCGGCTGAAGTACTTCCGCAAAACGCGTCTTCACGGGGTCATATCACCAAAGGAGCTGCTCTTTCCTTACTGGGGCGTGTGGCTTTGTATAATGAAAAATGGGATGACGCGATTGCTGCTTATAAGCAGGTGCAGGGTTTGGGATACTCGCTTGATCCGAGTTATGCCAAACTGTTTACTCAAAGTGGAGAAACTTCTCCTGAAATCATTTTTGCAGTCCGTTATGAAGGACCGGGTATGAGTGAAGGTGCTGCTTTTAATGCGCATTGGAATACTCCGCTGGAAGCAATGAATGGTACTATAGATTTGGCGGATGCTTATTATTGCAAAGACGGTAAACCGACTACCGATACGAAGATAGCCGAACTGAACGGTGGGGGTGGCTTGGATGTCAGCAAGCCTAATCCTGCTCATTTTGAGAATCGTGATCCGCGTTTATATAGCACTTTGTTTGTTCCCGGTATGCTTTGGAACGGTAAAGGAGGTATAGATACTTCGGCTTCAAATCCGTATGCCAATGTATATGGCGGAGCTGCCGCTTCTCTGTCTACCGTATATGTTTATAAGTATTTTGATCCTACGGATACTTCTAACTCTTGGGATAATGGACAAGACTTTTATGTGGTGCGTTATGCCGAAGTTTTATTATCTTTGGCGGAGGCGATGGTACAGAAAGGAGGCTATGTTTATAGTGATGTAACTGCTTTGGTTAATGAAGTGCGGCAACGTGCGGATGTGAACATGCCCACAGTAGAGGAAGTGGAAGGCACTTCTCTTTCTAAAGATGAATTGTTGGAAGTCATTAAGCATGAGCGTCGTGTGGAACTGGCTTTTGAAGGTTTGCGTTTGTTTGACCTTTATCGTTGGAAGGAATTGGATAAGGCGGTAGCCAATATAGAGAATGAACGCACTATGTATGGCTTGGCTTATGAAGCACGTAAGTTCAACGGTGAGAGGGATTATGTATGGCCTTTGCCGACTGCCGAACTGGATACTAACAAGAAACTGGTTCAGCACGACTTGTGGAAGTAATGTGGAGTGCAGGTTTTCATCACAGGGTACACGGACTGTCACAAAGAAGTAGGAGGCAAATAACCTTTAAATCAAAAAACTGTGTGAATTTGCGTAATCTGTGGTGAAGCCTGGTTGTTCTGACAACTTCTGGAATAAAATTGATAACTTTTTAAAAACGGAAGAGAAATGAGAAAAACAATGATCCTTCTTTTATTTTCCTTCCTGTTGGCAGCATGTTCTGATAGTCCAGTGTGCTATTATCTGGATGCTACCGGCGGTGATGATAATAATAGTGGGTTAGCCCCGGATGAAGCATGGAAAAGTCTGGAAAAGCTACGTGGTGTGAAATTACTGCCGGGCAATAAAGTTTTGTTGAAGCGCGGTGAGGTTTTTAATGGCGAACTTGAAATCACCGGACAGGGTATACCCGAAGATCGTATTTATATAGATGCTTATGGTGATGGTGAACGGAAACCTTGCATTGTGGGATATGATACTTCCTTGTATGCAGCCCGTATCTGTAATTCGGACTATATAACGATGCAGAATTTGGAAATCGTGAATACAGGCAGGCAGCCTCTGCCTTATCGTTCGGGCTTGAAGATAGAGTGTATGGATTATGGCGTATCGCAGAACATTGTTGTCAATAATGTGACTGTACGGGATGTCAATGGTTCGTTGGTAAAAGAAAAAGGCGGAGGGTGCGGTATTTATATAGTGAATGGCGGTGAAAAGAAAATTTCAACATTCAATAGGTTAACCATAGAGAACTGCCATATTTTGAGATGTACCCGTAATGCTATGATTTGGGCTGCTTATAGCGACCGGCAGAACTGGCATCCCAGCAAGCATACCGTGATACGGGGAAATTTGATAGAGGAAGTACCAGGGGATGGTATTGTACCTATCGGTTGTGACAGTACCTTGATAGAATACAATGTAATGCGTGACTGTCCTGATATGCTTCCTGACACAGAGGCGGCAGCAGGTATTTGGCCGTGGAGTTGTGATAATACTTTGGTGCAGTTTAATGAGGTAAGTGGTCATAAAGCTCCGTGGGATGCACAGGGATTTGATTCGGATTGGAATTGCCGGGGAACGGTCATTCAGTACAATTATAGTCATGATAACTATGGTGGCTTGGTATTGGTTTGCAATGACGGCACGGCCGACGCATCTTTTAATGTAGGTAACTTGGGCACTATAGTCCGTTACAATGTGAGTATAGGTGACGGAGTGCGGCCTGAACCGACTCGTGCCGGGATGTTCTCACCGGCTGTTCATCTGGCAGGTCCTGTAAAGGATAGTCGCATTACCCGTAACATTATTCATGTGAACCGTAAACCTGCGGCTGATATCGACCGTACTATGATTACTTTGGATTCATGGGGCGGATATCCGGATAGTACATTTATTAGTGGGAATATTTTTTATGCTCCCGAATCCAGCAGATTCCAGTTGACAGAATCTACACATAATTTCTTTGAAGGCAATTATTACCTTGGCCGGTTCGAGAAATTACCTGAAGATGGTAAAGCCTGCCAATCAGCTGAAATTTATCAGAAGGAAGTACTGGCAAAGGATGAAAACGGTTATCAGGGCTTGGCTTTGTTGATGGATACGGTGGAAGTGACCGGAGTAAAAGGAGTTTTTGTCAATAAGGAAGCCATTGAGAATTTCTTTAGCCGGTTAGAGAAATAAGTAAATAATAGCTGTAATTTAATGAGGGGAGCAAAACTAAAATGACCTGATCATATAGTTCGATAGGTTGTTTTAGTTTTGACATCCCCCTTTTTTATTTATGGTTCATTCTTTCTTCTTTAGATCCATTTCTCCGGAGAAAGAAATAGATTGTCTGTTTGTGGGGGTGACCTGTATGTTACTGCTGCCATTGGGATAAATGGTGATATTGTAAAGGTAATTGTCTTCCTCGTTCCGTACTTCTAGTGTGATTTTAGCATTTCCCTTTTTGCTATATGTTGAAGTATATTCTGATAAAGGAGCACTAAAATTTAATCCTTTTCCACCTCCGTAAGGAACGTTATACGCCACTCCGAAATAAGGCAGATAGGAATATACCGAATCGTTTCTTATTTCTAAAGAATAATCGGAAGTCAGGTGTTTGCTGCCTCCTTTCATAGGCATTACCCGGTCCACATTGATTTTGTATGCCTTTGCGTCAACAGCCTCGCGTACTGCTTGTTCTCTTTGTTGTTTCTTCTCTTTCTTGTTCTGAGCCGTTATAGGTATCATACTGCCTGATAGAAGGAGACTTGCCAAAAGGAATAATTTATTTGCTTTCATATCTCTCTGTAGGTTTAGTGAATCTGTCTTTGCCAAAGATAGCCAAAAAGAATACTCATTGTTCTGAAAAAAACATAAGATAATCAAACTGTCAATGAGTTAAGTACGCGATTTATCTTTTGAGTCCCGATAATAAAAAAGATGATTTGTCCCCATGCGGAGTCAAATCATCTTTAAAATCTCCCCATTAGGGGAAGACTATAAAATATTATTTGGGTAGATTAAAAGCCACACTCATTTCTTTCATCTGTTCCTGACTCATACCGTCCGGCTCAAATCCCATATTCTTGGCAGCGATGTAAATCAATGCGGATTTATTTAAAACATCGATTTGGTCGAATGCGGCCATTACGTCACGGTCAACGGCAAAAATGCCGTGTTTTTCCCACATAACGACATCATAATCGGCTAGTTCCTTGATGGTTGCATCGGCTAATTCTACAGAACTAGGCAATTGATAAGGAATCATGCCCAGGCCACGCGGACAGAATGCTTTTGTTTCAGGAATCATACTCCATAACAGGTTGGTTGCCACATCTTTTTCCATGAACTTTTTGTTGTGAGACAGGGCAATCAGTTCGATGGGGTGTGTATGCACGGATGCTTTGTAAGGAGAACCTATGCTGATGAGGTAATTGTGTACGCTCAGGTGGGAGGGAACTTCCGAAGTAGGTTGAACCGGTTTGTCGGCAATGATGACATAGCTGGCACAGTCATCCAAAATACGGATGACAGAACCGTTGTCCATAGGCCAACGCGCCAAATCCCGCATACGCATATTGGTTCCTTTGCAATAAAAATAACAGCCTTTCAAGTGAGGCAGTGTTACACCGATTTGTTTTACTTCGCTGATAGCGGGCATCTGACGGATTTCATCGTCTACATATTCGGTGATATTGACGGTGATATTACCTCCGTTACGTTCGGCCCATCCTTTTTGCCACAAATATCCGGCTACTTCGGCTACTTTATTCACCTCTTTGGCCAATTCAGGGCGATTGTCTAAGATTGATTTCATATCTTTTTTATTTGATTGTTCATAGGATATTGTTATTCATCTTTTTCATTCTGAATAACAGTATGCTACAAATATAGTAATTCTTTTAAAATAAATTAGGAAATACGAGAGAAAAGATAAGAACTACCAGTCCGGTTATCAGAACAGTGATAGTCCGGGTAGATACGCCTTTCCATTCTTTTAATAAAATACCCCATACGTTACTGAAAGTAACATTCAAAGCCATCAATATACACCATGAGAAAGCTAGCAGTACAGGACTTCCGGTCAGGAAACTTTTACCCATTTCCAAACCGAAGAATTGCATATACCACAGTACTCCTGCCAAAGCACAGAATATCAAGTTATTTCCCCATACATTGCTTTTGGCATAATCACTCATGGTTTTGTTGGCTATATTTTGTTGCAGACAGTAAACCGCATTAGTCAGGAAACCGCCTAATGTTACCAGGAAGATTACGGGAAGTCCTGCATAAAGCCCTTCTACGCCTCCTGCCAATGCAGCTTCCTTGATGGGCGTTCCGGCATCGAGTCCTAAAGCGAAACAGGCACTCATCACACCTGCCAGTAGGGCTACCAACAGTCCTTTGGTCAGAGCGAAATCTTTTACTGCCGCGCGTTTTTCTTCTTCGCTCATGTTTTTGGCGCGAAGACTGCCGGCATATCCTATAATGGCAATACCCGACAAAGTGATACATACTCCCAGTAAAAGAATAAGTCCGTTTCCTTCAAACAGGTTGGTTCCGGCAAAAATGGCGGGAAAAAGTGTGCCGAATCCGGCACAGGTGCCCAGTGCGATACTTTGTCCTAAGGCCACTCCCAGATAACGCATGGAAAGACCGAAGGTGAGACCGCCTACTCCCCATAATATACCATAAAAGATGCTCATCGGAGCACCTCCTGTTCCCCAAAGGTCAAATAAACTGCTTCCTTGAGGGATACCTAGCAACGCACCCAATAACGGGAATACCAGCCAGGCAAATACACCTTGTAGCAGCCAGAAACTTTCCCAACTCCATTCTTTCACTTTTTTTATAGGTACGTATGAACTGGATTGGCAGAAACTTCCTATGGCGATGATGATTAATCCGATAATGATTTCCATTGTTTATATTCTTTAAGGCTACAACTATGTTCCCGGTAGGGGCAGCACTTGAGGCCGCCCCTACGGAAGACAATCTTGTAGTTGGATATTGATTAGCGTTTCGAAGTGACTTCTGCTTCGTATTTCTCTACTTCTGCAATGAACTCTTCGCCTACGGGTACATTGTTCTTCAAGCAGAACATATCCCATACAGCATTCCAAGGCAAAGCTTTTTCTTCTTCGAGCAGAGCCAGACGTTGGAAGCCTTGTCCGTTTGCTTCATATTCGCGCAGTTTGGCAATCGGTTCCAATAAAGCGCGTACCATACATTTTTGAGCCGCGCGGCTGCCTATAACGTATGCACCAATGCGGTTGATGGAAGCATCGAAGTAGTCAAGTCCATAGTGTACACGATCCAAGGCGTTGCAACGAACGATTTCGCTGAATAAATCCATAGTCGGGTCGTCCATGATGGTTACATGGTCTGAGTCCCAACGTACGGGGCGGCTTACGTGCAGCATCAGTTCGGGGACATACAACAACAAGGAAGAAACTTTGTCGGCAACACTTTCTGTCGGGTGGAAATGGCCGGTATCCAAGGTAATCATTTTGTTGTTCTTGGCACCGTAGCCAATATAGAAATCATTAGAACCTACTGTATAGCTTTCCAGTCCGATACCGAATACTTTTGATTCGATACAGTCTTTCATGTTCTTATATTCTGTTGCGAAAATCTGATCCAGAGAGTCTTTCAACAAAGCACGGTATTTCATGCGGTTTACAGTGATGTCTTTGCTGCCATCGTGTACCCACAGGTTCATGATACAAGGATCGCCCTGGGCTTTACCCATCTCTTCGGCTACGGCACGACAACGTTTGGTGTGCTCAATCCAGAAGTTGCGGATACCTTCATCGGGATTTGATAAAGACAAGTCACCGCTTTTAGGATGAGAGAATGAAGTAGAGTTGAAATCCAGTTTCATGTTGTTTTCCTTACCCCATTCAATCCAGCTTTTGAAGTGTTCGGGTTCTACTTCGTCACGATCTACGACTTTTCCTTGGAAGTCGCCATAAATTTCGTGCAGATTCAAACGGTGAGTACCTGGTATATATGAAGCTGCTTTCAGAATGTCTGCACGTAGTTCGTCGATGTTGCGGGCTTTGCCGGGATAGTTACCTGTAGCCTGGATACCACCGGTCAATGAACCTGCCTGAACTTCGAAGCCGGTTACATCATCTGCTTGCCAGCAATGCAGTGACAGATGGAAATTCTGCATGGTTTCCATTACTTTTTCTGTGTCGACACCTACAGCGGCATAACGTTCTTTTGCGATCTCATACGCTTTATTAATCAATTCTTCTTTCATGATATTATTTGTTTGTTTAATGAATAAATTTCAAGGTGAATATTAAATATCTTCTCTATAATGAGCTAAATACTTCTTATATGCTTCTTCCCATTCTTCTGCTTGCTGGGGTTCAAAAGAAACGGTTTCTATGGAAGTGCTGATTAGTTGGCGCATAGCCGCGATATCGCTTACCAGCCCGTTGGCTTTTGCCTGTAACATAATGTTACCGATAGCTGTCCCTTCACTGGGACCTGCTATGACAGGTACGCCCACTGCATTGCAAGTGAACTGGTTTAACAGATTGTTTCGTGAGCCTCCACCGATAATGTGCAGCTTTTCGATGGGGAACGGGGCCATTTGTTGCAAATAGCCGAATACTTGTTTGTAGCGCAGGGCAAGACTGTCGAATATGCAACGGGTGATTTCGCCATAACTCTGTGGTACAGGTTGGTTGGTTTCTTTGCAATAATGTCCGATGGCTTGAATCATAGATGTCGGATTGGAGAAGCAGGGGGCATCGGGATTGATGAGACTGCGGAAAGCGGGAACTGTCAGAGCGGCATCTATCAGTTCTGTGTAAGAATAGTTGTTGGTTGCTTCCCATTCTTTGCGGCAACGCTCCAACAGCCACATGCCACAGATGTTTTTCAGGAACCGGGTAGTTCCTTCCACACCTCCTTCATTGGTGAAGTTCTGTTCAAAGCTTTCCTTATTTATAATGGCATCTTTCACTTCAATTCCCATCAGGCTCCACGTACCGGAACTCAGATAAGCGAATCTTTCGTTTTGTGCTGGTACGGCAGCCACGGCTGAACCTGTGTCATGACCGGCAACGGCAATGACTGGAATAGCTCCCAGACCTGTGATTTTCTGCACTTCTTCTGTCAGTACTCCGATAGGCTCTCCCGGGAAAACGAAACGGCCGAACTGTTCTTCCTTGATATCTGCTACATCCAGCAGTTCCTTTTCGAAGCGTTTGGTGCGTGGATTCAACATCTGGGAAGTAGAAGCGATGGTATATTCTGTTACCATTTTACCGGTCAGCATATAGCTTAAGGCATCCGGCATAAACAGTATTTTATCGGCTGCTTCCAAGGCCGAGCAATGATTGCGGTGGAGTGTTGACAATTGGAACAAGGAATTGAAATTCATAATTTGAATTCCAGTGATGTCATATACTCGTTCACGGGGAATATGGGTAAAATATTCTTCAGGTGCACCTGTTGTGTGAGGGTCGCGGTAGCAATAAGGATTGCGGAGTAACTCTCCGTCTTTGCCCACGAATACGAAATCCACCCCCCAAGTATCGATACCGATGGACCGGATAGGCAGATTGTCTTTGGCTACCACTTTCAGTCCCCTGATAATTTCATTGTATAAGGCGTAAATATCCCAATAACAATGTCCTCCGGTTTCTATAATATGATTAGGGAAACGAGTCAGTTCTTTCAACTCCATTTTGCCTTCTCCCAGGCAACCTAAGATGGTACGTCCACTGGTGGCACCCAGGTCTACCGCAAAGAAATAAGTGTGTTCCATGCCTTTATTTTTGATTTTAAGGAATTAATAGTGATGCAAAAATAGTTTATTCCCCGAAAGTCGTCCTTGTTTTTTTGATATTATAACTGTTGGATTTGGTTGTACCTGCCGTAAAACATAATATTACCGTCTTTTTAAGAAGATCGCATTGAAAAGAAGAATTTGGTGTGATTTTGGTTTACTCTTGGGATGATGGATAAGAGCTTTATTGAAAATATGCATAAAGTCGCAAAAATATTCTCTTTTTTGTATCTATATTCCCGAATATTCTGTAATTTTGCAGCCGAATCAGAATAATTATGCAGTATGAAGAGCAAGAATAGCAGACTTGATGCCATTAAGATTATTATTTCGAGCAAGGAAGTAGGTAGCCAGGAAGAGTTGTTGCAGGAATTGGCGAAAGAAGGATTCCGATTGACCCAAGCTACTTTGTCTCGTGACTTGAAGCAGTTGAAAGTGGCGAAAGCAGCCAGTATGAACGGAAATTATGTATATGTATTGCCAAACAATACCATGTACAAACGTATGACTGAGCAACATTCGGCCAGTGAGATGTTGATGCATAATGGATTTATTTCCATTGAATTTTCGGCTAATCTGGCAGTAATCAAGACTCGTCCCGGATATGCTAGTAGTTTGGCTTATGATATTGATAACCGGAACTTTGATGAAATATTGGGAACTATTGCTGGTGATGATACTATTATGCTTGTCATTCGTGAAGGCTGCACAAGAGCGGGAGTGAAGAATGCGCTTTCATTGATTATACCGAATATACAATAAAATAATATAGATAAAAAAGGAAATGGATGCTAAACAAGTGGATGTGATGGTGGCAGATGCCTCACATGAAGTTTACGTTGATAAAATTTTAGATACTATTAGAGAGGCGGCTAAGGTACGCGGAACAGGCATTGCAGAACGCACACATGAATATGTGACTACAAAGATGAAAGAAGGAAAGGCGATTATTGCCTTATGTGGAGAGGATTTTGCAGGATTTACCTATATTGAGTCATGGGGAAACAAGCAATATGTAGCAACTTCGGGATTGATTGTGCATCCCAATTATCGTGGGATGGGTTTGGCCAAGCGTATAAAGGCGGCTTCGTTCCGATTGGCACGTCTGCGATGGCCTAAAGCGAAGATATTCAGTCTGACCAGTGGTGCGGCGGTAATGAAAATGAATACAGAACTGGGATATGTTCCTGTAACTTTCAATGAACTGACTGATGATGAGGCCTTTTGGAAAGGTTGTGAAGGCTGTATCAATCACGATATATTAGTGGCAAAGAACCGTAAGTTCTGTATTTGTACAGCCATGCTTTACGATCCGGCTTTGCACGAAGAAGACACTATTTAATAAATTAAAAATTAAGAATTAAAAATTAAAAATTAAAAGATGGCTGCGCGTTCATGTACTTATTTCTCAGTTTTCAATTTTTAATTCTCAATTAAAATAATATCATTATGGAAGAAAAAAAGAAAAAAGTAGTAGTAGCATTCAGCGGGGGGCTTGATACCTCTTTCACTGTAATGTATCTGGCTAAGGAAAAAGGGTATGAAGTGTATGCTGCTTGTGCAAACACGGGTGGTTTCAGTGAGGAGCAGCTGAAGCAGAACGAAGAGAACGCTTACAAACTGGGTGCTGTGAAGTATGTGACATTGGATGTGACCCGGGAATACTATGAGAAGAGCTTGAAATATATGGTATTCGGTAATGTGCTCCGTAATGGTACTTATCCTATTTCTGTAAGTTCTGAACGTATCTTCCAAGGGTTGGCCATAGCACGTTATGCTAATGAAATAGGTGCGGATGCTATCGCACACGGCTCGACTGGTGCGGGTAATGACCAGATTCGTTTCGATATGACTTTTCTGGTATTGGCTCCGGGGGTTGAGATCATCACATTGACCCGTGACATGGCATTAAGCCGTCAGCAGGAAATTGATTATTTGAATGAACATGGTTTTGCCGCTGACTTTACAAAATTGAAATATTCTTATAATGTAGGTCTTTGGGGAACTTCTATCTGCGGTGGGGAAATATTGGACTCTGCGCAGGGTTTGCCCGAAAGTGCTTATTTGAAACAGGTGACCAAGGAAGGAAGCGAACAGCTTCGTCTTACATTTGAAAAAGGTGAGCTGAAGGCTGTTAATGACGAGAAGTTTGATGATCCTATCAAGGCTATTCAGAAAGTGGAAGAGATCGGTGCACCCTACGGTATCGGCCGTGACATGCACGTTGGGGATACCATTATCGGTATCAAAGGGCGTGTAGGATTCGAGGCTGCTGCTCCTATGCTGATTATCGGAGCCCATCGTTTCCTTGAAAAATATACGTTGAGCAAGTGGCAGCAATACTGGAAAGACCAGGTTGCCAACTGGTATGGAATGTTCTTGCATGAAAGTCAGTATCTGGAACCGGTAATGCGCGATATTGAGGCAATGTTGCAGGAATCTCAGCGTAATGTAAACGGTACAGCTATCTTGGAACTCCGTCCGCTTTCATTCTCTACTGTGGGTGTTGAATCGAAAGACGACCTGGTGAAGACCAAATTCGGTGAATATGGTGAAATGCAGAAGGGATGGACAGCAGAAGATGCCAAAGGCTTTATCAAAGTGACTTCTACACCTTTGCGTGTTTATTATAATAACCACAAGGACGAAGAAATTTAATAAGTATGATTAAAGCAGGAATTATCGGTGGGGCAGGTTATACGGCGGGCGAATTGATTCGTCTGCTGATTAATCACCCTGATGTAGACATAAAGTTTATAAACAGCAGCAGTAACGCCGGCAATAAGATTACCGACGTACATGAGGGACTCTATGGTGAAACGGATTTGGTTTTTACCGACGAACTTCCTCTGGATGAGATTGATGTATTGTTCTTCTGTACGGCTCATGGAGATACAAAGAAGTTTATGGATAGTCACAATGTACCCGAGGATTTGAAAATCATAGACCTCAGTATGGACTACCGTATCAAGAGTGATGACCATGACTTCATCTATGGTTTGCCGGAACTGAACCGTCGTGCTATCTGCCATAGCAAGCACGTGGCCAATCCGGGATGTTTTGCCACTTGTATTCAATTGGGTTTATTGCCGTTAGCCAAACATCTGTTACTGAACGAGGATGTAATGGTAAATGCCATTACCGGAAGTACAGGGGCAGGGGTGAAACCGGGTGCTACCAGCCATTTCAGCTGGCGTAATAATAATATGAGCATCTATAAACCGTTTTCTCATCAGCATGTTCCCGAAATCAAGCAATCATTGAAACAGTTGCAAAACAGCTTTAATGCTGAAATAGATTTTATTCCTTACCGGGGTGATTTCCCGCGTGGTATCTTTGCTACTCTGGTAGTCAAATGCAAGGTGGAACTGGAAGAACTGGTGAAGATGTATCAAGACTATTATGCCGAGGATTCTTTCGTTCATATTGTAGACAAAAATATAGATTTGAAGCAGGTGGTGAACACCAACAAGTGTTTGATTCATTTGGAGAAGCATGGCGATAAACTGCTGGTTATCTCTTGCATTGACAACTTGTTGAAGGGGGCAAGCGGACAAGCGGTCCATAATATGAATCTCATGTTCAATCTGGAAGAAACCGTAGGGCTGAGGTTGAAACCGTCTGCTTTTTAATAAAGAAGAGTTTATGAAATTATTTGATGTATATCCTCTTTTTGACATAAACATTGTCAAGGGAAAAGGTTGTCATGTATGGGATGATCAAGGTACGGAATACCTTGATTTGTATGGTGGTCATGCGGTTATTTCTATCGGTCACGCACATCCGTATTATGTGGAAATGATAAGCAAGCAGGTTGCACAGTTGGGATTTTATTCCAATTCGGTGGTTAACAAGCTACAACAGGAAGTGGCAGACCGTTTAGGGAAACTTTCGGGTTATGATGATTATCAATTGTTTTTGATAAACAGTGGGGCCGAAGCTAATGAAAATGCGTTGAAACTGGCTTCTTTTTACAATGGTCGCAAACGTGTGCTTTCTTTTTGCAAAGCATTTCATGGACGTACTTCACTGGCAGTGGAGGTAACCCACAATCCGAAAATTATAGCCCCAATCAATGACAATGGGCATGTGACTTATCTGCCTTTGAACGATATAGAAGCAGCTAAAGCGGAATTGGCAAAAGGAGATGTCTGTGCGGTGATTATTGAAGGTATTCAAGGAGTAGGCGGTATTCAGGTTCCGGAAGTGAAATTCTTGAAAGAACTGAGTAAGGCTTGCGAAGAAGTGGATGCAGTACTTGTTTTGGATGAAATACAATCCGGCTACGGGCGTAGCGGTAAATTTTTTGCTCACCAACATGCAGGTATCCGTCCCGATATGATTACGGTTGCAAAGGGGATTGGCAATGGCTTTCCGATGGCTGGTGTCCTGATCAGTCCGAAATTCAAACCCGTATATGGACAATTGGGAACCACTTTTGGTGGTAACCACCTGGCTTGTGCTGCTGCTATCGCGGTGCTGGATGTTATGAAAGGTGAGAACCTGGTAGAGAATGCTGCCAAGGTAGGTGCTCATCTGCTGAAAGAATTGAAACAATTCCCACAGATTAAAGAGGTGCGTGGCGAAGGTTTGATGATCGGTATGGAATTTGACGAACCGATTAAGGAACTGCGTCAGCGTCTGCTGTTCGAACAGAAAGTATTTACCGGAGTCAGTGGTACGAATGTAATCCGTCTGCTCCCGCCTTTGTGTCTGACTATGGCTGAGGCTGATGAATTTATTGAACGCTTTCGTAAAGTGTTGGTATAAGCTGGAGATTCAAGAGGGATAATAATCAGCGAAAGAAAATAAGGTCTCGTCAGGAAACATTTCGGTTCCGGCGAGACTTTTTGATTTCATCTTCTTCAAAGTAATTTTATTTTTAGCTTTTCATAATACGTTCTTCTCCTTTTTTCCCTTATCTTTGTAGCTATAGACTTAATCTTTAATAATATGAAAGTAGCAATTATTGGTGCGGGAAATATGGGAGGGGCCATTGCTCGCGGCCTTGCCCAAGGCACTATCATTCCAGCGAGTGATGTAACAGTAGCCGATCCGTTCAGCGGAAGTCTGGAAACTCTACAGGCGGATTATCCGGAGATTAATGTGACAACGGAAAATCCGAAAGCGATAAAGGATGCCGATATCGTTATTCTGGCTGTAAAGCCGTGGTTGATAGACCAAGTGTTGAGTGTGGTTCATTTGACTCCCCGGCAAGTATTGGTTTCTATTGCAGGTGGTGTAACTTTCGAACAGCTGGTAAAGAGTGTAGGTCCGGAACAGACCATATTCCGTTTGATTCCCAATACTGCTATTTCTCAGTTGGAAAGTATGACTTTGATATCCAGTCGTAACGCCAGTAAGGAACAAGAACAACTGATGCTGGATATCTTTAATGAATTAGGATTGGCTATGCTTATTCCTGAAAGTCAGATGGCTGCTACTACGGCTTTGACTTCATGTGGTATCGCATATGTCTTGAAATATATTCAGGCAGCTATGCAGGCAGGTATTGAATTGGGGATCTATCCGAAAGATGCACAGAAAATGGTTGCCCAGTCTGTGAAAGGAGCCGCTTCCTTGATATTGAATAATGATACTCATCCCAGTGTGGAAATAGATAAGGTGTGTACGCCCGGTGGTATGACTATCAAGGGGATTAATGAATTGGATCACGAAGGGTTTGACTCAGCGATCATTAAAGCAATGAAGGCTTGTCTGAAATAGAAGCAACCTCATGGAAATGACGTGGATAACACGGTTCTCGTTTTTGTGTATTGTGTTATCTACGTTTTTATAGAAGGTACTTTTGCAGGTTTAGTATAAAAATATGCTCACTTTTTTGTTTCCGATTTCATATTTCATGTTATCTTTGCTATACAAGATCAGATCTAATGTGAAAGAGAAATATGATAAACACAGAATTGTTCAAAGAAGTGTCACCTTTGTCGGCCAAGGATTGCTTTATTTTGATAGAGCGTCAGAAATCGAATTTTAATTTTCCTATACATATACATCCCGAATATGAACTGAACTATATTGAGAATGCAAAAGGCGCACAACGCATTGTGGGAGACTCCATAGAAGAAATAGAAGAAGAGGAACTGGTGCTGGTCACCAATCCTCAATTGGAACATGCTTGGAGGGATTATAACAACAAGCCGCAGAATATCCATGAAATAACCATTCAGTTTCATTCCGATCTGCTTTCCGACCAGATTCTGAACAGGAACCAGATGATCAGCATTCGGGAACTTTTCCACCGTGCCCGTAAAGGAATCGTGTTCAGCAGGGAGACTATCGCAAAAGTCCGCCCGTTGTTGAAAACGCTGTCTTGCGAGAACGATAGTTTCTATTCCTTGATAAAACTGCTTGTTATTCTTCATGAATTATCATTGGACAAAGGGATGCGTGAGCTGTCAACCGGGCAGTTTGCCATTAACTCTGTTTCCAAAGAGCATACTAACGAGAAGTTGAACAAGGTGCTGGATTATGTTCATTTTCATTTTTCGGAAGTGATCCGTCTTGCAGATGTGGCTAAAATGGTAAATATGAGCGAGGCCTCATTCTGTCGTTTTATCAAACAGCATACTTCCAAAAGTTTTATCGATTTCCTTACTGATATCCGCTTGGGGGCCGCTTCACGTGCTTTGGTTGATTCTTCCTTGTCAATAGCTGAAATAGGATATGATTGTGGCTTTAATAATCTATCCAATTTCAACCGTATCTTTAAAAAGAAAAAAGGAGTGACTCCTAAAGAGTTCCGTGATAATTATCGTAAGAACAAGACTATCATTTAAAAGGTTCGGCCGGAACTTTCTCATGGACTTGCCTGATTTTGACAGCACTAAAAGAAAACGGATTTTCTGAAAGTTCGGGGATGTTGTAGGATTTGAATGCCTGGAAATAATGTTCCGTGTCTTTTTGCGGTACTACGAACGGCTTGTAAGTTGTTTTTTCTTTATTCGGATAGCCAGAACAAGGCTTCTCATATTGACGGTCTCTATTTTGATAAAATATCATAAGTATATGTTCGGATAGTATTGGTTTGTCTGTCGGTAAATTTCCATCTTTGCCTTTGGGTTACAACCTGGTAAAACTTTGAATACTAACCTTAAAAAAGACAAGTGTCATGAAAAAGCTATCTTACCTTTTTGCCGTGGCGGCTTCCGCCGCTTGCCTCTGTGCCTGTACCGATGTTACCGATGTTCTTCCGGCAGAACAAATCCCGGCCGATGCACGTAGTACCTTGGGGGCCGACGTAGTTCTTCAGTGGAACAACGAAGAACAAACCATCGATGGTTTTGGTGTGGCGCAGGCCGGCTGGTCCGACTATCTTTATGCCCACCGCAAGCGTCAGGAGATTATGGATGTGATGTTCGGACAGGACGGGCTTCGCCTCAGTATCCTCAGGGGCGAGGTATTCCCCCATTACGATGAAACCACGTTTAATATGGACGAGGATATCAATCTGTCTTTGGACGATCCTTTTTTCGATATTGATTTCAACCGTGATGAGAATCGTGTTGCCGAAGGCATCGCACAGCGCAACGGACAGTTGTGGATCATGAAAAAAGCGAAGCAGGAATACGGTGTGGACAAACTCATCTTTTCCGTTTGGTCTGCTCCGGCTTATATGAAAAGCAACGGCAGTACCTCGCAAGGTTTTTTGAAACGCGGCAGCTACCAGGCCTTTGCCGACTATCTTTCCAATTTCTGTGATGCCTACACAGCGGCAGGTCTGCCTGTCTATGCCATCTCTCCGGCCAACGAGCCCGAGTATGCGGCAAGCTGGAACTCATGCCTCTGGCTTCCCGGTACCACTACGCTGGGACCGTTCATTGTGAATAACTTAGGTCCCAAGTTGCGACAGACCCATCCCGAAACCCGGATTATCTTTGGCGAGAATGCCCAGTGGTCTGCCATTCTGGGCTTTATCATGGGCAGTAAAAATTATGTGCGCGACATTCTGAACCTGAATCCTAAAATCACCAACTTTCCCGTCATTGCCGCCGGACACGGCTATGTGGATCCTGTGACCGGGAAAGATCCTGCCATTGAACCGTTCAGCAAAGCCGAATCGAAGGGAATTCCCGTGTGGTTGACCGAAATCAGCGATCCTACGGAAAGTTATGATGCTACCATGACCAGTGGCTTGAAATGGGCGAAGAAGTTCCATCGTTTCTTGTGTGAGGCCAATACCGGCGCTATTGTGTGGTGGGCAGGTGCTATACCGGATGGCGGAACCACCGAGGGGCTGATTAACATTGAAAAAAACCGCGTGGACTATGAAGTGACCAAGCGTTGCGAGGTGTTCGGCAACTTCTCCCGTTACATCCCTGTAGGAAGCAAGCGCATCTCGGCGCAATATGATTTCGAACAAGGCTATATGGTGTCTGGCTATAAATATGGTGACAACGGTTACACGGTTGTAGCCATCAACCCTGCGGATCATGAAGTAGTTATTTCGTTGGCTCTTGAAAGCGCTCAGGTTTCCGGTGCTTTGCAAGGCTATGTCACCGATGACACCCGTAAATGGGAGCTGGTGGAAGCTGTTCAACCTGCCGATGGTGTCTATACCTTGACATTGCCGGCCCGTAGCGTGGTTTCCTATACCGGAACTGTGTTGAGTAGTTCGTCTTTGTAACGTTGATTCTGTTTTTATTTCTACGCTGCAATAGTTTTTTGTTCCGTCATTGTATTGCGCTGATAAACAGTAATATGCGGTGACGGAATTTCCTGTATCCCCACGAAGTACTTTTTCGTTTTTTCCTTGCAGAAGCCGGTTCGTCGGATATCGGTTTCCATGTCGGGTACGTAATCTTTATATATGTACGGCAGTATCCGTGCAAGGGGATGGGAGTTTCCATGCAAGAAGACTGCATCATTTGTTGCACCACTCGGCTGAACGTGCCTTTTCACTCAAGTGAAGTGCCGTTGCCACCTCTGTGAAACGGTTGCTTCACCAAGGTGAAGCAATAAAGTCATAAGACTGTTTTCACGGTTGCATCCTGTTGATAAAATACATCTATTGAAGTTTTGTCATTTTGTGTGTGGCGGTTGTTGTGTTGTACATTGATGAACGATACCGCCGCTTACCTACCGGTTGAGAGCCTTTATGGATGTTTTTTCACAGTAATTGGTTGATAATTAGAAGAATACTGTGTAGGAAAAATTTTATATTTCACGTTCAATTCAGATGTGTTTTCCATTGTCTTGAAGAATTTTTTTTGATATTGATAAGATTTCATTGTTTAATGCTTGAATTGTATTTGTTCCTGCTTGCTTGAATTGCCATCTTTGCAATGTTAATTTTTAATTCAAATAACTATGAAAACAAAGACATTCTTAATTTCAGCTGCTATTCTTCCATCCATGGGGCATTACCGTTGTTTGCGAAAGCAATAACGTGTTGGAAATCTATTTTTAGTTAATTTTACAGCAATATTTTTTAATTAAACTCTAATACATTATTTATGAAACAAATTGCATTTACATGGTTGCTGTGCATACTTAGTATATGTGCCTATGCTCAGCAAATTACTGTTACCGGAACAGTGACGGATGCGGAGAATAATCCGTTGATTGGTGCGGCTGTTGTTGTAGTAGGAACTACGGATGGCGTGATTACCGATTTTGATGGCAAATATACCATTAAGGCCGCTTCCGGTCAGTCTTTGAATTTCTCTTATGTAGGTTATCAGGAGCAAACTGTTAAGGTTGATGGCCGCAGTGTGATTAATGTGAAATTGTCGGAAGGTGAATTGTTGGACGAGGTGGTGGTTATCGGTTACGGTACAGTGAAGAAAAGCCATTTGACAGGTGCGGTCGCTTCTGTTTCCGGTAAAGAGTTACAGGCAAATGTTGCACGTAGTGCTTCAGCTGCTTTGCAAGGAAGAGTTGCCGGTGTTACTGTGTCGGCTGCCAACGGTCAGCCGGGGGAAGGCTTGAATATTAATGTCCGTGGTATCAGTTCATTGAGTGCCACCAGTCCGCTTTATGTGATTGACGGTGTGTATGGTGATATCAATATGGTTGATCCCGCTGACATTCAGTCTATTGAAGTGTTGAAAGATGCTTCGGCTGCTGCTATTTATGGTTCTCGTGCTGCTAATGGTGTTGTATTGGTCACTACTAAAGGCGGTCGTTTGGAAACTCCTGCCCGTGTAACAGTGGATGCCTATACAGGCGTTCAGATGGTTGCCAAATACATTGATGTAATGGATGGTAATCAGCTTCGCGATTTGGCAAAGGCTACCGGTTATAGTTCGGCAGAAGGGTTGCTGAATTGGAATGGAGGTGCTGGAACAGACTGGCAGAAAGAACTTTATAACTCGGCTATGGTGAGCAAGGTTAGCTTGAATGTATCTGGAGGAAACAAGACTTCGACCTATAATCTGTCGGGAAGCTATCTTAACCAGGATGGTATTGTGAATACTACCGGTTATGAGGCATGGAACATTCGTGCTAAGAATACTTTTTCTTTTTTCAATAATCATTTGCGTATGGGGACTACGTTGATGATGAAATTCTATAAAAAGAAGTACGAAGATGTTTCATATACCTCCGCTCTGACAGCTGTGCCTATGTGGAATGTATATGGTGAAGATGGCACTTGGGGTGTCGCTCCGGAATGGACCAGAGGAGATAATCCTGTAGGTTGGACAGAAGCCTATGATTACCAAAGACATGGAATAGACATTTTATTGAATGGCTATGCCGAAGTGGATTTGTTCTTGAAAGGATTGAAATATAAATTCAATGTAGGTATAAACAAATATACAAGACGTAATTATGCCTATAGTTCTCCTTATTATTTCAGTTCTACTTCACAAAAGAATGAAGCGGAATTGTCGGAAAGTACAGACTGGGAGAACGATTGGTTGATTGAAAATACAATCAATTATGATAATACGTTTGGCAATCATACGGTTTCTGCTTTGGTGGGTTATTCTGCCCAGCGTAACAATGCGCGTGGTTTTGGTGCAGGACGTAAGGGTTTCCCGGAAGGTTTCTCTGTGATTGACGCCGGTTCGGTTTCTTCACAAAATACATCGGGTAGCGCGTGGGCCAATACAATGATTTCTATGTTTGGGCGTGTGATGTATTCGTATGCCGATCGTTATATGCTGTCTGCTTCTGTTCGTCGGGACGGTTCTTCCAAATTTGCAGATGGAAACCGCTGGGGCACATTCCCGTCTGTATCTTTGGGTTGGAATGTGATGAATGAAGATTTCTTTGAAAATATCAAGGAAACCATGAATGAATTGAAAATTCGTGCCAGTTATGGTGTATTGGGTAATTTGAGCGGCATTGGCAATTATGCTACCCAGTCTGTTGTTTATAAAGGTATGAATAACATGATGGGCACAGAACTTTGGGAAGGTGCCATTACCGGTAAGGAATGGACTTCACCCATGAATGTGACTTGGGAAAAGACGAAGACCTTGAACTTGGGTTTGGATTTTGCTTTCTTGAACAATAAGTTCAGTGTCAGTGCTGATTATTTTATTCAGAAAACAGAAGATATGTTGTTGTCTATGCCGCAGTCTTTGAGTTTTGGCTTGAGTGGGAATCCTACAGTAAATGCAGGTACAGTAGAAAACAAAGGATTTGAAATTTCATTGAATCACCGTAATAATGTAGGCGATTTGTATTATCATGTAGGTGTCAATGCCACCTTTATCAAGAATGAACTGACGGAAGTAAACGGAAGTCGTGATGAATGGCAGGGATTCAATCCTCATGCCAAAGGAACGATTACTTATGCCAAGACCGGTCATTCCATAGGTTATTTCAATTTGATAAAGACGGATGGTGTATTCCAAAGCCAACAAGAAATTGATGCGTATGTGGATAAGAACGGTAATAAGATCCAGCCTAATGCACAACCGGGTGACTTGCGTTTCGTGGATTATAACGGAGATGGTAAGATTGACAATAATGACCGTCAGGATGTAGGCTCTGCTTTCCCGAAAGTTAACTTGGGTGTAAGTCTGGGTGCTGAATGGAAAGGTTTGGATTTGAATATGTTCTTTGACGGAAACTTTGGCAACAAGATTTACAATGCCCAGTATTATAGTACGGTTTATAATGAATCAACGGGAAACCAATATGCAGAACGCATGAACAGCTGGACTGAAAACAATCATTCTGACATTCCTCGCTGTTTGTTTGGTACTAGCGATCCTAATGGTACAAACTGGGGCTATACGGACCGTTGGTTGGAAAATGGTTCATTCTTGCGCTTGAAGACTTTGGAATTAGGTTATACGTTGCCCAAAGTATGGGTATCTAAAGCCGGTTTGCAGAATGTGCGTGTTTATACGGCTATGGAAAACCTTTTCACTATAACCGATTATAAAGGATATACTCCTGACTTGGGTATGGTAGATGCCGATGGTGCCGGTACATCAGGTGGTTCGGGTGTAATGACCCGTGGTTGTGATGACGGTCGTTATCCGATGGCACGTACTATCACCTTTGGTTTACAAGTAAATTTCTAATTAGGAATAAGTAATATTTGCAGAATATGAAAAAGAATTTTATAAAATACATAGCTGCATTGGCTGTAGCTCCAATGTTGTTGTCTTCTTGTAGTGATGACTTTCTGAATGAGATTGATCCTAACCGTCAGACTCCGACCACTTTCTGGACATCCGAGGATAATGTGATGAAAGGCTTGTCCGCAGTTTATAATCCTTTCCGCCGTATGACCAGTGGATATTATGGTGGGTTGGAAGGTATCATGCATCTTCAGATGCGCGGTGACGACCTTTACCCCACTCGCGGAGAAGAACCTTATATTTGGGAATATTTGTCGTTTGTCAACACAACGAATACAAAGGATTTGAGCTGGGGAAACATCTATGAAGGCATTCAGATGGCGAACGAATTCATATATCGTGCGGCTACGGTTGATATGGACGAAACCAAACGTGAGCAAATGATAGGTGAGGCTTATTTCTTACGTGGATTCTGGTACTTCCGTTTGCGTACTGATTATCGTGATGCGGTTATCCGTACTCTCCCGCAGGATGCAGATCCGGAAACTCATGGACTGTCTAGCGGTGATGAAGTGCTGGAACAGGCTATTTCAGACTTTAAGGAAGCCAAGTCTCGTTTGCCTAAACTTCGTTCAAGCGATGAAAACGGTCGTGTAACTCAAGGTGCGGCTATTGCCATGTTGGGTAAAGCTTATATCTGGAAAGGGGATTATCAGGCCGCTAAGGATGAGTTTGAAATTATAATGAATGGTTATGGTTACGATTTGACTCAAAAGTATGAGGACAACTTCCGTGACGATACGGAATTTAATGCTGAATCTATTTGGGAAATCAATTATGATGCCAAAGGTAATTCGGGTGACTCTTGGGGCAATGGCACTAGTGACGACTCGTTTATGGGAAACAACCTTGCTCATTATTTTGGCCCGACACTGAAAGGTGAGAATATTGGCGGTGGTTGGTATAAGATGCAGCCTTCTCCCTATTTGATAAAAGAATTCATTTCCGAACAGCGTCCGGAAGGATCTGATTCCAAATGGGATAAGCGTTTGTACACTACGTGCTTCTTTAAATATTCTGATTTCGGTGATGTGAAGCCGGATGAAAAATTCTATGGTGGTAAAGTGGAATTTGATGATATGTTTAAATGGACGGTACTGCCCGAAGGCGATGGCAAATATGGTATTGCCAAGCAAGGATATGCTCCTGCTTATCCGGTTATCGAGGGTGTTCAAGGGCGTTTCATGATGAAGAAGTTTGCAGCTTGGTGGGTTCCCACAGGATGTACGATGTATTCTAACGATGCCGGACGTATCAACAATTTACGTATTATGCGCTTTGCAGAAGTTTTGTTGCTTCACGCTGAGGCTTGTCTGGAAACCAATGATGAAAGCGGAGCAATGAAAGATATTAACCGGATTCGTGTACGTGCCGGTTTGCCGGAGAAAACCTTGAGTGGAAAAGATGCTATAATGACAGAACTCCAGAAACAGAAATTGCTGGAATTTGCCGGAGAGAATATACGTTGGGATGATATGGTTCGTTGGTACGGAAATGATCCTGCTAAGTTGAAAGCTATCATGCACGAACGCAAGACCGATTCTCAACATTATGAATTGCTTTACGAAGAAAATGAAAGTGGTGAAAAGGAATTGGTAGGATATAAACCGACAGACCGCATTTCGGATACACAAGGATTTGACCATTTTGAAGCTAAATTCTTGTACTTCCCGATACCTCAGGCAGAGGTGGACGCTAATTTGAATTTGGAGCAAAAGCCGGAATGGAGATGATTGTATTGAACTGATAATTAAAAAGTATGAGAGGTGTGTCAAAACGTGGATAATGCCATCGTTTAGTTCGCAGGGGCGAGGTCCGCTCGCCCGAAAACAGTTTGCTTTGTGTCTTCGGGCAGGTAAACCCTTCCCCTACAACTGACGATGGGATAGGCCCGGTTTAGTTTTGACACACTCCCATAAAAACAATGAAGCCAAATGAAAAGGAAAGGATATTATTTATGCTCTTTGTTGGTTATGATATTTGTATTTTTGTCATGTCGTGATGAAGAACAGGATTGTACCCAAGCTATGCAGGATATACAAAACCAGTTGAAGGAAAATGATTTATTGAAATCTGTTTCTCAAGAACGTGAACAATGTGTTTTGTTATTCGAGTCCAATAAGATAATTTTTCCGCAAGAGTTAATCCAAAGTGTAGATGTGGATGCGGAAAACTGGAAAACGACTTTGACATTTGCCAATGGAAGCACTTATGTTATACCTACCTTAGGTACTTCGATTGACAACTTGATATTGAGTTCTACAGTCAATCCTTCCGGTTGCAATCCATTATCGGCCAGTGTAGTTGTAAAATTACCTGTATTGGGACGCATTAAACTGATTGTACACAGCAAACTGGGAAAGCATACACCTGACGTGGAATATGCATTTAAGAGTGTGGGATTAAAACAGAATATTCCGGTATTGGGACTTTATCCCAATTATAATAACCAGATCACTTTAATTTATACGGATTTGCAAGGAAATGAACGTGCTCGGTCCAATCTAAAGCTTCAGACGAAAACATTGGAAAGCAGAAGGCTGCCTAAGGAAATCAGAGTGGTAAAGGCTCAATATGACCGAATGGAGCCAGGCATGAATTTGGTAAACTCCCCCGGACAGGATGAAACAGACACTTCTATCCCTTATATGATAGATGCAGACGGAGAAATCCGTTGGATTCTTGATTGGGAGAAGTCGGATGAACATCGATATATCGGAATCGGGTGCGGATTGATCCGGATGCAGAACGGACATTATATGACCGGTGACGGAAACCATCATCGGATGGTGGAGGTGGATATGATGGGAAGTACAATTCATAATTGGGATATGCTGGAAAGGGGATACACTATGCATCATGCCATATCTCAAGATAAGCAAGGCAATATATTAGCGACTGTGAGCAAGACTTCCGCTAAAATCGCCAATGGGAAAGATGTACGGATAAATGATTTTATTATTATGATGGATCCCGAAAAAGGGGAGATATTGCAAGAATGGGATTTGGTGCACATGTTGGATTCGGCTCGCTATGGAATGACCGATTATGATCTAACCTCAGACCCTTTTGCACAAAGTGCCAGTAATTGGGCGCATAATAATGGTATAGTAGAGTGGGGAGATGATTATCTGGCTACAGCTCGTTATCAAGGAATCTTTAAGTTTAATAAAGCTGGAGGTATTGAGTGGATTATATCGCCTCATGGGTATTGGAGAGATAAATACTTGAAATTATTATTGAATCCTCTTTATGCCGACGGGACTCCTATTACTGATCCTGAGGTGATAGCCGGAACGAAGAATTGTGATGATTTTGAATGGCCTTGGGGATGTCATACAGCTGTCCCATTACCTAATGGACACATTCTTTATTTCAATAATGGTTATGGGCGTAACTTCAAACTGGATTTTACAGACAGGAAAAATATTTATACTTGCGGCATAGAATATGAAGTGGATGAAGTGAACCGTACGGTTCGCCAAGTTTGGCAGTATGGAAAAGAGCGTGGTGCCGCGTATTTTACTCCGGCCCGTTCCGGGGTGCAATATTTGGAACAAACGGGTAACAGATTAATTTGTCCGGGAATGAGCAATGTGCTTAGCAATGGCAATCGTGGTGCACGCGTGACAGAAGTAGATCCTGAAACACAAGATGTTGTGTTTGAGTTGGAATTGGAAGATGCGATTTACCAGCGGGTTTACCGTATGTCTCTTTATCCTGAGAACCAATAACAACACTGTATAGAATATGATTGATTTTTGATAAAATAGTATAATTCTAGATGCTTGGATAGCATTCTTTTACTGTAAAAGATGGATTGATAACAATGAAAAGAAAATAAGATATGAACGGATATTTCAAAAAACAAATAGAAGCATTGCGCCAACGCCATGAAGCGTTGTTGCAACGTCCTAATGAAATGCAGGAAGAAACGAACGGTATCATCCGCCGTTATGTTTATCCGGTACTGACACGCCAGCATATTCCCCTGGAATGGCGCTATGACTTCAACCCTGCCACCAACCCTTGTTGTATGGAGCGTATCGGCTTTAATGCTACCATGAACAGTGGTGCCCTGAAATGGAACGGAAAGTATCTGATGGTGGTCCGTGTGGAGGGAGCAGACCGGAAGTCGTTCTTTGCCATAGCCGAAAGCCCTAACGGGGTGGACAATTTCCACTTTTGGAAACGTCCGCTGGTATTGCCCGATGTGGATCCGGCGGAAACCAATGTGTATGATATGCGTCTTACCGCTCACCAGGATGGATGGATTTATGGTATCTTTTGCAGCGAACGCCATGATGACAAGGCACCGGCGGGAGATCTGTCGGCGGCGGTGGCAAAGGCGGGAATCGTACGCACGCGCAATCTGGTGGACTGGGAACGGTTGCCCGACTTGAAAGCGGCGAGCCAACAGCGCAATGTGGTGTTGCATCCCGAATTTGTGAATGGGAAATATGCCCTCTACACCCGTCCGCAGGATGATTTTATTAATGCCGGAAATGGGGGAGGAATAGGATGGGCGTTGATAGACGACATCACCCGGGCGGAGGTGAAGGACGAAATGATAATAAACCACCGTTATTATCACACGATCAAAGAGGTGAAGAACGGAGAGGGACCGCACCCCATCCGCACCTCCCAAGGATGGCTGCACCTGGCGCACGGAGTACGCGGATGTGCCGCCGGACTGCGCTATGTGCTCTATCTCTATATGACCGCAGCCGATGAACCGTGGCGCGTCATAGCTGAACCAGCCGGCTATCTGCTGGCTCCGCTGGCGGGGGAAAGGGTGGGCGATGTGTCCAATGTGCTTTTCTCGAACGGATGGATAGCCGATGACGACGGTACGGTATACATCTATTATGCCTCCAGCGACACGCGGATGCACGTGGCGGTTTCTACGGTGGATCGCTTGGTGGACTACTGTCTGCACACGCCTGCCGACGGATTGCGTTCCGCAGCTTCAGTGGCGGCGGTGAACGCGCTGATAGATCGCAACGAGGCATTTCTGAACGGGTAAAATAGAAGGAATATAAAGGCATTGATAAGATAAAGTCGTTTTTAATGCGGAATGGCTGTTTTTTAGGTGGAAAGAGAAGTGGATAATGCCATTTATTTTCTTGTCGAAAGGGAATAAATGGCTAATTTTGTAATTATAAACCCAAAATAGATATTGTATGAAAAAGATTGCTTTATGGGCTATGTGCATAGCCGTAATGGTGTTGTCGGGTTGCCGGAAGGCTCCGGAATGGAAAGCGGAACATGTGTTTGTCATCGGTTTGGACGGATGGGGCGCCTACAGTGTGGAAAAGGCGGATATGCCGAACGTGAAGGCGTTGATGGATGCCGGATGCTACACGTTGAAAAAACGCAGTGTACTTCCTTCATCCAGTGCTGTAAATTGGGCTTCCATGTTTATGGGGGCAGGTCCTGAACTGCACGGGTACACGGAGTGGGGATCAAGAACACCCGAACTACCCTCGCGTGTGCTGAACGAGCATGGCATTTTCCCCACCGTGTTCAGCGAGTTGCGCAAGGCGGCTCCCGATGCCGAGATGGGCGTACTGTATGAATGGGATGGTATCAAGTATCTGGTAGATACGCTGGCTTTGAACCATCATGCGCAGGCACCCGACTATAACACGCATCCTACGGCTTTGTGTGACATGGCCTGTGAGTATATTACGCAGAAGAAACCGGTGTTGAGTGCTTTCTGTTTCGACAACCCTGACCACGTGGGGCACGGTGACGGACACGATACTCCGGCTTATTATGCCAAACTGAGAGAACTGGACGGCTATGTGGGCCGTATTGTGGATGCCATCAAAGAAGCGGGTATTTATGAAAACAGCATCATTATTGTCACCGCTGATCATGGGGGAATCAATAAGGGACATGGCGGAAAGACCATGGAGGAGATGGAAACGCCGTTCATTATCGCCGGAAAGAACATCAAGAAGGGGGGAGCTTTCGAAGAGAGCATGATGCAGTTTGACTGCGCGTCTACTATAGCATCTGTTTTCAATCTGGAGCAACCGCAGGTGTGGATAGGACGCCCCATGACACAGGTGTTTGAATAAAAGATGAAGCGGATACTATGAAATTGCATATCGTTGATATTCTGATTATTTGTGCTTATCTGATGGTTATTGTCGCCATCGGGTTGTTTTTGAAAAAGAAGGCGGCAAAGAATATGGATTCTTATTTTTTGGGCGGAAAGTCGTTGCCGTTTTATATGTTGGGACTGTCGAATGCATCGGGCATGTTTGATATTACCGGCACCATGCTGATGGTGTATTGGGCTTTTGCTTATGGGTTCAAAAGTCTGTGGATTCCATGGTTGTGGCCCGTGTTCAATCAAATTTTCCTGATGGTCTATCTGTCGGTGTGGCTCCGCCGGAGCAATGTGCTGACGGGCGCCGAATGGATAAAGACCCGTTTCGGGCAGGGGCGGGGGGCTACGCTCTCGCATACTATTGTCATTGTCTTTGCTCTGCTCAGCGTGCTGGGTTTCTTGAGCTACGGGTTTATCGGAATCGGCAAGTTCATGGAGATCTTTTTTCCGTGGGAGGTAGTGTCGCAGTATGTGCCCTGGGATATTCCGGTACAATATGTGCCTCATTTTTACGGCATTTTCTTTACGGCCATTGCTACCTTCTATGTGATGCTGGGCGGTATGCTCAGCATTGTGTGGACGGATGTGGTGCAGTTCCTCATCATGACGGTGGCGGGTGTGGTCATTGCCATTATCGGGATGAACATGGTGGCTCCTGAAATGATCCGGGAATTTGTGCCTGCAGGGTGGGAGTCGCCTTTCTTCGGCTGGACGCTGGACATTGACTGGAGTGAACGGATGAGTTTGCTGACGGAACGCATGGCGGACGAGCCTTACAGCCTGATGGGTGTCTTTGTGATGATGGCGTTGCTGAAAGGGATTTTTATGAGCATGGCGGGGCCTGCTCCGAACTATGACATGCAGAAGATCCTGTCGTGCAAGTCACCCAAGGAGGCGGCGCTGATGAGCGGTTCGGTATCGGTCATTCTGCTGATTCCGCGTTATCTGATGATTATGGGGTTTGCGTTGCTGGCTATCTATTTCTTTAAAGTGGATGGAGGACTGGAACAGATGACGGCTGTCCACACGGATTTCGAAACAATTCTTCCTCACCTGATTACGAAGTATGTGCCGGTGGGGCTGGCGGGTTTGTTACTGGCAGGATTGCTGTCGGCATTCATGTCTACATTCGCTTCTACGGTGAATGCGGCACCGGCCTATGTGGTGAATGATATTTATCTGAAGTATATCAACCCAAGGGCTTCCGTCAGGACACAGATACGGGCGAGTTACCTTGTTTCGGTACTGGTGGTGGTTATCAGTACGGTGATGGGCTTTTTTCTGAAGGACATCAACGAGATTTTCCAGTGGATTGTGGGCGCGTTGTTCGGCGGATATATTGCCGCCAATGTGTTGAAGTGGCACTGGTGGCGGTTTAATGGTGAAGGGTATTTCTGGGGAATGACTTCGGGTGTGGTGGCTGCCATTGTGATGAAGTTCACGGTGCCCGATTCGTTGGTACTTTATTTTTTCCCCGTGTTGTTCGGCATTTCGCTGGTGGGTTGTATCGTGGGTACGTACTCGGCACCTCCTACTGACGAGGAGACGCTGGTGAACTTCTATATCCGGGTACGTCCGTGGGGGTGGTGGAAACCGGTGGCGGCCAAGGCGGTAGCACGCTATCCGCAGGTGACGCGCAACCGCCATTTCAAGCGGGATATGTTCAATGTGGCGATTGGTATCGTGTGGCAGTGCTGTCTCACTATTGTACCCATGTATCTGGTGGTGCGCGGTACGGGGGGACTCATTGCGTCGGTGTTGCTGCTGGTGGTGACCACCGTGGTGTTGAAATATACCTGGTACAGGCCGTTGTGCAGGGAAGAGAAGGAATATGATGAGTTGATGAAACGTATCGGAATGGACTGATAGACAAAAAAGGGTAAATGTGTCAAAACTAAAATGGCTACCCCGCAAAGTTACAGATCGTATTTATAACACTTAAAAAAGGGTCGTATCAAGCTCTGTATTGAGTAATGATACGGCCCTTTCTTTAGCCTTTTAGGATGTTCAAATGCCAGATTATAAGTTCATATTTTCAAAAACAGAGTTTTGACATCCTCTTTTTGTCTGTCAATATCAACCGGAAGGTTTAGCTCACTTCGGGCGGCTCCAGTATGCGGCTGGCGTACTCATGTTGTAGCGGTAGCTCGACACCTTGTTTCATCAATATTCTTCCGGAGAACATTTTGTTGTCCAGTGGCAGCGGACGGGCATCTTTTCCGGTTTAGTTCCGTGATGCGGTATTGCTTGTCGGCTTTCAGCCTGTCCATGCGGAAACGGGGAATAATCTGATTGCAATAATGCTGAATCTTGTAGGCAAGAACACGGCATGTTTTTTCTGTGGGGTGTAGAGCATCAGTGAGGAAACACCTTTATCATTGTAAGGCGAGATGAGACGGTATGATAAATTGTCCAGCTGTATCATCGGACGGATTTTCTTGTAGGTAATAATGGCTTCACGTTTTCGGGGACGGACAACGGCAGGGAGGTGTTCGGAGTAGCTATCAGAATATCTTGTTCCTATACCCGGAGCGGAAAGGAAGAGAAGAGGCATAAGTTTGCCGGAAGTAGTTTTTTCATGGGATGGTATTTTTTTGAAGAATAATGATCTGTATGTTTGGAGTTATGCAAAAATGAAAGAAGTTTTTGGCATTTTATGATAGAATATTATTCATGTGGCACTATGTGCGCATTTTATGTAATTATGAGGTGCTTTGCCGCAATAAATATCAAGGAATCTTTTTATCTTTGCGAATATTGGTAATCAGTGCTTAAGTATAAAAAAAGGTTATGGAAAAGAGAGATAAAGAGGAAATGAGCCGCAGGAAGTTTCTGAAGATAGTAGGCGTCAGTGCGGCTGCATCGGCGGCAGCCCTGTATGGTTGTGCATCCGAAGGGAAACCGGCTTCATCCGAGGCTTCTGTGTTGGGCGAAGTGCCTGTGGATAAAATGACGTATCGCGTTTCTCCCAAAGGGGAGCGTGTTTCACTTTTAGGATATGGATGTATGCGCTGGCCGTTGAAACCTGCACCGGACAGCGATGGAAATGTGATAGATCAGGATGCGGTGAATGAACTGGTGGATTATGCTATCGCTCACGGAGTGAATTATTTCGATACATCTCCTGTCTATTGCCAAGGGTTTTCTGAAAGAGCCACCGGTGCGGCCTTGAAACGTTATCCCCGCGAAAAGCTCTTGATTGCGACAAAGATGTCCAATTTCCAAAACTATACTCGTGAGAATTCCATCAAGATGTACCATCAGTCGATGAAAGAATTGCAGACGGATTATCTGGATTATTATTTGCTTCATTCCGTAGGTGGAGGGGAAGGGATCAAGACTTTCCATGACCGTTATATTGACAATGGAGTTCTTGACTTTTTACTAAAAGAGCGTGAAGAAGGCCGTATTCGTAATTTGGGATGGTCATTTCACGGATCGGTGGAAGTGTTTGATTATTTGCTGTCGCTGGATGTGAAATGGGATTTTGTGCAAATTCAGATGAACTATGTAGATTGGCGCCATGCTTCGGGTAGAAATGTTAACGCGGAATATTTGTATGGAGAGTTGGCCAAGCGTGGAATTCCGGCTGTGATTATGGAGCCGCTGTTGGGAGGACGTTTGTCTAAACTGAACGACCACCTGGTGGCGCGCTTGAAGCAGCGTCGCCCGGAGAACAGTGTGGCATCGTGGGCGTTCAGTTTTGCCGGTACGTATCCCAACGTGTTGTGTGTGCTGAGTGGAATGACTTATATGGAACATTTGCAGGATAACCTTCGGACTTATTCGCCCTTGGAACCTTTGAATGAGGAAGAAAAAGAGTTCTTGGAAGAAACAGCCCAATTGATGCTGAAGTTCCCTACGATTCCTTGCAATGACTGCAAATATTGTATGCCCTGTCCTTACGGGTTGGATATTCCGGCGATTCTGGTGCATTATAATAAATGTGTCAACGAAGGAAATGTGCCTAAAAGCAGTCAGGATGAGAATTACCGCCGTGCACGGCGTGCTTTCCTGATAGGTTATGATCGTAGTGTGCCCAAACTGCGGCAGGCAAGCCATTGTACCGGATGTAACCAGTGTAATCCGCATTGCCCTCAAAGCATTGATATTCCCAAAGAACTGCATCGCATAGACGCATATGTGGAACAGTTGAAACAAGAGACTTTATAATGGAATGGATAAACATGATAAAATAACGAATGCTTATGTTACGTAAAATAAGACTTGCCGCCGCCCTTTTGTTCTTTACAATGATCACGTTGCTGTTTTTGGATTTTACTGGAACTGTGCATGGTTGGTTTGGCTGGATGGCGAAAATACAGTTCCTTCCTGCCGTGCTGGCATTGAATGTGGGGGTGGTGATAGCCCTTGTTTTGTTGACTCTGCTTTTGGGGCGTGTCTATTGTTCGGTTATCTGTCCGTTAGGGGTGTTTCAAGATATCATTTCCTGGGTTTCGGGAAAGGTAAAGAAGAATCGTTTCCGCTACTCGCCTGCTTTGTCGTGGTTACGCTATGGGGTATTGGCAGTGTTTGTCGTCGCTTTGGTAGCAGGGGTGGTTTCATTGGCGGCGTTGATTGCTCCTTACAGTGCATACGGCCGTATCGTTTCTAACCTGCTGACACCTTTGTATCAGTGGGGGAACAATGTACTTGCCCTATGGGCGGAGCGTGTGGACAGTTATGCTTTTTATTCGGTAGATGTTTGGATGAAAGGTCTTTCTACTTTTGCAGTTGCAGTGGGTACTGTGATTGTGCTTTTTATTTTGGCATGGCGTGGAGGAAGAACTTATTGCAATACCATTTGCCCGGTGGGTACAGTATTGGGATTCTTATCTAGATATTCTTATTTTAAACCGGTTATTGATACGTCTAAATGTAATGGTTGCGGACTTTGTGCTCGTAATTGCAAGTCTTCCTGCATTAATCCCAAAGCACATGAGATTGATTATTCCCGTTGTGTTGCTTGTATGGATTGTCTAGGCAAGTGCCGCCAAGGGGCAATAAAATATGTATCGGGGCAGATGCTTCTGAAGAAACAGACTCCGGCAAGTGAAGGAATTGGCAAACAGGTTTCTCAGGCGTCTTTAAACAAAGAAAAGGTAGATACTGCACGGCGTGGGTTCTTTACGGTTTCGGCTTTGATTGCTGCAAGTGTTGCCGTAAAAGCTCAGGAAAAGAAAGTGGATGGCGGTCTGGCTCCTCTTATAGATAAGAAAGTTCCCAAGCGTGCCACTCCTATTGTTCCTGCGGGAGCATTGAGTTTCCGTCATTTTGCGCAGCACTGTACGGCTTGTCAGCTTTGTGTGTCGGTGTGCCCTAATCAGGTATTGCGTCCGTCCGGTGATTTGAAACATCTGATGCAGCCCGAGATGTCTTACGAACGTGGATATTGTCGTCCTGAGTGTGCGAAATGTGCAGAAGTATGTCCTACTGATGCTATTCACTTGGCTGATCTGACAGAGAAGTCATCTGTACAGATTGGTCATGCTGTGTGGGTTGCTCAGAATTGTATAGTGAACACAGATGGGGTAAGTTGTGGAAATTGTGCCCGTCATTGTCCTACGGGGGCTATCTTGATGGTTCCTAAAGATGCCGATGATGGAAAATCACTTAAGATACCGGTTGTGAATACAGAACGTTGCATCGGTTGTGGCGCTTGTGAAAATCTTTGTCCGAGCCGCCCGTTTAGTGCTATTTATGTAGAAGGTCATGAGATGCATCGTATTATCTGAATGAAATAGAAAGGAAGATGGATGAATTAATCAGATTGTTGCATGAAGGCGGCTATTCCTGTGTTATCAGAAAGGAAGAGATCCGTACTTTTACCCAACGCGGGGTAGCCGATTTATATGATTTGCTGAATCAGCATCCGGTCTTTTTGCATGGAGCGCAGGTTGCTGACAAGGTGGTAGGAAAAGCAGCTGCCGCATTGATGGTGCTGGGGGGTGTCCGGGAGGTTTATACGGATATCATCAGTGAGCCTGCATTGGCTGTATTGCACAAGGCGAATATTAGGGTGGAGTGTGTTCAAATAGTTTCTCGTATTTGGAACAGAAACCGGACAGGTTGGTGTCCTTTGGAAACTCTTTGCTATGAGTTGGAATCGCCTGAGGCTATGTATCCGGTGATTCAGAATTTTGTGGAAAGGATGAGGAGCTTCGGAAGCTAACTTCGTGGTTCTTGTCTTGTTTCAAATGTGCTGATGATGCTGTACGTTCGGAGAGTAAACGTTTTGCATATAATCTTAACTAATGTTGTCTGTCAGATGGTTTTCTTCGAAACTTAATGAAATTTTGCTAGGAATTCTTAAATCTTCATTATCTTTGAAGCATAAAACAATAAGATTATGAGTGACCAGATAAAACAAATAGCTGAGCGTCTCCAGGGATTAAGGGACGTTCTGGAACTGACTCCTGATGAAGTGGCTAAAAGTTGCCAGCTTTCAGTGGAAGAGTATTTGGGTATGGAAAGCGGGGAGAAAGATATTTCTGTCAGTGCTTTACAGAAAATAGCCCGTAAATACGGTATTGCATTGGATGTATTAATGTTTGGTGAAGAACCTAAGATGAGTTCTTATTTTCTGACCCGTTGTGGTTCAGGAGTGTCGGTAGAACGGACCAAGGCGTATAAATATCAGTCATTGGCTTCCGGTTTTCGCGGGCGTAAGGCTGATCCTTTTATTGTGACTGTAGAACCGAAACCGGAAAATACTCCGATTCATTTTAACTCACATGAGGGACAAGAATTCAATTTGGTTATTGAAGGAAGAATGTTACTTAATATAAATGGAAAAGAATTGATCTTGAATCCAGGTGACAGTCTTTATTTTGATTCTTCTATTCCACATGGTATGATGGCATTGGATGATAAGACTGTGAAATTCTTGGCAGTAATATTATAATAAATTGAGATTAAAAAGACTGCGTTGTCATTGACCGCAACTATTTCTAATTTTTGGTTCTCAATTTTTAATTGAATAAGATTATGGTAGAAAAATTCTTAGAACAGACCACATTTACCTCACAAGAGGACTTTATAAAGAATTTAAAGATTAAAATCCCTGAAAATTTTAATTTTGGTTATGATATAGTAGATGCCTGGGCTGCCGAAGAACCCGATAAGAAAGCATTGTTATGGACTAATGATAAAGGGGAGCATATACAATATACTTATGCAGACTTGAAAAAGTATACGGATATGACTGCTTCTTATTTTCAGAGCCTTGGTATTGGTCATGGTGATATGGTGATGCTTATTTTAAAGCGTCGTTATGAGTTCTGGTACTCTATTATTGCCTTGCATAAGTTAGGAGCTGTGGTTATTCCTGCAACTCATCTGTTGACAAAAAAGGATATCGTATATCGTTGTAATGCTGCTGATATCAAGATGATTGTAGCTGCAGGAGAAGATGTGATAACAAAGCATATTATAGATGCCATGCCCGATTGTCCTTCAGTAAGAAAACTGGTCAGTGTAGGACCGGATATTCCGGAGGGTTTTGAAGATTTTCATAAAGGTATTGAAAAAGCTGCTCCTTTTGTCAAACCGGAACATCCCAATACGAATGAAGATACTTCATTAATGTATTTCACTTCGGGCACTACAGGCGAACCTAAGATGGTGGCACATGATTTTACATATCCTTTGGGACATATTGTAACTGCCAGTTTCTGGCATAATTTGCATCGTGACAGTCTTCATCTTACCATTGCCGATACAGGTTGGGGGAAAGCTGTCTGGGGAAAACTTTATGGACAGATGATAGCAGGAGCCAATATTTTTGTGTATGATCATGAAAAATTTACACCGGCAGATATTCTTGGAAAGATTCAGGATTATCATATCACTTCTTTATGTGCTCCTCCTACTATTTATCGTTTTTTAATTAAGGAGGATATTAGTAAATATGATCTTTCTTCTTTGGAATACTGTACTACGGCGGGAGAGGCTTTGAACTATTCTGTATATGAAACGTTCAAGAAAATCACAGGTATCCGTCTGATGGAAGGTTTTGGACAAACGGAAACTACATTGACTTTAGGTACTTTTCCTTGGATGGAGCCTAAACCCGGAAGTATGGGGGTACCTAATCCTCAATATGATATAGATTTGTTGACACACGACGGGCGTTCTGCTGAGGATGGAGAACAAGGTCAGATTGTTATTCGTACAGATAGGGGCAAACCATTGGGATTGTTCAAAGAATATTATCGTGCTTCGGAATTAACGGAAGATGCTTGGCATGATGGTATTTATTATACAGGTGATGTGGCTTGGCGTGACGAGGATGGTTATTTTTGGTTTGTAGGCCGTGCTGACGATGTGATCAAGAGTTCGGGTTATCGTATAGGCCCGTTCGAGGTGGAAAGTGCTTTGATGACCCATCCGGCTGTTGTGGAATGTGCCATTACCGGTGTGCCTGATGAAATCCGTGGTCAGGTGGTAAAGGCGACGATTGTCCTTTCTAAAACTTTTAAGGGTAAGGAAGGACCTGAGTTGGTAAAGGAGTTGCAAGATCATGTGAAGCGTGTGACTGCTCCGTACAAGTACCCGCGTGTCATAGAGTTTGTAGAAGAACTTCCAAAGACCATCAGTGGAAAGATTCGTCGTGTGGAAATCCGTGAAAAGGATAAATAATCAGTTGTGGACTGATCGGAGTTTTATTGGTAAAATAATTAAAAATGAAAAAGGTTTTACTTCTTGTGTTTTTAAGTCTGACCTGGTTGTCAGCAAGTGCGCAAGCCTTGGTTCCTATTACATGGACAGCCTATGGTCTGACTTTTGAGGCTCCAAAAGGGATTTTGGTGGAGGAGGATACAGAGGAGACTTTTCTTCTGAACAATTCCAGGTTTTATATCACCATTCAGTCTTTGGATTCGGATGGTATGACAAAAAGTGACTTGAAGAGTGTATTAAAAGACTATGCCAATGATGACGGGGTGAAAGACCAGTCGGCTGTGCAGGAGTTTGAGTTACCACAGTTTTTCGGTACTTATTTAAAAGGAAGCTGCGAAACAGATCATTGTCTTTATGCTTGTCTGATGACTAAGGCGGCAGGTAGTGGATTTTATATATCTATTATCTATAGCAAGGAAAATGAAAATATTGCCGAAAAAATACTGAAAAGTTTTACAATGGAGGAATAAACAAAAGAGCGTTAATGCTTGTTTCTTAGATAAGAAAGCGTTCAAAATTTACCAGAAAATTACTAGATTATTAATAGCAAATGAAAGGACTGGCTTCGTGAGAAGGTAGTCCTTCTTTTTTGTGTAGTTATGAATGTTTAGGGAATCTATGATTCATGTGTAATATGCTTTGCCGACATCAGAATATCAAATGATTTTGGGCCATAATAAGGGACATTCAGAAAATAATATAAGTTAGCCAACTAATTCGCAATACTTTAAGTATGCATTAGCTGGCTAACTTATTATTCTATGAATGTTTCAGGTTAAGGCATTAACGTCCGGTCCACCATAAGGGAGTGATGATATTATCTGAGCCTCCTAATAACTCTACAGCTTGTTTATAGCCTTCGGGGTCTGCATTCTCCAGACTGGAAGGATATCGCATACGCTGTGGATAAAATTCCCATTTCTGTCCGTCTTTCCAAGAATTAGGATTCCAGACATTAACCATGTCTGAACCGGTCATTGAACTTTCGTTTGCAGGAATCTCAAAGAATGGTAATCCCAAACGGCGGAAATCCGACCACATTTCCAATACCAAATACGGAGTTTGTGCAATGAATTTTTGAGTGATAATTTTAGTCAGATGGTCATTCAATGCTTTTCCATATAACGTTTTAGAAGCTGTAGGATATTCATAAGTAACAGTCTTCTGTTCCTTGCTGTATCCATCCACATAAGTCATTTGTTCAGCAGTAGGTTCAGTGGTATGATCAAATTTGACTGAAGTACCTACACGATTGTAGTTGGTGGAATTCAGATAATCATTCACATATTCGCTAACACCAAAGTATTCAAAACTAGCTTTAATACCGTTTTCATAGGCTTCTTTCGCTGTTATTCCAGTGTTCCAACCATACAATGAAGCTTCTGCTAGCAAGAAATACGTTTCCCATGCTGCAAAGAATATGCGAGATTTTCCCTTACAATAGTCTTTACCCAACATTGGAAGAGTACAGCCGGGGCCATATCCATTTGTCACCAGTTGGTTATAAGCCAAGGTTGGCGACCATCCACCACGCGAACCAGCGGGATAACCATTCCAACAACGAGTTGCATCAATCTTTATTTCTCCGGGATTATCCTTGTTAGGAATCGGATTTCCGTTTTCGTCTACTGTGTAAAGAACGAAATCTTTAGCTGTCCTGTCATTATATTTATCTATGTAGTTCTCAGCATTTTCATCATCAGGCAGACAGAATATCTTTAATGCACGCGGATCAAGATTTTCCGGCATACCATCCAGCCAATATTGTTTAGTAGGATTATCTGTATTAGCAACATAATGTCTGTCATATTTAATACCTAAATAATTAGCTGGTTTAACATAACTAGCCAAATCGGAACGTTGTTCTGTTACTTTAATACCACCTAAATTAGTCAGAAGATTGGCAACTGTTGAAGAAAGAACCTGATCGTCAAATGAACGGGTATATACTCCGGAAAAGACATCCCATCCATCATTTTCTTTTACTGCAAACATATCATCAGCCGTTAAAATCTTGTTACCTTTGGCCGCATCCTCAAATTCGGCCTGTGCAGTTGCCTTGTCGATGTTTGATAAACGCATGGCCAGACGCATACGGAGTGAATTTGCATATTTCTGCCACTTCACAGGATCATATTTTACATTGTCAAACGGGTCGCATTTGCCTTCTGCCTCAACAGGCAGGACAGAGGTGTTAATAGTTGCTGCGGCTTCTTTCAACTCCTTTAAAATGAATTCATAATCATCTTTCTCTGAGTTGAAAACAGGATTTTCCCCTAGGAAACTTTCAATAGGATAAGGTCCGAAATTATCGACAAACTCACTGATAAGATAGGCACGCCAGATACGGGCAAATTGCTTTACGTTCGGGAAAAATTCTTTTTCATGTGCAGTGGTAGTGGCCGCTTCGAGCTGGTTCTCTACTGCTGTAATAGCCAACGTAGCATTTTTAATACTGGCACTGAGATCAGGATAATAATAAGAAGATGTGTAATCATCACTATAGCGGCCTACGTTCAGAAAACTCATTTCTCCACAAATTCTGGCAGCACTAGCCCAGTTATAGACTACTATACGCTCTGCGGTACCGGGATTCATCTGTGCCTGTCCTATAGAATTATTCAATGCATATTGAGGTTTTACATATTCCTCACCGGCGGCTGTGGGATTGGTATTGACTTCATCAAAGTCAGAGCAGGAAACTAATCCGGCGCAAAAGCCAAGCCCCAAAAATAATTTATTCATTGTTTTCATTGTTCTTTTTCTTTTTTATGATTAGAAACCAAGAGTTACATTAAACAGGTAAGAACGTGATGTCGGAGCTGACGAGTTCTCCAAACCTGTTGCATTAGTGCTTGTAGCATATACTGATTCCGGATCAATACCGTCCAAATGGCTTGAAATCATCCATACATTATTTACGGTGAAACCAAGCTTAACCTGTTGGAACGGAGTCTTTTTCAACATAGATGACGGGAAACGATAACTCAAGGCGATGTTACGCAAACGGATGTTGGTTGCATCATAAATATAAGCTTCCGAAATACCGGCGCGACCTGTAGCCAAAGCTTTGTAATAACGTTCTAAAGAAACACTTTGATCATTTACCTTATAACCGTTGCCATCTTTGATAACTCCCGCTACAACGATATCCTCACGTTTACCGCCTGGAGCAGTACATTCGGCAATACCACTACGTTGCAAGTTCATATTGGTGAATGAGAAAATATCGCCACCAAAACGTCCGTCAATCAGGAAACTAAGTGTGAAGTTTTTATAATTAAATGTATTTGTCCATCCTAATAGGAAGTCAGGCTGTTGTTCACCAATCTTATGCTTGTCACTAGTGGCCTGTGGCAGTCCTGATTCATTGAGTAATAATTGTCCTTTAAATTCTCCTTCTTCTACTCGTTGATATTTGGTACCCCAGATTTCACCATAAGCACCTCCCGCAACTGCATAAACCTGTAATGCGTCAGAACCTCCTAAAGCATACTGCATACCTGGTTTTCCCGGTAATAATTCAATAATCTTACTCTTGTTCTGAGAGAAGTTCAACTGAGTATCCCAACTAAATTGAGCTGTTTCGATAGGGCGTGCATTCAACATGATTTCAATACCGGTATTTTGAATGTTACCTGCATTTACTTTCATGTTATCATAACCGGAAAGGTTATTTAAAGGAATATTCATTAACTGGCGTTTTGCGTTTGTCTTGTACCATGCAAAGTCAACTCCTAAACGGTTATTGAAGAATTTCAATTCAGCACCGGCTTCCCAAGAAGTAATCAACTCGCTGCGTACATCTGCATCGTATTTGGTTTTTCCTTGTCCGGCAGTTGTATTGCCATTAGGGTCTGAACCAATACTATATGTATTATATAACTGATATGCATCCATATCGTTACCTACTTGTGCAAAAGATGCACGTGCTTTAGCATAAGTAAACCATTCGGGCATGCCTTTGCCTACTTTACCCACCATATCACTGATCACCCATGACAATGAAACAGACGGATAGAAGAATGAACGGTTTTCTTTATTCAAAGCTGATGACCAGTCATTACGGAAAGTTGCATCCAAGAATGCCCAACCATTATAGTTGATCCCAAGAGTTCCATACAAAGAATTGATTTTTTTATGAATATAGGTTTCGGTTATTGACAAATCTTTTTTGTCACCATTGGCTAAAGAGAATAAATCGGGCGCAGTCAATTTTCCCATAGAATTATCCAAACCTGTAGATTTTCTTTCCATTAAGTTACCACCAAAAGAGAAATTACCACCAAATTTTCCAAACAATTCATCTTTATGGCCACTGATCAAAAAGCTGAAATTATTTTCGAAGAACTTTTTCTCACTAGTGCTGTAACGGCTGTTCTTATTATTAGTAGGACTTCCTGCATACAATTTCTCTTCACCCTCAGTGAAATACATATCACTACCGGCTTTGATTTCAGCATCCAGCCAATCTGTAAATTTGTACTTCAATGATCCGTTCATCAGGAAACGATTGCGGCTATCTTTATTGGGATTATAATCTTTAGACCAATAAGGGTTGATACCCCCTTTACTCCACCAGATCATTTCACCGAATTCGTCTTTGACAGGGCTGGAAAAGTCACGGATGTCAATAGTCGTAGGCATATTGAAAATAGTATAAAATGCATTATTCCCACGTGCACCACTGATAGGGCGGTTTTCTGCGAGGGTATTGATGTATTGTACTTTTGCATCAATGCTCCAACGATCATCTTTACCAAAAGTAGAAGATGCACGCAAAGTTAAGTTTGTACGGCTTAAGTTAGCACCCGGTATCATGCTGGAGTCATCCATACGATTCAATGAAGTGTAAATGGATGTTTTATCATACTGCTGCTGGAATGATATGCTTTCTGATAAGTTCACACCTGTATCAAAGAAATTTTTTACGTTATCAAAGATTTGCATATTTGCAGTTGTACCATCCCATTTTGTATAGCTTTGCCCTGTTACTTCAGGTCCCCAGCTATAGCTGTTAGTTGAGTCGAACACGCCATTCTCACCTTGTCCAAAGGCTTTTTGGCGTTTAGGGAGCATAAATGTTGTCTCAGCGGAAACTGAACCAGAGATGGTGATACCCAAACCTTCACGCTTTGTTCCTTTTTTAGTTGTAATCAAAATAACACCATTACCGGCACGAGAACCATAAAGTGCAGCAGCTGACGCACCTTTCAACACAGACATGGACTCAATATCTTCAGCATTAATATCTGAAAGTCCATTACCCATATCCAATGTCGGGTTATCAATATCATTATTACTTGCTCCTGTAAAGTTATCCATTGGCACACCATCGACAACAATTAACGGCTGGTTCAAACCTGTTACAGAATTCGCACCACGAAGCTGGATTTTGGAAGAACCGCCAGGACCATTACTTGAACGGATAATCTGGACACCTGAAACTTTACCTGTCAAAGCATTTGCGAGGTTCGTTTCACGAGCTTCAAGTAACGCGTCACCTTTTACCTCCTGCATGGCATAACCCAGTGCTTTTTTCTCACGTTTGATACCAAGAGCAGTCACTACAACTTCACCCAATGTTTGTGTGTCATCCTGTAAAGTTACATTCATGGGTTGTCCATCCCAAGGAATCTCTACTGTTTGATAACCTACAAATGAAATTTGAATGATATCCCCTTTTTTCACATTGGATAAAGAGAAGTCGCCATCAAGTCCGGTTATCGTACCATTAGTCGTACCTTTCACTACTACAGACGCACCGATAACGGTTTCACCTGTAGCATCTACTACGACTCCCTTACACGTCCCTGTCTGTTGTGTGATTTTCACATCGGCAACGCCGGGATTGGCGACCGCGTATGCTGCTCCTGTAGAGGCACCCATTAGGAACAGCAACATACTGACTGATTTTAGTCGTTTTAACATAGCTGTGATTTTTTTTAAAGTTTATTGAAAATCAAGTAATTCCGTTTCCTTAGTTCCTTCAGAACTACTCTTACAGCTATATATCTGAATATCAGTGCGTTTTATTTTTATGCCTCAAAAAGAAAAATTGTATTTAAAAGTCTATAGAAGGACTTTTAAATACAATTTTCTATCTATTTTCTACCGAAAAGAGTACTAATATAGAAAGCCGAATAGCCATAATGGTATTTTATTATTTATTCCATACTCTATATCATCAGCGACAATATATGCATCAGAAAGTCCATTTATTTGTTGTTTACCTTTATGTCTACCACCGACTTCAAAAGTATAGCGTCCATCAATAAAGAAATCACTCTCTTTAGAAACGTTTATTTTGTGGCAATAACGCAATTGGTTGGCAAAAAAAGTTTCCCTGACATTTCCAATATCAATCTGACTGGCAGACAATGCATACATTAAATTAGGATTCTCCAAAAACAGTTTATCAGGTTTTTGCAAGCGGCTTATGCCGGAGCCTTCTTTTTGGAGATTCATAGTCAGACAGCTGTCATGGAGGGCATCCAGATAGGCCAGCAATGAATTACGCGAGATTCCTATCCGTTCACTTAGTTTGCTGACATTAGGAATAAAAGGCGCCGACTCTGCAATGATATATAGTAACTGCTTAATTTTAGTTGTATATGAAATATCAACCCCTCTTAATTGTGGAATCTCCAATTCCACAATCAGATTGACCACTTCATTTATTCTTGAATAATAAAGAGAGGGTAATTCATTGTAATAAGGATAATACCCATGTTTCAAATAATCAGAAAAATGTTTCAGAACTTTAACTTTGTCTACTATCCCGACAGATAATGCCAGATGATTGTCCAATATATTATTTAAAGTCAATATCGGCAATGATAGTTTTTCATTCCAGTTTAAATACTCGCGAAAAGAAAAACCTTGCATTTCATAAACAATAGCCCGCCGGCTTAAATCCGATTTGGCATTTAAGATTTCAAGCAAGGACGAACCTGTAAAGACTACATGAAGTTCAGGTAAGTCATCATAAATATTTTTCAGTTCTTGAGACCAGTTGGGGTATTTGTGTACTTCATCCAGAAACAGATATTTTCCTCCCCGCTTTACAAAATCGGAAGCTAAATCATAAAGTTTATTTTCACTGAACCAGATATTATCCACACTGGCATAAAGTACGGTTTTATCCATTGAAAGGTTCAGTTTGATATACTGCAACAATAAAGTTGTTTTTCCAACTCCCCGGGCCCCCTTTATACCGATAAGACGAGCTTCCCATTCTATCTCATTCATCAGGCTACGTACAAAAGAAGTATTCGTTATAGCCAGTTTCTTGATAAAGGATTCAAATAATCGTTCCATTTCTTCTTTTTGTTTATCACACATTACAAAAATAGTAATAAATTGTTCATCATGATAAACAAAATGAGTTTTTTTTTAAAGTTGCAGCAATAAATAATATGCTTTGCCGGTATCAGCATATCAAATGATTTTGGGATATAATAAAAAAGGAAGAGAATATATCACATAACCTCTTCCTTTTTAATTAATAAACTTGGACTATCGTCATATTTCAGACTGTTTTTTCATTAATTCAAATTAGGTCCTTCGCCAAATTGCGGATTTCCTTCATCTACCCATACACGCTGAGAGTTTAGTTTGTCAGGATCTGCATTGTCAGTACCATAAGAGAACCCTTGCGCTTTATATGCTGCAATTGTAATATCACGCATCTGATCTGTAGGAGCAGGTTCGCTTACTTTGAAACGTCTCGGAATTAATGTTGAATAATCCAATAAATCACTAAATTCCTCCCAAGGTAATAATGTACTGTTTTTCATGGGAATACCGGAACGACGTACATTTATAAACTGATCAAGAGGGCTCATTATATAGTGGATGTACTGCTGAATATATACCTTTTCCAAATCAGATTTAGTATCACCAGTTAATTTGAAAGCATCATGAGAGAGCATTTCATTAACCATGGTATCATCAATCTTAATAGTAGCATCGAGCGGGTCATTTACACAAGTACGTGAATAATAAGGAACTTGATTGAGTTCCGCTGCTTTGTCATATACATAAGCAGATAAACGACAACCTTCTGTCAGATATTCTTGAGCCGATTTAGGTGCATTAGCTCCTAATAATTTAAATTCAGCTAATAATAATTGTACTTCTGCTGCTGAGAAATAAATGCCATACCATGGGGTTATTTGAATATCTTTATCAGGTGTTACATCCGGTGCATCTGGATAAGTGAAGTCATAAATACCTTTTACTAATTCCTGATTGCGGAATGACAGCGCTTCATAATCTCTTGTTCCACCTGCGGAAGTTTTTAACTGGAACAATAAACCTGTAGGGTCAAAAATCCATTTGTTATTCTCTTCCAAGCCAGCACCAATCTTTAAAGGGGCTCCGTAATAACGTACCCATGGTTCGCCTGGACCTGTCCAGCCTTTAAATTTACCGTCTTCGATAATAGCGTTTTCGGCGATATAAGGAGGAATTTCTTTACCTTGATCCAAGAATGCTTGTATTACAGCTCCGTTAAACTCATTCTTTGTGAAGGCACTTAACAGACGTGTGTCGCGGTTGTCTTTCATAAAGTCAATTAATAAATCATGTCCGGCACCTTGAGGGAAATCATTGTTCCAGTGATTGTTTGTTCTTCCGCGATTATAAATAAAATCATCAGTTGCGGATTCTAATATACCAGCCTGATTGGCTATGACTTCATTTGCTATCTTAATGGCTCTGTTTCTGTCTTTATTAACAAGACGTGCTGCTAGCTTTAATTTTAAAGAGTTGGCGAATTTCGCCCATTTTTTGACATCGCCATTGTATATGAAATCCTGATTACCTAAGATATCGCTAATATTATTAGTCGTAAGATAGTTAATAGCCTCGTCCAATTCCTTCAACCAATAATCATATAATTCTTCCTGTGTGTCAAATTTGGGATACAATGTGCCTCCATAACGAGCCATCTCTGCTTCCGTGTATTGAAGTGAGCCATACATATCGCTATCACCCATTGCCAGAAAGACAGCTAAAGGATTACATAGATATTGAATATATCCATAACGTGCTTTATCTTCATCAGACATTTGAGAAATTTGATAACGTAAATCATTTATCATACGTAAAGTATCGTATATATTCGATCCTGTACTACCTTGCTCGGTTATCAGATTAAAACTGTCTACATTACCACTTGGGCTAACAATACACTGTCCCCAAGCACCAATACGCGGAAAATCATAATACCATGCAGAATAATCCATCGGTTCGAATTGATATAGGCATTCCGTGAATAAAAAACGGATATTAGGAGTTGAAATGTCACCTTCACTTGAGTTTATATCTTTAAACTCATCGGCACAAGAGGATAAAAGTCCTGCACCTAAAATGCATGAAGCAAATAAATATTTTAATTTCATACTAATTCAATTTTATATTGTTAAAGCATTATGCATTAGAATTCGGCATTAATAGTAAACGTATAGTTTCTAATATATGGTTCATAACCACGGATACGGAATTCTGCAGATCTATTACCACGAACACTTTCCGGGTGAACGTTATTAGGCAATGAATTATATATATAGCCTACATTGCGTGCTGCTAAACTTAAATTCAAACCTTTAGCACCAATCTTTGATGCTATGCTTTTAGGCATACGATATGACAATGTGATATCACGAAGAGCTATGTAACTTAACTCATGCACCCAGTCATCATTAACGACACCTTCGCCCCAAGAATTTCTAAACACATGATATGCACTAGCATGGGTCGGTTCGATAATACCTGCATCAATAGCTTGCTGATGGGTCATACCACTGATGTCATGTGATTTGCCATCAATACCTGTAGCTGAAGTACCCGGTGCAAACACTCCTTCTAAAATAACACCATCTTCATAGGTGATTCCATTGCTACCCCCTGCATACTGACTTGTCCAAGTCAAACCACCACTTGCCGCATCACGATATTTTAAAGACGTTTTAGTCCAGCCGGCATTTGAACCGTAACGGTTGCTATACATAGCTACTAAACCACCGATACGCATATCAAGACCTACATGTAAACTTAAATTTTTCCAGCGCAGGCTTGTTGACATAGAACCTAAAAAATCCGGTTGCATATCACCCAATTCCTGAACCACTCCACTTCTACGTTCGTATACAGCACGACGCGTATCACTGTAGTTCAACAAAACTCGCCCTTGATCGTCACGAGCAGGAAGAATATCAGTCATTAACATACCATAACTTCCACCAACTTTAGCAACAGAACCAATACGGTAGTCATAGGCGTTTACTTGACCTGCAAGTGAAATATATTCAGCTGCATCCGGATGGAGTTCTACAATCTTACTCGTATTTTTGGTCCATGTGAAATCTAGTCCCCATTCCCAATCTTCATTTTGGAAAGGAATAGTATTCAAAGCTAACTCTATACCTTGATTCTGAATATTACCAGCATTAATCAATTGTGTACTGATACCTGATACCCAAGGAGTTGCTATTTCCATTATTTGATCTTTGGTATTTTCTTTATAGTAAGTTACATCCAAATTCAGACGGTTTTTAAATGTACGGAAGTCCAAACCAATTTCCCAAGCATTTTTACGTTCCGGTTTTAAATTGGAGGCTTTCATTATTGTATTTAAAGTATTGGTATAAATATTCCCGCCATTAGGCAATTCAATTGTACCAAATCCATAAGCCTGGTTTACATAATAAGGATCGGTATCATTACCTACTTGTGCCCACGAGCCACGAACCTTAGCGAAAGAGATCCATTCGGGCAATTGCTCACGGAATGTTTCACTAATAATCCAAGAACCTGAAACTGAAGGGTAAAAATAAGAATGATTACCTGTACCATTAGCATAAACTAATGCAGAAGACCAATCATTACGTCCTGTAACATCCAAATAGACTTGATTCTTCCATCCTAAATTTAAAGCAAAAATGGCAGAAAGCATACGTTTTTCGCTTTTCAATCCACCATCGGATTTTTTAGGATTCTTTGAGTTATCAACGAACCATTGTCCAGGAACCACCATACCTCCGTCAGTATTTACAGAATATTCATATCTGCTAGTATTATAATATTCAAAGCGTGCAAAGCCACCAATATAATAATCTTTTATAGTTTTGTTCCAAGTAAACGAGCCACCAAAAGTGGTTTGTTCCTTTGTGTTTTGCCAAATTTTATAATAGCCTCCATCATTGGCATATCCGGTTCCTAATTCTTTGTTATCACCACGATTGTAGTAATAATTCATATTAGCATCAGCTTTAAATTTCAGCCAGTCGGTTATTTTCATATTAACTTCAAAAGTAGGGCGTACAACTGTTTCTTTTTGGCGATAATCATATTTATCAATTTCGAACCAATAGGTTTTACCAGGAACATTTCCATAGATGTCACCATAATCAGTACTTGCCACTCCACCATGTTCGCCGAGATATTTGTTACGGAAATATTGGGGGTCATAATTGGGAGTCCATGTTCCGTTTACGAAATTTTCACCGATATTGCGTGCTGCATTTCTTGGCGTTGAATTAGAAAAATTCACAGAAGCTGCAACATCTACCCAATCATTTAATTTATGTGTTGCTTTTACCAAGAAAGAATAACGCTCAAATGTATTATTCGGAGTAGTGGATTCAGCATGTTTATAAGACATGGAAGCATAGAATGTGGTTTTGTCATTACCACCATGAATAGCTAGATTTGTATTGGTGTTGAAACCTATTTGATACATATCCAACATATTATTTTTATGTGGGGAATAAGTAGTCATTGTACCGTCATAATTTTCAATTTGACTACCGTCATATTTAGGACCAAATCCAGTTCCCCAAGTTCCAATTAAGGTATGTTGTCCAGCTGAGTTCACTTGGAATTGTGTTGGTTGCCAGATATTACCATCACCATCTGCGTCATAACGTCCTACATACGGACCATCACCATAGACAGTCTGAATATCTGGAGTTTTATATGCATGGTCGATACCGAATGTTTGAGAGAAACTGATACCTAATCCACTACCACCCTTGCCACTTTTAGTAGTAATTACAACAGCACCATTCAAACCACGAGAACCATAGAGTGCAGTCGCTGCGGCACCTTTTAAAACAGAAACTGTTTCAAAATCATCAGGATTTAGATTTTTCAATTCATTACCATAGTCACTGGAATTACTCCCCCAGTTCAAGTCATCATTACCAGATACATTATTATCCAGTATAACACCGTCTACTACATAAATAGGCTGGTTGTTATTGCCCATCGTGGAAGCACCACGGATTTGAATTTTGGCTGCGCCAAAGATACCACCATCTGAACTGGAAATTTCAACACCTGCTACTTTTCCTTGTAATGCAGTAACCGGAGAAATGGTGTTGGCTGCTTTCAATTCATCACCCCTTACTTCGGTAACGGCATAACCCAGCGCCTTTTCCTCACGTTTCAATCCTAGAGCGGTTACAACTACCTCACCCAACAATTGAGTATCATCTTTCAAAAGAACATCTAGAGGTTTCCCGGTCCATTTTATTTCTTGAGTAGCATAACCAACGAAAGAGATAACAATGATATCCCCTTCCTTTACATTACTTAAAGAGAAGTCACCGTCAAGCCCTGTGATAGTACCATTCGTAGTCCCTTTCACTACTACAGATGCACCGATAACACCTTCTCCCGTAGCATCCTTGACGATACCCGTACATGTCCCTGTCTGTTGTGTGATTTTCACATCGGTAACGCCGGGATTGGCGACCGCGTATGCTGCTCCTGTAGAGGCACCCATTAGGAACAGCAACATACTGACTGATTTTAGTCGTTTTAACATAGCTGTGATTTTTTTTAAAGTTTATTGAAAATCAAGTAATTCCGTTTCATTAGTTCCTTCAGAACTA
>CAUBDX010000003.1 GCA_958434805.1 uncultured Phocaeicola sp.
TTTTATCGTTCTCATAATCTGGAGGTCCCTGGTTCAAGCCCAGGCTGGTCCACAAGCTAAAAGGCTGATTCCTAACGGAATACAGCCTTTTTTGTTTGCAGATCCTCCAGATATAAATCTGTTGTTCTTGGTTGATTTACTCCTAATATATAGCTGTTGTTTCACTATTGTTTCTCTATCTGATACCATGCCACTTCCATTTTCTCTGTTTTAGAGGTACGCCATTTCATAAAGTCCAAGTCTTCACTTTGCCGAGTTCCCATTTGCAATGACAAGGCAGTGCCACCTACCAAGAGATAGGATTTGATGCAGTCCAACTTAGAAACAGCTTCAAAAACTTGCAGCGTGTGTGGAGCTAAACCTTTCATGCAAACATTTTAGTAAATTTACATAATAAATTCAGTGTTGATCTCAGAACTTACACAGAAATAATTAGCGTGTTGATAATGAGGTAGATTTACATTTGTTACTCTTGTTACAGGAATCATGAACAGAATTTCTTTCTCTTAGTATAAAATCATGAGCACATTATATACTCTAAAACTGAAAATGTGGATATTACCCTTAAAAAGTAGGATGAAAATTTGTACGAAACGGGAAGATGGCTTTATCTTTGAAGAATATTAAAGATAGCCGGACTTTTTATTTCGGTGGAATATAGAGGTTGTTAGTATAAAAATAAAAAATTAAATTTAGGTTGTATGGTTAAACGTTATGGTTGTGCAGGCATTTTATTGTTTGCAATGGGATTGTTTCCTTTATTGGCACAGGACAATGCTGCGGCTAAAGAGATGGCTATAAAGATAGCCGATCGTATTGTTGCTTCTACGGTTTATGAATTCAAGGATGTAAAAACAGGTAAAGTATACACTTCTTTGGATAATGTTTCTTTAAACCCGGATATGCGTGTCAATAGTAAATATTTGAATTGGCATTACACAAACGGAGTAACAAATATGGCTTTGATGGAGTTGGGTGATAAAATACAGAACCGGAAATATGAGGATTATGTGCTGAAGAATATGAAGTTCATTTTTGATAAGACTAACCAGTCCTATTTTCATCGTTTGTATGATAAGACTTTCCGTGAAGGAGGATGGAGAGCGGTTCCCCGTCTTACTTGGCATATGATTTATAGAAACAAGCGTTTGGATGACAACGGTCCTATGGGGGCTAGTTTGATAACTTTGAACCAGCGTCATCCGGATGATGCTTTCCAAAAATATATTGAAACAACCAATCATCATATTATGGTTTCAGAACCTCGTTTGGCCGATGGAACCATAGCCCGTTTATGGCCTCATGAAAATACAATTTGGGCAGATGATGCGTTTATGGCGGTGTCTTTTATTTCCCGCATGGGAGAGATTACTGGTGAAAAGAAGTATTTTGATGATGCTGCCAATCAGATATTGAATTATACACGATATTTGTGGTGTCCTGAAAAACAGATTTATTATCATTGCTATCATACGGATAATAAGGAACATGGAGTGGCGCATTGGTCCCGGGCCAATGGATGGATTTTTATGGCGACAGCCGATCTGTTGGCAAGAATGCCGGAAAATCATCCTATGCGTGAGGATGTGATAAAGAATTTCCAGATGCAGGCTAGTGGGGTAGCGCGGTATCAAGGGAAAAACGGTTTGTGGCATCAGTTGTTGGATAAAGAAGATTCTTATGAAGAAATTACCGGTAGTTCTATGTTTGTATTTGGCATAGCTAAAGGTGTGAAGGAAGGATGGTTGCATCCGGATTTCATTTATGTAGCATGGCAGGGATTCAAAGGAATGTTGTCAAAAATTTCAGAGAATGGTGATGTGACGGCTATTTGTGTCGGTACAGGTATTATGCCTTCCACCGTATTTTATTATAATCGTCCCACTCAGGAAAATGATCCGATGGGTGAAGGGCCTGTGTTACGCGCTTTGGTGGAAATGATTGATGCGCCTGAATACACGGAGATTAGTGCGAACGATCAGTATGATAGAATAAAATAAGAAAGAGATTAATTTACCCGTTGGCAAGCTGGGTCTAATTTGTCAACGGGTATATGTTAGAATGTTAAATCAAAACGCCCTTCTGTCACTCTTCCTCCTTCAAAAGTTCCGCTGATTATTCTGTTGTTCAAATCAAAGCGGGTAATATTGACAATGCCGTCTTCCAGTCTTTCTTCTTGCTTGTTTCCATCTTTGAAAACGGCGTCGGTATAGATGGTCTGATCATTATCCATCTTTTCAATATCACTGTAAACGGTGATATTTTTTTCTTTCGGGTCAATGATATTGAAAGAAATAGACGTATTGGTATCTACCCAAACGTATACATGGACTGTTGCTTTTTCATCTTCATTATAAGCAGGATAGTAGGATGCTTTATGGTCCGGCCCATAGCGTTGTCCTGTATATATCCAGCCGTCTATCAGACAGCCAAAGGTATTGGCGCCTGTCTGAGTGGCAGGTGGCATGAGAGTAGGATCTGCTGAAAAGTCTTCTCCATTACAGGCACAGCATAACGCGACAGTTAATACTATTGTAATAAGATATTTAATCATGGTCTGAATCTTTTAAAAGTGATAGTTAATACCTGCCGAGAAAGATAATTGAGAAATGTCATCCGAACCGTTCATCGGATAATGTGGTTGTACCATCCATTCTTTATGATGATAGCGGACGGAATATTCACCGGAATACGCCAGGATATAGCTTATCCTTGCACTGATCCCCCAATGGGTGAAAAGGTGGTATTCTCCGCCTACTCCAAAGTTTGCCGCCCATTTGTTCATGGATACTTTTCGTGGTTTATCATATACCATACTGTCGTCTTTATATAACTGGTATCCGGTTCCGGTAGTAAAATACCAATCGAATTGTTGTTTCAGCCAATGCAGGGAGAACTGTGGAGCAAAATAGTGTGTTTGAATCTTGTCTGTGGTATTTGTCGTGTTGCCTGTATATCGGCTGCCTTGATAAAGTATTCCGAATCCGGCTCTAATGGCAGGCTTGTTTCCTACCAGGTAAGTATAACTTCCTGACCAACCTATGCCGTTGCGCAAATTCGAGGAATATCCTGCTATTCCTATCAGCTTTCCGGTGTAGAGGGTAGGACCTGTCTGAAAGGACAGAACGGATCGTTTGTCAGTGCCGGATTGTGCATATAGCGATGTTGGACACAGCAGCGTGGCTACTATAATAAAATATAGTTTGTTTTTCATGGTCATTGTGTTTATCTAGGTGGGTACAAAAATAATAAATCATTGGAAATAACAGCATTAATAGTTTTCTTATTTTAAGTAATCCGTGAAAAATGTGATAGATTAACACTTTCCTGCCATCTTTATTCCATTCATTCTGTTTTCTTATGAAGATTATTCACTTTAAAACCTTATAGTTTATGAAACCAGTAGAATCAGACCGGTTGGATGCCGAAGAGCGTAGAGAACTGAGCAGTTCTGATTTCGGAATTCCTGAAGAGCGTGCTTTCCCGATGCCCGATGCGGCACATGTGCGGGCGGCGGAAGCCTATTTCCGTTATGCTAGTGATGATCAGAAGCCTGAGTTGGCGAGGAATATACTGGAAAAAGCGGCTGAATACGGAGTGCGTGTAGAGAGTCCTGTGGTGCTGTCTTGGGCCGGGAAATAGTTGTTGTATAATGATTTGACCTTTTGTGTTGCTGAATATTGTGTAAATGTAGGTGCCGAATCGTGAAGGAAAGTTATTATTTAAATATTTTCCTAAGGAAATTTGTTATATAGGAAAGTATGGAATATATTTGGAAAAAGTTTCCTAAGGAAATAATTAAAGGAGATAACATAACAGAGTCCGGTTTTAATTATGAAGAAGAGTATGAAAAAAGAGTTTATAAAAAGGTATGGATGGACATTGCTTGGTATTGTGGCAGGAATGGTAGGAGGATATTTGTATTGGCGGTATGTAGGTTGCACCACTGGGACTTGCCCTATCACTTCTTCTCCTGTCAACAGTTCCATTTGGGGGGCGGCAATGGGGGGATTGTTGCTCAGTTCATTTATGCCGGAGCATAGAAAGATAAAGAAGGAGGAATAAGTATGAATAAAACGATTTTATTTTTTTTAGCCCTTGTGCTGGCTGCCACAACAGCTTGCGGCAGAGGAAGCAGTAATAATAACCCTGTAAAAGAAGAAACTATGGCAACAGAAGGAAATGGAAAGGTCATACATTTGACTAAAGCTGAATTTTTGGCGAAAGTATATAATTTCGAGAAAAACCCGGAAGAGTGGAAATATGAAGGTGACAAACCGGCTATTGTGGATTTCTATGCTGACTGGTGTGGTCCTTGCAAAATGGTAGCTCCTATTTTGGACGAATTGGCAAAAGAATACGATGGTCAGATTGTGATTTATAAAGTGGACACGGAGAAAGAACAGGAACTGGCAGGCGCGTTTGGTATACGGAGTATTCCGTCCATTCTGTTCATCCCCATGGAAGGAAAGCCGGAGATGGCACAGGGGGCTATGCCCAAAGCGTCATTTAAAAAGGCTATTGATGAGTTTTTATTGAAAAAATAAGTACTTTTGTGCAATAGCATCAAGAAGAAAGAGCAATATGGAAACTTTATGTAAAATAAGAGATCTCTATCGCGCTATTGCAGAATTTGAAACACGGTTTGAAAAGGCGCACCACCTTTGTCTGAACGAAGGAATGTTGCTGTGCTGTCTCTCCAGAAAGAAACGCCTGTCCTCGGGAGAGATAGCAGAGCAATTGGGGCTTTCTAATTCGAATACTTCTAAGGTTATCAGATCTGTAGAGGATAAAGGCTATATAGAGCGTAATTTGGGAGATTGTGACAAACGCCAGATGTATTTCTCGCTTACGGAGGAAGGAAAGAAAATACTGAAGGAGATGGAATGCTGTAATATTGAGATTCCTGAGTTACTGAGGTCTGTATTATAATAGTAAGAAAGATACCGCTGTAGATGAAGTCTGTTTTTATTTTTATATCATTGCTGATAATGCTCTGTCCCGCTTTCTCGCAAAGCAGGATGGAGCATTATCTTGATTCTTTGGGATTGGTGAATGTAGGCCGGATGGACCCGACATTGAAAATAGATTTGATGTATACCCGTGCCGACAATTTTACCGGGAAAGTCCTTTATGAGGATTTGCAGGAGGCCTATCTTCATCCCGAGGCTGCCAAAGCCTTGTTGCAAGCGCAAAAGCGGTTGAAAGAGTTGTATCCCGGTTATTCTCTGATTATTTATGATGCCGCCCGTCCCATGTCCGTGCAGCAGAAAATGTGGAATGTGGTAAAAGGTACTTCCCAAAATATATATGTATCCAATCCGGCCCGGGGAGGAGGGTTGCATAATTATGGTTTGGCGGTGGATGTGAGTATTGCAGATGAAAAAGGAAATCCTTTGCCTATGGGGACCAAGGTGGATCATTTGGGCAAGGAAGCACACATAGATACCGAGGCGGCAATGGTACAGCAGGGAATCATTACAGCGCAGGAACGGAAAAACCGTTTGCTGCTGCGCCGGGTCATGACGGATGCGGGTTATAAACCTTTGCGCAGTGAGTGGTGGCATTTCAACTTCCGCAGTCGTGAAGAGGCAAAACGGAACTATAAAGTAATTAGATAAAGGATGGAAATATCAGCAAAAACACTCCATTTCATCGAAGAACATAAGGAGGACGATACGCGTACACTGGCTTTGCAAAGTAAGAAATATCCCGATGTAGACATGGCGGCAGCTGTCACACAAATTGCCGGACGGCAGGTGGCGGCCCGCAAGATACCTTCATGGTATCCGGTTTCTGCATTATGGTATCCCCCTCATTTGTCTATGGAGCAATGTTCTTCCGAAGCAACTGCTTTGTATAAGGCCTCTTTGTTGGAAGGCGATACTTTTGCCGATTTAACCGGAGGTTTCGGCATTGATTGCAGCTTTATCTCCCGGAATTTCAAGCAGGCTGATTATGTGGAAAGGCAGTCAGGACTTTGTGAGCTGGCTTTGCATAATTTCCCTTTGTTGGGGTTGGGGCACATTCGGATACACAACCGGGACGGGGTATCCTATTTGCAGGAAATGCTTCCGGTAGATTGCTTGTTTTTAGACCCTGCCAGAAGAGACGGACACGGTGGAAAGACGGTTGCCATCTCTGATTGCGAGCCGGATGTTACTGTTTTGGAGCCTTTGCTGGTTGATAAGGCAAAGAAAGTGATGGTGAAATTATCGCCTATGCTGGATCTGTCATTGGCATTGAACGAGTTGAAAACAGTTCGTGCGGTACACATTGTCGCTGTGAATAACGAGTGCAAGGAGTTATTGCTGATACTGCAAAAAGAGTCCGTTTCATCGGAGGTAAGCATCCATTGCGAACATATTGCAGGCAACGGGGAGAGCCGGCATTACACCTTTACCTTGAAGCAGGAAAAAACATCGCCCTGTCTTTTGGCCGATGAAGTCGGAACTTATTTGTATGAACCGAATGCCGCTATACTGAAAGCCGGTGCTTTTCGTTCTCTCACACAAACCTATCCTGTGGCGAAACTTCACCTCAACAGCCATTTATATACCTCTGTTTCTTTGGTTCCGGATTTTCCGGGACGTCGTTTCCGGGTTGAGGCCGTATCGGGTTTTGGAAAAAAGGAACTGAAAGCGTTCTTGATGGATATGGACAAGGCGAATATTACGATCCGCAACTTTCCATTATCGGTTGCGGAACTTCGCAAACGTTTGAAACTGAAAGAGGGAGGAGATGATTATATCTTTGCCACTACCTTGTCCGGCGGGCAGAAAGTCTTGATTAGAGGGAAGAAGTGTTAGTTTATAATCAGTTTGTAACCTATTCCCCTTACATTCACAATCCGTATGCTTTGGTCTTTGGACAGTTTATGGCGTAATTTCGTAATAAATACATGCAGGCTGCGTGAATTGAAGAAGCTGTCATCTCCCCATAGCTCCAACAAGATGCTTTGGCTGTTCACCACTTCATTCCGGTTCTCACACAGGCGTTTTAGGATTTCCGATTCCCGGTGGGAGAGTTCTTGTATGTTCCCTGCAAAATCCAGTTGTTGGGTGACGGAGTTGAACTGATATCCTCCGATGGTGTAGGTATTGGTTATTTCTTTTTCCACAAAAGCTTTGTGCATCAAGGCTTTGAGGCGTACAATAAGCTCCTGCATACCGAATGGCTTTTTCAGATAGTCATTAGCTCCCAGTTCAAATCCTTTTACTACATCATTGATGGCAGACCGGGCGGTGAGGAATAATACCGGGGTTGGTTTATCCGATTGGCGGATGCGGCGTACCATTTCAAAGCCATCCATACGGGGCATCATGACATCGGCTACCAATACGTCCGGTTTCTGTTCGAAAAACTTTCTTAAGCCTTCTTCACCATCTCCGGCGGTAGTAATGATAAAATCCTGTTCTTCCAGTGTGTCCTTGATAATCATGGCAAGAGTCTGTTCATCCTCTACTAATAAAACGTGTATCTTTTCCATTTGCTTATTCGGGAATTTTAAGTGTAAAGGTACTGCCTTTTCCTGTGCTGCTTTCCACGGAAACAGTTCCTTTATGCTGTTCTATCATTGTTTTTACATAATAAAGTCCTAATCCATATCCTTTTACATTATGCAGATTACCGGTCGGAACCCGATAAAACTTATCAAACAGATGTTTTTGTCTGTCGGCAGGAATACCTATTCCTTTGTCTTGTATCTTTAGCATTACATAAGCGTTACGGTCACCGTTGCATGGATTGTTGCAGCGTATTGCAGAAATGTAAATATATGCCTTTTCATCGGAATATTTTATAGCATTATCTATCAGATTGCTGATCATGTTATACAGGTGCAAGCGGTCTGCACGTAGGGTTATGTTTTCTTCCATAATGAGTTTGAACTCAGTCGGCTTATCAGCTTTCAATCTATGTTGGCTGATCAGATTTTCCAACATAGACCTCAGTTCGACAGGTTCATAGTTCAGACGGAAGTTCTTCCGTTGCTCCATACTCATGGAAAGGATCTGTTCCACCAGTCCGCTGAGCTGTTTCAGCTGGGTTTGGATAATCTGAAGATAGTTCTGTCGTTTCGTCAGGTTTTCTGCTCCGTTGAAGTTCAGTAATGCATCGTTGGCGGCGTAGGCTACGGCTATCGGAGTTTTCAGTTCGTGAGTAATGTTATGCGTGAAGTCCTCTTTCATTTCTTCTACACTTTTCTGCCTTAAGATGATACGGATAAGAAACCAGAATGATACCCCCAATATAATAATGATAAAGAAAGAGGTATAAAGTATCCCCTTCATTTGTTGCAAGACGATGGTATTTGTCGGTTCCACCCATAACCGGTATGCCATTTTGTTGTACAAGTCATAATTGTAATAGTAGCTCACTGCTTCTTTGCCCGGCCTGTATTTTTGAGGTGAGCTGAGTCCTTGTACGACCGTGCTGTCTTGACGTAAATTCACTATTTCGATGCGGTGAGGCAGGTAGATGATTCCGCGCATGGCAAGTGTCCTTGTAAAAAGGCTGTCGAAAGTGTGCAGGTTGATTTCCGTGAAAAGGTCCAGCTGGCTGTGGATACCCCGTTGGAAGTATTTGGTGAGCAGTTCCAGTGTACCGTTTTTGTCGATGGTAGTAGATACCGGTTCATTGATTTCCAGACCAAATCTTTTTTGCTGTTTGAAAGGCTCGGTTTCTATAACTTTGGTAATCAAAGCACTGCTGTCCAGATTGATACTGGATTCGATATAGCCATTTATGGTTTCGTTGCTTCGTTTCACGGAGTCGCACCGTTCCATCATTTCATTGTAGTCACTCACCTGTAATGTTTCTATCAGGCAATTGTCCATATCCTTCTTCATCGAGGTGTATAATCCTGTCAACCAATATGCCTGATAGGCAAAGACGCCTATCAGCGAAAGGATAATCAATGCGGCTATGGCTTTAAACGGTATCTTCATGGTTTGGCAAAAATAGGTACAAAATAAGTATTCTCTTTCTTTTGATAACACTAAATAAGACTTCATAAGCCGGCGGTAACACATACGGCACATTTTTCACCTTTACTTTGCATGGACACTAAAAATAAAACGATGATGAGGACAGTGATTATCTTTTGTTTATGCTTGTCGGCATTTGCGGCACAAGCGCAGAATGATGTGAATTATACCTATATGGACAGCCTTTTCCAACAATTGCCGGAGGTGTTGGTCAAAGGGGAGCGTCCGGTGGTAAAGGCCGAGCGGGGAAAGCTGGTCTATGACTTACCCCGTATGGTAGAGCGGCTTCCGGTGAATAACGCCTACGAGGCGGTAAAGGAACTGCCCGGCATCGTGGAACAAGATGGCAATCTCACTTTTGGGGGGCGCAGTATTACTTTGGTAGTAAATGGAAAAGTAAGTACACTGGACAAGGACGATTTGAAGTCCGTGCTTCAGAATACCCCTGTCAGTCGTCTGGAGAAAGCGGAAATCATGTATGCTGCTCCGGCACGTTACCGCATTCGTGGAGCCATGGTGAATGTTATTCTAAAATCGAATATCGGGCAGAAGCCTTCTTGGTCCGGTGAAGTAGCGGCTATGTATGAACAGTCCCGCAGGGAAGACATTGCAGGCCGTGGAAATTTGCTCTACACTTCCCGGCGCTTTTCGGCGGATGTGATGTATTCATACGGGTTCAAACATACCACTTTCGGATTGGACAAACAGTCATGGCACACTATGGCGGGGGACGTACACGAGTTGGATTTGAAAACAGAGGCTAAAGGGTATGGCGGCCGGCATAACCTCCGCTTGGGGGCGGATTATGATTTCGGGAAGAAGAACTTGTTGAGTGTGGTTTACAATACACAATACCGCTATGGGCAGGACTGTACAAAAATGCGTGGAACAGCCCACAGTGATAAAACGGATGACGGTGACCGCCAGTTACATAATGTGGCGGCCGATTATCAATCTTCTTTCGGCCTTTCGGCAGGAATGGATTTCCTTTTTTTCTCCAATCCGTCACAGACCTTTCTGGAGAAAGATATGCAGGATGTCAGCCGGACATTGAATTATGACAGCAACCAACGTATCAACCGCTGGTTATTCTATGCCAACCAGCTTCATTCCTTGCAAGGTGGAACCGAGATAAATTATGGTGTAAAGTACACTGCCACACACGATAACAGCTACCAGTTCTATCGGGATGGTGAAACAGGAGCCTTGATTCCCGATAATTCCGAGAAACTGCTTCGAAAAGAATATACTCTGAATATGTACACCGGCGCTTCACATAGTTTTGGGAAGAAGTTCTCTGCCGAAATTTCCTTGGCCGCAGAGCTTTATCATGCCGGGGAACGCCATAGCTGGATGCTGTATCCCACTGTAAACACAACTTATACTCCGGCAGATGGCCATACCTTGCAAATGTCTTTCACCAGTAATCGTAAATATCCCGCTTACTGGCAGTTGCAACCTATTATACAGTATGTGGACAGCTATACCGAGGCTCATGGAAATCCCGACCTGAAGCCAAGTTCCAATTATTCGCTCGACTTGAATTATCTGTATAAGAATAGATATATGATAGGGGTGAATTACAATTACACACCCGATTACTTTGTGCAGCTCCCTTATCAATTGCCCGACCGTCTGGCGGAGGTGAATCAGTTTGTGAATTATGATTTTCAGAAAAGATGGACCATACAGACTATGGCTTCTTATAAAGTGAGTACATGGTGGAACGGGCGCATTTTTGCTTTCGGCCTGTTCTCTCATGACAAGAACAGCCATTTCCATGATATTGCATTCAACCGGCATAAATTCAGCGTCATTCTGAATACCACAAACACATTCATCTTATCGAAGAAACCGAATATCATAGGTACGTTGGCTGGTTTTTACCAATCACGTGCCATACAAGGGGTGTATAACTTAAGTCCTATTTGTAATGTTTCGACTTCACTTCAGTGGGCTTCTCCGGATGGAAAGACGAAGGTGATATTGAAAGGAAATGATATTCTTAATACATCGAATATGACCACCCGGCTGGCGTGGGGGCAGCAACGGAACCGGACAGAAATGAATTGGGACAATCGTAGCTTTACATTTTCATTCCTCTATAAATTCGGCGGATACAAAGAGAAGAAACGTACCGATGTCGATACCAAGCGGCTGGGACGATGATTTTTTAGTGGTTAGTAATCACTAACCACTAATCACTAGTTCGCCATTTTTGCCTTGAAAGCCAGCGCATACATACGCATCTGTTTTACCATTGCCAGCAAGCCATTGCTGCGGGTGGGCGACAGATGTTCTTTCAAACCTATCTTCTCTATAAAGTATAAATCACTGCTTAATATTTCATCCGGAGTATGTCCGCTGACTACTTTGATAAGCAGGGCAATGATACCTTTTACAATCAAGGCGTCACTTTCCGCCTGGAACACCACTTTGCCGTCTTCCATATCGGCTTGCAGCCATACGCGGCTCTGGCAACCGTCTATCAGGTTTTGTTCTGTTTTATATTCGGGGGCGAGTGGTTCCTGCTCGTTACCCAAATCTATGAGCAATTGATACTTGTCCATCCAGTCATCAAAATCACTGAACTCTTCTATCACTTCGTTCTGAAGTTCGTTTATTGTTTTCATTATTTTATCATTTATTTCTCATTATAAATCACATCCATCACTGTTTGTCCTACCGCTTTCAGCGTGTTACGGTCAATGTTTTCCATCGTATCGTTTACCGTATGCCAGAAAGAGCCGAAAGAACTTTGCGGATTGTCGGCATCATAGTTAATGATGTCCACACACGGGATACGCGCCAACTTGTTGACATAGATATGGTCGTCCACCGTCTCGCCCCCGTCTTCTTTTACAAAATATTTGCCATATCCCAGCTCATGTGCCTTTTTCCAGATTTTCTTCATTTCGGAACGGGCGGTGCGGGCCGAGTAACCTTCATAATAGAAGGTGGCATCTTTTCCTCCTACCATATCCAGCAAGATTCCATAGCGTGCATTATAGTTCTGAACATGTGGGGTACGTGCCCAGTATTGTGATCCAAGACACCAAGTGTCCTGTTTGTACTTGCCGTCATAAAATTCGGGAATTCCATAATCCTCCGAATCGAAAAATACGATATCTATACCTAGGGCAGGTTGTTCCTTCTGTATCTGACGGGCGATTTCCAGCAGCACCCCCACACCGCTGGCACCATCATTCACTCCCAGTATAGGAGTATGGTGATTCTTCGGGTCGGGATCATTGTCGGCATACGGGCGGCTGTCCCAATGGGCGCAAAGCAGGATACGTTTTTTACTTTCGGGCTTGTAAGCACCGATAATGTTGCGTGATTTCAGTATCGTACCGTCGTATGCTATCAGATCGGCATATTGATTGTATACCTTGGCGCCGAATTTTTCCAATTGTCCTGCCAGATATTCCCCACATTCTTTGTGCGCCTGTGTGTTGGGAACACGGGGACCGAAGTCTGCTTGTACCTGAATGTACTGGTAGGCGCTGTCTGCATTGAATTCGGGAGCCTTGATCACTTCTTTGTCTACGGTTTCTGTCCGGTCGTTTCTGCTTTTACTGTTTCCGCACGAAACGGCTGTCAATACAAGCAGCAAGAACGGGATTACTAAAACATTTCTTATCTTCATACTTATTCTTCTGTTATTTATTTGTGCATTATCCTTTATATGGAAGGGGGCTGCGCCGCAAAGTTACGTTATTTTCTTTGTACTTCTTCCATAACGCGCAGGAAGTTTCCACCCCAAATGAGGCGGATATTTTCTTCACTGTATCTTTCCAACAGCAGCCGGCGTGTAAAGTTTATCAATTCTGATGCCGAAGCGCAGCCTGTGATGCCGCCGTCACCGTCAAAATCGGTTCCTATCCCTACATGTTCTATGCCCATGACATTTACCATGTGGTTCAGATGCTCGATGGCATCCTTGATGGTAGCTTCTCCGTTCTTGCGCAGGAATCCGCCATACATACATACCTGTGCCACCCCCCCCTTGGCTGCCAATGCTTTCAATTGGTCATCCGTCAGATTGCGCGGATGGTCGCAAAGGGCACGGGCCGAAGAATGAGAGGCTACGATCGGTTTGCCGCTGATTGCCAGTGCATCATAGAAACTTTTCTCTCCGGCATGAGAAACATCTACCATCATTCCCACACGGTTCATTTCTTTTATCACCTGTTCACCGAATGTGCTTACGCCCAGTCCTTCCTCATTATAACGGGCAGAGCCGCAGATATCATTATTTCCGTTGTGGCAAAGTGTCATGTACACCACGCCACGATGGCGGAAACGTTCTACATTCGTGATATCCTTGCCAATGGCATATCCGTTTTCAATGCCCAGCATGACAGCCTTTTTCCCTGCTTTTTTCAAACGGCACAGATCAGCGGGAGTATATGCTATATCTACGGCTGTACAGTTCTTGGCAACCATCTCCTCTATTTCGTTCAGGATGTGGTCTGCTTTGGCAGTAGCGGCCGATAAGGCTTCATCGGTACGTTCCAATTGCTTCAGGTAAGCCACCATGATGGTTGCGTCCAGATGTCCTTCCGTCATCTTATGCAGGTCTACCAGGATTTTCTTGTCACGGGTGGCGAAGTTTATTCCTTGATCGAAGAACATGGGAGTGTCGCAATGTGAATCCAGCGTTATCATGCGGCTGTGAAGTTTTTTGGCTTCTCTGAAAGAAGTGGATTCCTGTATAAGCCAGTGGAATACCGGCATCATACAGGTATTGTTTTCCAGAATGAAACATTCCGGATGCCATTGCACTCCCATCATGGACTTGCATTCGGTAGATTCCATCGCTTCAATGACTCCGTCGGATGAGCGGGCAGTTACCCTGAAACCCGGCGCAACCTCCTTTACCGCCTGATGGTGAAACGAATTGACCGGCAATATTTCTGTTTCAAACAATTTATAGAGTAAGGAATCTTTCTCTATCCGGACCGTATGCGAGGCATATCCCCGTCCCAAATCCTGATCGTGTTTGATCCGTTCCCCTTCCATCTGTACGTGGATATCCTGATACAGGCTGCCTCCAAAAGCGGCGTTCATCACCTGTATGCCGCGGCATATTCCCAGAATCGGTATCTGCCGGTCGGCGGCCAGTTTGGCAAGCAATAACTCCTGACGATCCCTCCGGGGATTTATGCTGTGTAATTCCTTTATCGGTTCTTCTCCAAGGAACAAGGGATTGATATCCGCACCGCCGGTCAGTAGCAAGCCATCCAATGCATTCAGTGAGTTTATCAAACTGTTAGTTTCGTCAACAGGAGGAATAATGAAAGGAATACCTCCTGCTTTCAGAATGGAAGTGAAATATCCTTCCAGCAAAGTACATGCGCCTTCCTGGAAGTTTCCGGTAAGCCCTATGACTGGAGCATCTTTGTGGCAGGGAAAGGTGCGGTGTATGGCATCGTACTCGGCTGAAATGTCAAATGTTTGAAAGGTTTTCATAAGTTAAATTATTCATAGAAACTAAGCAAAGATAGGGATAAATTCAGATTTATTTTTCATATTTGCTAAAAATCTAATGACCATGGAACCTATACAAGACTTCGCCGGCCTGATATGCCGTTTGCGTTCGTTGAAGGAGCGGAAACGTGTGGTGGTTGTTTGCCCCAATGACCCTCATACCGAATACGTTATAACCCGCAGTTTGCACGAAGGCTTTGCCGATTTCTTATTGGTGGCGGATACGCCCCATTTGCTGAACTCGGAATATATCCGCCTTCAATATCCGGATCATGTGAAAGTATACGAGGCGACAAGTCCCGATAAAGCAGCCCAGGAAGCTGTTTCGCTGATACGTGAGGGACATGCGGACGTGTTGATGAAAGGGATTATCAATACGGATAATTTATTGCGGGCCGTGCTTAATAAGGAACATGGTATCCTGCCGAAAGGGAATGTGCTGAGCCATATCACGGTGGCACAGATCCCGATGTACAAGAAATTGCTGTTCTTCTCGGATGCAGCGGTCATTCCCCGTCCTACCTTGGAACAATTCGAGGCGATGCTGCGGTATGATCTGGAGGTATGCCGCCGCATGGGAATAGAAGCTCCCCGTGTGGCCTTGATTCATTGTACGGAAAAAGTAAACGAGAAATTCCCTCATACACTGGATTATGTGACTTTAAAGGAACGTGCCGCCGCCGGTGCTTACGGAAACATGTACTTGGACGGACCCATGGATGTGAAGACGGCATGTGATGCGCATAGCGGTGAGGTGAAAGGAATCAGCTCGCCGGTGGTGGGACATGCGGATTTGTTGATCTTTCCCAATATCGAGTCGGGAAATACATTCTATAAAACGGTGTCATTGTTTGGTGACGCCAACATGGCAGGTATGTTGCGAGGTACGGCCTCTCCCGTAGTGGTTCCGTCGCGTGCCGATTCCGGTAATTCGAAATATTACAGTCTGGCATTGGCCTGCGTGGCCGGATAAATAATGTGGCAATGTGCCAATTTGCCGGTGTGTCAATTGGCTGTGCTGTGTTGCCGCATGGTTTTGGCTCATTCGCAAATTGATAAATTATTGAAACTATGAAAATATTTGTGATTAATCCGGGCTCTACTTCTACCAAAATAGCCCTTTTCATCGATGAAAAGCCGGTGTGGGCGGCAGGGGCCCATCATACTGCGGATGACTTGTCGGAGTTTCACCACGTCAACGAACAGTATGCGTACCGTAAGGACTTTGTATTGCGATTGCTTGCCGAGGCGGATATTCCGTTGGATTTTGATGCCGTCATTGCCCGTGGCGGTCTGCTGAAGCCTACGCCCGGCGGGGTGTATGCCATTAACGAACAGATGAAACACGATTTGCTCAACGCCCGGATGGAGCACGCCTGTAATTTGGGCGCGCTGATTGCCGATGAAATAGCCCGGGAATGCCATTGTCCCGCCTACATTGCCGATCCCGAAGTGGTAGACGAGCTGCAACCGGCCGCCCGCCTGACGGGAATACCGGAGATAGAGCGCATTTCCATCTTCCATGCCTTGAACAGTAAGGCGGTATCGCGTAAATATGCCGCTTCCATCGGGAAACATTATGAAGAGTTGAATCTGATTGTGGTGCATCTGGGGGGTGGCATATCGGTGGGTGCCCATTGCAAAGGACGGGTGATTGATGTTAACAATGCCTTGAACGGTGAGGGGCCGTTTTCTCCCGAACGTGCGGGAACCATTCCTGCCGACCAGTTGGCGGAATTGTGCTTCAGCGGTAAGTATACGTTAAAGCAGATCAAGAAGATGCTGAATGGCAAAGGGGGGCTGACTGCCCATCTGGGTATGAATGATGTGGTGACTATTGCCCGGAAAGCTTCCGAAGGCGAGGAGCCTTATAAAGGGGTATTGGATGCGATGCTCTATACGGTGGCGAAACAGGCAGGGGCCATGTATGTCACGCTCCGTGGGCAGGTGGATGCCATTATTCTGACGGGAGGCATTGCCCATAGTGATTACTGTGTAGGGATTCTCAAGGAACAGATTGATTATCTGGCGCCGGTCGTGCTGATGCCCGGTGAAGACGAGATGGGCTCGCTGGCTTATAATGCGTTGGGAGCCTTGAAAGGTGAGCTGCCTTTGCAGGTTTACCGGCCGGAATAAGAAGATGGTGGTACATCGGAATTAAAATAAGCGATAAAATTGTTCAAATCCTTCATGGAAGGGTAATGTGTTGATATACAGAAGGCTATTATGAAGGAATCATTATAAATTCCTTCATAATAGCTTCAGGGATGTTTTTACCCGGCCAGTGCTACCAGTTTATACATATTTCCTGTTGTGGTATGCATCCGTTCCGCTCCCAGGGAATTCATGATTCTTCCCATTTTGTTTATCGTGATGCCGCGCATGGCTGCCGGATATCGTTTCAGCAGGATATTGAACAAGCATACTGCCGAGTAAAGTTTGAAGTCTTCCCCTTTCTCCGGCAGTCTGAAACAATGGAGAATCATTTCCGCTTCGGTAGGCAAGGCATAATAGGCCTGGTTGCGCAGTTTCAGCTCGGATTCCTCCTCCGCCGAGAACCAGTAACGCTTTCCCTCGTCCAGTTCTGCTTTCAGCTGGGCGAAAAGCTGTTTGTGCTCCAGTGGCGAGCAGTCTATCTTCTCCTTTACCTCGGCAAAGAAATAACGGCGGCTTCCGCTGGGGTCGGTGAGCAGTGCTTTCCGGTTACTGGTGCCGATGAACGAGGCCATCCGGGGCAGATGGCTGTAGGACGAGCGGTGCGACTTGCGGAAATCCAGTTTTTTCATCTGCATCAGATTTTTCAGCAATGGCAGTTTCTGTGGTGAAAGACGGTCGTACTCATCCAGATTAATCAGTCCGAAGAAAGCCAGCTTCTGCTCGCATCCTGCCTGTCCGGTCAGTTCGAAGCTGTCCGTATAGTAGTCTTTCAACGAATCGGGCATCAGCAATTCGCAGAAAGTGGATTTGCATCTCCCTTGCTCGCTGCTCACCAGCATGGGGGCCACAGCGTTGGCGCACCGGGCCATGCGTCCGCTCCACTGGGCAGTTACGCCCAGCATCCAGCGGTGGAAACTGTTCACCCAGAAATCTTTCGTAGATATGCGTTGTGCCAGCGGAGTCACGCGGTCCTTGCCGTCCCATTCGGGAAGGGTGTTCATATAGGAAAGTAACGGATGATAGTCCGGCATCTGCTCCGAGTTCACGAACCGGCTTACATCCTTGTCCCAGCAGTTGATGTGACGTGCACGTGCTTCCAGGCACAGGCTGTTCAGTGTGCGCTGGCTTATTACCTTATATATAGGTGTGTCAGCGTCTTTTTTGCAACATTCCGTTTGTTCCGTCAGCACGTTGAAGCGAAAATGGTAGCGGCTCAGCAAATATTGTTCCAATTTTTGCTGTACTTGCTCCGTTTCCGGTTTCTTCTGCATTGATAATGAGGTAGATGAACTCTTCACTGTCGGACTTATCACTACATTCGAGGAAGCAAGCTTCTTCATTACTTTGTTCAATAACTTTTTATTCATTATTTGTTGTTTTAGGTTTCCGTTGGAACAAAGATACTGTGTAAAATAGCGTTTTGCAAGTGTTTTTCGTGGGGTTTTAGAGAAAAGTGACTAAGCGTAAACATCCTGAATAACAAGCTGTTTCGTCCGGTTGATTACACGATATCTTCCTTTTGATTCAGTTGTTTCACTTAAGTGATGAAGTTTGAGCACTCTAGTGATGAAAGTTCATCACTAAGGTGATATAATATCATCACTTAAGTGAAACAATTTACTTGAAGGGAAGATACAACGACTTCGACCGGATGATACACCTTATTCGTCCGGTTGTTGTCATTTGATGAAATGTGAGTATTTTGCCGGACAGTCATCACCTTGGGATGCGTTTTTGGAGATGGAACGGGGCTGAAGGAATATGTAAGCGTCTCCGCGCTTTTATATTGTCTCTCTTTTTTTGTTCTTATATCTTGGGTATAAAAACGAATCATTATGGATTTGGCAGAAAATAGATTTAGAAAAACCTGGGAACGTTTCCTTGAAGTATTAAAAGTAGACTGTCATGAAGAATAGATGAAGGATATCTATAGCGATCCTTCATTGCAACTTATTTATATTCAGCAAGTAATGCGCTGATGAAGGATTTGAAGGAAATAATTCCTTCATTGTATCTTGACGTGTGGTTGAGATGGGTGCTAAAACTATCTGTCGGATAAATAGATCAATGTACTAGAATTGACAATTTCCTGATCACTATTTGCGCAAATAACTATCGCTTGTTGTCTGTATGCTTTTCGCACGTTTTACTTTTACTTTCTTGCCAAAGTCAAACTTATATATAAGGTTTAAGCACGCTCCTTGATAAGGGGTTTTATTATTTTCTTCTATTCTGCTTAGATTGTTATTGGTAATTGTGGTCAGATTTCTTCTTTTATTCAAAATAGCGTAAACTGATAAATTTATGCAGAACTTTTGATCCAGGAAATATTTGTAAAGGCCGGCATTCATATTGTATACACTGTGATATATTGTTTCGCTTCTACGTGTTCTTCTTTCTGCCATCCTTCTCCACTCTGATATGCGTAATACATTTGGTTGTTGGTATGGTTATTATAATAGTCGCCACCCCATTTCAACCTGGAATGTTTGTTGAGCAAGAAGATATAATTTATTTCTGCTTTCCATAAATCAGAAACAGTTCCGGTGTTGCTACATTTATTATCCTCTTCGTTTTTCTCCGGATACTGATAAAGATAATGGTGATTCAGTTCTTTCGTTTCGTCACTTTTCAAATAATCAAGAACTGTTTGCAAAGTATTCTTTCCGTTTTTTGATTTCCAATTATAGTTCAAACTAGCCTGATATATTTTGTCATCCCCTTTCCCTTTACTATGGTAGGAAGAGGTATATTCCTTTTCTGTTTCTTGTGTTTCGGAAAAAGAAGAAGATTTTAGTGTGCTTCCAGCCTGTTTTACCATACAGTTAAGTCCGATGCTTTGCAGGGTAGTTATATCATATAACATGCTGAATGTTTCATTGATTCTTCTTATATTTTTACGGTCTATATTTTGATTTACAATATGGGTGTTCAGGTGGCTGTTATGGGTTATATTTTCCGTGATATAAGGATCTCCTGCATTAGAAAGGACCAGATTGTTGTAAAAGTTCCATTTTCCAAGCCGAAGGCTTAATGGAAAACCAAAGCGTTCCCAATGACTATTTCTTTTTCTCATCTCTCCTAGCAAAGAGGGTGAACCATTGCCTCCGCCATCTGCATTTGGTGGAAATATAGGGTATGATACTCATTTCTATACTCATCAGCATGGAAAGGGCTCTCTTTATGTTAATCTTAATACGTATGGACATTATAAAAGATTGTCATGGAATCTTTATGGGAATTATCGGCCTTTCAGCTATGGTGTGAATAACAAACGGAAACATTATGGGTCTGAATCGGAACTGACGGTAACTTGGCGTGTGAACAAACATTTGGGAATTACTGGAAATATGAGGTATTTGTTGGGCACTTTGGGGTATGATTCCACTACGCACGAAGGAACTTATTACAATTTCTCATCCGGCAGGATGAAGGACCGAAGTTTCTGCTTTTCATTAGGATTCAATTATTATATGCAAGGAAAGAATTTCAAATATAGGAATAAGAAGAGTTTGCAGAGTACGGAGCAGGGGATAAAGTTGTGAAATAATTTTTGTTTGATATGTTGCAGGCACGGGATGCGTATGATATTAGAATCGCGGGAACGTTTACGAAGAGCGCATGAGGAATGCGCGAAACTTGAGAGTGTCATCTGATGTCATAGTACAGGCTACAGGGCTTCCTGAAGAAGAAATAAAAGCCCTTTAATTGGATTGCAAAGGGTTTGGCCGGAAAGAATAGTTTCTATTCGTATTCGTGTTTCCGTTTCGGATTCATCGGAAACCAGCCTTTCAGCACGCGTTCGCGTTGCTCGAATATCTCCTTGATAGTCCAGAAAGAAGAGAAGGAGAAGACACCCAATAAAGAGGAAATCAGGATGTCACTGATAAGCACAGTCCCTATAATGCCTGCTATGCCCAGTACCAAAAATATCCACCAGCACCGTGTACCCCAATAATATTCGGCCTTGACCACGATGGGGTGGAAAAGACCGATTATTAAAAAGGTACAAATGCCGATGGCAATACCGCCTAAATGGTATTCATTCAGCCATTCCATTCTTTCTTAGCTTTGAATGGGTATTTCTTTTTTGATGCTCTGCTCCAGAGAGATCAGGGTCTCGGTAGCCGTAACGCCGGGAATTTCCTGAATCTTTGAGTTCAGCAAGTCCATCAAATGCTCGTTATCGCGTGAATAAAGTTTGGTCAGCATGGTATAGGGACCTGTAGTGAAGTGGCATTCCACAATTTCGGGAATCTTCTTCAGTTCTGCCACTACGTTTTTGTACATGGAACCTTTTTCCAGCTTGATTCCTACGTATGTACAGGTTCTATACCCTAAACTCTTAGGGTTCACATGATATCCTGAACCGATAATAACTCCCAAATCAATTAATCTTTGCACACGCTGATGAATGGCTGCGCGTGAAACTCCACATTCTGCTGCGACATCTTTAAACGGGATGCGGGCATTTTGGGATATAATTTCTAGAATTTGTCTGTCGAGACTATCAATTTTCTCCATAATATACCGATTTTAATGTTATCAATCTGTAAGCAAATATAGGAATACTTTTTAATTTATCTACTATTTTGCAAGAAAAAACAGGATTTCTTTGAAAAAAAGTGCAATAAGAGGAGCTAATCACCTATTTTCTTCTCTATTTCGCCGATTTTCCCTCTTCTTTCAAATGAGAAGGTATCGCTATGTGTATCTAAATAGTTCAACAGGAATAGCGATTTTCTTAACAAATATTTTTGTTCTTCGGACTCTTTCAACAAAGCATCCTGATAGAGCAGTTCGGATAACATGTCGATGCGCGTGAGCAATTCCTCGCCACCATAGTTCTGTCCCATCTCGTTCAGTATATATTCCGCATCCTGATCATAATAGAAGGTGGAAGGATGATTGAAGTAGGCACGATAAATGCTTTGAAGTTGCAATTGCAGCTCGGGACCGTCCTTTTTATCTCTTTCTTCTACCAACTTTTCCAATGCTTCGAAAAATTGTTGAAGCAACCGCATAATGTAATCTCTTTGCAGCATGTTAATTGTCCTCTTCGTTTTTATGGGTTAGTGTTACTAATACTTTATCTATCCGGGCTCCGTCCATGTCGACTATTTCCAGTGTGAAGTCATTCCATTCCATGGATTCACCGGTCTTGGGAATGTGGCCTAGTTGTTGCAGGATGAGGCCGCTCAACGTGTTGTAATTATAATCGGGGTATAAATCCTCCATTTCGAAATGACTCAGAAAGTCATAGAAAGAACATTGGCCGTCTATCAACCAGCTTCCGTCCTTGCGGGGAACGATATCGGGGTCTTCCGAGTCACTGGGCAAGGTGCCTACCAGGGCTTCCAGAATGTCCTTCATGGTGATGATGCCTTGCAGACTGCCGAATTCATCACAGATTAATCCGTATTTGATGTTGTGCTGGCGTATTTGTTCCAATACTTTATATACATCCATGTTTTCGTGGAAGTATTGTGCCGGACGGATCACATCACGCAGATTGAATTCGCAACTGTTCAGCTTCCCGAAGAGGTCTTTCAGGTAAACTACTCCGATGATGTTGTCCAGGGTGTTTCCTTGAGTTACAGGGTAAACTTGGTACAGGTGTTGGCATACGATGTCATACAGCTGCTTGTTGTTCATGTCTATGTCAATGGATACGATGTCGCTGCGATAGGTCATGATGGTGTTGATACTGCGGTCGCCAAGAGAGAAGACGCGGTCCACAATATCCTGTTCCACTTCCTGCACTTCACCGTTCTCGGTTCCTTCGTCTATCATGGATTTGATTTCCTCTTCAGTCACTTTTTCTTCCGCTGTGTTGATATGCAGCAGGTTGAAGATAAGTGAAGTGCTTTTGGCAAGTATCCATACAAAAGGAGAGGCGATGACGGACAGCCAGTACATGGGACGTGCCAATAGCTTGGCAGCACGGGTGGAGGCACTCATGCCAATGCGTTTGGGCACCAGCTCGCCAAAGATAATAGTGAGGTAAGTGACCAGGATGACAATCAGGGTTTGAGCCAATAAATAGGCATATGTGGCGGGTACGCCGGCGTCAGTCAGTATGTTCCCAAAATCGGTGGCCAGCACGTCGCCGGAGTAAATACCGGTCAATATACCAATCAGGGTGATTCCGATTTGGATGGTGGATAAAAACTTGTCCGGGTCATTGGCAAGCTTTAAAGCGATACGCGCTGTAGAGCTTCCATGACGGATATCATTGGACAAACTACTTTTACGCGCTGAGATCAGGGCGATTTCGGACATGGCGAATACCCCGTTTAATAAGATAAGTGCGATAATAATGGCAATTTCCATGTAAGAATTTACGTTTTGTTTTGCTAACAAATGTACTAAGAATTGTGTTTTCTCTTTCTTCTTTTAGATTTAATTAATGAATTATCTGTCATTTGCGCTATCTTTGCGGTGTCTATACTTAGAAAGGAGTAATTATGCATCCGTTGGAACTATTCAAATATTGTCCGAAGTGTGGTTCGCCGCACTTTGAAGTGAACAATGAGAAATCAAAGCGTTGCGCTGATTGTGGCTTTGTGTATTATTTCAATTCCAGTGCCGCTACTGTAGCTTTTATCTTGAATGATAAGAATGAGTTGTTGGTGTGCCGCAGAGGAAAAGAACCGGCGAAGGGAACATTGGACCTGTCCGGCGGGTTTATTGATATGCATGAAACCGGCGAGGAAGGTGTGGCACGCGAGGTGTTGGAAGAAACCGGCTTGCAGGTGGAGGAGGCTGTTTATCAGTTCTCATTGCCCAACACTTATCTTTATTCAGGATTTCTGGTACATACATTGGATCTGTTCTTTCTTTGTAAAGTGAAAGATACCAGCCGGATAAAGGCGATGGATGATGTGGCGGAGTCTTTCTGGCTTCCGTTGGATGAAGTGAATCCCGAAGAATTCGGGCTGGATTCTGTGCGTGAAGGAGTCCGGCGTTTTTTGAAAGAACATAAACTTTAATGATAAGATATGAAAAGAAAAACCTTATTGATGGCCGCATTGATGGGAGGCTGTTCCTTGCAGGGAATGGCGCAGCAGATCACTCCCAAGGATGTGGCAGGTGACAAGGAATATAACCGGGTATGCCGGGAATATGAGTTGAAAGGCGGGGACAGCATGGAGCTGTTACAGGCTTATCTGGACAAATATCCTGATTCCCGCCATAAAAACAGGGTGCTGTCACTGATTGCCTCTGCTTATTTTATGGAGGGAAAATACAAGGAGGCCATTGCCCTGTTCCGGTCGTGTGATCTGGAGGCTTTGCCTGATAAGGAAAGAGATGATTGTGCCATGCGTCTGGCCACCTCTTATCTGAAAGAAGACAACCTGCGTGAAGCGGCTGTATGGTTTACCTTGCTGAAAGAGGTAAGCCCATTGTATCAGGATGACGCTGTTTATAATCTGGCTTATATTGATTATGTGGAGAAACGCTATGACAAGGCGCTGAAAAGTTTCCAGTCTTTGCAGAATGATGCCGTATATGCAGCATTGGTTCCTTATTATATAGGAGAGATTTATTTGGTGAAAGGAAATTATCAGCAGGCCCGTACTGTGGCAAAAGCGTATCTGGAGCAATATCCGGCTAAAAAGGATGTTCCTCAGATGGAACGGATTTGGGGAGAGGCTTGTTTCGGATTGAATGATTACCAAGCGGCGATACCTCCTTTGGAAAGATACCGTGAAAGTGTTTCCCACCCGCAGCGTAAACCTTTGTATGAACTCGGTATGAGTTATTATTATACTGGTGTTTATTCCAAGGCTGCCGCTACTTTGGGGGAAATGGCTTCGGTACATGATGCCTTGTCACAGAATGCTTATCTACACATGGGGCTGGCTTATTTGAACTTGAAGGAGAGGAACAGGGCACGCATGGCATTCGAGCAGGCTGCCAATTTCAGTTTTGATCCGAAAGTAAAGGAACAGGCTCTTTATAATTATGCTTTGTGTATTCATGAAACCTCTTATTCTCCATTTGCCGAATCGGTAACCGTGTTTGAGCGTTTTCTGAATGAGTTCCCGAATTCACCTTATACGGAGCGTGTCAATGATTATTTGATAGAGGTGTATATGAATACCCGCAGTTATGAAGCTGCTTTAAAATCTATAGCAAAGATTGAGCATCCGGGCACACGCATTATGGAGGCCAAGCAGAAGATTTTGTTCCGGCTGGGCACACAGGCATTTGCGAATGCCCGTTTCCAGGAGGCTCTGGAGCTCTTCAACCAATCGCTTGCTGTGGGGCAATACAATCAGGCGACAAAGGCGGACGCTTATTTCTGGAGGGGGGAATCCAATTATCGTCTGGACCGTTTTCCGCAGGCGGGTAACGATTACCGCTTGTATCTGGAATTTGCCACCAGTAAGAACGGACAGGAATATGGTTTGGCGCTCTATAACTTGGGATATACTTATTTCAAACAGAAAAATTATGGAAATGCGGGCACTTGGTTTACCCGTTTTGTGGACAGGGGAAGTATCAATGAACGCACCATGCAGGCAGATGCCTATAACCGCATAGGTGACTGCAACTTCTATGACCGCCGTTTTGAACAGGCTCGTCAGGATTATGCCCGTGCGGTGGAGATTGATCCGTCACTGGGGGATTACTCTTTGTATCAGGAGGCGTTTGTGCGTGGTTTGCAACGTGATTACAATGGAAAAGTGCAGACGTTGAACCGCTTGATTTCGGATTATCCGGAATCACAATACATGGATGATGCCCTTTACGAGCAGGGACGTGCTTTTGTGCAGATGGAGGATAATGCCAATGCCATTGCCCGTTTCAATATTCTGGTGAAGAAATTTCCGGAGAGCAATGTCGCACGGCGGGCGGCTAACGAGATCGGTTTGCTATACTATCAGGATGACAAGTATCCTGAAGCCATCCAGGCTTATAAGCAGGTCATAGCCGGTTATCCGGGCAGTGAGGAGGCGCGTTTGGCGCAGCGTGACTTGAAATCGATCTATATTGATTTGAATAAGGTGGATGAGTATGCCAATTTTGCTTCAACTATCCCCGGCGGTGCCAACTTTGATGTGAATGAGCGTGACTCATTGACCTATGTGGCTGCCGAAAGGGTATATATGCGGGGTGAGGTCGCCGAGGCCCGCAACAGCTTTACCCGTTATTTACAGACTTTCCCCGAAGGTGCTTTCAGTCTGAATGCCAACTATTATATCGGTTTGATAGACTATAATCAGAAAGCCTATGAAAGTGCAGCCCGGCATTTGGATAAAGTATTGGAATATCCCAACAACAAATATTCTGAAGATGCCATGTTGATGGGGGCCGAAATGGCTTATACGGCGAAGGATTATGAAAAAGCCTTGCATATTTACAAGCAATTGAAAGATAAAGCCGCTTCTATGGAGCGTCGCCGGCTTGCAAAAACCGGAATGTTACGCAGTGCGCATATGCTGGGAAATGAGGAAGAGATTATCTTTGCCGCAACAGATTTGCTGGCCGATACTAAACTGGCGCCGGAATTGTCTAACGAGGCACATTATTACCGTGCAAAAGCTTATTTGGATGCCGGCAAGACGGATGGAGCTATGGAAGATTTGAAGGTCTTGGCGAAAGACACCCGTAATGTATATGGAGCGGAGGCCAAATATAAAGTCGCCCAGATTTACTTTGACGGCGGACAAACGGATAAGGCGGAGCAGGAGGTGCTGAATTACATTGAGGTAAGTACACCGCATACCTATTGGCTGGCACGCAGCTTTGTGTTATTGGCTGATGTGTATATGAAGTTGGGGCGTAACTTGGATGCTAAACAATATTTGCTTTCATTGAAGCAGAACTATCAGGCCGATGATGATATTGCCGGAATGATTGAAAGCAGACTGGAGAAATTGAAAACAGAGAATTAAAAATTAAAAAATAAGTGCTGAATATGATAAGTAAGAAATTGTCAATTGTCCATTGTCAATTGTCCATTATATTGGCTTTTTTGCCTCTGTCTGTTGCATATGCGCAGCAAGATAGTACGTTGAACCGCACTGTGGTGGTAGAGAATGAGTATAATCCCAATATCATGGATGCCTCAAAGATTAATGTCCTGCCTAGGGTGGAGGAGCCGGCTGTAATGAAGAAAGGCATAGAATATGCTACAGCCTTGCGCCCTGTTTCGGCCTGGACGTATGAAAGTATGTCTCCTGTAACCCGTGAATGGGCTATGAACCGCGCGAAACGTGGATATGTCCGTGCCGGATATGGAAATTATGGGAATGTGGATTTTAAGGCTGGGTATCTGTGGAATATCACCGGAAAGGACCGTCTGAAAGTCGGGGTATCTCTGGATGGCATGAACGGAAAGCTGAAGCATTGGAATGCTGAGGATTGGAAATCACGTTTTTATTCTACTGAGTTCCGTTTGGACTATTCTCATGATTTCAGTAAGGTAACTTTGAATTTAGGTGGCGGCCTGCAATCACAAGTGTTTAACTATATGCCTGATTCCGAAATGCATACGGCTTCTGCCAGAGCTACTGATAAACAGCATCATACTTTAGGCGATTTTCACATAGGTGTTTCTTCCAGAGATGAATCGCTTCCTTTGCAATTCACTTTGCAGACCGGATTGAAGTATTTTGGTATCAAATATCCGCTGGATTATTCAGGCAATGCATCTACAGGTAAGGAGAAGATTGTCCACACTGAAGGAGATGTATGGGGCAAGCTGGATAATGAGCAACGGGTAGGTATCCGTTTCGAGATGGATAACCTGTTTTATTCTTCGGACAGTTTAATGGGCAACTATACTTCACTGGGTTTGAATCCTTATTATATGTTGGAAAGTGATGACTGGCGGGTCCGTGTCGGTGCTCATGTGGATTGGCAGTCGGGAGAGGACAGTGGTATTGATGTGTCTCCTGACGTGAAAGCCGAATACTTGTTCTCGGAGAGTTATGTGCTTTATTTACATGCGCTGGGAGGGCGTGAACTGAATGATTATCGCCGGTTGAATGCTTTTTCACCTTATTGGTCTTTAAACGCCCGGATGCCTTCTACCTATGTGCCACTGAATGCTACATTGGGTTTTAAAGCATCTCCGGTAAATGGTTTGTGGTTTAATGTCTTTGGTGGATATCGGATCAGTAAAGATGAGTTGTTTTGCAATCTGGTGGATGCGGACGGGTATTATTTTACTCATTTCTTGCAGGATAAAGCGAAAACCGCGTATGGAGGTGCTGAATTGAAATACGGTTATAAGGACTGGTTTGACGCTTCATTGAAAGGTACATTTTATAGCTGGAAGACAGACAATGAAAATGAAGAGCTGTATTTAGTGACCAAGCCCAAGTTTGAATTGAATTTCTATGCTGAGGCTAAGGTTTTTGAAGGATTGAAGGTTAATTTGGGCTATGAATATGTACAGCGGAAAGAATATGTGATAGAAGAAGGGAATAGCAGCAGGGATTTTGGTTTGGGCAATATCAGCAATTTGAGTGTGGGAGCCAGTTATACTTTCCTGAAAGATCTGTCTGTTTTTGGGCGTGTGAGTAATCTGTTGAATAAACAATATTATTATGAGTACGGCTATCCTGCTGAAAAACTGAATGTTCTAGCCGGGCTTTCTTTGGCTTTTTAGTTAAATAGGCACTCGGAAAGGATTTTTTTAAGAAAAAAAAGCAGAAACATACCTTATTATATAGGTGTGCTTCTGCTTTTTTTCTACTTTTGCCCCAAAATAAAATGGAATACATAGTATTATGCAAAAAAATCTAGTAATAGTTGAGTCACCCGCCAAGGCTAAAACCATTGAGAAATTCTTGGGCAATGATTATAAAGTCCTTTCCAGTTACGGGCATATCCGGGATTTGAAAAAGAAGGAGTTTAGTATCGATGTAGAGAATGGGTTTGAGCCGACTTACGAGATACCGGCAGATAAAAAGAAATTGGTAGCCGAATTGAAAGCGGAGGCAAAGAAAGCTGATATGGTATGGCTTGCATCCGATGAGGACCGTGAAGGAGAAGCTATTTCATGGCACTTGTTTGAAGTCTTGGGGCTGGACCCTGAGAAGACCAAGCGCATTGTATTCCACGAGATAACCAAAACAGCGATACTAAAGGCCATCGAAAATCCGCGTGACATTGATGTGAATCTGGTAAATGCCCAGCAGGCACGCCGTATTCTGGATAGAATTGTAGGTTTTGAACTCTCACCGGTATTGTGGAAGAAGGTAAAGCCTGCTCTTTCTGCCGGACGTGTGCAATCTGTTGCCGTTCGTTTGATTGTGGAACGTGAACGTGAGGTGCATGCTTTTGTCAGTGAGCCGTCTTATCGCGTTACAGCAGTGTTTGAAGTACCTGATGTCGATGGAAATGAAGTTGAAGTGAAAGCGGAATTGTCCAACCGTTTCAAAACCAAGGAAGAAGCACAGGCTTTCCTTGAAACTTGTAAGGATGCGCAGTTCTCTATTGAAGATATAACAACCCGCCCTGTGAAGAAATCGCCGGCGGCACCGTTTACTACTTCTACGTTGCAGCAGGAAGCTGCCCGTAAGTTGGGATTTACAGTAGCGCAGACCATGATGGTGGCACAGCGTCTGTATGAAAACGGACAAATTACCTATATGCGTACGGATTCGGTGAACCTTTCGGATCTGGCTTTGAATACCAGCAAGCAGACTATCTTGTCCCTGATGGGAGAAAGATACGTCAAAGTCCGTAAGTTTGCCACCAAGACTAAAGGAGCACAGGAAGCGCATGAGGCTATCCGTCCTACCTATATGGAGAATGAAACGGTGAACGGAACCGGTCAGGAGCAGAAATTGTATGAACTGATCTGGAAACGTACCATCGCTTCACAGATGGCAGATGCGGAGCTGGAGAAAACAACGGCTACTATTGTAATCAGCAACAGTAGCGAGAAATTTATCGCTACCGGCGAGGTGATTACTTTTGACGGTTTCCTGCGTGTATACAAGGAATCATACGATGATGACAATGAGCAGGAAGACGAGGGCCGTCTGTTGCCGCCTCTGAGCAAAGGGGAAAAACTGATAAGAAAAGAAATCCTGGCGACTCAGCGCTTTACCCAATGTCCGCCCCGTTATACGGAAGCCAGCCTGGTACGCAAACTGGAAGAGTTGGGCATCGGTCGTCCATCTACATATGCACCTACCATTTCTACTGTGCAGCAACGCGGTTATGTAGAAAAAGGAAACAGTGAAGGTGTGAAACGCCCGTATGATATCTTGAAACTGAAAGGCGGCAAGATTACGGAAACTACCAAGACAGAGATGACGGGAAATGAAAAGGCCAAGTTGTTGCCTACTGATACCGGTATCGTGGTAAACGATTTCCTGATGGAATACTTTCCTGAAATCATGGACTTTAACTTTACAGCGAATGTGGAGAAAGAGTTCGATGAAGTGGCGGAAGGAGAAAAGGAATGGACTGGCATGATGGACAGTTTCTATAAAGGCTTCCATCCGTTGGTAGATAAGACCATTCACTCTAAGACTGAGCATAAGGTGGGTGAAAGGGTATTGGGAACAGATCCTGTAAGCGGTAAGCCGGTATCGGTTAAGATCGGTCGTTTCGGTCCGGTTATTCAGATTGGTACTGCCGATGATGAGGAAAAACCGCGTTTTGCGCAGTTGACAAAGGGATTGTCGATGGAAACCATTACGTTGGAAGAAGCATTGGATGCGTTCAAGCTTCCCCGTACGTTGGGGGATTATGACGGCCATACGGTAACGGTAGGAGTAGGGCGTTTCGGACCATACGTGCGCTATGACAAACTGTTTGTTTCTATTCCTAAAGGAACGGATCCGATGGAGATTTCTTTGGATGAGGCGGTAGAGTTGATCAAGAATAAGATAGAAGCGCAGGAGAAGAAGTTTATTAAAGTATTCGATGCTGACCCTGATATGCAGGTCTTGAACGGACGTTACGGCCCATACATCAGTTATCAGAAAAAGAATTATAAGATTCCTGAGAATGTAGAACCGGCAGATTTAAGTCTGGAGGCTTGTTTTAAGGTGATTGAATTGCAGAAAAGCAAGGCGGAAACGCGTAAAACGAAAGCGGCTTCAAGAAACAGGGGAACCGTGAATATGGAAGAGGAGTCCGAAAAGCCCGAAGAATCCGCAAAAAGTAAGGCGGCTTCCAAGGTAAAGGGCACTGCAAAAGCAAAAAAATGACACGTATATTTTTAATAGGATATATGGGCGCGGGCAAAACGACTCTAGGTAAGGCGTTTGCCCGTGAAATGAGTCTGAATTTCATTGATTTGGACTGGTTTATCGAGGAACGTTTCCATAAAACCGTTCAACAGCTGTTCTTGGAACGCGGAGAAGACGGATTCCGGGAACTGGAACGGAAAATGTTGCACGAAGTGGCCGAGTTTGAAGATGTGGTTGTTTCGACCGGTGGAGGAACACCTTGTTTTTTTGATAACATGGAGTATATGAATGATTGCGGTGATACGGTGTTTCTGGATGTGGAACCTGCCGTATTGTTCCGCCGTCTGAGAGTGGCCAAGCAGCAACGTCCATTGTTAGCAAATAAAAGTGATGAGGAACTGATGGATTTTATCTGTGAGGCGTTACAGAAAAGACATCCGTTTTATTCAAAGGCGAAACATCTGTTTAAGGCTGATGAGCTGGAGGATAAAAGACAAATTCAAGCCTCTGTTGACAGCTTGAGAAAGAAATTGAATAAATAATTATATATAGTAAAATACACACTCTTTGTACAGAAGAAGAAATGAGAAAATGGCGTATTGAAGATTCGGAAGAACTCTACAACATAACAGGGTGGGGAACTTCGTACTTTGGTATCAATGACAAAGGTCATGTAGTGGTAACTCCTCGTAAGGACGGCGTTGAGGTCGATTTGAAAGAGTTGGTCGATGAGTTGCAATTGCGGGATGTGGCAGCTCCTATGCTGGTCCGTTTTCCGGATATTCTGGATAATCGTATTGAAAAAATCGCGAACTGCTTTAAGCAGGCATCTGATGAGTATGGGTATAAGGCCCAGAATTTTATCATTTATCCTATCAAGGTAAATCAGATGCGTCCTGTAGTGGAAGAAATCATCAGTCATGGAAAGAAATTCAATTTGGGACTGGAAGCCGGTTCCAAACCTGAACTTCATGCGGTGATAGCTGTGAATACAGATTCGGATTCATTGATTATCTGTAACGGATATAAGGACGAAAGTTATATCGAGCTGGCTCTGCTGGCACAGAAGATGGGGAAACGCATTTTCTTGGTAGTGGAGAAAATGAATGAATTACGCCTGATAGCCAAAATGGCAAAGCAGCTGAATGTGCGTCCTAACATAGGTATCCGCATTAAGCTGGCTTCTTCGGGAAGTGGTAAATGGGAAGATAGCGGAGGAGATGCCAGTAAGTTTGGCTTGACATCCAGTGAATTGCTGGAAGCGCTTGATTTTCTGGAAAAGAAAGACATGAAGGACTGTCTGAAACTGATTCATTTTCATATAGGCAGCCAGGTGACTAAAATACGCCGTATCAAGACAGCTCTGCGTGAGGCATCGCAATTCTATGTGCAGTTGCATGTGATGGGATTTAATGTGGAATTTGTGGATATCGGTGGCGGTTTGGGTGTGGATTACGACGGAACTCGTTCTGCCAATAGTGAAAGCAGTGTGAACTACTCTATTCAGGAGTATGTGAATGACTCTATCTCTACGCTGGTGGATGCCAGTGACAAGAATGGAATTCCTCATCCGAATATTATTACCGAAAGCGGACGTTCACTGACCGCCCATCACTCCGTGCTGATTTTCGAGGTGCTGGAAACGGCGACTCTGCCCGAAATGGATGAGGATTTCGAAGTGGGTGAAAATGATCATGAACTGGTACATGAACTTTATGAGATATGGGATAATCTGAATCAGAGCCGTATGGTGGAGGCTTGGCACGATGCACAGCAGATACGTGAGGAAGCACTTGATTTATTCAGCCACGGTATTGTGGATTTGAAGACCCGTGCCCAGATAGAGCGTCTGTACTGGTCGGTGACCCGTGAGATCAATCAGATTGCTTCGGGGCTGAAACATGCGCCCGATGAGTTCCGCAAACTGGACAAACTGCTGGCTGATAAATATTTTTGTAATTTCTCGTTGTTCCAGTCGTTGCCGGACTCGTGGGCGATAGATCAGATATTCCCTATCATGCCTATCCAGCGTCTGGATGAGAAGCCCGACAGAAATGCTACCTTGCAGGATATCACTTGTGATTCGGATGGAAAGATTGCCAATTTTATCTCTACCCGTTATGTATCGCATGACCTGCCGGTACATTCGTTGAAGGGAAAAGACGCTTATTATATAGGTGTATTTTTGGTTGGTGCTTATCAGGAGATTCTGGGTGATATGCACAATTTGTTTGGAGATACCAATGCGGTGCATGTTACGGTGGATGACAAAGGGTATTCTATTGATCAGGTAATTGATGGTGAAACGGTGGCCGAGGTTTTGGATTATGTACAATATAACCCGAAGAAATTGGTGCGTACACTGGAAACCTGGGTGACCAAATCAGTGAAGGAAGGAAGAATTTCTGTAGAGGAAGGAAAAGAATTCCTCTCTAATTATCGTTCCGGGTTGTACGGATATACTTATTTGGAATAATAGCATGAAAGAGAAACTGACTATCATAAAAGTAGGTGGAAAAATTGTAGAGGAAGAGTCTACACTTAATCAGTTGTTGGCTGATTTCTCTGCTATAGAAGGTTATAAGTTGTTGGTACACGGTGGCGGGCGCTCTGCTACCAGACTGGCGGCACAACTAGGGATTGAAAGCAAGATGGTGAATGGCCGCCGCATTACGGATGCAGAAACGCTGAAAGTGGTAACCATGGTATATGGCGGACTGGTGAACAAGAATATTGTAGCCGGCCTTCAGGCAAAAGGTGTGAATGCCATTGGACTGACCGGAGCCGATATGAATGTGATCCGTTCGGTAAAGCGTCCGGTAAAAGACGTGGACTATGGCTTTGTTGGTGATGTGGAGAAAGTAAATGCCGGTTTCCTGGCGACATTGATCCGTCAGGGCATTGTGCCTGTTATGGCTCCATTGACCCATGACGGTAAAGGAAGCATGCTGAATACCAATGCTGATACCATTGCCGGAGAAACCGCCAAAGCATTAGCGTCCTTGTTTGATGTGACATTGGTTTATTGCTTTGAGAAAAAGGGCGTATTGCGTGACGAAAATGATGATGACAGTGTAATTCCTGTCATTACTCCTGAAGAGTTTAAAGAATTTGTAGCGCAAGGCATTATTCAAGGAGGGATGATTCCCAAGCTGGAAAATTCTTTTTCTGCCATTGATGCAGGAGTCAGTCAGGTGGTAATAACCTTAGCATCAGCCATTAATGAAGGAAGTGGAACCGTAATCAAAAAATAATTCAAAAAAAACAGGCGGGTGAGTGTAACTTTAGTGTAACTCACCCGTCATTATTACAGAGCAATGCGAGAGATCAGTTTCCGAAACGATATTCTGCCCCTGAAAGACAAGCTCTACAGGTTGGCGCTTCGTATTACGCTGAATAGTGCTGAAGCGGAGGATGTGGTGCAGGATACGATGATCAGGGTATGGAACAAGCGGGATGAATGGCCGCAGTTTGAATCCATCGAGGCATATTGCCTGACCATTGCTCGTAACTTGGCAATTGACCGCAGCCAGAAGATGGAAGCGCAGAATTTGCAACTGACCTCTGAAGTGCGGGAGATGCCTGATACATTGACGCCTTATGACCGGTTGGCGCAGAACGAACAAATACAGTTGGTTCACCGTCTGGTCAATGAGCTTCCCGAAAGACAGCGTACAACTATGCAGTTGAGGGATGTGGAAGGAAAGAGTTATAAAGAGATTGCAGATATTCTGCAGATTACGGAAGAACAGGTGAAAGTAACCCTTTTCCGTGCCCGGCAGAAGATAAAACAAAGATACACTGAAATAGAGGATTATGGATTATAAATATATTGAACAGCTTTTGGAACGTTATTGGAATTGCGAAACTTCATTGGAAGAAGAGCAAATACTACGTTCATTCTTTCGTCAGAAGGAAGTGCCTGCTCATTTACTCCGTTACAAGCAGTTGTTTGCTTATCAGGATGTGGAGAAGGAGAAAGGTTTGGGCGATGATTTTGATACCAGAATCCTGACCCGGATAGAAAGACCGGTGGTAAAAGCGCAACGTCTGACTATGCGTACGCGCTTTATGCCTCTGTTTAAAGCGGCTGCAATGATTGCCGTGTTGTTTCTTATGGGTACAGTGATGCAACACGCTATGGAAGGCGGTGATAGTGATACGGTATCGGTACACGATGAGTATCAGGATTCTACTACCGATCCCCAAGTGGCATACGAACCTGTATTGCCTACAGATACGGTGACAAAGATTACCGCTGATGATACCGGTACAGGGACAGGGAAAACAAATTAGAACATTTTCATTTGCTTTTATATAAATATGATAGTTAGTGCTTATTAAAACAACTTTTTAATTCGAGGCTGTGAAGTTTCAATTCTCTCAAATTTTAAATTAACTAACTAAATAATTTTAAAAAGGATTACCGCGTGAGCAGTAATCCTTTTTTGCTTGGTAGATAATTTAATGTAAAGAGAGAGTTATGAAATGAGTTATTTGCTCTTAACGCTTCCGATTCCGGATTTTTTTAGTCCGGTAACCCGAGGGTCACCGTAGTAGTTTACACTTCCTACTCCCTGGGCACTGATATTTATCGTCCCGGATGCATAACAAGAAACACTTCCCACACCGTTTTGTTCAACTACCACATCAGAAACAGTCATGTCTTTTGCTTTCAGGCTGCCTACTCCTTCCAAATAATATGTCGCATGACCGGCCTGCCCCTTTAAATTGATACTTCCTACTCCTTCTTGGGATACTTTGATGGAACGTGCCATTAATGCATTTGCTTCAATACTCCCCACACCTTCGGCACTGATAGAAAGATCTGTTACTTTCACGCTGTCTTTCAGATAAATACTTCCTACACCTCTTTGCTTGATATTGCATAAAACCGGACTGGTAATTGAGATATTGATTTTTGAACTTTTGAAGTTTTTGAATTTGTCTTTATCCATACTGATACTCAGTGTACTGTCTTTGACCATGACAATGAGTTGGGGGATGTAATTATCCGGACCGTCGGCTTCTACTTTGGTCGCATTCCCTTGAGTAAAGACAATGTTGGCAGGTGCTTTGTTCTCTATCTTATTGAAAGGAGTTACGCTATATTTTTTGGTCATTTTACTCTTGCTGGGTTTCGGGCCTGATGATATGTGGAAACAGCCTGTCATCATTGTGATTGTCAGAAAAAGACTGAAAAAATAAATAGTTTTTGTTCTCATGGTAATATATATATTTAATTGGTTTCTGTTAATTAGACGGTGAAGATTCCTGGAAAGTTGCAAATCTCTGCCTTTTTTTATTGGAAAGCTGTATCTTTGTATCCGTATGGCAACTAAAAGAGTACTTCCGGATAAAGATTTTGACCGTATTATAGTGCGTACACACAAGCTGGCGCGTAATGTTACTATGCGGGTAAAGCCCGACGGACTGCATGTTACTGTTCCTCCTTATAGTTTAAGCAGCAAAGTGCTGGAGGTGGTGGAGCAATACAGGCAACGTCTGTTGGAGGACTGGAGGAAAGTGAGCAAGAAACCGATTGATCTAAATTTTCGTATTCACACTCCCTGTTTCCGTTTATGGCTGGAGCAAGGTAACTTTACTTGCTTTTCCGTACGTTTTACCGAGGAGGGAGTCAAGATTATCTGTCCGCGGAATGTGGATTTTTCTTTACCTGAAGTACAAAGGCTGGTACGTAATGCCATCATCCGTGCCATGAAGAAAAATGCACAAGAGTATCTGCCACCTCTTTTATCTGCCTTGTCCGAACAGTATCATTTGCCATTTAAACGTGTGAAGATTACCGGCAGCAAGGGAAGATGGGGAAGTTGTTCGGGGACAGGCAGTATCAATCTTTCCTGTTATTTGATGTTGTTGCCTCCCCATTTGATGGACTATGTACTGTTACACGAATTGTCTCATACCAAGGAAATGAATCACGGTCCTTGTTTTTGGGAATTGCTGGATAGTATGACAGGAGGGAGAGCTCGTGCCTTGCGTGCGGAGTTACGCAGATTTAATACTGATTTTTAGAACCATTAAATAGAATTACAATGAAAAACAGATTTTTAAGCATGCTTATTGGGGCTGTCTTGTTCGTTCTTTCAGCAGCGGCCGAAAATTATCCTTATCGGAGTGATGTGCTTTGGGTAACTGTACCCGATCATGCCGACTGGTTGTACAAGACAGGCGAGAAAGCGAAGATTGAGGTTCAGTTCTATAAATATGGTATTCCGCAAGATGGTGTGGAGGTTTTATATGAGCTGGGAGGCGACATGATGCCTTCGGATACCAAGGGAACTGTAAAACTGAAGAATGGAAAAGCGGTTATTTCTATGGGGACAATGAAAGAGCCCGGTTTTCGTGATTGTCGTCTGACGGCTAAACTAGGAGGTAAAACTTATTCCCACCATATCAAAGTCGGCTTCTCTCCTGAGAAGCTTCAACCCTATACCCAGTTGCCTTCTGATTTTAATGAATTCTGGAATAAGACTAAGGCGGAAGCAGCCCAGTTCCCTCTGACTTATACTAAAGAGTACGTAGAGAAATATTCTACGGACAAAATAGACTGTTACTTGATCAGACTTCAGCTGAATAAGCAGAACCAGTGTATTTATGGTTATCTGTTCTATCCTAAGGCGGAAGGAAAGTATCCGGTAGTACTGTGTCCTCCAGGGGCCGGTATCAAGACGATCAAAGGGCCTATGAGGCATAAATATTATGCGGAAGAAGGCTGTATCCGCTTTGAGATAGAAATCCACGGCTTGAATCCGGAGCTGGATGAGGACACTTTCGGCGAAATAAGCCGCGCTTTCAGTAGTCGGGAAAACGGTTATTTGGTAAACGGCTTGGATAGCCGTGAAAATTATTATATGAAACGGGTTTATCTGGCTTGTGTCCGCAGCATTGATTTGCTGACTTCATTACCTGAATGGGATGGTAAAAATGTTATTGTGCAAGGGGGGAGCCAAGGGGGAGCTTTGGCTTTGATTACGGCAGGACTTGACAAGCGTGTTACGGCATGTGTGGCAAACCATCCCGCTTTAAGTGATATGGCAGGTTACAAAGCCGGCCGTGCCGGGGGATATCCTCATCTTTTTAAGAATACGGTAGATATGGATACACCTGCCAAGATGAAGACCCTTGCATATTATGATGTGGTGAATTTTGCCAAACAGATTACTGTTCCTGTTTATATGACATGGGGATTCAATGACAATACTTGTCCTCCTACTACCAGTTACATTGTCTATAATGTACTGAACTGTCCGAAAGAGGCGTTGATTACTCCAGTCAACGAGCACTGGACTTCTGAAGACACAGAATACGGGCATTTGCTTTGGATAAAGAAACACTTGAAATAAATCGATGGAAATAGATGTTTTTAAGATTATAATTGCTATATTTGTTTAGCATAGTGTAGCAACTATCTGTATTTTGATGTTGAACCCTTAAATCGCAAACAGATATGACCGACCTCACCATTCTAATCGCTGTTATTGCATTGGCATTGTGGCCGCTTGCATTTTTAGTTCTTCGCATCCGTCATGAGCGTAAAAAACGTAGAGACCGTTTGGACCGTATGACAAAGGAAGACTTGGAGGATATCGGTACGGAAGAGCTGGTTATAGCTGTGCTCAAAAAGATAGGCTGTCAGCCGGAAACCAATGAGGAAGGACATATTGTCTTTAAATATCAAGGTGATGATTTTTATATTGCGGTAGAGGATGAGGCCCGGTTCATCATGATATGGAATCCGTGGTGGGCGTCTATCAGTATGGATAATCCGGCTTTACCTTACTTAAAAGAGATTGTCAATCTGGTCAATGTGGATTCGTTGGTGACCACTGTCTTTACGGCGGATGAGGATGAGAAAAACGTGGGGCTTCATTCCAAATGTCATACGGTCTTTACTCCCAAAGAAGGCCAATTGGACGAATATCTGAAAGCTATGCTCGATCATTTCTTTGTTACTCACGATGCTATCAAGCAAAATTTGCAGCAACTGGGTAGTGCCGCTTCGGAAAGTGCTAATAAGGAACGGACAAAGGTGAAAGGATTTGCTGCTTATAAAGAGAACAGTACGCCACTGTCTTCTGTCGAAGAAGAGAAAAAATAAGGAATGTTTTCATTCGTTCCGGCTTTTATGAAAGTTGCTTTGATGTATGGTTCAAAGCAACTTTATTTGTGTTTATACTTATGCTAAATCCTTTTTCTCTTAAGGATTTTTTTTCTTATCTTTAAGTCCTTGCTTCTTGAAATCCTGAAGTTCAACAAGAAGGAAGATAAGGTGGAGGGCATGTTTGACAAATGCCTGTTCGTTCTGCGTAATCTATCTTCCCTTCTTGAGCGTCTGTGTGCGTTGCGGAGCCGTGTATTCGATCGTTTTTTCGAGGCTGCCGAGATTGCGAAATTCACCTCTAGGGAGTTTGGTGAACATTGGGAAAATTTGAAGAGCTTCCGTGATTGGTATAGCGTAATGTCTACCCCATTGAAGAAAGGACGTGAGGAGGACCTTAAAGAGGGACTCGAAACAGGTCTTTAGGAAGGATTTGAAACAGGTCGTAAGGAAGAATGCTAAAAATGAAACAGGTCGGTATTGCATTTGATGTAAATTGCCCAGGTTACCGGTTTATCGGCTCAGGAAATAATGTTTCTTTAAGTTCTTTTCTGGAGAAATTGACTTCGTAAAGTGATTAAGTTGGCTTGATGCTTGAAACTTGTTGACCGATTTCCGTTCAAAGAGTTTGTCCAAATTATTTCGGTGAATCTTTTTTAAGGAGAGAATCTCTTTTTTGTGATAGTAATCAATTGATTAACAATTGATTGTTCCCTTCTTTTATATATGCTTATTTGTATATCTCTTACCAAGAGATATACATTTTCTGTGCAAAAATAAGCAAAGTTTTGAGAACTAATACATTTTTGGCAAAAAAAATAGGAATTTATATAAAAAATAAGCTTCCAAGTCCATTTTTATACTCCTTTATCCTATTTGAAATAGGATATAATATGTTGATATATTGTTCATTAGTTACTTTCTATAGATCTCTTGGTAAGAGATCTATAGAAAATGTCGTTTTTAAGTTCCTTTATTATATGATAAAGTATGTCTTTGAAGCGATGAGAATGAATGAAATTAACATAGAGCAGATGGAATATCTATTTCTAAGACGTAAACGAAGTAGCGCCGTTTCCGAGCGGCAGAAGAACTTGCTTTTCAAGGCCGCCCAGCGGCATTGGGAGGAGGAGTTTGTCGGCAAGGAAGCGAATATTCGTAAAGTGGACTGTCGTATATATAAAGCTATATTGTACCAGCTTGAGATACGTCAGATATTCCTTGACACTTCGCTTTCGCTGAAAAAACTGAGCGATTTGCTTGAAACAAACCAGACCTACCTGAGTAATGTAGTAAACAAATACTTTGGCTGTAACTTGAAGGAGCTTGTGAACGGCTATCGTGTGGAATATGCCAAGGAGCTTCTTAGTTTCGGTCGTTGTGCATTGAATGACTTGCCTCGTAGTTGCGGTTTCGCTTCTAAAAGCGCTTTCTATTCAGCTTTCAGTAAGGTTGCGGGTGTGTCACCTTTGTCTTATCAGTCACGGGAAAGGAGGAAACGGGAACTACAGGTAATAAACGAACTAAGATATTAATAATGAGATTAATATGTATAATCAATTTTAGTTTTTTAAATTTATAAATTTAAAGTTTTTCTATTATGAACAAAAAGTTTTTAAGTGCAATCCTGTTCGGAGCCTTGATGGTTTCGTCAACGGGAACATTTGTGTCTTGTAAAGACTATGATGATGACATTGACAACATCAATAAAGAGTTGTCGACTCTTAAAGGAGATCTGAGTGCTTTACAGGCAAAAGTAAATGAAGGCAAATGGATTACAAGTTTGGCTCCAACTACTGGTGGTTTTACCGTAACTTTTTCGGATAACACTTCTTATACCATTACGAATGGTAAAGATGGTGCTGCTGGTGCTGATGCTGTGAAATGGGAGATTGGTACTGACGGTTTCTGGTATAAGAATGATGTAAAGACCGAGTATCAGGCTGTTGGTCAAGCTGGCGAAGCTGGTGTTGCTGGTGTATCTCCTTATATCGGTGAAAACGGTAACTGGTTTGCTTATAACACCGAAACAAAAGAAGTGGAAGATACAGGCATCTCTGCTGCCGGAACCAGTACCTACGTGGTGAAGAATGGTGATAACTATGAATTGCATGTGTATAACCAGACTACCGGGGAATATGAGTCAATCGTTCTTCCTGCTACTGCCGCTGCAGCTGCTTTGAACGTGGTGTTTATGCCGACATATAGTGATATGCAGACTAAAGTAGTTGCTATCAATATTTCTGTTGGTGACGATCTTAACGATAAGAACCATTTGTGGGATAATAATGTTTCATTGACTAACGATATTGTTTTCAACTATCGTGTTTCTCCTGCAAGTATTGATTTGGCAAAAGCAAATATTGGTTTCTTGGTAAATGAAGTACAGTCAAGAGCTGCAGGTTCTATCTTAGATGTTGCTGACAAATCGTTTGCTGATGGTGTTTTGACTGTAAAAGCTAAAGCTGGTGAAGCATTCTCTTTGAAGAATAAGAAATATGCCGTGGCTTTACAGGTTCAGAATGATGCACAGAGCGCAATTTCTACTTACCATTTGCTTACATCTAATACAATTAATCGCGAAGACTTGACAGTATTCGAAGCTCGTAAGGATGATAATGGAGAGATTGGGTATTTCCAGTTCCCTTCTCTTGATATAAACCTCTTATATACAGGTGAATTGAATGTTGCTGATACTTTAACTGTTGGACGAACTGTTGGTGATTATTATATGACTACTTCGTCATATAGTGACTTGAGAAAATATGGTTTTGCTCCTTACTACGAAGTAGCTAAGAAAGCTGGTGAAGACAAAGGCAATTATTTCACTGTAGAAAATGGCGTTATTAAGACTAATGGACAAATTTCTTCTGTAGGTCATGAATGTACTTTCATCGTATCTGTATATGATAAGAAAGACGGATATAAATTGGCTGAAAAAGAATTAACTGTATCGTCAGTTGAGAAGATTGCTACTACTAAGACTTATACCAAATCTGAAACTCATGAATTAACTCTTGAATCAAAAGATTATAGATTCAAGTTTGATATGAATGATGTATATAATACATTGGGCATGTCTTCTCAAACATTCTGGAGTGCAGGATATACTCGTGAATATTATATTTGGGATGCAGAAAGAAGTGAATATGTACAAACAAGCAGTAGTAATGGTGTTATTTCTGCTGGCACAGCATATGAAAACAATGAAAGCTTCTTGTATGTAAACGTTAAGAATATCTTGACTAAGGATCAGCTTGGCAAGTACAAAGTAGTATTTAAAATTGGTAATACAGGTGCAGAAGTTGTTTATGAGGTTAAGGTAGTATATCCTGAAGTAACTTTGGTTAAAGACAATGATTACTGGAAAGACGGTTATATGATTAATGCCGGTAAACTTGTAGGTTCTAATTATATCATGTCTGGTGACTTACGTCGCGGATATAAGAATAAAGACCTTGATTTGGTATTTGAAACAGTAGCTGGTGAAACTCGTACAGATTTTGATTTGACTAACAATATCCTGACCTATACAGGATCTTGCAATGATAAAGAAGGTAACCGTATCAACATTTCTAAGATCGATCCGGTTGATGTAATGGTATTTGTTCTGATTAATGGCCAGAAGATTGACAATGGTACTAAGATCCAGGTTAAGTTTGCTGACCCGTTGAAGAATATCACTTTGAAGAAAGATGCCAAGTTTGAAACTACAGACAAGAAGAATCCTGCCGATAAATTGCAGTTGAATTCTGCAATCAACTTGGTAAGCATTGCTGGTGAAAAAGTAATTGAAAACGGTACGATGGATGCTACTATTGCCGGTTACTATAATGCTCAGGCAGCTAAGTTCGAAGTATCGGAAGAGGATGCTGCTAAGGGAGCTAGTGTAAATGCTACAACGGGTGAATTTACATGGCAGAATGATGGTGTAGCTTTGACAGCCAACAAGACTATCAATGTGAAAGTTACGGTTACATACACTTGGGGTGTTGCGGTTGGTACAATTCCTGTAACTGTAAAATCTAACCTCTAATCTGAATTTAGATGATTAAAAAATAATCATACTATAAAGTAAAAGTCCGCTTCTCCTTCGTGAGAAGCAACTTCTACCCAAAGTAGAAATTATAAATTCTTTCAAGCGGGGAAAGCATACGTATCCGGCAACGGGCGTTTCTTTCCCCGCTTTTTTTAAAGGAAATGACTCTGAAGAATAGTTTGTTTCTTTCCCGCTTAGAGTCTGTTCATTGAATTTGTAATCAATAAATTGTATATACCATGAATAAAATAGAAGAGATAAAGAAAAAAATCAGGGATTTGAAGTTAAAGCAGAAGATGACAACTGGGCGTTTGGAATGGAACGATATACAGAGAGAAATAGACATTTTGAATAATGAGTTAAAGCAACTAGAAACAGACAAACCACAATATGGAAAATAGATTATACTTGTACAACTTAGGTATAAAGACATTTGGCGGCTTTGCAACACTGGGTGGGGTTATACAGGCTTTGCAACTATTTACGCAGCCTGATCTTGATATTAAATCAATTTTGCTTTCGTTTCCTGCGTGGGTAGTATATGTATTTGTATGCCTGACTATTATTTTTGCTATGTTGAGGGAACGGTACAAATCGATGAGTCAAAGGGTGGAAGTATTGAATGTTAAATTGAACGAGCAAGATGCAATGATTCGTTCATTGCAGGAAATGATGAAAATTGTGCCATTCAAAGGACGCTTTTTCTTGACCACAGAGTATTTATACAATGAATTGGGGGAATATATACAGAATAACATTGATATTGATTCAATAGAGATAAAGAATACAATAGAAAAAAGAGGTATGGGAAACAAGAGAGATTCCTTTGTCCGATTAAATATAAGAGGTGTTGTTTCGCATAAAATCAGTACATTCCAACTGCTGGTGGCAGGTGATACCATTGTTAACTTTGAAGATATAAACATACAAGCGTTCGAGCGTGTTGGTGGGAAGCAGAAAAAATTATGTGCAAGAATTGCTGATAACGGACAGGATTCTTTGTTGAAGCAGGTTGTTGTTTCTTATGGCAAAGTAAAAAGTCCCGGTAGTATTGTTGATTTGATGATTGAATGGTGCTGGCCTAATATGTTGAATATTACAGATTGCGACTATACTACATTGCCTAATTTTTTGGCAGGTACGGTGAAACATCTGAAAATGTCTTTGGAATGTAAAGAAGATATAGGTTTTAAATCGGCAAGTATATATAAATATAAAGTCGGTATGGATAAGGCCCAGTTGATTTTGGACGTTGATATGTCCGAAATCACAGATACGATATCTTATGAAGAAGATAATCCGTTAATGAATTCTACTTATATATTGTATTACGAAGTTGCCAGATGATTGGAAATCTGAAAAAATATATAGATAAGGCATCTTTTATGGAACATATAGATGCCAAGCTGCGGCAGAATGAACCTATGATTATAGATTCATTCGTCAGTAATAAATGTAATCTGAAATGTAGACATTGTTATTTTGGAGATGCCCGGCCCATATCAGAGCCGGTTTCTTTGGCAAGATGGAGAAGTTTTCTTGATGAAGCTATTGGAATGGGTATGAAACATTTTCATTTTTCGGGTAAAGAATCTTTTTTGGATAATAGAATCTTTGATATCCTGAATCTTTTAGCAGAGTATAAAGAAGATAGGAAAATATTTTATGGAGTTGTTTCAAATGGAATGAGTATGGATATTCAGGGGTATGACGAAGTTCTTGCAACCAACATCTCATACCTTGAAATTAGTCTTGAGGGCTCTGGAAAATACAATGATTTGATAAGGGGTGAGAATGGATACAATACGGTTTATGAGTTGATTGAAAATGTGGAGCATCGAGATAAAATAAACATTACTTCTACTATTTTTGATGATAATGGAGCTGATTTATTATCCATGTTGCTTGCATATTGGAAATTAGGAGTTGATAAATTTAATTTTGCTCCTATCATGTATTATTCACCATTTGAAATGAAACCATTAAAAAGTTTGTCGTGTGAATCCTTGCTTGGTTTTGTTTCACTCTGTCTTGATTTTATGAATAATGATAACAGTCCGGATGCTATTGATATAAGGATTTGTATGACGAAAGCAATGGCGTATGAACTGTTTCTGAAAGAAAATATATTAACCGGAAAAATAGAGGAATATATATACAGAGGCAATAAAATGAAATATCAGAGGGGGAATAAGGTGTTGGAGTTTAGTTATCCTTTACTCAGCATTCCATTCCTTAATGAATTGGTCGTTACTCATGATGGTTACATTATATCCTGTGCAGATGATATTCATTATAAGTATCTTGATAAGATCGCTTTACCGAACGTGAATATAGTAAAAAACAGTTTTGCAGAAATATTGCAAGCGAGAAACGAATTTATTTTGTGTTATTTAGACAAAGAATTATCTTAATATACTAAATGTTTATAATTATGAAGACACAAGAAATTGTAGATGTTCGGGTGGGTGAAAGCACTCAGCCGGATCACGGTTATGAATTGAGTGATAGGTGTATAATAACGAAAAGTTCAAATGCTGTCGCTAGCGGAGCAGGAAGCAAAGGCTTGTTTAGTGTGAATGTTGATTAGTAAGCATGGCTTTGTAGAGAGGTTTGTTTGTTCTTTTTAACTTCTGAACGTGAAGCTAAAATGTTTGACCTCTTTTGCATGTGGCAACAATAAATTGACATAAAGCAAGTAATCATTCCTTTTCTTATAAAAGTGTGCTAAAAACACTTATATCTGAAAACATAACAATTATTTTTGTACGTTTTTTAATTAATGGATTGTTTTTATTCAGGTATGAAGAAGAGTTTGACGGCTTTGGCGTTCGGCACATTGGGATTGGGCATTGCCGAGTTTGTAATGATGGGCATTTTGCCCGATGTAGCGAAGGACTTGCATATAAGTATTCCGCAAGCAGGACATTTTATTTCGGCTTATGCACTAGGTGTGTGCGTAGGAGCACCGGGGATGGTTTTGGTGGCTCGTACCCGTCCGCTGAAACATATTCTGTTAGGTTTGATGGTTATTTATATTTGTGGTAATTTGTGTGCTGCCGCTTCAGTGAATTATTGGATGATGTTGATGATGCGTTTTATTTCCGGATTGCCTCATGGCGCCTTCTTTGGGGTTGGTTCCATTGTGGCGGAAAGAGTGGCTGATAAAGGAAAAAGTTCGCAGGCAGTGGCATTGATGGTGTCGGGTATGACGATTGCCAATCTTTTTGGTGTACCTTTGGGTACGTTCATGAGTAATATAATGTCTTGGCGTATTCCTTTTCTCTTTAATGGAGTATGGGGACTGATTACTTTGTTCTATATTTGGAAATGGGTTCCTTCACTGCCTGCTTTGCCAGATACAGGTTTGAAAGGGCAGTTCCGTTTTTTGAAGAATCTGGCTCCATGGTTGTTGATAATTACGACCATGTTCGGAAACGGAGGCATTTTTTGTTGGTATAGCTATGTCACTCCTTTGATGACGCACGTGGCAGGTTTCAGTGAAAACAGTATGACTTTCATTATGGTGTTGGCAGGTCTTAGCATGACTGTAGGAAACTTGATGGGTGGAAAGTTTTCTGATCAGTATGGGGCTGCCCGTGTGGTAAAATATACACAGGTTATTATGGCTTCCGGTTTGTTCGCCATTTTCTTTGCGGCTTCTGTTTCTTGGTTGGCAGTAATATTGATGTGTATATGTACGGCAGGATTATTTGCTGTTTCGGCTCCACAACAATTATTGTTACTCCGGAATTCACGCGGAGGAGAAATGATGGGAGCGGCCTGTGTGCAAGTCGCTTTTAATTTGGGCAATGCCATTGGTGCTTATGCCGGTGGGCTACCCATAGATGCCGGATTGGGTTATCGGTATCCGGCTTTGGTAGGAGTTTTTATCGTATTGATCGGCTTTGTCGCTGTTTCCCTTTATTCCAAAAGGGAATCGGCTTCTCTTTCTAAGATATAAATCACATCTCCACTCTTTTTAACCTCTACCCGGCTACCCTCCGGATTCAGGTTGAAAGGTGTGGTCTTGTCTGTTTTGTTATCTACGACCATCAGTACATTATCTTCGGCAAAGCGTTTTATCTCCACTTTCAGGTTGGCGTCGGGCATGGTTTGGTCCAGTAGCAGACTGTCATTTAGATATACCGCTATACTGTCTCCGGCAAAACTATTAGTCAGTTCTATGTTGTAGACTCCTTCATAAGTCTGTACTTTGTCAGCCTTGCGTTGGAAACGGAAGGACATATACAAAAAAATGATAATAACGGCAAAGACTCCAAAAGCCAGCATACCGTTACCTATCATGAACTGCTTGTTCGTATTTAAACTGTTTTTATCCATAGTGTTATAAGTTTCTGCAAAACTACAATTTTTTAATAGAATATTTTGTAGCACTGGTAGATAATTTGTATCTTTGCACCGAAATGGATGAATGGTGGGGCTTGATTAAGCCCTTTTTTTGTTCTTAATAGTGAATAAATGATAGATAAAAATGTAGTAACCCGGATTGTTGACGAGTGGCTGGAAGGTAAAGATTACTTTTTGGTAGATGTCACGGTGAGCCCGGATGACAAAATTGTGGTAGAAATTGACCATGCCGAGGGAGTATGGATTGACGATTGTGTAGAACTTAGCCGCTATATTGAGTCTAAACTGGACCGTGAAGAAGAGGATTATGAACTGGAAGTGGGTTCGGCCGGTATAGGACAACCTTTCAAGGTATTGCAACAGTACTTGATACACATTGGTAAGGAGGTGGAAATCCTGACTAAAGAGGGAAAGAAGCTGGAAGGTGTATTGAAGGATGCAAATGAAGAGAACTTTACCGTAACCATTGAAAAGAAAGTGAAACCGGAAGGAGCCAAACGCCCCAAACTGGTAGAGGAGGATATTACTTTTGCATATGATGAGATAAAATACACTAAATACTTAATTAGTTTTAAATAATTATGGCCAAAAAAGAAGAAACAATCAGCTTGATTGATACATTTTCGGAATTTAAGGAATTAAAGAATATTGATAGAACAACTATGGTGAGTGTACTCGAAGAGTCTTTCCGTAGTGTGATCGCGAAAATGTTTGGCACTGATGAAAATTACGACGTTATTGTGAACCCTGACAAGGGAGATTTTGAAATATGGCGTAACCGTGAAGTTGTAGCAGATGAGGATTTGACGAATCCCAATATGCAGATCTCATTGACCGAGGCACAGAAAATTGATGCGTCTTATGAGGTGGGTGAGGAAGTGACCGATGAAGTAATCTTTGCCAAGTTTGGCCGCCGTGCCATTCTGAACTTGCGTCAGACACTGGCATCGAAGATTTTAGAACTGGAGAAAGATAGCTTGTATAATAAATATATTGATAGGGTGGGTACTGTAATCAGTGCGGAAGTCTATCAGATATGGAAGAAAGAAATGTTGTTGCTGGATGATGAAGGCAACGAACTGCTTTTGCCCAAGACTGAACAGATTCCGAGTGACTTCTACCGTAAAGGCGAAACTGCCCGTGCCGTAGTGGCCCGTGTAGATAATAAAAATAATAATCCGAAGATTATTCTGAGCCGTACTTCACCTGTGTTCTTGCAACGCCTGTTTGAAATGGAAGTACCCGAAATCAATGACGGGTTGATCACTATCAAGAAGATTGCGCGCATTCCCGGAGAACGTGCTAAGATAGCAGTTGAGTCGTATGACGACCGTATAGACCCGGTAGGTGCCTGCGTAGGTGTAAAAGGATCACGTATCCACGGTATTGTGCGCGAGTTGCGTAATGAAAATATCGACGTGATCAACTATACTTCTAACATTCAGTTGTTCATTCAGCGTGCGTTGAGTCCGGCTAAGATTTCTTCTATTGTGTTGCACGAAGAGGAGAAAAAAGCAGAAGTATATCTGAAACCGGAAGAAGTGTCTTTGGCAATCGGTAAGGGGGGAATGAATATCAAACTCGCCAGTATGCTTACCGAATATACGATTGATGTGTACCGCGAATTGGATGAGAGCGCGATGGATGAGGATATCTACCTTGATGAATTCAAGGATGAAATTGATGAGTGGGTTATCACAGCCATCAAGAATATTGGATTGGATACAGCCAAGGCTGTATTGAATGCTCCGCGCGAGATGTTGATAGAAAAAGCGGACCTGGAAGAAAACACGGTTGATGACGTGTTGAGAGTTTTAAGAGCTGAATTTGAAGAGTAACTCTTCAGTCCCGGCTCGTAGTTAATAATTAAAAAACGAGTATGACGATTAGACTGAACAAAGTAACAAGAGATTTAAATGTAGGAATAACGACGGTAGTTGAATTCTTGCAAAAGAAGGGTTATACCATTGAGGCCAGCCCTAATGCGAAAATTACCGAAGAACAATATGCTGTACTTGTGAAAGAGTTCAGCACAGATAAAAATTTAAAAATAGAGTCTGAAAAATTTAGTCAGGAAAGACAGAACAAGGACCGCAACAAAGCTTCTATCTCTATCGAAGGTTTTGAATCTAAGAAAGAGAAAGAAGAGGTGGTGAAAACTGTTATTCCTGAAGAGGCACGCCCCAAACTGAAGCAAGTGGGTAAAATAGATCTGGACAATTTGAACAAGAAAACTGCGCCAAAGGTTGTAGAACCAGTTGCGAAAGTTATTGAACAAACTCCGAAAGCAGAACCCGTGGTGGAAAAGGTGGTTGAGAGGAAGGAAACTCCCCAACCCGAGAAGGAAACGCCGAAGCCTGTGGTGGTAGAGGAAAAGAAACCGGAACCTGCTCCTCAACCTGCTCCTGCTCCAGTTCTGGAAGAGAAGAAAGAGCCTAAAATTGAAAAGACGGAAGAAAAGACACCCCAGGTGAAAGAGATGGAAAAAGAAACACCCGAAGCAGCACCCGTTCAGGAAAAAGAAGAAGACGATGTATTTAAAATTCGTCCTACTGAATTTAAATCGAAAATTAATGTAGTAGGTCAGATTGATCTGGCTGCATTGAATCAGTCTACCCGTCCGAAAAAGAAATCGAAGGAAGAAAAACGGAAAGAGAGAGAAGAGAAAGATAAGCAGCGTCAGGAACAGCGTAAACTGATGAAGGATGCTATTATCAAAGAAATCCGTAAGGGAGACGATAAGATTTCTAAAAACTCGGTTAACGATGATGCCGCAAAGAAGAAAAAACGCAATAGAATAAATAAGGAACGTGTGGATATAAATGCTGCCGGTACAACAAATGCTGGAGGAGCATCTAATAATAACCAACGTAACGATAACGCTAACAGACCGAATAGGAACAATAACTCCAAACCTAATGGCAATAACAATCAGGGTGGAGGCAAATTTAATAAAGACCGTTTCAAGAAACCTGTTGTAAAAGCGGAAGTTAGTGATGAAGATGTGGCAAAGCAGGTTAAGGAAACATTGGCACGTCTGACTAACAAGACTAAGAACAAGGCTGCCAAGTATCGTAAGGAGAAACGTGAAAATGTTCAGAACCGCCTGATGGAACAGGAGGAGATGGAACAGGAAGATAGCAAAATATTGAAACTGACCGAGTTCGTTACTGCGAACGAATTGGCAAGTATGATGGATATTCCTGTTACTCAGGTTATCGCTACTTGTATGAGTATCGGTATCATGGTCTCTATCAATCAGCGTCTGGATGCCGAGACAATCAACCTGGTAGCGGAAGAATTCGGATACAAGACAGAATATGTAAGTGCTGAGGTAGCACAGGCTATTACAGAAGAGGAAGATAACGAAGAAGATTTGCAGCCGCGTGCTCCGATTGTGACAGTAATGGGACATGTTGATCATGGTAAGACTTCATTACTGGACTATATTCGTAAAGCAAATGTAATTGCCGGTGAGGCAGGTGGTATCACCCAGCATATCGGTGCTTACAATGTGAAATTGGAAGACGGACGTCATATTACATTCTTGGATACTCCGGGTCACGAGGCATTTACCGCCATGCGTGCCCGTGGTGCGAAAGTGACGGATATTGCTATTATTATTGTAGCTGCCGATGATAATGTGATGCCGCAGACCAAAGAGGCGATTAATCATGCTATGGCTGCCGGTGTGCCTATCGTATTTGCTATTAATAAGGTGGATAAGCCGCACGCCAATCCGGATAAGATTAAGGAAGAACTGGCTGCCATGAACTTCCTGGTGGAAGAGTGGGGTGGTAAGTATCAGTCGCAAGATATTTCGGCAAAGAAAGGTACAGGTGTACACGATTTGTTGGAAAAAGTATTGCTGGAAGCTGAAATGTTGGATTTGAAGGCTAATCCCGACCGCAAGGCAACCGGTTCTATCATTGAATCGTCGTTGGACAAGGGACGCGGTTATGTGGCTACTATGTTGGTGGCAAACGGTACGCTGAAAATGGGGGATATAGTTTTGGCTGGTACTAGTTATGGTAAGGTGAAAGCCATGTTTAATGAACGTAACCAGCGCATCAAGGAGGCCGGTCCTTCCGAACCGGTATTGATTTTGGGACTGAACGGTGCTCCTGCGGCAGGTGATACTTTCCATGTGATTGATACGGAACAAGAGGCTCGTGACATTGCCAACAAGCGTGAACAGTTGCAGCGTGAGCAGGGCTTGCGTACTCAGAAACTGCTGACATTGGATGAAGTGGGCCGTCGTTTGGCTTTGGGTGATTTCCATGAGCTGAATGTGATTGTTAAAGGTGACGTGGACGGTTCTGTCGAAGCGTTGAGCGACTCATTGATAAAACTGTCTACAGAACAGGTACAGGTTAATGTGATCCACAAAGGTGTCGGTCAGATTTCCGAGTCGGATGTGACTTTGGCTGCTGCATCAGATGCTATTATTGTAGGTTTCCAGGTTCGTCCTTCAAGTTCTGCCGGCAAACTGGCTGAGCAGGAGGGTGTGGATATCCGCAAATATTCTGTTATCTATGATGCGATTGAAGAAGTGAAGGCTGCTATGGAAGGTATGCTGGCACCTACTTTGAAGGAACAGATTACTGCAACCATCGAAGTGCGTGAAGTCTTCAATATTACCAAGGTCGGTTTGGTTGCCGGTGCTATGGTGAAGACAGGTAAGGTGAAACGTTCTGATAAGGCACGCTTGATTCGTGATGGTATTGTAGTCTTTACCGGTGCTATCAATGCTTTGAAGCGTTTCAAGGATGATGTGAAAGAAGTAGGTACTAACTTTGAATGTGGTATCAGTCTGACAAACTGTAACGATATCAAGGTCGGTGATATTATTGAAGCTTACGAAGAAGTAGAGGTTAAACAGACTTTGTAATACACTGAAGTCTGAGAATATAGATGGTAATGTCATCCTGAGCATAGCGAAGGATCTGGCACCTCGCCCAGCGCGTGGGCTGGCAGATTCTTCGCTTTGTTCAGAATGGCATTACTGCTTTTTGTAATAACGATAAAGATGGCGACAATAGATATTATTATATTGGCTATGATTGGTGTGGGTGTCATTATGGGATTAATAAAAGGATTTGTGAAGCAGATGGCGTCTATTGTAGGGTTGATAGCCGGATTGCTGATGGCTCGTGCCTTGTTTGGCATTGTTGCCGAAAGGTTGGCGCCGGTTCTAGGTACTTCGACGACTGTAGCACAGGTCTTGGCTTTTATATTGATCTGGATAGCTGTACCTTTAGGTTTTGCGTTCGTCGCCTCTTTGTTGACAAAAGCATTGGATGCTGTGCACCTGGGATGGCTGAACCGTTGGTTAGGCAGCGGATTGGGAGCATTGAAGTATATGATACTGATAGGGTTAGCTATTCATGTGATAGAATATATAGATCCGAACAATGAGATGATCAGTGCAACAAAAAAGAAGGAATCAGTGTTATATTATTCTATGAGGGACTTGTCCGGTATCTTTTTTCCGGTATTTAAGAATGTAACAGAACAATTAATAGAAATATAAGATAGATATGCAAGAAGAACCCAATAAATATGTGAAAGAACTGACGCAGGAGAAGTACAAATATGGCTTCACCACAGAAGTTCACACAGATATTATAGAAAGGGGATTGAATGAGGATGTTATCCGCTTGATTTCTGCAAAGAAGAACGAGCCGGAGTGGTTGCTGGAGTTTCGCCTGAAAGCATACCGCTACTGGTTGACCATGGAGATGCCTGCATGGGCACACCTCACTATCCCTGAAATAGATTATCAGGCTATATCCTATTATGCGGACCCTACAAAGAAAAAAGAAGGACCGAAAAGTATGGATGAGGTAGATCCTGAGTTGATTAAAACTTTCAATAAATTAGGTATTCCTTTGGAGGAGCAAATGGCGTTGAGCGGTATGGCAGTAGATGCTGTCATGGACTCTGTATCCGTCAAGACTACATTTAAAGAAACCTTGTTGGAAAAAGGGATTATTTTTTGTTCGTTCAGTGAAGCGGTGCGTGAGCATCCCGATTTGGTGAAGAAATATCTGGGTTCGGTGGTCGGGCCGCGGGATAATTTCTTTGCAGCCTTGAACTCGGCAGTATTCAGTGACGGATCGTTTGTATATATTCCGAAAGGAGTGCGTTGTCCTATGGAACTCTCCACTTATTTCCGTATCAATGCAGCCAATACCGGTCAGTTTGAGCGTACACTGATTGTTGCGGATGATGATAGTTATGTTTCTTATCTGGAAGGATGTACGGCCCCTATGCGGGATGAGAACCAATTACATGCGGCCATAGTGGAGATTGTGGTGCACGACCGTGCGGAAGTGAAATATTCTACCGTACAGAACTGGTATCCGGGAGATGCCGAAGGCAAAGGAGGAGTATATAACTTTGTGACAAAACGCGGTCATTGCAAAGGAGTGGATAGCAAATTAAGCTGGACACAGGTGGAAACCGGATCGGCCATTACTTGGAAATATCCCAGTTGTATCCTGAGTGGAGATAATTCTACTGCTGAATTCTATTCGGTGGCAGTAACGAATAACTATCAGCAGGCTGATACGGGGACTAAAATGATTCATTTAGGCAGAAATACCCGTAGTACCATTGTTAGTAAAGGAATCAGTGCCGGAAAGAGCCAGAACTCTTATCGTGGTCTGGTACGTGTGGCTCAGAAAGCAGACAATGCCCGTAATTACAGTCAGTGTGACTCTTTGTTGCTGGGGAGCCAGTGTGGTGCTCATACATTCCCATATATGGATATTCATAACGAGACAGCTGTGGTGGAACATGAGGCGACAACCAGCAAGATCAGCGAAGACCAGTTGTTTTATTGCAATCAGCGCGGTATTCCTACGGAAGACGCTATTGGGTTGATTGTCAATGGATATGCAAAAGAAGTACTGAATAAACTTCCAATGGAGTTTGCGGTGGAGGCACAGAAACTGCTGGCTATTTCTCTAGAGGGAAGTGTAGGATAAATGAAGAACTAAGAATTTAATAGAATTATGTTAGAGATAAAAGACTTACATGCCAGTGTCAATGGCAAAGAAATATTGAAAGGTATTAATCTAAGCATAAAGAAAGGTGAAGTTCATGCTATTATGGGACCCAACGGTTCCGGAAAGAGTACCCTTTCGTCTGTGTTGGTAGGCAATCCGGCTTTTGAGGTAACGAAAGGTTCGGTGACTTTTGAAGGAAAAGATTTGTTGGCTTTGAGTCCTGAGGATCGCAGTCATGAAGGTCTGTTTTTGTCTTTCCAATATCCGGTGGAGATTCCCGGAGTCAGTATGGTGAACTTTATGCGTGCGGCGGTAAACGAGCAGCGTAAATATAAAGGCCTCCCTGCATTGACAGCCAGTGAGTTCTTGAAGCTGATGCGCGAGAAGCGGGCTGTGGTGGAATTGGATAATAAATTGGCAAACCGTTCGGTAAACGAGGGATTCAGCGGTGGTGAGAAGAAGCGCAATGAGATCTTCCAGATGGCTATGCTGGAACCTAAGTTGAGCATTTTGGATGAAACGGATTCCGGTCTTGATATTGATGCGTTGCGTATTGTAGCCGAGGGTGTGAACAAACTGAAGACTCCCGAAACAAGTTGTATCGTCATTACGCACTATCAACGGTTGCTGGATTATATCAAACCCGATATTGTACATGTATTGTATAAAGGACGTATTGTGAAGACTGCGGGTCCCGAATTGGCTTTGGAACTGGAAGAGCGTGGTTACGACTGGATAAAAGCCGAGTTGGGAGAATAATAATTTGATGCCTAAAGAAGAAAGTGATTATGAGAGCAGAACAACAATATATTGATCTCTTTTCTCAATGTGAGGCGATGATTTGCCGGCATAGTGCCGAGGTGCTGAACGCTCCCCGTGCGCAAGCTTTCGCAGATTTCGAAAAATTAGGTTTCCCTACCCGCAAACAGGAGAAGTATAAATATACGGATGTGAGCAAGTTGTTCGAGCCGGATTATGGTTTGAATTTGAACAGACTTGACATTCCGGTGAATCCGTATGAAGTGTTCAAGTGCGATGTACCTAATATGAGTACCGCTCTTTATTTTGTAGTAAACGATGCTTTTTATCGTAAGGCTTTGCCGAAGGCACAATTGCCGGAAGGAGTGTTGCTTGGCAGTTTGAAAGAGCTGTCTGAACAATATCCGGCTTTGGTCAAGCAGTATTATGGCAAGTTGGCAGATACTTCCAAGGATGGTGTGACCGCCTTCAATACTACTTTTGCCCAGGATGGCTTTATGCTGTATGTGCCGAAAGGCGTGGTGGTGGACAAACCCATTCAACTGGTGAACATATTGCGTGCTGATGTTAATTTTATGGTGAACCGCCGTGTGCTGGTTGTGCTGGAAGAAGGTGCGCAGGCTCGTCTGTTGATTTGTGATCATGCCATGGATAATGTAAATTTCCTTTCTACTCAGGTTATTGAGGTCTTTGCAAAAGAAAATGCTACTTTCGATCTTTATGAACTGGAAGAAACCCATACCAGCACAGTGCGTTTCAGTAACCTCTATGTGAACCAGGAGGCAGACAGTAATGTGCTTTTGAATGGTATGACTTTGCATAACGGTACTACGCGTAATACAACTGAAGTAACTTTGGCCGGACGTGGAGCTGAGATCAATTTGTGTGGTATGGTCATTGCCGATAAGAATGAACAGGTGGACAATCATACTTTCATTGACCACAAGGTTGCTGATTGCACTAGTAATGAGCTGTTTAAATATGTATTGGATGATCAGGCGACAGGTGCGTTTGCCGGAAAAGTATTGGTACGTGAAGGAGCACAACATACTAATTCCCAACAAACCAACCGCAACCTCTGTGCTACTCGTGATGCCCATATGTACACTCAGCCGCAACTGGAAATTTATGCGGATGACGTAAAGTGCTCTCACGGAGCTACTGTCGGTCAGCTGGATGAAAATGCGTTGTTCTATATGCAGCAACGTGGTATCAGTCTGAAGGAAGCACGTTTATTGCTTATGTTTGCTTTTGTCAATGAAGTAATAGATACGATCCGCCTGGATGCATTGAAAGACCGTTTGCATCTGTTGGTGGAAAAACGTTTCCGTGGTGAATTGAATAAATGTCAGGGATGTGCGATATGTAAATAAGACGCCATGTACGATATACAAAAAATAAGAGAAGATTTTCCGATATTAGATCGGGAGGTGTATGGAAAGCCGCTTATTTATTTGGATAATGGGGCTACCACTCAGAAACCGCGCCAAGTGGTTGAAGCCATAACCGATGAATATTATTCGGTCAATGCCAATGTGCATCGTGGTGTGCATTTCCTGTCTCAGCAGGCTACCGAGTTGCATGAAGCTTCTCGTGAGACTGTACGTCGTTTTATCAATGCACGCAGTAGCAATGAAATCGTGTTTACACGGGGCACGACGGAGAGTATCAACCTGTTGGCTTCTTCTTTTGCCGACAGTCAGATGAAGGAAGGCGATGAAGTGATTGTTTCTGTCATGGAGCATCACAGCAATATTGTACCTTGGCAGTTACAGGCTGCGCGTAAAGGAATCGTGCTGAAAGTGATTCCCATGAATGACAGGGGAGAACTGTTGTTGGATGAATATGAGAAACTCTTTTCGGAACGGACCAAGCTGGTGAGTTTCGCTCATGTAAGTAATGTGTTGGGCACTGTCAATCCGGCGAAAGAGATGATTGCGACTGCCCATGCACACGGTGTTCCCGTTTTGATTGACGGGGCGCAGAGTGTTCCTCACATGAAAGTGGATGTTCAGGATTTGGATGCCGACTTTTTTGCTTTCAGCGGACATAAGATATATGGTCCTACCGGTGTGGGGGTGCTTTATGGAAAGGAAGAGTGGCTGGATAAGCTTCCACCTTACCAGGGGGGAGGCGAGATGATACAAAGTGTCAGCTTCGAGAAAACGACTTTTAATGAATTGCCGTTTAAGTTTGAAGCGGGAACTCCCGATTATATCGGCACTACCGCCTTGGCAAAAGCGTTGGATTATGTATCTGCCATTGGTATGGAGAACATTGCCGCCCATGAGCATGAACTGACCCTATATGCCATGCAGCGTCTGAAAGAAATAAACGGAATGCGTATCTTCGGAGAGGCTGAGCATAAGAGCAGTGTCATTTCTTTCTTGGTAGGAAATATTCATCATTTGGATATGGGTACGTTGCTTGACCGTCTGGGCATTGCCGTACGTACCGGGCATCATTGTGCTCAGCCTTTGATGATTCGTATGGGGATTGAGGGAACCGTGCGTGCTTCTTTCGGTTTGTATAATACCAAGGAGGAGATAGATATGCTGGCTGCCGGCATTGAGCGCGTCAGCAGGATGTTTTGATTTCTCCAAACGAAATAAGTCGCCTGCCATTGATAAACATTATATTAATGGCAGGCTTTTTTTTGTATAACAAGAATCAGCGGAACTTCCCACAAGATTGGGAGAAACTTCTCACAAGATTTGCCGCATCTTGTAACAAGATATCAGGCATCCCGGTTTCTTGCGTCTTTTTATGTTCTTTTCTGTGGGCATATTTCTCTTCCGGTAGAAAATATGCCCCTCCCGAAGAATTGCCCCAAAAATCCTTCAGAAGTTTCAGCCTCTCCGCAAACTCCCTGTTCATGGGATTTCCGGCTGAAGGATTGGCTTTTAAAATTCTTCAGCCGGGTATTTATTCTTTCAGCCGGCATATACGTTTTTTCAGCTATGGCTGTGTACTTTCCGGCATCTTCGGAGTTTTCCCTATGTACCTGCGTGCTTTTCACCTTCCGGCCATTGGGCACGCTGAAGGATTTTTTTTCAGTCTGAAAGATTTCGAGGTATCAATTCTTCAGCCGGAATGCCGATGAACAAAGCGTTTGCGGAGAGGCTGAAACTTCTGAAGGAAAAATAAGTGTTTTGCTATGTGTATATAAAGAAACAGGAGAAACAACGGGACGTATTAATAAAAGCTCTTGATGTTTTTTTAATATGTCCTGTTGTTTTTAAAAAAGGGGCAGATGTTTTGAAGTTTCCTGTTGTGAAGTGTGAACACATACGGATGTATAGGCTGAAGGATATATCATGTTGCAGCCGGAAGATATATAATCTTACACCTGTAACATGATATATGATAGATGAGGGTTTAAGTAAATTCCCGGTTGAAACCGTTGGCTGTTGTTACCTTAAACTTTGCCATTTTGAGGTTCTTTCATTACGGTGAATTTTATTCGGGTGTTACAATTGCATGTGTAAAATAGGATATGCTTTACCTTCTCCATCCAAATCTGACCTTTTATATATGTTAAATCCTATATGTTTATAAAAGCCGACAGCTTGAATATTCTGCTCATTCACATCGACTTTTGTTACTTGTAAATTATCGATGGCATAAGTAATTAATTTTTTCCCTACTCCTGTGCCTCGATAATTGTTGTCAATAAATAGCATTTCAAGATTTCCTTCTGCAATTCCCATAAACCCGATTAAGATTCCTTCTTGTTCAAATCCGAATAGATTGACATACTGGAAATATACCGGAAGTTGTCCCTTGTAATATATAAAATCTTCCTCTTTAAGAAAATCATGCGTACTCAATACAGCACTTTCCCAAATTTCCATCAAGCGTGGATAATCTGTAACTTTAATTTTTCTAATCATTATGGTTATTGTTATTTAATGTCGCAAAGTTAGGAATAAATATTCACTGAATCTATTTTTCATAAGTTTTGATGACTGTAAAAGCAGGGGGCCGCATTCATCACGAGTGCAGCCCTCCTTGGTATTGTATTATTTATATTAAGGTAAAAAGAGAGAGTTTATTTGCCATAATCATCATATAACATCAGCAAATGTGACGAACTCCAACTGAAATGGGGAGCTTTTAACAATTCACCGGTGTGTGTGCCATAGTTTTCATGTATCGGTGCGCCTTCTTTCAAGCCTTGCAGACGGTCGAATACCTGGAGGGTGTATTCATCCGCCATCTTGTTATATCCATAATTGCGCAGGCCGCGGATAGCGAAGTAAGTCTGGTCCAACCAGATAGGACCGCGCCAGTAGCCACGAGGATTGTACTTCGGATTGTCTGCTGCCACTGTGGGGAAGGGAATGTATGTAGAGAACTTGGCTGTATCGGTCAGCAGGGGCAGCATGGCTTTTACCTGATCGGCCGTGGCAACTTTTGTCCATAAGGGGGTGTATGCTTCGCATCCCGGTTCCTGTATGAAGCTTCCGTCTTTTAAGCGGCGATCGAAGAAGAAACCTTTTTCTTTGTCGAAGAAATAATCGGCTACCTGGCTGCTGTAATCCGGACCATCGAAAGTTACTCCCAAAATACCGGCGAACTTTTTCAATAACTTGCATTCCAAAGCCAGATAGGCATTCAGGTCAACACTTTCCTGATCCATGCTCCATGCATCCTCCGCACCGTCATTTTTCAGCATCTTGGCATCATCGAAACGGATGGCGTTATCCATGCCGCTTTCCCATGCTGCCGCTTCCAGTGTACCATCGGTGGAACCGTATTCACACATACCGTTGCGGTTATGGTCACGCTTGTTGTACCACCATTTGTAGTATGCCATCAATTGCGGATACATTTCGCTGATGAATGCCGTATCATTGGTATGGGTGAATATTTCGTCTACAGCCCAGGATACGAGAGGAGGTTTGCTGTCGCGTGCATTGTTCTCGGCAGGATCGGTGTAGATGCAGTCTATAATCATGCCGTCCGGTTGCTGGTAGTCAAACATGGCGCGGATGTTGTCTTTGGCAAGTTCAGGATCGAATTTTGCCAGGGCGGCAGAGAAACGCCAGGTGTCCCAAGCCCAGAATCCTACGAAGTAGTATGCGGCATGACTCGGAACAATTCCTTCGTGGAGCAATCCGCCACGGTGGGTACGCCAGTTGCTGATAAGTGTAACAACTGCTTTCACGGCGATACGGTCATACTCAGGTTTCATATCTTTGCGCAGAATCTTGGTGAGATAACCTTCCCAGCGTTCTTTGTTGGCTTTGAGCCCTTCCTGCGGATTGCTTAGAGCCAATTGTGCTTTCTGTAATCCGGCAGAAAGTTCTTTTTCTCCGGTATAGAAAGAAATGGCTACGTAGGTGTCGTGTTCGCTGCCATTGATTTTTGCCTGGTAATTATTGTCAGTGCCCTTTACGCTAACATCCGGGGTAAAAGTTAATGCTACAATCTCACCGGAGGGATGACGGGCGATGACGGTATTCTGGTCTGTTTGGACTTGTATCTCTTTTCCCCATTGGCTGGCAGTTAAGGAGAGTTCCTTTCCTGCATCGGAGTGAATGCGGAGCAATGCGGTAGAAGCATCTAAAAAATTCAAGCGTTGAATGATTTTACCTTCCTCTGAACTTGCCGAAAGATATAACTCTCCCGGGAAATAACAAGTGGAGTCCGGAGTGAATACTGCATTTGCATCATCGTTATAACCTACGGTGACAGCGGATTGCGCCATCCATTGGCGCCGGTTCATGTCCAGACTGAACGGACCGCAGAAACCGTTCACCCAGTGATCTTTTTGCGGAAGGGTAAATCCCATCCAGGAACCGGCGTCTGTAAACCATCCCCCGCAACGTGTCAGTGTATCGGGGGTATAGGCTATATCCAGTATGTTATTGAATTCATATCTTTTGCCTGTGGGGGTGTTCTCACCGGCAGGTGTGCAGGCCGTTGTGAGACCTGCGACTACTGCTGTGAGAAGAATGATTTTGGTAAATTTATATTTCATGTCATTTCGTTATTATTTTAAAACCATTTCTTATGCGCTTTTTCAGCGGCATCGTCTTGATTGCTCAAAGGTTGCATGGTAAAGCTGTATTGCCATTCGTGCGGAGTGATGGTATATTCCGGATGTACTTGCGCTCCCCAGGTATTATCTCCACCTACCCCCATATGACGGTGGTCGATGTTTAACCATATCATGTCTTTCTTCATAATACTTCCACCATGACGGCGTTCGGTATTGAATGCCACATAATCAATATCTTCCAACGGAAAATTCCATGCACTGACATTCAGCGGTTCTTCACCTGTGATTAACAGGCCTTCTCCTGCTTTATTGCGCAAGGCTACCCATCGTACATCGGTTTTGTTGCCGGTTTCCTGTGCACGGACATACGGATGGAATTGTTCCCATACTGTAGCGGTATAGAGCCCGATAGGATAACCCGTCTTGCGGTCTGCATAGTTTTCTTGTGGTCCGCGGCCCAGCCAGGTCATCACATCGTATTCTGCCGGAAGAATCATACGCATACCCAGACGTGGCATTTCAGGAAGGGATTTGTTGCCGGGTACAAAGTGCATACTTACTTTGACTGCTCCATTGGGTCGTACTTGATAGACGGTCTGCAAAGTTGATTCTTGTGCTTCCAGCTTATAATTTACAGTAACGGTTGCCAGTTGTTTGTTTGAATCTTCTTTCAGGTCGATGCTTTGCAATTGGGCGTTTTTACCTGCAAATTTCCAGATGCCGCAACGCTCCAGGTGGTTGTTGGCAACATCATTGTCGGTCAATGCACGCCAGAAATTGGGTTGCAATCCTTCTTTTATCAGATTCTTCCCGTTATATAAGAGTTCTGTCATTTCACCATCAGCAGTAGAGAATGCGATACGGAAGTTCTCTCCTGTCAAAGTAATGGCATCCGGAGTACGTTCGGTATTTACAGTTTTGTCTACTAGTTCCCGGGCAGTCCATGTAGCATTCAGCAGCCGTTCTCCTTCCGGATTCAGTTGCCATTGCTCCATGGCTACCTGATGTCCCTTCGGAACTAATGGGGCTTCCTTTTTGGTAAATGCTTCCAATTTCAGGAAGTATTCTTTTCCATCGTTAGGAATCAAGTTCATCGGGATAGTGATGAAGGCAGAAGAACGGGCGGCCATAACCGGGAAATCCATTTCACCGCTTTGTACAGCTTTTCCGTCTGTTTCTACAGTCCAGTGTAGTTTGTAATCTTCCAAACCGATAAAATCATGCCAGTTAGTCACTTTAATTTGCTTGGTGGTAAAGGCAACCGGCTCAAAATGAATATATTGATATACTTTTTTCACTTCCCAGATGTGCGGATGAAGTGAACGGTCGGCAGCTACCAATCCGTTGGCACAGAAGTTGGAGTCATTAGGAACACCCACGAAGCCCATATCGCCTCCGTAAGCCCAAATCTTGTTTCCGTTCTTGTCTTTGATATCAAAAGTAGCATCTACCCAGTCCCATATGAAACCACCTTGCAACTGGTCATATTTATAAATCAAATCCCAATAGTCTTGCAGGTTACCTACACTGTTACCCATGGCGTGGGCATATTCACATAGAATCATCGGGCGTGCGTCGCGTTGGTTTACATGGCGGCGGAGCGCCCAGACACGTGCATACATCGGACAATAAATGTCAGATTTGGCATCATAACCACCTCCTTCATATTGTACAGGGCGGGTAGGATCGAACTTCTTGGTCCAGTCATATAACGTTTCAAAGTGTTTTCCGTAGCCGGACTCATTTCCCATTGACCAAGTGACAATGGCAGTGATATTGCGGTCCCTCAGCACCATGCGGCTCATGCGTTGCATAAACGGTACTTCCCAATCGGGATTATTAGCCAGTGTGCCATCTTTATGCGCCTGCATACCATGGCTTTCAATGTTTGCTTCATCTACCAGATACAAACCGTATTCGTTACACAATGCATACCATTCATAGCGGTTGGGGTAATGGCAAGTGCGTACAGCATTCAGGTTGAATTGTTTCATCAACTGAATGTCTTTTATCATGCTCTCTACGGTGATGGTACGACCATGATGCGGATCGTGTTCATGGCGGTTTACTCCTTTAAACAATACGGCTACCCCATTTATCAGTTGCATGCCGTTACGCATTTCCACAGAACGGAAACCGAAAGGCTGTGTGAATGATTCCAAGGCTTTTCCTTGAGCATCGTAGGTGCTGACTACCAATGTATAAAGATTGGGTGTTTCGGCATTCCAAGGCAATATGGCCGGGAACAAGTGTTTCTGAGCGAATAAAGTATCTGTAGCAGAAGTTATTTCCTTTTTATGCTGGTAAATTACATTGCCTTTGTCCATAACCTTCACTTCCACGGTTCCTCCCGGATGAGGCTTGTGGAGTGTGATATCCAGATTAAAATCTCCGTCTTTATAACCATTTGTCAGACCGGCTACCAGTTTGAAGTCTTGTACACGGCTTTGAGGACGGGCATAGAGATATACATCGCGTTCAATACCGCTATATTTCCAGTAATCCTGATCCTCCAGGTAGGAACCGTCACTATAACGGAAAACTTTAACGGCCAGTTTGTTCTTCCCGGCTTTTAAGAACGGAGTAATATTGAAATGAGCCGGAAGACGGCTGTCTTCACTGTATCCTGCCAATTCACCGTTTACCCAGCAATAAAAAGCGGACTCAACTCCTTCAAAATCAAGGAATATATCCATTCCTTTCCAATGGGCCGGTACGGTAAATTCACGTACGTATGCTCCTACCGGATTGTAATCGGTTGGAACATGAGGCGGATTGGCAGGGAAGGGGTAAGCTACGTCAGTATAGATGGGGGAGTCAAATCCTTGCAGTTCCCAGCTTCCCGGAACCTGTATGTCTTTCCAGCGTTTGGTGTTATACCCCATTTTATAAAAATCTGTCGGGCATTCCTCATTGTTTTTAGAGAATAAGAACTTCCAGGTTCCGTCTAGTGAAATGCGGCGTTCTGTAGCAGGGTTTACTGCAAAACGCTGGGCGGCAGGTAAAGCCTGTTGTTTCAGTGCATTGGCCTCATTCGTATAAGGAATGAAATGGGCATGGGCAGGTTCACGGTTTATTTCATTTATTTGTGGATTCTGCCAGGGCACATTTTCACCCCAGGCGGAAGCACAAACAAACAACAGTGTAAGAACAGTATGAAGAGAGTGTTTCATGGTTATTGTTATTTTAAATAGAACAGAAAAGAGTCACAAGAAAAGGTACGCTGAAGTCTACTACAAAGCCGTGAAATATAGAAACTACTACGAAGCTTTGACCGGAATAGCGGGTGATGATGGGTAATGTTGTATCCATCGTAGTGGCTCCTCCGGCAGAAATAGGGGCCAGATTGCCAAACCAGCGTACTAGCAACGGGGCAAAAAGCAAAGTGATAATCTCACGTGTGATATTGGATAATAATGCAATGGTTCCCAACTCCGGACCTTTATATTCTGTAATAAAGATACTGGATAGAGAGTAATAGCCGAAACCGGCACCTACTGCCATACAGTCTGTTACTGAGCGGTGCGAGAGAAACAGACTGACCACTGCGCATCCTGCCAGTGTTCCCAATATGGTCATGACCGGTAGAAAGATCAGGCGGGGGTTTAATGAACGGAAATTACGTAAAGTCTGCGGATCATTACCTACACTGACTCCTACACTGAACATTAACGCACACAAGGCGTAGAAACTTAGCTTACTTTGTGTAAAGTCGTATGGAATAAGGTGATATACCCCACAAAGAGCTCCCAGTACAAAGAATCCGACGATAATCAAACTTCCTTTCATACTTGTCCCTCCTTATTTCTTTTGTAAAGTACATACCATAAAGCCCATGCTGCTGTAACACTGCCCAGCACTGCTGCCAAGGTGATGACAATGGCTTCCAACCCTATAGTGTGCAGACCATTGATAATTTTCTGATTGCCGCCTACATCTATACCCAATAAAAAGAGTAGCAACCAAATAAGAACGGTGATGACTTTGTGTATTCCTGAAAGCTTCTGCTTGCGAAGCAGGAAGCCGAGGAGCATTCCCGTGAGCATTAATCCAATAATTGTAAACATATCTATGTCGTTTTATTTATAGGCAAAGATACTTCATTTTTAGATTACAAGGCGGTATCACTGTAGCGAAAACCGCCTTGTTGCCTAATTATATCTAACCAAAAAAGAAAATACTTATTTTAAGGCATCATTAGCATTCAGCTCTGTAAGAGGAGTGGGGTAGAATGAGTTTTTGTCTTCATTGAAGCCTGTTCTTCCGGCAGCTTGCAGGGCTGAGGACAGTTTGCCCCAACGGCGGAGATCATACCAACGATAGTTCTCAAGAGGGAATTCAATCATGCGCTCGTGTTCAATTTGCGCGCGGACTGCTTCTTGAGAAGTACCTGTCATGGGTGGCATATCCCCGTGAACGCTTCTTACTTCATTGATTAAAGGAATAGCTTGTTCGGGATGTCCCTGTTCATTCAATGCTTCGGCTTTCATTAACAGTACGTTGGCATAACGCATCAAAGGAACATTGATCGCAGAATAGTTTTGGTTTAAACCTTCATAGGTCGAAGGCATGAATTTACGGAAGGCTACGCGTTCTTTGTTGTCGAACCAGTCATTATAGTCGTAGCCATAGACACGTCCGTTACCATCGTTATAATAGTCACAATTAAAAAATAATGTTGCATACATACGCGAGTCATAACGTCCTGTAGTAGCCGTTTCCCCTTCTTTTTTGAATTCACTAATCAATGTTTGACTGGGAAGAATCTCATCCCATCCCCCAAGTTCGGAAACACCGATCCATCGATGGAACTGAGTACGATAAGTAGCTCCGTTTGCAGAACTCATAGAGAATTGAATTTCAAAAATCGATTCTTTACTGTTCTTATTATCCCCGCTGAACATAGTGCTGAAATTATTAACCAGTTCATATCCTTTTACTTGGTTGAATGCTTCTATAGCACTGGCCAGATAAGAGTCTTTGTTGGTTGCCTCTTCATAGGCGCGTGTCAGATAGGCGAAACCAAGATATGCATAAGCAGAACCGCTTGTGGCACGGCCTACATTATCAGCGTCACGTGTTGCAGGCAGACTGGTTGCACGTTTCAAGTCTTCAATGATGAAATTCCATGCATCCTCACGGGAAGAAAGGGGCTTGCTTAATTCAGTCGGGTCAGTGATATATTTATCACGAACTATGATTTCTTTCCAGTTCAATAAAAGTTGCATGTGGTAATAAGCGCGGATAAAGTAGCCTTCATTGACCAATTGTTCGCGTGTTGCTGCGTCTATATTCTCATCGGGTATTTCTGCGGTTTTTTCAATTACCTGATTAGCAAAACTGATGCCTTTATAGTAGCATTGCCAGTAATAACTGAACTGAGAGTTACCATTGGTGTAGGTATAGTTGCCTAATTCCACCCAGTTCGGGTAATTCAGAGCATCGCTTCCTAATTGGATAATATCTTCACGATAGGCTTCTACCGGCCATTTGATTTCCGGGAAAGACCACATGTCACCCGAATAAGTCATCAGGTAAAGTTGGGAGTATGCGGCGGCAAGTCCGGCTTCAGCATCAGACTGGTTACGCCAAAAACTGCTTGATGTCAACTGGTCAGGAGATTCTACCGTGAGATAATCGTCACAAGCGCTAAATAAACTTGCAATGCAGATACTTGCTATGTATAATAGTTTCTTCATTTTCTTATTACTTTAAAGGATTAGAATGTAAGTTGAGCTCCAACGGTGAATGAACGGGTAAACGGATAAATCAATTTATCAACACCGGTATTCAACACACTGGCACGAGAGAATTCAGGATCTATACCATCATAGCCTGTGATAGTGAACAAGTTTTCACCACTTACATAGAAACGCAGTTTCTCAATATAGAATTTCTGCATGAGTGATTTGGGCAAAGTATAACCTAACTGTGCCTGACGCAGACGGACAAAATCACCGTTTTCAAGGAATCTGTCTGATTCTTTCATGTTGCCGTTCGGATCTTGATATACTGCGCGGGGAACATCCGTATTTCTATTGTCAGGAGTCCATGCATTCAATGTAGACTTCAGCATATTTGATTTAGAGTTCATACCTTCATAGAAATATTTGTTTCCGTTATACAATTTGAAGTTCCATGCGCTGCCAAGTACGATTGAAAGGTCAAATCCTTTATAGCCGAATGACAGATTTAAGTTCGCTTCCAATGTCGGGATACCTGAGCCACAGTATTCTTTGTCACCGGCGTCTATGCTTCCATTACCATCTAAATCTTTAAAACGGATATCACCCGGTTGGGCATTAGGCTGTAATAATTGTCCATCCTTGTTTACATGGGCATTTACTTCATCCATACTTTGGAAGATACCGTCTGTTCTATAAAGATAGAATGCACCGATAGGTTTGCCCACTCTGGTTTCTGTCGGGAAATGCTCCGTTCCATATTTCAATCCTTCACCCTGAAGAACTTGGTCTGCATCTGACAATTCAACCACTTTATTTTTGGTGGTACTCATATTGAAACCGATATTGTAATCAAAGTCTTTTATAGCATCTCCCCAGTTTAATTCAAGTTCGAAACCGGTATTGCGTATCTTTCCGACATTCAGGGTGGGGTTAGTCATACCTGCTGAAGGAGGTAGAACTTTTGTTATCAACAGATCTTCTGTTTGGTTATAGTAGTAGTTTAATGTACCGGTTAATTTGCTGTTAAAGAAGCCGAAATCGAAACCAATATTTTTGGTATCCGTTGTTTCCCATTTCAAAGAACGGTTTTCCAATCCGCGAGCGATGCTTCCTGCCCATGCGTTATCACCGTTGCCTTTCACGTATCCTTGATACATTTCATTGTATGTACTAATCAGCGCAAGGAAGTCATAATATCCCAAAGCATTTTCATTACCCAAACGTCCCCAACTGACACGGAACTTCAAATTATTCAATGCAATGTCTTTCGGGAAGAATTCTTCCTGACTGATTCTCCAGCCTAATGCCACTGATGGGAAGCAACCCCAACGGTTGTCTTTACCAAACTTGGATGAACCGTCATAACGTACAGTTGCCTGTACCAGGTAGCGGTCATTATAATTATAGTTCAGTCGGCCGAAGAAAGAGGCGCGGTTATATTTCCATTTTGTTCCGCTACCATCAAATGTGCCACCTGCTCCTGCACCTACAGTTGAGAAAGATGGATCAAGAAATCCGCCTGGAATTTCACTGGTTACCAATTTTCCGTCTTCTACTTTATAAACAGTGGTTTTACCTTCTACCCCAACAGAATTCCATGTATATTTGCGGGCAGTCATGGAAGTACCTGCCATTGCATTGACGTTGTGTTTTCCAAATGTCTTATTAAAACTTAATACATTTTCCCATACATGTTCCTCCCAGTATCCTGTGGTTTCGCTATGATAAGGATAGTCACGTTTGGCTTTTGGGTCGGCAACATAGGCCGGAGTATGATAAGTCTGACGTTGGTGCTCACCTCTGTATGCATAGCTTGTCTTGAAATTCAGCCATGGGGTGAAGTTCATGGTCAAGGCAACATTGGCTGTGGTATGATATTTTTTGTCGGTAGATTTTTCATAATGCTGGTCAGCCATAACATTACGGTTACTGGGCAGATCGTCAAAGTCACTTAAGCCGAAGCCATACTCTCTTGTATCATCATAGATAGGAACAAGCGGAGAAATCATGTACATTTCTTTAATGGAATATTCGGGTTGTTTGCTATCCGTAAATTTGAAAGCGATGTTAGCATCAATATCAAATATATATTTGCTCATGTGGAGTTTCAAACGTGCATTATCTTGACGGTAATTGTTACCTAAGAAAATACCTTTTTCGTCAGCATGGTTATATGAAAGTGAATATTGAGCATTTTCAGAACCGCCACGGATACTGAACATATAGTTTTGTGAAACACCACCTCTTAGCATGGCATCCTGCCAGTCTGTATCTATTCCTGTGTTTTTATTTACAAATGCGGGCATAGTAACCTCTGTATCATCTGGATACTGGTTCATGTAGTTCTGATACATTTGTTTATGAACACTTTTGTATTCTTCGGCATTTAGCAGTTCCAGCTTTTTGGCTACGTTTGTAAAGCTTACATAAGTGCTGAAATCAATTTTCATGTCACCCTTTTTACCGTTTTTGGTAGTTACGATAATGACACCATTTGCAGCAACCGAACCATAGATGGCAGCGGCTGCACCATCTTTCAGTACTTCCATTGACTGAATATCTTGCGGATTCACATTTTCAATATCACCGGGAAAACCATCAATGATATAAAGAGGTTGATTGTCACCAAACGTTTTGACACCACGGATTTTAACCTGCACACCTGCACCGGCATTACCACCAGCCTTCATAATGTTTACACCTGCAATCTTACCTTGCAATGCTTCTGCAGGGTTGGTTGTGGTGCGCTTTACCAAATCGTCTACATCTACTGAGGAAATAGCACCGGTCATATCACTTTTCTTCATGGTCCCATAGCCCACCACTACAACTTCATCCAGCATCTCAGTATCTTCTTTCAAAGTCACCCGGATGTTGGTCTTTCCGTTTACAGGGACTTCTTGTGTTGCATAGCCCACATAAGAAATAATAATAGTGGCTTTGGGGGATACGCTTAATGCAAAGTTACCGTCAAAGTCTGTGATGACCCCGTTGGTTGTACCTTTCTCTACTACACTGGCACCAATAATAGGTTCGTTGGCAGCATCGGTAACCAGACCAGTCAGTTGAATCGTCTGTGCTAATGTACCGAAAGGAGTCATAAAAGCAAAGAGTAGAATCAATAGCATGATTCTTTCCTTGAAATAATTCTTTTTACTCATGTGAATAAATTTTAAGGTTAATAATTGTTTTTCACATCGCTAAGTAATAGGTTGTATGTGCAAATTCCTAATTATTATACCCTACAAATGAACTACAATGAATAAAAAAACTCTTTTTTTTAATCTACAAATATAAATGTAATATATTGATATATAGTGATCTATATAAAGAAATAATATCTACAAAATGCTGTTTGATAAAAACTATAAAAATATAGGTTCTTTAAATATTTTGTAGATAGTCTGTCAAGTCATCCTCCGAAGATAAGTTTAGAGATTTACGTAAACGATATCGATTCATGTTGATTGTTTTGGGAACATTTCCTGTGAGCATCGAGATTTCTTTGGTAGATAGATTTACCCGTAATAAAGTAGCTAGATATCTTTCTCCTTGTGTTAAATTGGGATGCCGTTCGGATAGCCGTTGAAGAAACTCCTGGTTCTTTTCTTCAACATTCATCAGCAAGGTGCTGTTCGTCTTATCTCCATTCTGATATTGGCTGATGAAAGCATTGACTTTCTTCAGATGAGGTATCAATGCCTGTTGGTCCATCTTATATCCTTGCTTTATCATTTCTCTGATTTTCTCCAGCATTTCATTGCGGCTATGCAGGAATACAGCAAAACTGGTAGCTTCCTGACGACTGTTGTATAATGCGCTTTGTACAGATTTTAATTCGAGTTCTTGCTGTCGTACTTTAAGTTCTGCCAATTCGTGTTCCGATTGCTCCAGATTATAGCGGGTAACCATTAACTGCATATTCTTTTTGCGTTTATACCATTGGTATAGAAATATACTGAGTACTATCAATGAGATGAATATGATTACTAGTACAAACAGGTTCCGTTTCAGCAGTTCTATTTCATAAGCTTGCTCTCTTAGTTCTGCTTTCCTTTGTTGGTTTTGATATTGTTTATGGGAAATTTCCTGTTCTACGATGCGTAATTTACTTCCACTTTGCAATTCTTTGCTAAGGGTATATAGTTGTATCAGGCATTTATAAGCGTTTTTATGGTCTCCAAGGGCATCGTATACCCAAGATAAATATTCGTAATTATCACAAATCAGTTCTTTGGCACTGATGGAAGAAGCGACCTCGTATGCTCTTTGTAAAGCCATCAAGGCATTGTTATATTGTTTTGCATAGAAGTATTGTTTTCCCATATTGTTATAGTTTTCCCCTAATGACCATTGAGAATTCAAGTTCTTGTTGATGACAATGGCCTCATTAATTAAACTTAGCTTTTCATTAAAATCACCCTCATATAAACATAGATTATTCAAATTGGCGGATATCCCTCTTAAATTTTTCTGACTGCGGTTTATTATAAGGGCTTGTTTGAGGAATTGTTCAGCTGTGTTGAACTCATTCATGGAATAATGGATGATGCCACGATCATTGTAGCATAGTGCGATAGAAATGGAATCTCCGATGGATTTAAAGATTGAGATGGCTTTCTCATTCATTTCGATCGCTTTGTTATAGTCGGTCAGTTTACAATAGAGTGCTCCTATCAGTGCGTAAATTTGTCCATTCAGCTCTTTATTGGCAGGAGTTGCATACTCCAATGCGTCATATAGATTTTTGATGCTCACATCAAAATTGCCTAATAGCTTTTCTGCCTGACTGTAATAGAACATTGCTTCGGCTTTTTGATCATTTTGCCTTTCTTCAGGAAACAATTCAATAACCTTGGCAGCATAGTAACTGGCCTGCTTCGGATTATTGTATAAGGCTTCAACCGACTTTTTAATCAGTGCCTCGGCTTCTTGTTGTTTATTACGGGCATTAGCCCATGAGAGATTCAGCAGGCAAAGGAGAATATATACAAGTAGGTTGTTTTTCATAATCAAGCGTATTTTTGCAAAAATAGTGATTTTCTTTGTAAAAAGACACTCTTGTTTCTCTTTTAAAAGAATATCTTTGCAAGCAACAATAAAGATGAGCTATGTTATTACCTTATTTGAATAAAGATCTGATAGAGGCCGGTTGTGATGAGGCGGGCAGGGGATGTCTGGCAGGATCTGTATATGCAGCAGCTGTTATTTTACCTGTAGATTTTAAGAATGAATTGCTGAATGATTCCAAGCAACTGACGGAGCATCAGCGTTATGCGCTGCGAGAGATTGTGGAAAGAGAAGCATTGGCATGGGCTGTAGGTGTAGTGACTCCTGAAGAGATAGACGAGATAAATATCCTTAATGCGTCTTTTCTGGCAATGCATCGTGCTGTGGATCAATTGAAAATTCGTCCCCAACATTTGTTGATTGATGGGAATCGTTTTAAAAAGTATCAGGATTTGCCGCATACTACTGTGGTAAAAGGAGATGGAAAATATCTTTCTATTGCCGCTGCATCTATTCTGGCGAAAACCTATCGTGATGATTATATGAATGAACTGCATAAAGAATATCCTTTTTATGATTGGAATAGTAATAAAGGTTATCCTACTAAAAAGCATCGTGCGGCTATCCGTGAACATGGAACAACGCCATATCATCGGATGACTTTTAATTTGTTGGGAACAGATCCCCAATTAGAGATTCCTTTCTAATTTGAAGAATATATAGGAGGATGGGATAACTTCTTTACATTTCATTCTACTTGGTTGAAAATAAAGCGAAGAATCTGTTTGATTCATATGAGTAGTAACAGATTCTTCGTTTCACTTTTTTACAATGGTCTTATTCAGCATATCAATATTTTCCCCGTTGATAAGAGCGATGTCCATAAATAGTGATTATCACAAAACAGATAAATGGCAGGATAAATGAAACATTTACGGCTGGCATATTCCAAATGGTATTCATATCAATAATACTTGCTTGTAAAGGAGGAAGTACGGAACCTCCTAAAATAGCCATAATCAGGCCGGCTGCTCCAAACTTTGCATCATCTCCCAATCCGGTAAGCGCTATGCCATAGATCGTGGGGAACATTAATGACATACAGGCTGAAACAGCTACCAGGCAGTACATACCCCAGATATCCTGGAAGAAGATGACTCCGGCGGTGAAGCAGCAACCCGCAATGGCAAGTATGGCCAATAATTTACCTGGATTGAGGTAGCGCAAGATGAAGGTACAGATAAAACGGCTGATACAGAAAATAACCATCGCAATGATATTATATTCTTGTGATAGTACTTCGGCAGCTTTTTCCTCCATACCTTGTGACATGAACAGGCGTGTGCCGTATTGGATGATGAAGGTCCAACACATAATCTGCGCACCTACATAGAAGAATTGTGCCACCACTCCTTCGCGGTAATGATGGATGGAGAAGATACGCTTCAGTGTGGGACCGAAATTGATACTGTGAGACTGGTCACCATTTTTGGGCATTTGGGTAAAACGTATCACTAGAAGCATAACTAATATGACTATTCCGATAGTGAGATAAGGAGCGATCAGTACGGACAGGTCCGCATCTCTTACCATTGCAAATTCTGCCGGGTTTAGTTGGGCTCGTTCTGCCGTATCCATCGGATTTAGTTTCGCCTGGATAAAGTTCATGGCTACATACATTCCCAGTAAAGAGCCCATAGGGTTAAACGATTGTGCCAGATTGAGACGTCGGGTAGCGGTAGCTTCTGTTCCCATGGACAAGATGTAAGGGTTGGAACTGGTTTCGAGGAAGGAGAGTCCGCAGGTCAGAATAAAATAAGCTAATAAGAACGGATAGTAGCTGCCTGTCATTTTAGCGGGAAAGAATAATAAGGCTCCTACGGCATAAAGTCCCAATCCCAGCAGGATACCGGCTTTATAAGAGTATTTACGGATAAACATAGCTGCCGGAAAAGCCATGGCGAAATATCCGCCATAGAAGGCAACTTGCACCAATGCGCCATCGGTGACACTCATCCGGAAGATTTTAGAGAATGCTTTTACCATCGGATTGGTGATATCATTGGCGAATCCCCACAGGGCGAAGCAGCAGGTGACTAATATAAACGGTAGTACGTAGCTGACTCCATCTTTGTACAGGATGGGTTGATCTGTATCTTTCATTTCTTAAATTAAAGATTGAGAATTAAAAATTAAGAAATGAGAATTGAAAACAAAAAGGAGAGGCATATAACCTTTTCTCTGTTTTTAATTTTCAATTCTCAATTTATTAACTATTTATAAATGGGTCCGTAAGTTGAGCAAGCTCTGTAGTCGGAACCTTCCTTATCCATACCGAAGGCATTCCATGATGCCGGGCGGAAAATCTTGTCGTCTTCTACATTATGCATACAAACAGGAATACGTAGCATAGATGCCAGAGTTATTAAATCCTGTCCGATGTGTCCATAGCTGATGGCGCCGTGGTTGGCTCCCCAGTTGTTCATTACCGAATAGACATCACGGAATGCAGGTTTGTCGCATAGGCGGGGTACAAACCAAGTAGTAGGCCATGTGGGGTCTGTCCGCATGTTCAGTACCTGATGGATTTCCGGATCAATATCTACTGTCCAGCCTTCTGCCAGTTGCAATACTGGGCCTAAGCCTTTTACCAGATTAAGACGCATCATGGTGACAGGCATACCGCCTTTAGACAAGAAATTGGAAGAGAAACCGCCTCCACGGAAATAGTCGCGATCTGCCGGATACCAGGTTGTAGCTTTCAGACAAGCTTCGACATCGGCTTCAGTCATTTCCCAGTTGGGCTTCATGCAGGGCTCTCCCGCTTCATTATGGCTCTCACCGGTAGCGTCCAGAGTGGTTGCACCAGAGTTGATAAGATGGATGATACCGTTTTTAGCCATTCCGGTAAGTTCTTTGCCGGTGACACGTTTTACTGCTTCGGGGCTCCAGTAAGTACGGATGTCGGAGAACATCTGTCCACAGCCACTCAGCAGGTGACCGAATAACATGGCAACACCATTGCAAGCATCATTTTCGGTAGCCAGAACGTATGCTTCGCGAATGCCGTTCCAGTCGAAAGTGGTGTTGAGCAGTGCTTCACTGAAGTCACCGTTTGGTTTCCAGTCAGTCCATTGGCGTTGCCCCTGGAAGCCGGCTGCGATGGCATTATGGCCGATAGCTTCTTCTTTGAATCCCATTTCAAGCAATTTCGGGTTGCCGACCATCAAGTCACGCATGATGATAGTCATTTTTACAATAAATTCCCAGTCGGCATCCTTCTCTTCACGGGTTTTGCGCTTTTCGGGACGGTTCTTAAAGTCTTCCCCTTCGTTGGGCTTGCAATATTTTTCAGTCCAGGCCATTGCCTTGGCATATTCTTCATGGTCATAGATTCCTTCTTCCATACGGCGCAGGATCTCAGTTTCGTCCACGCTTTCATTACGTATTCCCAGATATTCCTGGAAAAAGTCAGGATCGACAATAGAGCCGGCGATACCCATGCAGACACTACCGAAAGAAAGATAGCTTTTTCCGCGCATATTGGCTACAGCCATGGCGGCACGGGCGAAACGCAATAGTTTTTCTGCTACATCGGCCGGAATCGTGTTGTCATCCAAATCTTGTACATCGTGTCCGTAAATACCGAATGCAGGCAGCCCTTTCTGTGCGTGCCCGGCTAATACGGCAGCCAGATAAACGGCTCCCGGACGCTCTGTGCCGTTGAATCCCCAGACTGCTTTCGGCCAGTGCGGGTGCATATCCATTGTTTCGGAGCCATAGCACCAGCAACTGGTTACGGTAATGGTGGCACCTACTCCTTCGCGTTCGAATTTCTCGGCACAAGCGGCGCTTTCGGCTACACGACCGATGGTGCTGTCTGCTATTACACATTCCACGGGGCTTCCGTCACCGTTTTTCAAGTTGGATGAAATCAGTTCGGCAACAGCTTTTGCCAGGTTCATAGTCTTGTCTTCAAGGCTTTCGCGGACACCACCCTGGCGGCCGTCGATAGTGGGACGAATCCCGATTTTAGGATACTTTTTCATGATATACATAGGTTTTAGTTGTTAAATTGAATTTCTTAAATGGACTTCGGTAGGGAGATAAGTTCTTATTTCCTGTCCGGTTAGTACAAATTCTGCGGCTTTCCGCCCCAGCTCTTCCCAGTTGATACTGAGTACCGTAATCCCTTGGTCTATTACCTCGTAGGCAGGAGTGTCATTGTAGGCTATCAGTCCGAAATCTTCTCCGCATTTCAGCCCGGTTGTCCGGCTTTGCTTGATTATATTGACTACCTCTATCTGACGGATTGCAATGTATACTTCTCCTTTACGGACTTGTATCCGGTCTGTATTTTCCACAATGGCTGAATCAATGTGATAATCCTGACAGAAACAATTGAAATACTGACAACTGCTACGGGGGTGTTTGATGTCTTCGGGAAATAAAAGTACTAGTCTCTGATATTTTCTCAGATGTTCTTTCAATGCGGCCAATGCATGATAAAAGGAATCGTCAAAATCCTGACATACGTATGAATAATCCTTTTTATCGAACTTCCCGAAATCCAACAGCAGCAACTTAGACGAATCTATTTTGTAAAGATGGGGGGATAGTTTCTCATTGTCGAAGTTCATCACAATGTATTTATTGTATCTGCCTATTGATTCACGTAAGATGGTATTGAAAAGTCGTTCATTATATTGATGAAACAATAAATCTACTTTGTAGTTGATGGATAGTTTTTTGATAAAACTATTATATAACGAGTATTTAAAGGGAGAATATTCGTCCAGCAGAAGCAGAATGTTTGTAAGCTTGTTGGTAACGTAGTAACCTTTTCCCGGAGTAGAGTCTATTATTCCCCGGTCTTTTAAATCAATGAATGCTTTGAACACCGTATCCCGCGACACTTGATACTCACGGCTCAGTTTGTTGATGGACGGTAATGTGCAGTCCGATTTATATTTGCCCATGGAAATCTCCTGACTGAGTAAATCAGCCAGTTGTTTCACTTTAGTGGTCTGCTGTCCAAAGGTAACTTTCATGAACTGTTTAAGGTTTTACGCGGACAATGCAAACTGTGCTGAACTGTCCCGATGCAAAGGAATGCAATTTATTCATAAACAGCAAGATGAAAAGGTATGTTTTATAACACAAGAATCGAAGCTTCTATATCGATTTCCGGAAGAATGTGTAGTACGTACTAATCAAATAATATAATTAGAGTATTTGCCGAAGTATATTAACCGCATTACAGAACAAAGGGAGGGAGTCGTGTCTTGCCGGTGCGCCGGATATTGTTTTGCTGGTTTGTGAAATGATTGCCGGGCGTATGAATGCAAAATTGACTCGGGATATGGAATTTAAAGACGGACTGCATTTTATCATCGAACTTCCTCTATAAAAAATAGGTGAAACATTATTCATTGACAGGGCTTTTTTGTACCTTTGCACCCGGAAAAAGCAAGGATAAACTTTAAACAAAATAAGATTATGAGTAAAAAAGCCCTTTTAATGATTCTTGATGGTTGGGGTATCGGCGATCAAGGTAAAGACGATGTAATCTTTAACACTCCCACTCCTTACTGGGATTCTCTGTTGGCAAACTATCCGCACTCTGAATTGCAGGCTAGCGGTGAGAACGTTGGTTTGCCCGACGGACAGATGGGTAACTCCGAAGTAGGACACTTGAATATCGGTGCAGGACGTATCGTTTATCAGGATTTGGTAAAGATTAACCGTGCATGTGCCGACAACAGCATAATGAAGAATCCCGAGATTGTTTCCGCTTTCTCTTACGCAAAGGAAAATGGCAAGAACATCCACTTTATGGGATTGACTTCAAACGGTGGTGTACACAGTTCATTCGATCATTTGTTCAAACTTTGCGATATCTCTAAAGAATATGGCATTGAAAATACATTTATCCACTGCTTTATGGATGGTCGTGACACAGACCCGAAGAGTGGTAAAGGCTTTATCGAACAACTGACTGCGCACTGTGAAAAATCAGCCGGTAAAATCGCTTCTATCGTTGGTCGCTTCTATGCTATGGATCGTGACAAGCGTTGGGAACGTGTGAAAGAAGCATACGACCTGTTGGTTGAAGGTAAAGGAAAGCAAGCCACCGATATGGTTCAGGCTATGCAGGAATCATACGATGAAGGTGTTACAGATGAATTCATCAAACCGATCAATAATTCTACCGTAGACGGTACCATCAAAGAAGGTGATGTGGTTATCTTCTTCAACTACCGTAACGACCGTGCCAAGGAATTGACTGTTGTGCTGACTCAACAGGATATGCCGGAACAAGGTATGCATACTATTCCGGGCTTGCAGTTTTATTGCATGACTCCGTATGATGCGTCTTTCAAGGGTGTTCATATTCTGTTCGACAAGGAAAATGTTCAAAATACGTTGGGTGAATATCTGGCTGCTAACGGTAAGACTCAGTTACACATTGCAGAAACGGAAAAGTATGCTCACGTGACTTTCTTCTTCAATGGTGGTCGTGAAACTCCGTATGATGCCGAAGAGCGTATCTTGGTTCCATCTCCGAAAGTGGCTACTTACGACTTGAAGCCTGAGATGAGTGCTTATGAAGTGAAGGATAAATTGGTAGAAGCCATCAAGACCCAGAAATTCGATTTCATTGTCGTGAATTACGCTAATGGTGATATGGTAGGTCATACAGGTATCTATGACGCTATTGAAAAAGCAGTGAAGGCTATTGACGAGTGCGTGAAAGATACAGTGGAAGCTGCCAAGGCTAATGATTATGAAGTAATCATTATTGCCGACCACGGTAATGCCGACCATGCACTGAATGAAGATGGTACACCTAATACGGCTCACTCTTTGAACCCTGTTCCATTTGTATATGTAACAGAGAACAAGAATGCTAAAGTGGAAAATGGTGTATTGGCAGATGTTGCTCCTTCTATCTTGCACATTTTGGGCATGCCCCAGCCTGCCGACATGACCGGACGGGATTTGATAAAATAATGTAGAAAGTATATTTATTTGTCATTCTGAACAAGGTGAGGAATCTGTAATGAAGCATGGATTCGTCACTTTGTCCGGAATGACATTTTAATTTAATAAGAGATGATACAGATAGATGATGTTGTAATCTCCCTTGATGTGTTTCGTGAGAAATTTCTTTGTAATCTCGATGCCTGCAAAGGTGAGTGCTGCATAGAGGGAGATGCCGGTGCACCGGTGGAATTGGATGAAGTGGAAAAACTGGAAGAGGTGCTTCCTGTTATTTGGGACGAGCTTTCACCCGAGGCACGGACGGTGATTGATAAGCAGGGAGTGGTTTATACAGATGAAGAGGGCGATTTGGTAACTTCCATCGTCAATCAGAAAGATTGTGTATTTACCTGTTATGACGAGAAAGGGTATTGTTATTGTGCCATCGAGAAAGCCTTCCGGGCAGGTAAGACCGATTTCTATAAACCAATCTCTTGTCATCTTTATCCCATCCGTATAGGTGATTATGGCCCTTATAAAGCGGTGAATTATCATCGTTGGGATGTATGTAAAGCCGCCGTGTTATTGGGAAAAAAAGAGAACCTTCCTGTATACAAGTTCTTAAAGGAACCGTTGGTGCGGAAATTTGGTGAAGAATGGTATAAAGAGCTGGAGGTTGCGGCAGAAGAATTGAAGAAAAGAGGAATGATTTAAGCATCTTCGGTTTTATTATCCCTGATTTATTACATTAACCGAAATTTAATACTACGAAAATACCCCATGAAAAGACTACTCTTGTCATGCTGTATCTTATTATGCGTCGTATTGACTTTGAAGGCGCAAGAACAGCCGTTAATCAGTCCGGATGATTCTATCCGTAGTTTGGTGGGACGTTTGTTTCCTAATAGCAATCCGAATCTTTCGGCACACATGAACCTGCAATTCTCCACTTCGGGAGTTGCCAACTTTATTGAAGGAGATTTAGAGGATGCCTCTTTTAAACTGAATCGTGTAAAACTGGAGATATTAGGTTCTTTCAGTAAACAATTTTCTTATCATTTCCGTCAGTCGTTTAATAAATACAGCAATCCCCACTCGTTGGATAATTTGTCCTCTTCCATTGAGTATGCTTTGGTGAATTGGAAAATGTCTGATAAATTCACGTTGACTGCCGGAAAACAAGATATCGCTTTGGGTGGCTATGAATATTATGTCAATGCCATCAAAGTCCGCGAGTATAGTGAGTTTAATGATAACATCAGTTGTTATCAGGCAGGAGTGGCGGGAAGATTCAATCTGTCATCCACCAATGAGTTGGTGCTTCAGGTAGTAAATAACCGTAGTGGAGAAAATGATGAAACCTATCTTTACGGTTTGCCGCAAGGAGTGGAAAAAGCTAAAGTTCCTGTTCTGTCAACAGTCAATTGGAACGGGTTCTTCTTTGATAACGCGGTACAATTACGATATGCGGCCTCATATGGGCAGCTGGCGGAAGGTAAGAATCTTTGTTGTTTTACGGCGGGTAATATTTATGAGAAAGGCCCTGTTATTGCTTATATTGATTTAATGTATTCTCGTGAAGGGCTGGATAGCAAAGGCATTATCAGTGATTTGCAAGGTCCTGTTTTAACAGCTCCGTCCACGGCGCAGAATGCGGAATACTTTAGTACCGTGGTAAACTTTGACTATCGCGTTCATCCCAATTGGAATCTTTATTTGAAAGGCGCTTATGAGAGGGCAGGCATTTATAAAGCAAACGGGCATTTTGAGAAAGGGCTTTATCGTACTACATGGAATGCGCAGGCGTGTGTGGAATATTTCCCGATGCGTAATAGTGAACTGCTTATCTTTGCCCATCTTTTATATAAAGGGCATCATTTGACCCGGCGTGCGCAGGCTTTGGGAAGCACGAGTCCGGACACGCAACGTATTTCTGTCGGGTTGGTTTACTCTATTCCCGTTTTTTGATGTTCCTTATCATATCTTCACTCCGTTCCGTTTGATATTTCACATGGGTGAAGCAACTGCTTCACCCATGTGACAACGGCTGTTTACCTAAGTGAAATCGCTTCTTCACCAAGGTGAAGCAATGAACGCAGCCGGACAAAAATACAAGAAAAAAGGCTTACCTTTTTATTTCAATGAGGTTGTTTCCCCTTTTCATTGCAAGACCGGGGAAATACGCTATATTTGTGAAATAATTAATTACTTCAACTAACAACACAGAATATTATAATGAAAAAGACTGTCCTTTTTTTTCTGATGATTATATTGATAGCCTCGTGCCATCAAGAAGAAATTCCTTCTGTTTCCGATAAACCGGAAGGGAATCAGCTGATTTTTGATTTATCAGATGAAGATGCACTTCAGGGTTGTATTTATGTGAAACTGAAAGAAGAACCTACAGAAGAGGTGCAGATAAGGAGTATTGGCAACACGGTAAGGACAGGAATTAAGGTGTTGGACCGGGCTGCCTCTTCTTTGAAAATAGAGAGAATGGAACGTACGTTTCCCTACGCCGGCAAATTTGAAGAACGTACTCGTAAGGAGGGGCTTCATTTATGGTACAATGTTTGGTTCTCCAAAGACACATCAGCGACTCGTGCAGCTGCTGAAGTAGCTTTTCTAGATGGTATTGAAATGGCTGTTCCTGTTCCTAAGATAGTTTCCAGGGCAAGGCCGGAAACAGTATGGGATATGTATGGTATCAGAGTGGGGGAGTGGTTGTTCAATGATCCGGATTTATCCAAACAATGGTATTTTGATAATCCCGGTACAGAATCCTGGCAGAGGGAAGGTGCGGATATCCGTTTAGTTGATGTGTGGAAACAATACAATGGGAATCCGGCTATTATTGTAGCGGTTGTAGATGGCGGCATTAATCAGGAGCATCCTGATTTGCAGGATAATTTATGGACGAATCCGGGTGAGATACCAAAGAATGGTATAGATGATGATGGCAATGGGTATATAGATGATGTACATGGTTATAATTTTGTAGATGATAATGCAATTTTGGTCCCTCATCGTCACGGAACTCATGTGGCGGGTACTATTGGTGCGACAAATAATAATGAAACAGGTATCAGCAGCATTGCAGGAGGGAACGGAACTCCCGGCAGTGGGGTGAAACTCATGAGTTGCCAAATTTTAAAAAGTCTGACTTCCACTGGAGGAGAAGTCGCTTCTGATCCGTTTATTGCTGCCGCTATTAAATATGGTGCTGATAATGGAGCTGTTATCAGTCAGAATAGTTGGGGATACGCTGTCGGAACGGGGAGGAATACCTCTTCATATATTAATCCTGTACATAAGGAAGCCATTGATTACTTTATAAAATATGCCGGATGTGATAACAACGGAGAGCAACTTGACGGAAGTCCAATGAAAGGAGGGATTGTATTGTTTGCATCAGGCAATGCGAATACTTCTGACCCCAGGATAGCGGCGCCGGCTGATTATGACAAGGTAGTTGCGGTTGCAGCCATTGAGGCCGATTATAGAAAGGCTTCTTATTCCAATTATGGTACATATATGGATATTTCTGCTCCCGGAGGAGCATTGAACGGAGATGGGCGGATATGGAGTACGACTACAAAACTGGCCGGTAATTATGAATATCTGGCCGGTACATCTATGGCGTGTCCGCTGGTCAGCGGTGTGGCAGCACTGGTGATAGAGAAGTATGGGGTAGGCAAGAAAGGTTTTACACCGGAAACTCTGAAGGAAATCCTCTATCAAAGCGCATACGATTTGGATGAATATAATCCGAGGTATACCGGCCAGTTGGGGCACGGATGCGTGGATGCCACAGCTGCTTTAAAGATAGATGTTTCTAATCTTCATCCTTTTACATTGAAGTCCAATCAGGTAACTGATAATACTCTGATATTTAGTGTAAGCAGCAGTATGGCTGGTAATGGAGAACTGACTTTGTATAATGGCATTGGCAATAAGGTGCTGAGTCTTCATTTGGAACTTGAAGCCGCCTCCTTGCATTCTGTGGACATAACCAAGCTTTCTGCCGGATATTATACATTGGTGTACCGAGCGAACGGGATGGAGATCAGAGAGAAATTTATCAAGTACTAATCCTGATAAAATGAAATAGGACATGAAACGAATAGGACTATATCTGTTTATAATAGGCATAACTTTTATTAAAGCTTATGGACAAGAGGATTCCGGACCTGTCAATACCGGAGCGGCAAACTATCTGACTATACCGGTTGATGCACGCAGCGCAGCCATGGGAGGTGCCGGTGTGGCGATTTCGAGGGGAAATAATGCCGTTTTCCATAATGGTGCGGCAACTTTATCGGAGGCCATGCACAAAGGTGGGGTTACGTATACTTATTCCCCGTGGATGCGTGACTATGAGTATGGATACTCTCTTCATAGTTTAGGCGGTTTTTATAAAATTAATAAGCGCAATGCCATTCTGTTAGGTTTCCGTTATTTCGGCTATCCGGAGATGGATGGAATAGGGGAGGATGCTTCGGGAATACATCCCAAAGAAATAGCTGTGGCGGCAGGTTATGCATACGAGGTCATAAAGAATCTTTCGGTTTCCGCTACTTTTAAATATCTGTATTCGGATATGGGTAAGATAGGAAATAGCAACGGTGCGAGTTCTGTGGCTTTTGATTTGGGGATATTATATAAGCGTGAGATAAAGGATTGGGAAGGTGCCGGTTGGTCGGTCGGGATTCATGCGAGTAATCTTGGACCGAAAATAAAATACCTAACCTCTAAAGAGGCTCTTCCTGCAATGGTCAAAGTAGGAGGTGCTGCTGACTTGCCTTTTGCATCAATGCATAGGTTGACTTTGACCGCTGATCTGGGTTACAGGCTTTCCCCCGATGATGTACAGGCGTTAAATGTAAGTGCCGGGGCGGAATATGCATGGATGGAGCATCTCATGTTGCGTGGCGGTTATCATTATGGTGATAAGAATAAAGGAGATGCCAGTTATGCTACGGCCGGGGCAGGAGTGGAATATGCAGGTGTGCATTTGGATTTTGCGTGGATGTTTGCGGGACATGAATGTCTTGCCAGAAATACGTTTTGGATTTCTTTAGGATACTCTTTTTAACTCTTGCACGGTTAGTCCTAGAAGCCTATATACATATATTAGGCTTCTAGGTTATCGATTATTAACAGGAAGATTATGAGTTATCTTTACTTTCTTTTTGTAGATGATTGGAATGCATTCATAATGGCTGTGGGTTTTCCGTTTTTGTCAAAGGCTCCCATATCATATCCGTTCCATTCGTAACATTCCGGTTCCCAGTACCATACACCAGCGCAAGATTCCATGTCTCGGGCTTTGTTTATAAAATCGGCAAGGACTTGGGCGGAAGCGGAATCATTTTGTTTTACCCCTATTTCGGTTATCATGACTTTTACTTGGAAAGTCTTTGCTAGTTGGCTGATGTGTTTTAATGCTAACAAGTTCATTTCTTGCCATAATTTTGTGGAATGAGTTTGTGGATAGTGTGACAGGCCAATCATATCCAATTTTCCTCCAGCTTCTTTGAACTGCTTGAACCACCAAGTTAAGTCGTCCCAGGCATTGTCTATGTGAACAATAACGATACTTTGGGGGAAGATTTTTTTTACGGCATCGTAGCCGGTATTGACAAACTCGGCCAGATTTTGTGTGTTTTGTGGATATTTCACTCGCTCATTGGTACTGTTTAAGCCTTTGACATCACATTCTCGGATATCATAGAATGCACCGCTGAGTGCGACATTCTCATCCCACAACATTCCTGGACGGATTTCGTTACCCACTTGTACCCATCGTGGGGATATGTCTTCCGCCTTTAATGCTTGCAAGATGTCGATGGTATGGGCGGCAATGGCCGTCTTTAGTTCCGCTACTGATTTGCCGATCCATGCCTTGGGCTTGAACTGTTGTCCGGGATCAGCCCATGAGTCGCTGTAATGGAAGTCTACCATGACATCCAGACCTTGTTCTTTGGCTCGTCGGGCTTTGTTCACAACGTCTTGTTTACTGTTCCATCTGTCTTTGGGATTTACCCATACGCGCAGGCGGATGGCATTTATGCCCAGCTCTTTCATCAGTTGGAAGCAGTCGGTTTCTATGCCTTCATGATTGTAAAACTTCAACCCTTTTTTTTCCATTTCACTCACCCAACTGATGTCGGCTCCTTGAGTAAAACTGGTTTTGGAAGGTGCTGGTGTATCGGAATTATCTGTTCCGGACTGTTCGTTGCCGTGGCTTCCGCAAGCTGACGAGGATAATACCAGCAAAGCGGTTAGCATATAATTCTTGAGGTTATGATATATTTCTTTCATGTGTTTTCGTATATTAGTTTTTTAGAAGATAGACAACGGAGGCATATCCGTCTAGTTTTAAATAAAAGTTTCCATGGTCTTCCTTCTCCTGTACATTTCCGGATACGGCGATAGCTTTCTCCGTCCTGTCCGTCAAGGGAATCTCTATTTCAGAATTGCCAAAATTATGAATAACCAATAGTTTCTCGCTATCTTTAGTCATGTACCAGGCGGCAATACTTTTGTATTTTTTTTCTCCCTCTCCCGATTCGTTGAACAGAGCATGACGGGTCATGGTTCCTTGGGCCAGCGCTGGATAGGTGTTACGCAATGCGGTAAAGATCAAGTAGGTATTCAATACTGACTGATGGTCTGCCGTCTGTTTGGTTACATCGGGGATGTTTGTGCTTACTGTGGCATCTATTTTGTCGGTATAGTGGGTGGTATAACTGTCTCCCCACAACATAGGTCCGCGTACATATTCATCTCCTTTGTCTTTGGTGCCGTATAATCCTAGTTCTTCACCATAATAAATATAAGGTGAGCCGGGAGTAGTGAGCAGGACAGCGGCTGCTAATTTCTCCTTGGCGGTAGATTTACCTAGCTTGGAGGCTGCACGATCTTCATCATGGTTGCTTAGTTTGGTTGCTGCGATGTACCCGGGACGATAGGCGGCATATTCTTGCCTATAGTTCAGGATGTCTTTGGTGAAATAACATCCGGTGGCATTATTGAGAGCCCATTCCAGACGATACCAGAAAGAGAACTCGAACAAAGCGGGCAGACCGGCATAATAGGGGGCTACTTCGTTGTATTCGGACAGTACTTCACCCACCATGTAGAAATTGTCCGTGTGTCCTTTTTGCTTGTAATAAGTGTTCATGTCTTCGTAGAACATATTCAGGAAACGGGGATTTTCGTTGCTGGTAGCACTGTGGTAGATGTGCTTGACAGCATCCAGCCGCAGTCCGTCCACACCTCGGTCTATCCATCCTTTGGCACTGTTTGCCATGGCTATGTACGCAGGGGAAGAAGTGGCTTGTTCCACCGCACCATAGTTGAGGTCGGCAAAGTAGTCGGTGGCAAACTGGGAATGATAATACCATAAGTTCATGGAATCGAACAGAATATCGGCCGCTGTTTTGTTATCAAGAGTGAATGCAGTTCCCAAAGTGACTTTGTGGGAAGCAGAAGTAGCACCGTATTTAGTTCCTGCAGGCCAAGAAGGATCGTTACTAGTGCGGATTAGAAATCCCCAAGAGGACACGAAGTCTGTGGTCAGTTCATAATGGTTGTTCCCTTTGTCATAGAATTTTTTACATATGCCTTCTCCGAAATAAAGGTATTTGGCTCCGTTTGTGCCGGGGTCAGGGTTGTCCGCATCGGCTTTTTCGGCCCGGGTTACTGTGACGGTGGGTTGCGAGGCTTTGCTCCAGTCGAGGCTGAATGTATAGATGCCTTTTACTTCTGTATCTTCGGAGGAGGTTGCGAACCATTCATTGGCGGCATATTCTTCTTTGGGTATCATGGCTATTTTTCCTTCTGCTATCTCTGTTTGAGGAGATTGGGAGAAGAGATAGTAGCTACGATAAAGATTATCAGTAGATGAGGTGGCTTCCTTGAACCAAGGGTGGGCTTTGCCCGTATGGTTCATTACATAATCCAGGTATATTTTTATGTTGCGCTTGTGGGCTTCGGTGATGAGGCGGTCGAAGTCGGCCTCTGTACCTAGTTTGGGATTGACTTTGGTATGGTCTGTCACATCATAGCCGTGATAGGACATGGCAGGATGGATGGGGGAGAGCCAGAGGGCTGTCACTCCGAGGCTGTTGATGTAATCCAGCTTGTCAATGAGTCCGTTGAGGTCGCCGTATTTGTCACCGTCTTTGTCTGCAAAGGAGTAAACTAATAATTGATAGGAGATGTCGGCACGCTTGGTACCATCCCAATTGTCGGGGGCGGCAGTGATATTTTTCCAAGTGGCGGTAGGAGGATCAGGGTTTTCGGGAGTCGGAGGAACCGGTATTTCCGGCGAATCGTCAGAACAGGCTTGTGACAGAGGTACCAAGCAAAGCAGGAATAGTATACCTACTAGAAAGAGATGGATTCGTTTCATGGTTTCTTTGTTTATAAGGGGTAAAAGAATAAGGCGGAGTACAGTATTACGGAAATTCCGCAAGCCGTAAACCGCCTTTTGTCGGTATAGGTACGGGGAGGATACAAGAAGCGTACCTATACTTGTATTGATTAGTTCTTAGTTAGGGTCAACAGGTTCATGCCGTCGCATTGAGGGATGAACCTGATGGTATAGTTTCCGGCCGTAACAGCGATGTTGCCGGCATTGAAAGTCGGTTCGGCTATCGAACCACCCCAGTTGATGTCCCAGTCATTATTGGCGCGGATTTTGATTTCACCATCCGTTAGGTTGGTGGTCAGATTCCAACTTCCATCTTCTTCGTTGTAAGTCATGTCGGTATCGGCATCCCATCCGGATGGGGTGGCGCTACCTATCACTCCGAGAGTTGAGATGAGGGTATGCTTGTAAGTCATGGCAGTCAAATCCACTTCCATCATGTAGAACCCTGCTTCCGGAGCGTCGATATTTCCTGCACCGTTTTCATCAAGTGTACCTGCCAGAGCATCACCACTTACTTTTTCCCAATCGCCTGTCCAGTTATCTTTTTCTGGGTTCGGCTTGTATTTGAATTCTCCGTTCAAATAGGCGAAACCTCTGTATTTGCCATCAAAGTTTATTCCGGCTAGCGGGCAAGTACCTGACCATGAGGTGTTATTACCTATTTCATAGATGTAAGGAGCGAAACCCAGCTCTTCCAGTGTGTAGGTGTATTCCATCATATCCAATGTCATTCTATACATGCCGGCTTGAGTTATCATGCCGGCTTGTGGATTGTTTGTTGTAAGTGTTCCTTCGGTAGCGGTATCTCCATCGGTTACGGTTCCCAATACACCAGCTCCCCAGAATTCTCCCTCGGTATTGGTCTTCGGAATAATTTTCCAGCATTGATTATCAGCGGTTGTGGTGAATACGATGGAAAATTTGGAATCTTCATAAACGTCTGTTCCCGAATGGCTGAATCCCACCATGCCGTCAGCGCTCCAACCATTTACCGAGGTTTCATCCTTGTCGTTCTTTATTGTGAACATGTCGCCTACAAGATAGTAACCGGTGTCAATAAATGGTGCGGCCGGAGTGAAATTTACGTCAAACGAACCGGCATTTACCAATAAGGCTTGTCCGTCTTTTATGGCATTGGCATATACTTGGGCAATGAAGGGACGCGCTATAGGACGTTTCCCGTAAGTTTCCACTACCAGCTTCTGAATGGTCAGGCTGTCAATCATTCCGTCTGTATTGGATTCCAGTTCTCCTGCCTTACCTTTCTCGGTAGAGAGCTCTACCCGTACATTGCCCAAGGTATATCCTTCGGGAAGTGTGGCATTAGATAGAGTGAACAATTTGATGCTGCTCCCCGGATTGGATAAATTGATGTCATCGACCTTGGATGCCGAGAAATCGGGAAGGGTTATTGCAGCTTCTTGTTCGTTGGCTTGAGGAGTTGCCCAATCAGTGTAATCATCTGTGCATGAAGACATGCACAGAACAGTCAGACCGATTAATGAATGGATTGATATATTTTTCATCTTGATTCAATTAAAAAGATTATTATTTGATTTCGCCTTCGCCGGTAGCGAAGTTCAGGTAGAGCTGCTGTCCCGCTTTGCCTGCTACTCGTGCTTGGTCTCCATCGTTGGCACGATATTCAATTTTGCCGTCGAAGACCATGAACTCGCTCTTCCACCACTCAAAGGTAGGAATTTTTACGTATGCACGCACACCGTCACCATCGCCACCCGGGACACTGGCAGCAAAAGCAGGTGAGACAAAAGAAGCGTTAAAAGTATCGGGAATGGTACATAACCAGCCTTCAGCCTGCTCTTTCCAGTCGCTGTTGCCTACAACAGGTCCCATCAACCATATTTCAGGTTTGTTAAACTGTATATCATAGACGAGGTTGCGTCCCGAAACGGAAGAGGTGATTACCATTAAGTACCATCCCGGAGTATCAGTAGCGATATTGTCTCCGTTGTCTTTGATATTGCCTGCCAAATCGCCGTTTATACTGTTTATACCAGAAAATCCTGTTTCATTTCCATCCCAAGCTTTGCTCTGATTGAATTTGATGCCGGCATCGTCTATCCATACCATAGACCAGAATACATGAGTTGCACCGTTTACGGGAATCATCTTGGTTGCCGAATCCCAGTTCCATTCGTTAAATCCGCCTACGATATATAAGTTTTCGGGGGTATTGACCGGAGGAAGCGAGAAAAGTAAATGTACTTTATTCAATGACACTACATTGGAAAGTATTTCGGTTCCTTCTATTGCTTTGTTATCACTGGTCATCATAACTGCTCTTAAGCGGATATAGACCGCTATATCCATCGGAAAATCAACATCGGTTGCACCTTTGTTTACTTTCATATCTGTAAGTGTACTAGCTAAAAGAGGTGCGTCTATACTGATTTTTGTTCCTGCATTGACATTACCTATTTCTGTAAAATCGGTCATGGATTCATCGAATGCCACTTGCACATAGTATCCAACGTTGGCGGGGAAGCCGTAGTCGGGTTGTGAACAGGATATTTCGATAGAGGAAGAATTGGCCAAATCGATTACTGTACCGCTGATAGCTGGAGTGTTTAGGACAAATTCGGTGGGTGAGATTAGCGTTGGGTTGGAGTCGCGATCATCATCACATGCGGTGAATATACCCAGTCCCAATCCGATAATCAAAAATGATTTAAGTATTTTATTCATTGTATTTTCATTTAATATTTATAAAACAAAAAGTTTTCAGTATCCCGGGTTCTGAGTCAAATTGGAGTTGGCAGTCAACTCATTGGTCGGGATGGCAAAAATATTAAGATGTGCATCAAAACTACGTCCTTCATAAGATCCGCCTTTCCATTGCCAAGTGTAATTGTTGTTGCCTCCATAGCGGTTGAATCTAATTAAGTCCATACGGCGGCGGCCTTCAAAATAGAATTCTCGGCTCCATTCATCGCAAATATCATCCAGGCTATATGCATTTGTACGGGTAGAAGCATGTGCACGACTTCGGATGGAGTTAACTGCTTGTGTACCTTCAGATGTAGTGTTTCCTCCATTCAAGCGAGCATCGGCTTCTGCAAAAGTCAGATAGGCTTCTGCAACACGTAGCAAGAAGTAGTCGGTATCGGCGAAGGTGGCATCATGTCCGGCTGAACCGTCTGTTTTGAAGTTGGTGAATTTTGCAATAGCATAACCGCTTTTAAAGGTAGATACATCTTCATTGTTTAAGGTACGTCCCACACCGTCGAATAAAGCACGGTCGTCTTTGGCTGCTACATACATGTCGTAGCTTGGCAGTTCGGGGGCATCATTCTGAGGGAAGAATTTGCGGATGAGGTCAGGACGTGCGCGGTTACCGCCCCAGTTTTGTGCAGAAACACCGTTGGTGGCTGTCAGGTCATTAGGGTTTGCATGCATCTCACCATCAAAGCAACCAGCTATCAAGAACAGGGAAGTACCCCAACTGGTGGTTGTCAGACCGTCTTGAAGTAAGGGTAGAAGAGCTTCGTAAGCAGCATCAGTTTCCCCGTTGTCACCCATGAATAACATTTGATAGGCAGTCCATCCGCCTTTTCCCACAGTATTGAGCCGGTAGGAGGATTTTATTACTTTGTCGGCATATTCTTTTGCTTTTTGCCATTGGGCCGTTCCTGTATAAATTTCCGAATTCAAGTACAGGCGTGAGAGCAACAGCCAGCAGGCAGCTTTGTCTACACGACCATAACCGGCATCTGTCGATTTTTTTGCTTTTGCTTCGGAAAGGGCCGGTTCTATTCCGATCAGTTCCTGTTCAAGCCATTCATACATTTGAGCTCTGGATCTTTGTTCAGGTTTGGTCATTGGTTCCAATGTAAAGGGTATGTTTCCCCAACCATCCATCAGTAAGAAGTAGTGTAGGGCACGTACAAAGCGGATTTCGGCAGACATGGTGGCATCTGTATCTCCAGCCATAGCCAGATATTGGTTACAATAGGTGATGCCGGTAGTCAGACGGGCATAGAACCCGTTTAACATAGGATGGGAAGCATTGTAAGTATTGTAGCAGAAACTGGCTACACCTTCATCTCCCCAGCCGCAGATAGCTTCATCAGTGGTCAGTTCGTTGGAATTGAACAATTGGCGGATAAAGCCTGTCGTACCACCATCCAAACCGTCAATATCACAGTCACCGTTAGCACCACCGTTTCCGGCTAATGCCATATTGGCGTAGCACTTGTTGAACAATCCGTTTAAATCAACATTGGTATCGATGTTCGGATCGATAGGATCTACATCTAAGTCTCCGATACATGAGGTTGCCCCCAAAGCCAACATCATGAATGTGGCAGGAACGATATTCTTTATGTATTTTTTCATATACTGCATAATTTTGCGAATTAGAAATTCAGGTTAAGACCAATAATAAATGAGATAGGACGCGGATAGAGATTGTTATCGAATCCGTTATTGATTTCGGGGTCGATGCCATCATAGTTTGAAATGGTGAAAACATTCGATACGGTTCCATATACGCGTCCATTCAAACCGCGATAGCTTCCGTTCTTGAAGAGATTGGAAAAGCTGTATCCTAAAGTGATGTTGTCACACTTCAAGAATGAGGCGTTACGCACCCAGTAGTCCGAAGCTTTGGCGGTAATTTCGTAAGTTTGCCAATTTCTGGCTACAGCGTCTACCGGACGGTTAGACAGGTAATTCAAAGAGTTGGACCATACTTCACCAGGATTCATGTTGCTCCATCCGGCGTTGATTCCATCATAAACATAGTTACCTAGACTGGCACGCAGTGAGAATCCGAAGTCCCAATTTTTGTATTCCAGGCGGGAGGAAAGCCCCATAGTTACGTCGGGAGCAGCATTTTTATAAAGGTATTTGTCATTTTCGGTAATCTTACCGTCACCGTCCCGGTCTACTACTGCATTTTCTATCGGGTTGCCTTGTGGGTCATATACTTGTTGGTATACATAGAATGAATTAGCTGGATACCCTACTTGATTGTATTGCAGATAAAAACCCGAACCTTGACCTACTTTGATATCGGTATTGGCTACAGGAGCACCACTATCGGATACACCACTTAGATCGGTAATCTCATTCTTATTATAAGTAAGGTTATAATTAATAGTCCATATTAAGTCATTGTTTACAATGGGTTTCCAGTCTAAGGCAAATTCGATGCCTTTATTTTCCAACGAACCGATATTTTGCCATGCTTGATTTCTATAGCCAGCCATGGACGCTAATGGTGCATAGTTCAGCAAATCTTCGGTTTTACGGTAATAAGCATCAATACTGGCTGTCAGCCGTTGATCCATAATACCAAAATCAACCCCAATATTATAGGTAGTAGTGGTTTCCCATTTTAAATCAGGAGTATAGTTGTCCGGGCGGTATAGGGTTCCGTTACCTATCAGTGGATAAAAACCGTTAGTACCTGTGCTTACTGAGTATGTGGGAATCCAGTTATAATTGTTAATTTTTTCTCCTGCCTGTTGACCTGTCATGCCCCAGCCTAAGCGAAGTTTCAAGTCAGATATCCAAGATATGTCTTTTAGGAAGTTTTCTTCTTTTGCTTTCCAAGCTAAGGCTACAGACGGGAACCACGCCCAATGGTCTTTGAAGCGTGAAGTTCCATCATCGCGAACGGTAGCTGTAAGATAGTAACGGTTCATAAGTATGTAGTTGGCACGTCCGAAGAAGGAAACCAAATAACTGTCGGTCTTGTATTGATACGGAGTGTGAGGACGCTCTGTGCCGGCTAATGTGGGGTCATCGTTCGTCATCGGATAACGACCTACGTAGTCACTGTTTGTGCTTTTCCAAAAATGTTGCCATTCGTAACCTCCCATAATATCAAAATGGTGGTTATCATTAAAGTCTTTATAATATTGGGCGTATGCATTCAATGAAAGGTTGCGTTTTAGGATACTTTCACCTCCAACAGAACCATAATACATGGCACTAGGGGAAGCAGTAGATTTATTCTGTGCTTGGCGTCCTTTGGAAACATCGGCACCTAGAGATAAATGAAGGCGAAGGTCTTCAAGACCATGTACTTTATAGTCGATATCGGCACTTCCCACAAAGGCGCGGCTGTGGGCAACTTCTGTGTTAAAAGCAAGCATGGCTAATGGGTTGGCACATTCTGCCGTGCTGTTATAGATGAACGGCCATGTGGAGTCGCCTAATGATGCGGCTGATGACCATTGGAAAAATCCCCCATAATTTTGTAATGTCTGATCCAATGCATTGCCGAATTGGGCTTTGTGATATTCGGATGTGAAATTATAAGGATCTTGGGTAGGGTCCATCTTTACAGCAGCACCTACGGCTCCACCGTCGGCATATGCAGAACGTGCGTACATTCCTTTCGCATTGAGGTTCATAGTCAAATGATCGTCAAAAAAAGACGGATTAAGATTCAATGCAGCTGTGACACGTTTGAAATCAGAATTTTTCAAGATACCTTCTTGATTGGTGAAACCTACAGATACACGATAAGGAAGGTCTTTTACTGCACCCGATACGGTTATATTGTGGTCATGACTGAGAGCGGTACGGTAAATAAGATCTTGCCAGTCGGTGTTGGCTGTACCCATGGCACGATAAGCATCGCTGTTTTCTCCGTATAAATCGGTGATAAGTTGACGGTATTGGTTGCTGTCAAGTACATCAACTGTTCCTTTTTTCTGACTCAATGTGACACTACCTGAATAGGAAACTGAAGGCTTTTGCCCTTTGCGTCCCTTTTTAGTAGTGATGATGATAACACCGTTTGAGCCGCGTGAACCGTAGATAGCAGTGGCTGAAGCGTCTTTTAATACGTTGAATGATTCGATATCCTGCGGATTAATCATGGCTAGTTTGTTAGAGAGGCCTTTTACTCCCTCATTGTCCATAGCCATACCATCAATAACAATTAGAGGGTCATTAGATGCGTTCAGTGAAGAACCGCCACGTATACGAATCTGGGCGCCACTGCCTGGGGCACCATCATTACTTGTTACATTGACACCGGCTATTTTCCCAGAAATCATATCCTGTGCGTTTATTACTAAGCCTTTGTTCTTTCCATCCGGTTTCATGGCTGTTACCGAACCGGTCAGGTCATTCTTTTTAGCCACACCATAACCGATAACGACTACTTCTTCCAAAGTTTCCGTATCATCTTTCAGTATCACATTTAGTGAAGTAGCAGCCGGAAGTTCCTGGGTCAGGTATCCGATAAACGAAATAACAATTATATCACCTTTATTGGCGTTTAACAGGAAGTTACCGTCAAAATCAGTGATAGTACCATTGGTTGTTCCTTTTACCACAACATTGGCACCGATAATTGGTTCGCCTGTTGTGTCCTTTACAAGTCCTTTGACAGTCATTTGCTGGGCAAATGCGTCTATGGACAAGAAGCATCCTACTATCAGTGTGAGTAGGATCTTGAACATCAAGTTTCTTTTCATGTCTTTAAATTTAAAGTTAAATAATTATTTCAAGTTTATATTCTCAGTTAAAAAATACCTATTGAAAACTGTTTTCCCAAACAACCTGATTTTCTAATCAATCTCTGTTATAATGTATGTTTTTACCTTTTAGAATGATTGGCGGCTGCTTTAGCTAACCATCATCCTCACTTACTTTTTGTTTTGTTTGTTACAAATGTAGCGGTCTTATAAAGCGATTTTTGAGATAAGAATAAAAATATAAATGATTTAGTGCTAGTGCAAATCATATATAATTGATTCATAGTATAATATACTGATTGGCTTATCTTAAAAATATAACTATATGTGAACTGTTCAAGGCTCATTCGGCTACATTTTATGAGGATTAATGTTAACTGTTTGTCAAAAGATCACTTTCTATAATCTCTTAATACCTTTTAATTCTGATTTATCTTTTACCTCTTTAATGCTGATTGCATAACCACCACCGCTTGCTGCGTGTAAGTTCAGTTTGCTTTTGTTGGTCACAATGCCTTTACGGATGGTATATGCCTGCGGATTATCTTTCCAGTCGGCATCTTTTGCGTCTGCATATACAGTTGCGATGTATTTTTTGTCCGGATCAAGGAAATCAAATATCAGTTTTGAAGAATGACCGTTCTCATCTGCCGTACAGCCGATATACCAGTCGTTGGTTCCTTTAGCTTTGCGGGCAATGGTAATATAGTCTCCCGGTTCGGCTTCCAGATATTTGGTTTCATCCCAGTCAATGGCTACATCTTTTATGAATTGGAAGGCATCCATGAAGCGTTCATAGTTTTCAGGTATGTCGGCAGCCATTTGTAATGGGCTGTACATTGTTACATACAGGGCCAGTTGGCGTGCCAAAGTAGAACGTACCTGTGAATTGTTGGTAGGATTCATTTTGTTACAGCGGGTTTCAAAGATACCCGGAGTGTAGTCCATCGGACCACCTATTAATCGTGTGAAAGGCAAGATGGTAGTATGGTTTACGTTGTTACCGCCAAATGATTCATATTCAGTTCCGCGTGCCGATTCGTTACCGATCAGGTTGGGATAGGTGCGGCATATTCCGGTAGGGCGTACAGCTTCGTGGGCGTTTACCATGATTTTGTAGTCCGCTGCTTTTTTCACCGCATACAGATAGTGGTTATCCATCCATTGTCCATAGTGGTGTTCGCCACGTGGAATAATGTTGCCTACATAGCCACTTTTTACAGAATTATATCCGTTGTCTACCATGAATTGGTATGCCTGGTCCATGTGGCGTTCATAGTTACGTACAGAAGCCGAAGTTTCATGATGCATCATCAGTTTTACGCCTTTGCTTGCAGCGTAGCTTTGAAGTTCTTTCACATTGAAATCGGGATAGGGAGTTACAAAATCAAAAACATAATCTTTGCTTTTTCCGAACCAGTCTTCCCAACCTTCATTCCAGCCTTCTACCAATACTTGGTCGAATCCATGCTCTGCTGCAAAATCAATGTAACGTTTTACGTTGGCAGTGTTGGCAGAGTGTTTGCCGTTAGGTTTTGTTTTGTTGTAATCTGTTTCACCCAGTTTTACACTGGATAAGTCGTCCGTGTAAGCCCATGAACCTTTTCCCGTAATCATATCCCACCACACACCGATGTATTTCACAGGCTTGATCCAGGAAGTGTCTGCTATTTTGCAAGGTTCGTTCAGGTTTAACGTAATGCGTGAGGCAAGAATGTTGCGGGCATCATCACTAACGATGACGGTACGCCACGGTGAAGTGCAGGGAGTCTGCATATATCCTTTGTCACCTTGTGCGTCCGGAGTCAGCCATGATTCGAAAATCATGTTCTTGTCATCCAGGTTGAGGTGCATGCAGGCATAGTCTATCAAAGCTGCTTCGTGCAGATTGATGTACAGACCGTCGTCTGTTTTCATCATCAGGGCAGTTTGTACACCGGTGGGGCTGAATGCGGTTTGCGAGGAGTTCTCCGTATAAGCCTTTGAAAACAATCCTCTGATTTCCGACAGGCGGGAAACGGTATAGTCATATTCCTGTGTGTCATAATCTCCCGGAATCCAGTAAGCGGTGTGGTCACCTGCCATGGCAAATTGTGAATGTTCTTCTTTGATCACGAAATAGTTCAAGTTCTTCTGCTGCGGAAATTCATAGCGGAAACCCAGACCGTCGTTGAACAGGCGGAAACGGATGATTATAAATCTGTCATTGGCAGGCTGGTTCAATGTGACCGCCAATTCATTATAATGGTTACGGATTTCCTTTTCTTCTCCCCATACCGGCTGCCATGTTTCATCGTTGGTAGATGTCCGGACATCCTTTATCTCGAAACCGTTATAAAGGTTTGTCTTGATGTCCAGTTTGTCTATGTCTTTTTTATCAGTCCATTCGAAGTCGGTTTTGGCGTTTGCGTCTTCTTTTTTTAATTCCAACCCCAATTTGCTGGGTTTGATAACTTCCTTTTGTTTATAGGTCAGTTCATACGTGGGAGTGCCCTGACCATCTAGAGTAAATGTCATCTCCAGATTACCATCCGGAGAGTTCAGTTTTTGTTGTGCATTTGCAATGAATGAGATACAGAGAAATGCGATAAGTGAAAGATTCTTTTTTAAATTCATAATATGTACTGGTATTAAATTATAAGCTTTTACTGGTTGTTTTAAAATTCTAAAACTAGCATTCCACGCCCCGGAAGTGTTAGGTTTTTACTCAAGTCGATATTTTGATCCGTTAAAACATCATGGGCTGATGTTGTTGGAAGTACTTCTTTGTATGGAGTCAGGTTTATGGTTTGCGTTTTGTCTGTTCCATTCATGAGAACCGTTATCGATTTGTTTCCGTATTTTCGTTCATAAACGTAAATCCCTTTGTTGGGAGCGAAGTGTTTCAATCTGCCTTTGGCTATGACTTCATTCCCTTTTCTCCATTGGAGTAATTTCTGCATATAAGTAAAGGCTTCATTTTGCTGCGGAGTACGGTTAGCCTCATTGAAACAGTTGCGTGGGTCATTTTTCCAACCTCCGGGGAAATCACAACGTAACAGACCGTCGCCATTGGCTTTATCTGCAGCCATCAGAATTTCTGTCCCATAATAAATCTGGGGAATGCCACGTGTGGTCAGCAGGAATACAAGTGCTTGTTTGTAGCGGTCAATATTTTGCGTGGCTTCTTCATTTAAATAAAAGCGTGAAGTATCATGGTTATCAAGGAAAACGAGCAGATTCATCGGATCTGCATATACCAAATCCTGAGTAAGATAATCGTAAAGACGATATAATCCGCCGTTCCAGTCAGTTGTTTCTTCGTCAAAGGCTTTGTTCATTTGTTCCATCAGCGGGAAATCCATCACGGTACGGAGATTGGAGTTTCTGGGAGCAGCCAGTCTGCTGTCTTTCTGCCAGAAAGAAACCAGCACATTACTGTTCAACCAAGTTTCACCTACTATGTTGAAATCAGGGTACTCGTCGGTCACGGCTTTACACCATTCTGACATCATGTCGAAATCTGCGTAAGGATGTGTGTCTTGACGGATGCCGTTAATCCCTGCATATTCTATCCACCAGATACTGCTTTGGATCAAATAGCGGGCTACATGGCGGTTGCGTTGGTTCAAGTCGGGCATTGATTCTGTAAACCATCCGTCTACGGCTATCTTGCGTTCATAATCAGAAGCGTGGATATCCTGTACACTCGCTGTTTTATAAGAAGTTTGTGTGTAGTTTCCTTTAAAATTGAACCAGTCTTTGGAAGGCATATCTTTGAAAAGATAGTTTTCGCTGCCACAATGGTTGAAAATCATGTCCATAACAACTTTCATTCCTTTGCTGTGTGCTTGTTCTACCAGCTTGCAGAATTCTTCATTGCTACCTAATCTGCGGTCTACTTGATAATAATCGGTAATGGCATAGCCATGATAGGATCCTTCTTTCATGTCATTTTCCTGTATGGGGTTCAGCCAGATTGCCGTAACTCCCAAGTTGGAGAGATAATCCAGATTATTTTCAATACCTGCGAGGTCGCCCCCGTGACGGGCGAACGGATCGTTACGGTCTACCTTTGCTTCCAACATTTCCGGTACGACATCGTTCGAGGGATTTCCGTTGGCGAAGCGGTCTGGCATAATCAGATATAATACGTCACCTGAGTTGAAGCCTTCCACGTTGGAAGCATCTGCCTTACGCTGTTTTATTTCATATGGCACAACAGTTTGCTTTTTACCTTGTTTCAGTGTAATATGAAAAGTCTGCGGAGTAGCTTCCGATAAATCCATATATAAGATTAAGTAATTGGGATTTTCTTGTTTCACAACATCTTTCAGAAGAATGTCTTTAGAAGAGATGCTTACATCACTGGAAGAAATATTGTCGCCATACAGTAGGACCTGTAGTTCGGGATTCTTCATATCCGCCCACCAGAAGGCTGGGGCTACTTTTTTAATTATGGCTGCGGACACTGTGTGTTGCAAACCGAATAACGCGAGTAATGCCATAAGTGCGAATGTTCTTTTCATAATATATAGAAATTAGTGTTTATATCTTCATTTCATTTGGATGTTGCAAATGTAGGAGTGGAATAGCTGAGATTTGAGTACTAGAATAAAAATATAAATGTTTTATAGACTCAACTTATTGATAATTAGGCATATTTGTCTTTGCTGTATTGCTGAAAATATAAACGTCAATGAAAATATTTTCGTTGAAAAACTTTATTCTAATTACTTATATTTATATATTTGTGAATCTATAATAAGTATATAAGATGAAGAATGTAACCTATTTCTTTATATTGTTTTTGTTGACTTTGACAACTCCTTTGTTTGCTGATAAAAACAGCAATGAAGAAGTGTTGAAAAGGTTGGATCGGGTCATAGATAATAAGACCGCTTGTCATGTGCAGAAGGAAAAAGAGATTGTGGATTTAAAGCAACGTCTTCACCGTTCTAAAGATAATAGGGAGAAATATGAACTTTGCGGTTCTTTGTTTAACGCTTATCTGCATTATCAAGCTGATTCCGCATTGTATTATATTAATGGAAAAATGAATTTGTTGCCTCTGTTGAATCATCCGGAGTTAAAGAATGAGATTGTCATTAACCGTGCCGAGGTGATGGGGGTGATGGGAATGTATAACGAGGCTTTGGAACAATTGGAGCGGGTAGACCCGTTGGAATTGGAACGGGAGACTTTGGCTTATTATTACCGGACCTATCGGGCTTATTATGGTTGGGTGGCCGATTATACCACCAATGATGCCGAAAAAGTGAAATATTTGAAAAAGACCGATGCTTACAGGGATTCTATTCTTATTGCTACTGATCCTTGTGTAGACAGGAGCATTGTATGGGCCGAGAAAAAGATTATTAATGGCAAGGTGGATTCTGCTTTGGTTATATTGTCGGACCTATTGAAAGAAACGCCGGATGAACGGCAAAAAGGGTATATTTACTATACTTTATCCGAGGCTTACGATATGCGGGGAGATATTCAGAAAGAAATTTATTATCTGGCCTTGACCGCTATTACAGATTTGAAATCGTCTATTCGTGAATATGCATCCTTACAGAAATTGGCTCAACTGATGTATGAGGTAGGTGATTTGGATCGTGCCTATAAGTATTTGAATTGTTCAATGGAGGATGCGGTAGCCTGTAATGCCCGTTTGCGGTTTATTGAGGTAACGCAGTTCTTTCCTATTATTGATAAAGCATATAAATTGAAAGAAGAAAAAGAGAGGCAGATTTCCCGTACTCTTTTAATCAGTGTCAGTTTGCTTTCTTTATTTTTGCTTGCTGCTATTTTTTATCTGTACCGATGGATGAAGAAATTATCAGTGATGCGCCGTAATCTGAGTCTGGCTAATCAACAGATGCAGGAAGTAAATGCTGAGTTGGCACAGACGGGGAAGATCAAGGAAGTATACATTGCCCGTTATTTGGACAGATGTGTGATTTATCTGGACAAGTTGGAGTTTTATCGTCGTTCTTTGGCGAAACTGGCAATGGCCTCCCGTATAGACGATTTGTTTAAAGCGATTAAATCCGAGCAGTTCATACGAGATGAACGGAAGGATTTTTATAATGAGTTTGATAAGTCTTTCCTGGAGTTATTTCCTCATTTCATTACTTCTTTTAATGAGTTATTGGTAGAGGAAGGAAGAATATATCCCAAATCGGGCGAGTTGCTGACTACGGAATTGCGTATATTTGCTTTGATCCGTCTGGGAGTAACTGATAGTAATCGGATTGCCCATTTCTTGGGGTATTCTTTGGCAACGATTTATAATTATCGCAGCAAGATGCGTAATAAGGCGATAGGAAACAAGGAAACTTTTGAACAGGAAGTGATGAACTTGTAGAGATAGGGGGACTTTTTAATTATAATTGTAATGTGAATTAGAGAAACAATGAGGTTTAAATCGATATAACCGAAGGTTTTCATACTCATATGGAGTTTATACTGAAATGGTGTACTTTCAAAATCTGCATGGTCTTTTCAGAGCTTCTTGTGGATGAAAAGAAATTCTTATATTTATTATTGTCTTTGCGGATACAGAATTGAGCTGTTCTGCCTTTTCTCCATTATAATACCGAGGAACTGGCTTATTGAGTAGTTGCATTGTTAAGACATTAGTATCTGATACTATGTATGCGATAGGGGTATAAGGTGGTTTTTCTACAAAATCAAAGTTTTATTTTTTTGAGAGCTTTTTTGATTCAAATAAATTAAAAGAAAGCGAGGAAAGAAGTATTCCGGTATGCGGAAACACCTTTCCTCGCTTGGGAGAAGTTTATCTATATTCTAATATGAAGATATTACTATCTTTTTCATAGGATTAGATAAATAATTAAACTGCTGCATTAACTGTGATTTCTACAGGTACAGTTACATTTACTGTTTCACCCTTGGAATTCTTCACATTTGTGAATGTCAATTTAATGGTAACCTTTGTTGACTGAGAAATCATAGTATCCGCAGTTGTAATCTTGATATCATAACGTGTTACATTATTCGGATTATCAGCAGTTCCAATATTAACTGTACGTTCTACAAGTGCTGCACTCTTAATCAAGTTGTTTCCTTCTGTTATCGTTACAGTAGAATTGTTATCTACAGTGTAAGCATCTCCTGCGAAATCTATCAGTTTGTAAGTCAAAGCACCAGAAGCAGCGTTTCTGTAGTCATAAACTGTTACTGATTTGCCGGCACACATTACTGCTACATTACCGATAACGATGTCATCACCCTTAAGAGTAGCGAAGTTAACTTTCAAGTTTTCGATACCATAAGTACGGGATGTATTTTCTCCGCTTGCATTCTTAGCGTAAGAAGTATCAGTTCCCAAGAAGCTAATCTTCAAGTTTTTAATAGTATAAACTGTGTTCTTCTTACCGTCATCCTTTAAGGTTACAACACCATTTTCGATCTTAATCTTGTCATTACCTGTTGCCGGTGCGGCATTTTCTGTAACCAAAGTAGCGTTAGCACCTTTGAAGAAGGTATTCAATGTAATGCTATTTTGCTCTACAACTTTCAATACGCCATTGCTATAGTATTGAGCATCCCATGTAACGTGGCTGTTAATTTCTTCTGCAGTCGGTTTCGCGATAGTAAACGGAATTTCGACAGTCTGACGCAGATTGCCCTTCTTGTCCTTCATTTCGATAACAGCTTTCAATGTACCATTGCCCAAAGTAATACCTGCATATTCTTCATTAAACTGAATCTTCACTTTAGAGAAGTTAGACATATTAACCTTACCATTGTCATTGCTGTTGTTAGCATTCAAAAGAATAGCGGTCTTAAACAATTGGGTTGTTACATCGATTCCGTCTTCTTTTACTGATTCGCCATATTCATTCAGCTCATCCCAAATCAGTTTCACATTGTTTGTGAAGTTTGCCATATCATCATTCCATACCAGACGGTCATCGGCTGTAGGAGCAACTTTTGCAAAGTAAGGAGCAAAGTCTGCAATGATGAATTGGTTAGCAATCTTTTGTCCGGCCGCGTTTGTGTAAGTAGCAACTGCGTTATGAGCTTGTTCTGCTAATATGATTTCAGTTGTTTCAGGAGCTTCTTTACCAAAGGTTACAGTTACAGGGTCACTAATCACAACCATAGCCGTGTTTGTTACCTGGCGAACAGTAAATTTCACTGCTTGGCCTTTGATAGTTTCCTTGTATGAGAAAGTCATACCATCAATAGAAATACCATATCTTACAGAGTCAGCTTTGGCTTCATCGTCTGCCATGACCAAATATGAATCGTAGATGTCTCCGGCTTCTTCAGGAACAATTGTTACAGGTTCTCCTATAGATTCAACAGGAATAGTTCTGTCTTTGAATGTAGCACCGTTTTTATTATTAGCTTGCTTCAATTCTACACCATAATTATAAATTGAGCGTACATTTTCGCTAGCAACCAGTGATAGTGCTTTTCCTTTAATGTTTTTCTCATAGGTTTTCATTTCAGCAGGAGTCATATCCTTTAATGAATAAGGAATTGCAAAAACGCCACTTTCTGAAATAGCTCTGCTGTTGCTGATGGCATCATTGGTAGGAACAGGAGTACCGAATACAACCGGAGCTTCGTCACCTTTCGTGTTAACCAACTTAAAGTTCAGTTTAGAGATGTCGTAATTAGAAGGAACGACTTGTACATAAACATAGTCTTGGTTGGCAGTCAACATATATTGCCCCTTAGCCGGCATAGCCTTGCTTCCATCCCATGTAGCTTCTTTAACTTGACCCTCTTTATTTATGTGCAGACCATTGAAACGATGGTAATTAATGTCTAAATTTTCACCAAGGACTACAATCTGACCTAGATCGGCAGCCATCGGCAGGCGAATCTCCAATGGTTCTTTACCATTTTCATCATAAATCACCAAGATGTTGTAGTTTGGATCTGTAGGATCAGTATAGTAGAAAGGAATATTTGCAGCAGGAGCGGTAGCGCCGGCAAATTCTTCAAATTCTGTACCGTTCCACAAATACCACTTGCCGTTTTCCTTTTTCACTTCAGGCTGAGCATCCTTGCCCGGTTCACCCTGTGCGCCGTCCTGGCCTACAGCTTTAACGGTAGTTTTCTCACCGTTGCATACCCAAAAACCATCTTCCGAGATAGTCCATTCTGTACCTGCAGCACCTGCTTCACCGTCCTTACCGTTGGTAATGGTGTAGCTGCTACCGTCATTGAAAGCAACAGTGAAACCGCCTGTGGCAGGAGTTACAGAAGTAATCCAGTTGGCAGCATTGATTTTTGCTTCCAAGTCTTTGATTTGACTTTCGATGCCATCCACGCGTGAAGTCAGCTCGTCAATGTCATCATCGTAGTCTTTACAAGACACAAATGTTCCTGTTGACGAAACCATCAAGGCTCCGAACAGGATTGCACTTAAAAACTTTTTGTTCATAATAGAAAAACTTTAAATTTATAAATTTAAAAAAACTAAAATTGGTTATACATACCATTTATTATAAAAGGACTTAATTGTTTTCCTCCTGTTTCAGCGGATTCCTCTCGTGTGCCACATACTGCCGGGGCGTCATGCCCGTCACTTTTCCGAACGCCACATAGAAAGGGCTTTTCGAACCGAAGCCGCTGCGTACGGGAACTTCCTCTATAGGGCATCGTCCGCTGCGGAGCAGCTCTTTGGCGTATTCCACTCGGTAAGTGTTTACTAGTTCTTTCAGGTTGCAGCCGAAATAGCGGTTCACCACATTACTTAAATAAGTCTGGTTTGTCTCCAGCATCGCACTCAGTGTCTTCAGCGAAAGAGAGGAATCGAGGAATACTTGACGCACTTCCATCAGGTATAATATACCTTTATATATAAGAGCGTCTATCCGGCGGACGTCCGTCCGCAACGCAAACTCCTTCTCCCATCGGCGAGAGGCGGCACGATAGAGCAAAGTCTTTTGGCGCACCGAAGTGTAGCGGGTCTTTTTACGTCGCAGAAACAGGTATTCCATTCAATTCTTTTTTCGTTTTTTATTTGCTTATTTTGTCGATCTCTTAGTAAGAGATCGACAAAATAGATGTAATATGCATAAAATCAAATAATTAAATCAGTGAGAAGTGGGCTGTTGAGAGAAAGATTAAATAAGAAAAAAGGCTTTTTTTTGCTTTAGATCGTATTTTTTTAATGAAAAGTGTATTAGTTATCAAAACTTTCCTTATTTTTGCACGAGAATTATATATCTCTTACTAAGAGATCGATAAAAACCTATCTTGTATTTTGTAGTCTAAACAGGTAAAAATCAATTATTTATATCTTCGTTTTATTATATACTTGGGCGCAGAATGTAACTCATGTGTCAGAAATGAGTACCGCTTTGTACTTTATTATATGGCGTATGATTTTTTCTATCGGCATCCAGAATTCATGGAGAAGTTGGAATAATGCTGGACGGAATGAAGATGAATGTGTCAAAACCAAAATGACAGCTTTGAAAAGTTGCAGATAGTAATTATAACGCGTAAAAGGGTCGTATCAAACTCTGTATTGAGTAATGATACGATCCTTTCTTTAGTCTTTTAGGATGCTCAAATTTCAGATTATAAGTTCATGTTTTCAAAAACAGAGTTTTGACACCGCGGAGTGAATTTCAGTTTCGGGAAACAGAACATTGAACGGTGGTGATGGAATGAGCATATATTACTTTCGGGAAATGCTTTACCTCTCTTTGATAATACTTACACAGCCGGCACCGATAATCAGGAACACTCCAGCCAATACCAGCATGTTTACTTCCGGAGCGACACTACCCGGACTGGTAAATATCTTCAGTACGATACCTCCTAAAGAAGCTGCGACAATCTGTGGAACACAAATAGTTCCATTGAATAATCCCAGATAGGTTCCCATATGTCCTCCTGTTAATGCATTGGTCAGAATGGTAAAGGGAAGGGCCAGCATGGCTGCCCATGCACAACCTATCAGGATGAAGGATGCAAATAAAGCATATTGATTATGGATAAAGAAAATGGAGATGAATCCAATGCCTCCCAATACCAGACTGAGTACGTAGGCAAGTTTGCGGTTCTGAATCATCGGGATGATCGTTGCCCAAATAACGGAACCGATGGCTTGGACAGCAAATAAGATCCCGACCCAATCTCCCGCTGTCTGGTATTGTGCGGATTGTGTATCCAGTACCACTCTGGAAACACCGTTTGTCATGGTTGTTATGACCGGTGTGTCGAACACATTCAAAGCAACTGTTCCATTGGTGTAAGTCCACATGAACATGAAGGCTGCCCAGCAGAAAAATTGTACCAGTCCTACTGTCCAAAAGGCTTTGGGAGCCTTGACCAGCAATTTGAACATATTTGTCTTTTCTTTTTTGCTTTCATGGGTGATGCCATGATATGTTGCATATTCTTCGGGAGGAAATTCCTTTACTTTGGCCGAAGTATAGATCACGCATAGAATCAGTATCAATGCGCCGATGTAGAAAGAATAGATGACAGAGTCGGGAATAACACCTTTGGGAGCAATATTACTGATGCCGATGGCGGCAAAAATAAACGGGAAAAGATATCCTGCCAGACTGCCGGCATTACAGAGAAAACTCTGAATGGAGTAAGCCAGTCCTTTTTGTTTTTCATTCACCATATCGCCCACCATCATCTTGAAGGGCTGCATGGCCATATTGATAGAGGTATCAAGGAACATCAGTGATATCAGACCGAATACCATAGCTGCACTGACTGTCATTCCGAAACTACCTGCATTAGGGAGCAGGCACATGACGCAGACAGCAACCAGAGCTCCTGCAAACAGATAGGGGATACGCCGTCCGAAACGCGTCCAAGTGCGGTCACTCAGTGCGCCTATGATGGGTTGGACGATGATTCCTGCCAGCGGAGGTAATATCCAAAAATAGCTTAAACTGTGTGGGTCTGCTCCCAAAGTGGAAAAGATACGGCTGATATTCGCGCTTTGCAAAGCGTAGGCTATCTGCACGCCAAAGAATCCGAAACTAATATTCCATAGTTTCCAGAAACCTAAATCGGGAATTTTTTTCATGGTATGTGTGTTATTGATTATCGTTGGGGTAGGGAGTCACCACAGACAGCCCCAGGCTGTCTGTGGTGGATGGTTAGAATCTGCCGGTGGTGTCAATCATCTCTACCAGCTTTTCATTGAACTTCTTGTTCTTTATCAGTTCTTCCAAAGTGAGATGCATACGATATCTCCAGTAATGTCTTGGATTGGCAGGTACGTTGATACGTTCCGCGTTCACATCGGGATAGCGGATTTCTTCGTCTATTGACAGCCAGTCCTGAAAGGACAGGATGCACAGCAATGACGGACATTCCAGATGGTGGCGTACTATTTCCTCGCAAACCCATCCCGGAGCTGAAACCGGAACTTCTCCCCAGTGTCCCATTACATGGTTGTAGTAGCGGCAGGTCTGTTCGTAATCTTCTTCCCACCATCCCCGCAGAGTAGACATGTCATGAGTGGAAATAGTACAGACCGAGCGGTACGGATATTCCCACACGTGACCGAACTCGTGTTTGGGATTCTTGGGCATACGTTGGATTTCCAGACTGAGTATTTGCAACTGGTCCATTACCCAAGGCACACAGTCGGGAACCATTCCTAAATCCTCTCCGCACACCAGCATAGAAGTGGCTTGTGTCAGGATAGGCAGCTTTTTCATCGCTTCCTGATACCAGAACTGGTTATGGCGTTGGTAATAATAATGATTATACAGACGGTTGAAAGCATCTTTCTCCTTCCAGTCGAGGCGCCCGAAGATGAAATCATTCTGAACGGCAATTCTTGGATGGTACATGGAGGGGTGCTTGCGGTCGGGAACAAATAATACATTGCTTATCAAGGCATATACTCCCTCGCGTATATGGATACTTTCTTCATCTTTCTTATCGGAGAAATAAGCCTCCACTTTGCGTTGGGTATCATATTCCGGGCGCATTTCATAAATGTCATCGTGAGCATGTTGTACGAATGTTTCTTTTACAAAGGAAGCTTTGTCACCAAACATCTTGTTTAGCATCTCTTCGTTGATGAACGGTTTGGTCATGAAGTCCTTTTGGAACGGCAGCCCGTAACTTTGAATTTCGTCCACACTCATAGGCAATGCCGGTACAAACTGTCCCAGCAAACCATGTACCGAATGAGATGGGATTTCCCAGATACGGAAGAAACCAAGAATATGGTCTATGCGGTAAGCTGTGAAATACTCTGCCATTTTGCGGAAACGCTTCTGCCACCATTGGTAGTTGTCTTGTTCCATTACCTCCCAATTATAGGTGGGAAAGCCCCAGTTCTGTCCGTTCACGGAGAATGCGTCGGGCGGTGCGCCTGCCTGACCGTTCATGTTGAAATAATACGGCTCAATCCATGCCTCCACACTGTTGCGGCTGATGCCGATAGGGATATCACCTTTAAAGATAATACCTTTTTCGCGGGCATAGTTTCCTGCATCAAGTAATTGGATATGTAAATGGTACTGTGTGTAGTAGTAAAAGGCGATTTCTTCATAACAAGAGCTGTCCGGTGCGCATAAGGTTGCTATTTCTTCTGCCTTGTACTCTGTATGCTCAGGCCATTGGCTGAAATCCGGAGTGCCATACAGATCTCTTAGATAGCTGAATGCGGCGTATGGCAGCAGCCAATGTTCATTTTCTTCAAAGAATTTTTTGAATTCGGCCGAAGCCAGCACTTTCCTTCCGGTTTGTTGGAACATCACTTTCAAATAGGCACGTTTGGCATTGTTCACTTCTTCATAATCTATTTGGGGAAGAGCGTTCAATTCTTGCCGGCGGGCTTCAAAAACAGCCAAAGCTTCCTTATCCTTCATCTTACCCAGCTGGTTCAGGTCAATATACATCGGGTGGAATGCATAAATGGAAATACTGTTGTAGGGATAAGAATCCATCCAGGTATGGGTAATGGTCGTATCGTTGATAGGGAGGATTTGTACAGCTTGCTGGTGGGTCTTTGCCGCCCAGTCTATCAGTTTCTTCAAATCTCCGAAATCTCCTACTCCAAAACTTTTCTCACTGCGGAGAGAAAATACAGGGATAGCTGTTCCCGCCACTTTACGGGCCGATGAAGTGAAATGAACTTCAGTTTCCGGTGTCAGGTAAATTTCTCCTTTTTTTAATTCCGGATTATTAAGCATCCGGTTGTCGTGGTTCTCCCATTCCTCTACCTGCTTGCTGTCGGCGTTGCAGGCTACGAACTTATAACTTAGCGGAAACTCCAAAGTAGAAACATTCAGTGTGATGGTCCACTCGTTCGGTTGTATTTCTTCCATCAGGACCGTCTTTTGAATATCCCAATTGCCTAAAGCCGGGCAATCTCCGCTGATAGCCAGCACTTGACGCTTATGATGCAGACAAGGGCATAAGGCCCGGAAAGTAATGCTTCCATCGGCGCTTGCTGTGACTTTTATAGTTGTCTCAGACTGATAATCACCACTGAAGGCGGAACTGTATAAGTAAGATTCAGCCGGAAGGTCTTTCCAGAAATCATTTAATATGTAGTGGCAGTTTTTCTTTTTTCCGGGGCAAAACAAATGAGCCATGGTTCCGCTTTCACGGCGGATGCACTGTCCGTCACGATATACTCCATAGCGGTAGGAAACAGGCACGCATGCAGGGAGGTCCGGCATTTCAGCTTCACCTTCCCAATGTTCCCCGTTTGGAGTGCGAAGGATGATAGGTTCACTATTGTTTCCGTCCAGTATCACCCCCAGTTCTTCTCCCCAGGCTGTACGGTATTCAATTCGAAATGTGAGTTTCATGTTATTATTCGAGTTAAATGGTTTAATGTCCCAAAATTAAGACTTTCTGGCAGAATATCGTCTTTCATCCAATTAATTTATAAGAAAAATGAATGAGGTTATGTTTGTTACCGGCGGTGAACTATTACAATTTCTGCCCATTTCATCGAAAAAAAGAGTCGGTATGAGTATCTGTTTCTTCGGGCATTTAAAGGAGGAAAAATATAAATGGGGTCAGGTTGGTTTTCATTGATAAAAAAGCCCCGATCCAGAGAAAAGCAGGATCGGGGCTACCTCAAATTGTAAGATGTGAGGATGGATTTTGATTAAAAAATAATGAATGAAAAATTACGCGTCTATATTCGCATATGTCGCGTTTTTCTCTATGAACTCGCGGCGTGGAGCTACATCGTCTCCCATCAGCATGGAGAAGATATAGTCTACGTTGGCGGCATTGTCAATTGTTACCTGTTTCAGAATACGCGTTTCAGGGTTCATTGTTGTTTCCCACAGTTGTTCGGGATTCATCTCACCCAAACCTTTGTATCGCTGTGTATGGATTCCGTTTTCTTGTCCGTCACCATATTTTTGAATGAATGCCTGGCGTGCTTCTTCGGTGTAGCAGTATTCACTGATTTTTCCTTTGCTGCATTTATACAATGGCGGATTGGCAATGTACAAATGTCCGTTTTCTATAATTTCCGGCATATAGCGGTAGAACAATGTCATGATAAGGGTGTCGATGTGAGAACCATCGACATCGGCATCGGTCATGATCACCACTTTGTGATAACGCAGCTTGTCGATGTTCGCTTTTTTGCTGTCATCATTTCCGTCCACACCGAAACGGACACCCAGGGCGGTGATGATATTATTGACCTCATCGCTTTCAAAAGCCTTGTGCCACATCGCTTTTTCCACATTCAGGATTTTACCCCTCAAAGGTAGAATTGCCTGGAAGGCACGGCTACGTCCTTGCTTGGCAGAACCACCTGCCGAGTCACCCTCGACCAGGAATAGTTCACATTCCTCCGGATTACGGCTCGAACAGTCGGCCAGTTTGCCCGGCAGTCCGCCACCGCCCATCGGACTCTTTCTTTGAACAGATTCACGTGCCTTGCGTGCGGCGATACGCGCTGTTGCAGCCAGGATCACTTTGTCAACAATCTGTTTTGCTTCTTTCGGGTGTTCTTCCAGATAATATGTAAGCGCTTCGCCTACAGCTTGGTTCACGGCACCACTCACTTCGCTGTTGCCCAGCTTGGTCTTGGTCTGTCCTTCGAACTGCGGCTCGGCTACTTTCACTGAAATGACGGCAATCAAGCCTTCGCGGAAGTCCTCTCCCGAAATCTCGACTTTTGCTTTTTCCAGTGCTTTGGTATCTTCCGCATATTTCTTCAGTACACGGGTTAATGCGCTGCGGAAACCGGCCTCGTGTGTACCGCCTTCTATTGTATTGATATTGTTTACATACGAATGCAGGCTTTCACGATAGCCTGTATTGTACATGATGGCACATTCAATGGGGGTATTGTTTTTTTCGGTATTCAGATAAATGACATCATTAATCAGCGCTTCGTTGTTACGGTTCAGGAAACGTACAAACTCTTTCACTCCTTCGTCCGAATGGAATATTTCTTTCTTGAAGCTGCCATCTTCTTCTTTGATCCGGCGGTCGGTCAGTGAAATGGTGATACCTTTGTTCAAGTAGGCCAATTCACGCATACGTGCCTGTAGAATGTCAAACTTATATTCGGTAACAGTGAAGATGGTATCATCCGGCCAGAAAGTCTGTTTTGTTCCGGTAATATCAGCTGTTCCTACTTCTTTTACAGAATACAAAGGATGTCCGCAGCTGTATTCCTGCTGGTAGATCTTGCCACCGCGGAATACCTGTGTGGTCATGTGAGTAGACAAGGCATTCACACAAGAAACACCTACACCGTGCAGACCGCCTGAAACCTTGTAAGAACCTTTGTCGAACTTACCTCCCGCGTGCAGCACGGTCATTACCACTTCCAATGCAGATTTCTTTTCTTTTTCGTGAAAGTCTACCGGGATACCACGGCCATTATCCTGTACGGTAATGGAGTTGTCTTCATTGATGGTGACTTCTATATGATCACAGTAGCCGGCCAATGCCTCGTCGATAGAGTTGTCCACAACCTCGTAAACCAAGTGGTGCAATCCCTTTTCGCTGATGTCTCCGATATACATGGCGGGACGTTTACGTACAGCCTCCAAACCTTCCAATACCTGGATGTTACTGGCCGAGTAATTGTTTTCGCCGTTTATCTTTTCTTCTTCACTCATGTTTGATTCAATTATCTTAAATATTAGCTTTCAAAGATACGAAAAATTGCTGAGACAGGCAGCTTTTATGGACTAAAAAACGTAAAAAAGAGGGGATTGGACAGGTTTGGAATGAGGTCTGTCCGTGAACGCCGGGAAAAGTAGGGGAGTGATGTATTTATTTCGAGGGTAAGTCTTCTGAAGATTAATGGGGCTTCTTTTTCCTTCAAATCCTTCATTGACGCTTAACAGGCTTTTTATCAGCATCTTATCATGTATGATTCTCTTCTAAATCCTTCATGAATGCTTCAGATTCTTCAGGGCTGTTTTCCGCGGAGCGAGGACTTGCGTATTTTTTCGATGTTACGTTTGCAATATGTATTGCTTGTGTTTTATGAAACACATAAAAAGACAAAAGGCCGGATTGAAAAATCCTGCCTATTTTATCTTTTAGTTTAAGACTTTGCTTAAGCGAGTTTGCTAATGTAAGCAGCCAATTTTGACTTCAAGTTAGCAGCTTTGTTCTTGTGTATGATATTGGTCTTAGCAAGCTTGTCCAACATCTTCTGAACGCCCGGATACATTGCAACAGCTTCTGCCTTGTCAGTAGTTGCACGAAGTTTTTTAACAGTGTTACGCATTGTTTTTGCATAATATCTGTTATGAAGTCTTCTCTTCTCTTCCTGTCTGATTCTCTTTAATGATGATTTGTGATTTGCCATTTCGACTAATCTTTAATTTTGTTCTTTTATTATTTTTATTTGTAGCCCGTGGGGGAATCGAACCCCCCTTTCAAGAATGAAAATCTTGCGTCCTAACCGATAGACGAACGGGCCGAGCCTTGATTCTGCCGAGCCTTAGCTTGGCTTGCTTTCGGAGAGTGTTTTTCTCTTTTGCGGTTGCAAAGGTAGGAACTCTTTTTGAATTGACAAAATATTCGGCATATTTTTTTTGTAAATACGTGCATTTTCATCTAAAAACCCTATTTTTGTATGTTCCAACGATGCGTATATTTGTGTGGAAAAGCAAAAAACGTATTGCGGACAACGATTACCCAGTATATAAAAGAGAGAAAGAGTATGCTTCAAAAGACGGTGGGAATTGTACTTCATACCTTAAAATACAATGATACTTCGAATATCGTTGATATTTATACGCGCGAGAATGGCCGTGCGTCTTTTCTTGTGTCTGTTCCCCGTTCACGGAAATCGGCGGTGAAGACGGTATTGTTCCAGCCGCTTTCCATGATAGAGTTTGAAGCGGATTATCGTCCGATGTCCAATTTGTATCGTATAAAAGAAGCGAAGTCGTGGTATCCTTTCCGCACGTTGCCATACGATCCTTATAAATCTTCCATTGCCATGTTCTTGGCGGAATTTCTGTATCGTGCTTTGCGTGAAGAAGCGGAGAACGGGCCGTTGTTTGCTTATTTGGAGCATTCTATCCGGTGGCTGGACGAATGCGACAGAAGTTTCTCCAATTTTCATTTGGTTTTTCTGATGCGTTTTTCACGTTTCCTCGGTCTGTATCCTAATACGGAGGATTATAGGGAAGGATGCTTTTTTGATATGCTGAATGCCTGCTTCGTGTCTGTCCGGCCATTACATGGCGCTTTTTTGAAACCGGAGGAGGCTTCACGTATCAACCTTTTAATGCGTATGAATTATGAAACAATGCATCTTTTTACTATGAGCCGTCTGGAGCGTAACCGCTGTCTGGTTATTATGAATGATTACTATCGTTTGCATCTGCCGGATTTTCCGGTGCTGAAATCGCTGGATGTGCTGAAAGAGTTGTTCTCGTGAAATCCTTTCTATCTGGATGTGTTCATGTTCACGCCTTTTTTTATTTATCGTTTCACATTAGTGAGGAAGCTTTAGCACTCTAGTGATGAAGTTTCATCATCCTAGTGAAACAACTTCATCACTAAAGTGAAACGATGAATTAGTCTAGGAAGCAAGTAAGCATTCGGCCTCGTGCGTGTTTTTTTCCCCTCTTTTCCTTCCTACCTTT
>CAUBDX010000004.1 GCA_958434805.1 uncultured Phocaeicola sp.
ACCTGTCTTTTCCTTACTGCGGGTGCAGGGATGAGCCCTGTATTTGCACTGCCGGGAACAGCAGAGTCTATGAAAATGGAAATTACACAGCAAACTGTAACAGTAAGCGGTGTGGTGAAAGACAAGAAAGGGGAACCTATCATTGGTGCCAATATCATGGAAAAAGGAACGACCAACGGTACCATTACCGATTTTGACGGTAAATATACGCTGAAGGTAAAAAGTGCCCAGTCCGTTTTGACAATATCTTATATTGGCTATAAGACCCAGGAAATTCCAGTCGGAAATGGTGGTAAGAAAGATATTACCCTGCAAGACGATTCCGAACTGATGGATGAAGTGGTTGTAATCGGTTATGGTACGCAGCGCAAGGGAGATGTAACCAGTGCGGTGGCTTCTGTGAAGGCCGAAGACTTTACAGCAGGTAAGATTGGAGATGCAGCCGAACTGATTAAAGGTAAAGTGGCAGGATTGACCATTGCGAAAGGCTCCGGTGATCCGAATGCGGAATCTACAATTCGTTTGCGTGGTGTGATTTCATTGCAGGGAGGCTCTACTCCATTGGTATTGGTGGACGGAATAGAAGGTGGTTTAGGAACGGTTTCCCCCGAAAACATAGCTTCTATTGATGTGTTGAAGGATGCTTCTGCGGCAGCTATTTATGGTACACGAGGTGCTAATGGCGTTATTTTGATTACTACAAAAAACGGCCAGCGCGAGTCGCGTACGGCTGCCAATTATTCCGGGTATATGTCTCTTTCCAAGTTTGGCAAGACGCTTGATTTCTATGGAGCAGAGGAAATCCGTCAGGGATTGACAAACTATGCTGATAAAGGGTATGATACGGATTGGTTGGATGCGGTATCCCGTACTGCATTTACTCATAACCATAATTTTAATATTTCCGGAGGATCAAAAAATACCACTTATTCTGCGGATTTTACGTATCGCAAAGAGGAAGGTGTGTTGCTTGAGACCTATAATGAAGAGATGAGAATGAGGTTTGATGTTTCTCACTGGATGTTAAATGATATGTTGAAAGTGAATTTCAATATGGTAAAGACATTCCATAAGAATGGTCCGATTGATGCGGCAGGTCTGGGTATTTACCGACAGGCTATTATGCGTAACCCTACTGAACCCATCTGGAATGAGGATGGAACTTTTTACGAGAATTTTGCCGTAAATTATTATTATAATCCGGTAGGTATCATCCGTGAACAGGATGGTAAATACAATAGTGAGAATACCCGGATGACGGGGAATATCACCTTTGAACCGATTAAAAACTGGCAGACCAACCTCATGTTAAGCCGTAGGGTTACTAGTGATCATAATCGTGGATATTATACTTCCGAATATTTTTCACAGAAGAGCGAGAATCACACAGGATATGCTTATCATTCTCAGAATGAATATATCACAGATAATCTGGAAGTTACTTCTAAATATAATCATACTTGGAATAAACATCGTTTTGATGCATTGGTGGGATATAATTACCAGTATAATGTAAATGAAGGTTTTGGAGCTAATAACTATGATTATCCAACAGATTTTTATCTTTGGAATAACTTGGGATTAGGTACAGCTTTGAAAGATGGAAAAGCCGGCATGAGCAGTTACAAGAATGACAATACCTTGATTGGTTTCTTCGGACGTGTGAGCTATGGTTACGATAATAAATATAATGTTCTGCTGAGTGTACGCCGTGAAGGCTCTTCCAAATTTGGTGAGAACAATAAATGGGCTACTTTCCCTTCTGTTTCTTTGGGATGGACTATCAGTAACGAAAAATTCATGGAAGGCCTTACGTGGCTGAATAACTTAAAGTTACGTGCCGGTTATGGTGTGACAGGTGTCATTGTAGGTGACTCTTATAATTCATTAACCCGGTATGAGTATGGTTCTCCTTATTTCTATGATAATGGCGTCTGGCATCAGGGGTTAAGCGTAAAATCCAATCCTAATCCTGATTTGAAATGGGAAACTTCCAAGGAATTTAATATTGGTCTGGACTGGGCTGTATTGGATGAACGCCTGAGTGGTTCTATTGATGTATATCAGAAGAAGACTTCGGATATGCTATATGATTTTACGGTACCGACTCCTCCCAATTTGTATAACAAGACTTTGGCTAATGCCGGCAAGATGCGTAACCAAGGTATTGAAATTGCTGTCAATGCCATTCCTGTACGGACAAAGGATTTTGAATGGAAAACCACAGTTACCGCCTCTCATAATGCGAACAAATTATTGAGTCTTTCAAATGACTTGTATGAGACTTCAAATCAGATAGATCATGCTTATTTGGGTGAACCTATCAATCTTTCTACCCAGCGGATGGAAGTGGGGAGATCTATGGGACAATTTTATGGCATGAAGTCCGTTGGTGTTTCAGAGAATGGCTTATGGCTGATTGAAAATGCAAAGACTGGTGAGATTGAAGAGTTTACAGACAATATGCTGTCTAATGATGACTACCGTCAATATTTAGGGAATGCTCTTCCTAAATTGTATTTGGGATGGAACAACTCGTTCAGATATAAAAATTTTGATTTATCTTTCCAGATGACAGGCCAGTTTGGTTTTAAGATTCTGAACGAGCCTCGTGCTTATTATGAGAACAACTCGATCGCTTATAATCGCTTGAAATCCGTGCAAAAGGCTCCTTATGGTGGACAATATACCTTATCAACAGCCCAAAAACAGACTTTTGTAAGCTATTATTTGGAAGATGGTGATTTTTTGAAAATGACTAACATTACGTTGGGCTATAACATTCCATTGAAAAGCAGTAAGTTTGTGAAAAATATCCGGGCTTATGTTTCTGCCGATAATTTATTCTGCATTACCGGATATGATGGATTGGATCCTGAAATGTCAAATGGTGATATTTGGTCTTTGGGTATTGACTGGCGCGATAAATATCCTTCTACCCGTTCATTCACTTTCGGTCTGAATGTATCTTTCTAACTTTTAAATGAAGAACTAACATGAAAACAATATTCAATAAAGCACTTTGGGCTTCAGCGATAGGAGCTTGTACCTTGTCTGTGGGCAGTTGTACAGATTTGAGCGAAACGATTTATGATACGATTGCTTCCGAGAAGTATGAGTTTACAGAAAAAGACCGGGCGGCCATGTTTGCTCCGGTATACAGCAGTCTTCGTGATGTGTATTGGGGATGGTATAGTTATGCCGATATGATGGACCAGTCGTCCGATTCATGGTGTATTCCTTATCGGATCAGTATCGGCTGGGGGGATTTGTACGTGTCTATGCACAAACATCAGTTCCATTCACAGATAGCCCATTTCAATGATACATGGAACCGTAACTATGCCGGTATCAATGCCTGTAACAAACTGTTGGCAGATGAAGTCATTGCTGCTGATATAACCACTTCTTCGCAATTAAGGGCTTATCGCGCTCTTTATTATTATATTTTATTCGATTTGTTCCGCAACATCCCATTGGATACGCAATATGAACATGAAGACGGATGGTTGCCCGAACAGGCAACTCCCCAACAGATGTGGGATTTCCTGATCAGTGAGTTGACGGATGTAAAGGGGAAATGTGGAACAAAAGTAGAAATGGGTAAGCTGAACGACTATGCCATCAATATGCTTCTGGCAAAAATGTATTTGAACCACAATGCATGGTTCAATGATTACTCTGATAATTCTTATTACGGAAAGGCTATTGATGAGGTAAATGAAGTGATTAACAGTGGCAAGTTCTCTTTGGCTCCGAATTATTCGGATAATTTTAGAGAAGATATTTCCGGTTCGCCTGAAATTATCTTTGGTATTCCGTTTGAATTCAATTATGCCGGAGGTAACTATATGGCAAATATGTGGATGCATGTAGCCGGACGTGCAACGTGGCAGTTTAACGGATGGGCTACCGGTGGGGCGGCTGTTCTTCCTCAATTTCTGGAAACATACGATGAAGAAGACAGCCGCTATGAAGACTGTTGGATATCAGGACAGCAATATGACTATGCCGGTGCTCCCATTTATGTGGACAGTGAACCTTTGGTATATACTCGGGAATTACATAGTATAGACAATCCCGGTTGCTATCCCTTTGAAAGTGAACGCTTGGTGAAATATGAAATACTTTCAGGCGACTATGGAACTTCTTATGATGATGTGCCTTTCTTCCGTTTGGCTGATGCTTATTTTATTAAAGCGGAGTGCTTGCTTCGTTTAGGTGGTTACAATGGAGAAAGCGAGCAAGTGGCGGCCGATTTGGTAACAGCTGTACGCCAACGTGCCTTCAAGTCCGATCCCGGTAAAGCAACGGTTACTGTAGCTCAATTGAAGGGTGGCAGCCGTTATAACTACGGACATCGGGAGAATCAGGGAATCATGGGAGAAGCCGATAACTGGATTATCACAGAAGAAGGGGGCGATGATATTGAACTGGGTGGTTTGTTGGACGAACTGGCCTGGGAGTTTGTGGCAGAGCATCACCGTCGTCAGGACTTGATCCGTTTCCGTATAAACGGAACCAATCAGAATGTATATAATGGCAAGTCATGGTTTTGCAAAGATGCGAAGACGGATAAGACAGACAGGCATTGTGATATTTTTCCGTTACCTAAGTCTGCATTGGATGGCAACATTAAGTTGAAGCAGAATCCGGGATATGGTGGTGCCGAATAATGAATTCATTAATTAAAAAAAGAAAAGTACGATGAAAAAGAATTTTATATATGCTTTAATTGCTTGTTTCACTCTGTCACTGGCTGCATGCAGTACGGATCCGGAGGATGCTACCAGCAAGCATGTGTACGGGGAGAATGAAAATCCCTATCTGAAGACGAATGCGGATGCTGTGGTTTCTACCAAAGCAGAGTTTCCCATCAGCCGTTTGGAAGCGAAGACGGTTAAACTGACTGATTATGCAGAAAAGTTTCATACGTATTTGGGGATGACGGTAGATGAGACGTTGGCTGCATTGTCTAATGGGAGTGTGGTGTTTTATCCTATCAATATATCGAAAAACTGTTGGAATAGAACAGCTCCTACCAAGGGTACCAACGGTTGGTACTATAATACGGCAGGCGGTGTTTGTGATGCAGCTTCTGGTATAGCTAGTATTGAGTTGGATGCAACAAAGAAGGAGCTGGTTCTTAATGTGCTCGAAACCGCTTCTGTAGGTACAGCTATCTCCATTAACGTTGGATTTGCTATAAACAATGGTGCAAATTTTGATGATTATGTACGTTTTGCTTTTGATGTGACCGTTACTGATCCGGGACGTATTGTTGTTGCCAATACTATTCCAGCAGGTGACTATTCTGCATTTTCTATTGAATTTGCAGATTATCAGGAGGTGATAGAAAGTTGTTTGGGGCTGACTTTATCTGAATTCATTACCGCTTGCAAAGAACCGGGAGGCCCGATTGCTCTGTATATGGTCGATAGTGAATCTGGTGAATGGAATACTACTAGTGATTATACTGCTGGTGGTAGTGGAATAGGTTATTGGCTGACTTCTAATTTAAAAGTAACGAATTGGAGTGATGATGGTTCGACTGGTAGTGTTTTGTTTGTTGAAACACAAGAGAATGGTGATATGGTTAATATAGGTCGAAATCCAGCTTCAACTTCCGGTTCTGTTTTTAATGTAAATTTTGTATATGCGCTTAAGGAGGATAATAGTAAATTCGTAGAGTTTATTGTTAAAGCAACGTTGGAATAATATTTTATCGAGGGAAATCAGTATCTATAATGGATATTGGTTTCTCTTTTTTATTTAGTAAATTCAGAAAAACAAATGTGTGAAAATATTATTATTAAGAAGTCTTTTAGTGACTTTATTAGGATATTTTAGCTTTATAAATGTTTTAGCTGAAACGAATGACCATCAAAAACTTTATATATGTGTTAGTGGTAATGGGGTAAATATTGACTTTACCGCAGGCATTTAAATGGGACTCCAATAAAAGCTATAATTATGAAGAAATTATTGTGCAAAGAATTACTATTTGCTTTATCCATTTTTTGCTGTTTCTTTATTGCCTTCAGCAGTTGCAGTGACAGCGAGGATGAAAGTATTATCCTCCAGCTCACCCTAGACAGCAGTCAGCAAAGCAAAACACTATTTTGGGATGAGACAGAAGCTTCCGTAAAGTTCTCCGCTACCGGTCCTTGGACAGCCACTGTAGAAGATGTAACCAGCCGTGCCACCGATTCCAGTTGCACTTGGATTAAACTGCCCCGATATGAAGGTGAGGCAGGCGAAATTTCATTGCCCATGTTGTTGCAGAAGAATGATAGCGAAAACTATCGGGAAGCAACTCTTGTCATAGTATGCGGAGAATCCGAAGTAACCGTCCATATCCGCCAGGAAGCTAATCCCAATGCTGTGTTAACCTTGAATTCGGCTGATATCAAAGATTTTGATAAATATTACAAACCTATTGAGTTTAGTAATATGAATATGCTTCGCAGTGATGCGCGCTGGTCATGGTGGCGCATGAAGCAAAGCGAGCATTTCTTCGTGTTTTGGGAACCGGGGTTCGGCAACGATCCGGGAGCAGAGTCAGTGCCGGAGGTATTGCGTGTAGACATTGATGATTTATTGGCAAAGGCCGAACAATTCTACCGGACAAATATCGAAACCTTGAAGTTTGCTGACACTGGGCAAAACAAGTCTTTTCTGGATAAATATAAGATGGAGATTTACTTGCTGTATCAGACTGAGTGGCTTGCTACAGGTTCCGGTTACGACAATACAATCGGTGCATTGTGGGTAAATCCCAGCACCTGCCAACCGGTAGGTTCTACCATTGCGCACGAAATAGGACATAGTTTCCAGTATCAGGTAAGTTGTGACAAGATGTTGAACGGAGAGGCGGACTTTTCGCAAGTAGGATTCAGATACGGTTATGGGTCGAGTGGTGAAGGTGGAAATGGCTTTTGGGAACAATGTGCGCAATGGCAGTCGTTCCAAGATTATCCGGCGGAGCTGTTCGGTTACCATGTAGATGTGTGGAAAGCCAATTACCATCGCCATTTCAATCATGAATGGATGCGTTATGCCAGTTATTGGTTGCAATATTACTGGGCGCAGAAACATGGAGTCGATGTGGTAGGGAATGTCTGGACACAGTCGCGCTATCCGGAAGATCCGCTCATGACTTATCAGCGTCTGTACTGTAACAATGACTTGCAAACACTTTATACGGAACTTTATGGCTACGCTACCCGTATGGTGACTTATGATATGGACGTGGTGCGGAATTATGTCACAGAGACCGCTTGCAATTATACAACGAAAATGTATGATGCAGCCGGAGGATATTATCAGGTAGGCTATGCCAGCTGTCCGGGCACTACTGGATTCAATATCATTCCATTGAACGTTCCCGAAGCCGGAACAACGGTCAAGGCGAATTTTGCCGGACTGGCTGTGGGATGTGCTTTGGCAGAAGAGGATCCGGGAACGACATTGGATGCCGACGGCAATGTGGCAGGTACGGCTACCGCTTACAACAATAATGGTGGCAATACGGCAGCCGGATGGCGATATGGATTTGTGGCTATTGTGAATGGAGCTCCACAATACGCATCTATGAATAAGGAAAATGCAGGAGTGGTTTCTTATACGATACCGATCGGAACAGAAAAATTATGCCTAGTGGTAATGGGCGCTCCCGTTCAGTATAAGTCACATCCATGGAATGATGATGAGACTGACGATGAGCAATGGCCTTACAAAGTAAAGTTTGAAGGAACGGACTTGCTTGGCAATTTCTCTATTGACGAGACGGCTATGCCTAAAGATATTACATTGACATTCGATGTGAAGTGCAATGCCGGTTCCGAGGATTATCCACAAGGAACGGTGGACCTGAAAACAAATAAAGATTTGGCACAGGCGTTTGTCATGAAGCCTGCCGTGTTGGAAAGTAAACTGGCCAGTGTAGGTACAGAACCTGCCGAGGACAAAGTGGTTATCGCACTCAGTCAGACTGACGGCACTTTTGCTTACACTTCTACTGCCAATAACGGATTTTGGTGTGAAGCCAATGGCAACGTAGGCAACTGGGGTGATACGGCACCGGTCTATGTAGAATTCAGTGGACTGACCATGACATACGGACACCGGAAAGGAGTAAGTGTTGCCGGCCAGAAATATATGTTGAAACCTACTCTGATATATACCAGAAATGGTGTACAGTATAAAGCGACTATTGTGTTGAATATGCAATTTTAATAGCTGTTTACATCGTACACCTCCAAGAGGATAAAAAAATAGTCTAAACGAATGGAAGAATAGTACAACCGCCTAACTGTCAAATTCATAAAATGAGATTTATTGGACGATTCTGCCATTACATTATATTATATCTTCCCTTTCTTGTAATTTTTTTATTTTACTTTGCAAGTGAACAACGTATATAACCGATAGATTATGAAAAACAACAAGAAACTCTGTCTTGCAATTTTATCTTTGCTTTTATTGATTAGAAATGCTTCATTTGCAGCCAAGGAAAAGAAATATGTACTCTCTTCACCCGATGGAACATTGAAAGTGGAAATCAGCGCCGGAAACGAACTGGCCTACCAAGTGATGCATGGAAATGATACAATTCTCTCACACTCTAATATAGGTTTGGTTCTGGAAAACGGAACTATAGTAGGTAAAACTCCCCGTATCACAGGGGAAAGAAGGAGAAAGATAAAGGATAACATAGAATCACCTTTTTACCGTTTCAAGGAGTTCGTTGCAACAGGCAACGAACTCGACTTGAAGCTGAAAGGCGGGTTCGGAATCATCTTCCGTGCATACAATGAGGGAGTCGCCTATCGATTCTATACCACACAATCTTCGGATATCATTATAAAGGAGGAACAGGCCGAGTTTAATTTTAAGGAAGATTATACGGCTTATCTTCCTTATACCACCAATGATAAAAAACCGATGGCGATGGCTTATCAGAATGTATATGACATCACTCCTCTGTCAAAAGCACAGCCTAAACTGGCTTTTCTTCCGGTTACCGTGGATTGCGGCAGCGTAAAACTGACCCTGTTGGAGTCCGACCTCGAAGCTTATCCGGGCATGTTTGTGCAGTCACAGCAGGGAAAGTATGGATTGAAAGGTGTCTTTGCTCCTTATCCGGCTAAAACAGACTTTTATCCTTGGCGGAAGCAGGAATATGTAACTGAAACTACCGATTTTATATCCCGTAGCCGTGGCTCCCGTTCCTATCCGTGGCGTGTGTTGGCCATTACTGAAAAAGATACGGATATGCCGGTCAACAACCTGGTCTATGCTCTGGCTTCTCCCAACCGTATCGGTGATACCTCATGGATAAAGACAGGCAAAGTGGCATGGGATTGGTGGAATGACTGGAATCTGAAAGGAGTGCCGTTTAAAGCCGGTATCAACATGGATACGTATAAATATTATATCGATTTCGCCAGCCGGAACGGATTGGAGTTTATTGTGTTGGATGAAGGATGGTATGATCCGAAGAGCGGGGATATGCTGACCGTTATTCCCGAACTTGATTTGACGGAGCTGATAGCATACGGCAAATCCAAAGGGGTGGAAATAGTGCTTTGGACGGTGTTTAATGTACTCGACAGCCAATTGGAAGCAGCTTGTAAGAAATATGCGGATATGGGAATCAAAGGTTTTAAGGTGGATTTCCTGGATCGTGATGATCAGACTGCCGTCGAAATGGTGTATCGCATCGCTGAGATGACGGCCCGGTATAAATTAACCCTTGATCTGCACGGCATTTACAAACCGACAGGTATCAACCGTACCTACCCCCATATTATCAATTTTGAAAGCGTGTTCGGCATGGAAGAGGTGAAATGGACGGATATCAAGAATAATATGCCTCTTTATGATGTTACTTTCCCTTATATTCGTATGATGGCGGGACCGGTGGATTATACGCCGGGAGCTATGCGCAATGCCACGAAGGCAGATTGGCGCGCCATGTATTACACGCCGGCCAGCATGGGAACCCGGTGTCATCAGCTGGCTGCCTATATTGTACACGATTCTCCTTTTACCATGTTGTGTGATGCGCCTACCAACTATCTGAATGAGCAGGAATGTGTGGATTTCATAGCTTCTCTGCCTGTGGAGGTGGATTCTACTTTTATTGCTTCGGGCGAGTTGGGAAAATATATTGTAACAGTGCGTAAGAAGGATGTGAACTGGTATATCGGCGGTATGACCAATTGGGATGAACGTGATGTGCAGCTCGATTTCTCTTTCCTTCCCGAAGGAATGTCTTATACGGCTGTTTTGTTTAAAGACGGTGTGAATGCCAACAAGCAGGCCGAGGACTATCGCAAGGAAACCATCCGGATTGATAAGGACAGCCGGTTGACTTTGCATCTGGCATCGGGAGGCGGATTCGCCATGAAGTTGGAGCTTTGCCCTGTTCACGGACAGGTTACCGGTATTCCTGAAGGGAAAAATATTCCTTCTTTCTATCAGAAATACATAGAGACAGAAGGTCTGTATGTCACCTCTTCCGGAAAGGTGAGCGATGAGGCCTTATTGAAAGCTTGTGATATCATCAGTTTGATGTTGGCAAAACGTCCGGATGTGAAGGCACACATGGTGAAGAAAGGCTGCCACGTCATGATAATCGGTAAAGATGAGGAAACTTGCGATTTGCCGGAGTTTGCCCATATCTGCAATTGTGAGGACAGCATTAAATATTGGAACTGGCGTGCCCGTGGTTTTGGCGGAGCACCGGAAGATGAATTTTCATCCAGTTGCGGAGAAGAGAATCTGCTGGCATTGCCGCAGGATAAATATGTAGGTGAGAATATCCTGATTCATGAGTTCGCTCACCTTATTCATACGGTAGGTATAGTGGGAGTGGAGCCAGACTTTAATGAGCGTTTGGAGGCACTTCGTCAGAATGCAATCCGGAAAGGGCTGTGGGAAAAAACGTATGCGGTGAGCAATAAAGAGGAATACTTTGCCGAGTGCGTACAGTCTTTCTTTAATTGTAACCGCTATGCCGAACCTGCAAACGGAGTTCATAACTGGGTGAACCGCCGCACGAAACTGAAGACGTATGATCCGGATATGTATCGGTTGTTGCAGGAATATTTTTATGAGATAGAAATTCCCATTCATAATGTGGTGCATGAATAAGCGTCGCAGGGACAAATAGAATTTTGCTATATAGAGATGAATAAGATACGATTGGTTGTTGCTTCCTTATTGTTGGGAGCTGCTACAGGTTTTGCTCAGAAGCCTTTTAATGCTTCGGGTACGGGGAATCCCATTATTCCCGGATATTTTGCCGATCCCACGGTGAAGAAGTTTGGCGATACGTATTATATGTATGCCACTACGGATGGCAGTGGGGCCGGTTTCGGTCCTGCACAGGTGTGGACCAGCAAGGATTTTGTAAACTGGACGTTAATGCCCATGAACTGGCCGGACAGTCATTGGATATGGGCTCCCGATGTGATGAAACATACGGATGGGAATTATTATTATTTTTATTGTCAGCCCTGTATGATTCATTGCGGGGTCAGTGAAACGCCGCGTGGTCCTTGGAAAAATATATTGGGCGAAAGTGAGGCTGTTCTTGTACCCGACCGTTTTGTGACGAATGCCATTACATTGGATGGGCAGACCTTTGTGGATGATGATGGTTCTGTATATTTGTATTGGGGGACTTGGGGAATTTATAAAGGTTTCGGTTGCGGAGCCGGAAAACTGGCTTCCGATATGAAGAGTTTTACTGAAACGCGTCTGATTCCAAATACGGAAGCTACGGATTTTTTTGAAGCGCCCTTTGTGATGAAACGAAAGGGGATCTATTATTTTATGTATTCTTCGGGTTCCTGTCACGACCACACCTATCGGGTGCAGTATGCCACTTCGGACAAGCCCATGGGGCCGTACACCTATCGGGGATGTATTCTTGAAACCAATACCGACGGAACAATTCATGGGCCGGGACATCATAGCGTTTTGAAAGAAGGCAATGAATATTATATGGTCTATCACCGTCATGATAATCCGCATTCCAACCGCGGATTTCATCGTCAGCTTTGTGTGGACCGTATGGAGTTTGCCGAAGATGGAAGTATTAAACCCCTTATTCTCACTCATGACGGAATAGGTGCATTGGCATCTTCTGTAGTGAAATCAAAAAATCTGGCATTGGGTGCTAAGGTGAGGGCTTCTTCTTTTTATGATGCCGATTTCCGTCCCGAATATGCTGTAGATGATAATAACGGAACTTTATGGCGTCCTCGTGGAATGGGACAGGAGTGGATAGAAATGGATTTGGGTGTTGCCCGGCAGATACAAACTATCTGGACTCAATTTGAGTATGGCACACAATTTTATCAATATTTAATTGAAACTTCTGTCGATGGCAAGCATTGGTCTGTTTTCGCTGATAAGCGGAATAATCGTCTGGCAGGCAGCCCGATGGTCGATTTTGGCAAGGTGAAGGCTCGTTATGTCCGCCTTACCTTTACCGGAGGACAGAAGAACGGATTTGGCGGGGCGGTCTGGAACTTGAAAATCTTTGAGGGTGTGGAAGCATCGGCTCCGCAACAATGGCTGGGACTTACCGCTGCCGATTGGAATGGTCGTGAATGGCAGAACAATGAAGGGATGCTGGGAGGGGCTTTTACTTTGAAGGAAGGTTCGGCACGCATACAGCGCATCGGTGGGCGTGATGCGTTGGTACTGGAACCGGGAACTACATTGGAGTATAGTCATCCGTTACTCTCCTCGTCCAAAGAGCATACAGTTAGTGGGTTGGTTTACAGGTCAGGTAAATGGCAGAGTTATGAAGCGGAGTCGTGTCTTTCGTCGGGATCGATTACGCTGCATAGTTCCACCGAACCTTTGGTCATTACCAATTTCCGTTTCTACAATTGGAAACAGGAAGCAGCGGAAAAGGCATACGATGCGGAAACGGATATCGTGCGTCTGCCTGTAGCCAATCAGCAGAAACATGGGCTGGTGGTCAGTCTTTCTGCCGATGATTTTGTAGTGAACGATACGGTTCCTTATCTGGAAAACCGAGGAGTAAAAGGGTATTTTGAAGCCCGGAAATTACCTCTCGTTGTGAAAGAAGTGAAAGGGAAAAAGGCATTTCATTTTGAGGGTACTCAGGTCTATACTTCCAGTTTTATGCTTTCTGCCACTTTGCAGGATAATGCTCCTTATACCTTGGAGGCATGGGTACTGAATGATTCCATTAGTGAAAATGAATGTGTGGCCGATTTTACTACCTCGCATGATGAATTGGAGAAAATCATGTTGGTCAACGGCACGGAGCCTCGTTGTGGAGTAATCAATCACTATGGCTGGTATGAAGATGCAGGATATAAGGACATGAAGGAGTTGGCAGGAAAGTGGCAGCACATCTATATCTGCTTTGATGGGCGGATGGAACAGGTTTATATCAATGGAAAATTAGTCAGTGAAAAAGATATCCAGTTGCTGGTGAAACCGTCACAATTCATCACATTGGGACGCAATGCCGAAGGAGACTGGCCCTTTACCGGTTATCTGCACTCATTGAAATTATGGGATGAATATTTGCCGTTGAAAGAGTGATTCACCCTTTTCCTATGACCGGAATATGTATTTTTGCAAAAACTATGATAAACAATTAAATGATAGAACCATGAAGAAACTTTTAGTCACTGCTCTGTTGACTGCTACCGTAGCAGGCGGAACAGCGCAAGTAAAAAATCAGTCGCACGGCTATCCTATCGACCCCGTACCTTTCACTTCGGTGAAAGTAACCGATTCATTCTGGGGGCAACGGCTGAATGCCAGCCGTGAAGTAACGATTCCTCTGGCGTTCAGCAAATGTGAGGAAACAGGACGTTATACTAACTTTGTCAATGCCGCCCATCCCAGTGATACCATTAAAGTAGGCGGTCTGGCTTTTGATGATACTGATGTGTACAAAACGATAGAAGGTGCCAGTTATCTGTTACAGACCTATCCGGACAAAAAACTGGCTAAGTATATTGATAGTGTGCTGGTTATTGTCGCTGCGGCACAGGAACCGGATGGTTATCTCTATACTTCGCGTACCATGAACCCGAAGCATCCGCATGAGTGGGCAGGAAGCAAACGGTGGGAGAAGGTGGAGGAACTGAGTCATGAATTCTATAACTTGGGACACATGGTAGAAGGTGCTATTGCGCATTACCAGGCTACCGGAAAACGTAATTTCCTTGATATCGCTATCCGTTATGCCGACTGTGTCTGCCGGGAGATAGGTACGGGCGAAGGACAGCAAATCCGTGTGCCGGGACATCAGATTGCCGAAATGGCTCTTGCCAAACTGTACTTGGTAACGGGGCAACAGAAATATTTGGATCAAGCCAAATTCTTTTTGGACCAGCGTGGACACACCACCCGCACAGATGAATACAGTCAGGCGCACAAGCCGGTAGTGGAGCAGGATGAGGCCGTGGGACATGCTGTCCGTGCCGCTTATATGTATGCAGGCATGGCAGATGTGGCCGCACTGACAGGGGATACGGCTTATATCCATGCCATAGACCGTATTTGGGACAACATTGTGGGCAAAAAATATTATATTACCGGCGGCATCGGCGCCACCAGCAATGGGGAGGCTTTTGGCAAGAACTATGAACTGCCCAATATGTCCGCTTATTGTGAGACTTGCGCGGCTATCGGTAATGTGTATGTCAACTACCGCTTGTTCCTGCTTCATGGTGAGGCAAAATATTATGATGTGCTGGAACGTACTTTATATAATGGTCTTATTTCGGGCGTGTCCCTGGATGGTGGCGGGTTCTTCTATCCTAATCCGTTGGAAAGCATCGGGCAGCACCAGCGCCAGCCTTGGTTCGGCTGTGCCTGTTGTCCGTCCAATATCTGTCGTTTCATTCCTTCTTTGCCGGGATATGTGTATGCGGTGAAAGGTAAGGACGTGTATGTTAATCTGTTCATGTCCAATACTTCGAACTTGAAGGTAGAGGGCAAGGCTGTTTCTTTGGAGCAGGCTACTCATTATCCTTGGAACGGTGATGTCACTATCGGTGTCAACAAGAACAATGCCGGACAGTTTACAATGAAAATCCGTATTCCGGGATGGGTGCGTAATCAGGTAGTTCCCAGTGACCTGTACACTTATTCGGATGGAAAGCGTTTGAGCTATACAGTGAAAGTAAATGGAGAACCGGTACAGAGTGAACTGAAGGACGGTTATTTCTGCATAGACCGCCGTTGGAAGAAAGGGGATAAAGTAGCCGTTCATTTCGATATGGAGCCTCGTACGGTGAAAGCCAATAATAAAGTGGAGGCAGATCGTGGACGTATAGCCGTGGAGCGTGGCCCGATCGTTTATTGTGCGGAATGGCCGGATAATGATTTTGATGTGCTGAGCGTGTTTATGAACCGCACTCCTCAATTCGAGGTGGTTGAAAAACCGGATTTGCTCTATGGCATTAACCAGTTGAAGACGGATGCGCAGATTCTGGGCTATGACGACAGAGGTCGTCTGACGGCTACTGATGTGAAGCTGACGTTGATCCCTTACTATGCTTGGGCACACCGCGGTGCAGGTGCTATGGCAGTGTGGTTGCCGCAGGAATTAAGTGCTTCCCGTCCGACTATGCCTGCTACGCTGGCATCGGAAAGCAAAGTGGATGCTTCGCATAAGGTGAAATCCATCTCCGCCATTAATGACCGTCTGGTGCCGAAAGATGAGAATGACCGTTCCGTACCCTATTACCATTGGTGGCCCAAACAGGGAACTACTGAATGGATATCCTACGAGTTCCCGTCCGAAGCGACTGTTTCCAGTGCTACCGTATATTGGTATGATGATGCTCCTTGGGGAGGATGCCGCATACCGCAAAGTTGGAAGATGTACTATAAAGATGCACAAGGCCAGTGGCAACCGGTGAGTGGAGCGGATAAGTATGGAGTGGAAAAAGGTACGGGGAATACAGTCAATTTTGACCCGGTAAAGACAAAAGCGGTAAAACTGGAGATTGTTCAGCCGGCCGATAATTCATCGGGTTTGTTTGAATGGGAAGTGAAATAGAATAATTCAAAATGAAGGTTGGTAAGTTAGGTTGGCTGGTAGCCATGTTCCTTAGTGGGGGCATGGCTGTCGCTCAAGGTACGGCTGATGATTATCGGCGTGCTTATGCATTGAAAGAGAAGTTCAGTGCGGATAAAGTTTTCTATTCCAATGTCAATCCGCAATGGATAGAGGGTACTCATCAATTCTGGTATGTGCGGAATACTCCGGACGGCTGCCTGTATGTATCTGTAGATGCGGATAAGAAAGCTAGAAAAGAATTGTTTGATTCTCATCGTCTGGCAAAGGCGTTGGGTGCTGCATCCGGAAAAGAGGTCAAGCCGGAAGCTCTTGCATTGGGGCGTTTGTCGGTCAGTAAGGGATTGGATACGCTGCGCTTTGTGTTTAATAATCAACGTTGGATGTATGCGTCCCGGAAAAATCAACTGGTCAATGAAGGTGCGGTTCCTCTCCCTCCCAAGCAAAAGCATTGGATGGAGGTGGATGATGAGAAGACGGCATCACCGGTTCCGTCTCCTGATGGTAAATGGATCGCATTTATTAAAAATCAGAATATCTATGTAAAGGAGGTGGCTACCGGAAAAGAAAAGCAACTGAGCTTGGACGGGACACTGGGTAATTATTATTCAGCCTACATCCGCTGGTCACCGGACAGTAAGAAGGTGGCTTCCTGCAAGATCCGTCCGGTGGAAAAGCGTTATGTTTATTATGTGGAATCTTCTCCGGCTGATCAGCTTCAGCCCAAGCTTCACAAACAGGAGTATGCGAAGCCGGGAGATGAACTTCCTTTTAAAGTGCCCTGCATCTATGAAGTGGAGAGCGGACGAAGCATTATTCCTTCTACCGAATTGTTCGACCGGCAATATGAAGTATATGGCCCCGAATGGAACCCCGACAGCCGTGCCGTGACTTTTGAATATAACCAGCGCGGACATCAGGTGTACAGAGTACTTGAACTTTCTGCCGAAACGGGAAAAGTGCGCCCGTTGGTAGAAGAAACCAGCGATACATATGTGAATTATACCCGTCATTTCCGTCATGACTTGAAAGACGGCAAGCAGATGATATGGATGAGTGAGCGTGACAATTGGAATCATCTCTATATGTACAACCGTATTACCGCACAGCCCGATTATCAAATTACTAAAGGAGAATGGTATGTACGCGAAGTGCTTTGGGTAGATGAAGATAACCGTCAGATTTATTTCTCGGCAAATGGTATGGAAGCCGGTGAAGACCCCTATTTCATCCGTTATTACCGCATCGGTTTTGATGGCAAAGGGCTTACTTGTCTTACCCCCGAAGAAGGGATGCACCGTGCCTGGTTCTCGGAAGACATGAAGTATTTGGTAGATGTTTATTCTATGGTGGACAAGGTTCCCGTCGCTGTGTTACGTAGTGCCAGGGATGGCAAAGTGGTGATGCCGTTGGAAACAGCCGATATAACTCTTTTGGAGGCCGAAGGCTGGAAAGCTCCGGAGGTGTTTGTTGCCAAAGGGCGGGACGGCAAGACGGATATGTGGGGATTGATTGCCCGCCCCACCAACTTTGACCCGAATAAGAAATATCCGGTTATCGAATACATTTATCAGGGTCCCGGAGACCAGTATGTTCCGAAGACTTTCCGTCCTTATGACTGGAATATGACTTCCTTGGCCGAACTTGGTTTTATCGTCTTGATGGTCGATGGAATGGGAACTTCTTTCCGTTCGCGTGCTTTTGAGAATGTATGTTATAAGAATTTGAAAGATGCCGGTCTGCCGGACCATATTGCCTGGATTAAGGCGGCTGCGCAAAAGTATCCTTATATGGATGTGGACAGGGTAGGTATTTACGGTTGTTCTGCCGGTGGTCAGGAATCTACAAATGCAGTTTTGCTTTATCCTGATTTCTATAAAGCAGCTTATTCGGCTTGTGGTTGTCATGATAACCGTATGGATAAGATTTGGTGGAATGAACTTTGGTTGGGCTATCCGGTAGGAGATCAATATAAGGAAGGGTCTAATGTGGAAAATGCACATCTGTTGAGTCGTCCTTTGATGTTAGTGGTGGGAGAACTGGATGATAATGTAGATCCTGCCTCTACCATGCAGGTGGTCAATGCATTGATAAAGGCGAATAAAGATTTTGAATTGGTCGTGATTCCCGGAGCGCATCATACAATGGGGGAAGATTTTGGCGAACATAAGCGGTATGATTTCTTTGTCCGTCATTTGATGCAGGTGAATCCACCGAAGTGGGATGAGATAAAATAGGAGGAGTGAGGTTTGTAGCTGTAGGAGTTTGTCAGTTATGATAAATAGAGGTGGCAGTGTTATGGAGGACAAGTCCATAGCACTGCTTTTTTATGTAATTCCGTGTTTTCATTGATGAAATTATGTCGGTTGAGCCGTGTCTGTGCAAAATCTGCCTGAAAAAGACCAAATATTCTCTGTATTCAGATTGGAAAACGCATAATTTTGTTTGCTGGTTTTTATCAAAACATATAGGAATAATGAAAAATACATTCAAAAAAGTGTTTATTGGCTTTATGGCTTTTGCCATGGTAACCGGCTCCTTTGCGCAGCAAAGAGCTCATAAAAAGGATAATGAGTCGTATCCTAAGGAATGGAAACAAATAGCACGTATGGAGCAGGATTCTTTCTTTCTGACAGATGAAGCTCGGCGGATTGCTGAAAATGTATTGGCTTTTCAACGCTGTACGGGCGGTTGGCCGAAGAATATAGATATGGCCCGCCGCATGAATGATAAAGAGCTGGCTAAAGTGATAAAGGATAGATCACGTCGTGATGATTCTACGATAGATAATAATGCCACAACTGCCCAGATGATTTTTTTAGCCCGTCTTTATAGGCAGACTAAGGATATACGTTATCGGGATGCTTTCCTTCAGGGAGTGGAATATTTGCTGAGTGGTCAATACGAAAACGGAGGATGGCCGCAATTCTGGCCCGGTCCGCGTGGTTATCAGGTACATATTACTTTTAATGACGATGCCATTGTCAATACATTGAATATGATACGTGATATGATGAATCACAAAGCGCCTTATGAGGATGATTTGATAGACAAGGCTTTGTGTGTACGTTTGGGAAAAGCCTTTAATAAAGGAATAGAGTGTATACTGGCTACACAAATTATAAAGGATGGAGAACCTTCAGTGTGGTGTCAGCAGAATGATAGGGAAACATTGAAGCCTGCACCGGCACGTGCGTATGAGTTGCCGTCTTATTGTTCGGCGGAGAGTGCCGGAATTGTGCGTCTGCTCATGGAATTACCTGCACCCGACGCACGCGTGAAGCGGGCGGTTCACGGAGCCATGAAATGGTTTGACAGGTATAAACTTACCGGTTTGAAATGCGAGCGTATCGTGCTGGCAAATGGTGAGCGGGATACTCGTCTTGTGGAAGATCCTCAAGCCAAGCCTATTTGGGCGCGTTATTATGATTTGAAATATTGTGAACCGTATGTATGTGACCGTGATGGGCTGCCACGTCGCCATTTGGAAGAAATAGGAACAGAACGTCGTAACGGATATAGTTGGTACAATAGCAGACCGGCTGAGCTTTTTGCCATATACAATGCATGGGCGGACAAATATGATCCGAAGCATAAAGTGGCAATCAGTCTGGCAACCAAAGGAGCGAATGAAAACGGGCTTATTGAAATGTATCGTCGTCCCATGGCAGAGCGTACGGCTTTTGATGTGGTGGTAAAGCCGGGAGAGAGTATTCAGGCAGCTATTGAAAAGGCTCCGGAAATTCCGACAGTACCTTTTAAAATCTTATTGCTGAACGGAACGTATCATCAAAAAGTGATTATTGACAGGCCTAATATTGTTTTGGTGGGGGAAAACCGTGACAGTACGCGGATTGTCTTGGCTGAAACAGCCCAGACACGTGCCATCACGGAATATCATGGACGTCCGGTAGGCAATGGTGTCATTGTGTTGCAGGAAGGTGCGGATGATTGTGTTATTAGCGGACTGACTGTTTACAACAATTACGGAACTGCCGTTGAAAATACGACCATCCATCAGATGGCGATTTTTGGACGTGCCACTCGTACCATCATCATCAACAGTAATGTATGGGCCGATGGAAACGATGCCCTTTCCTTGTGGGCGCCCGGAAGCAATGGTATGTATTATCATGCCGATCTCTATCTTCGTTGTCCGGGTGTGGATTTTCTTTGTCCTCGCGGATGGTGCTATGCCACACGCTGCCATTTTTATGGTGATAGCCGTGCCATGATTTGGCATGACGGACGAGGTGACAAGAACAAGAAACTGGTTATTACCAATTCTTCATTTGATGCTAAGACACCGACACTTTTAGGACGCTATCATCATGATTCCCAGTTTTATCTCATCAAATGTAAAATGTCGAAGAATGTGCTTGACGGGAATATTCATTATGCTTATTCGGATAAAGTGCTTGATCCCTGTCCGTGGGGGCTACGTACCTATTATTATGGTTGTACCCGTGAAGGAGGGCATAGTGGCTGGTTAAACGATAATTTAAAGGAGGCGGAGAATGCTCCGGAGTTTTATGGCGTTACCGCCAAGTGGACATTCAATGGCAAATGGGACCCCGAACAACGTATCAGAGATCTTTGGAATGTGTTGGCCTACTAATTTAACAGTTTGTAATATGAAAATGACTCCTGTTTTATGCTGTATTGTTTTTTTGTTTGTGTCAATGTTATCTGCTGTTGCCCGATAGCAGGAGAAGCCCCGGGTTATTGTCACTACGGATGGTGAGATTGACGATCAAAGTTCTATGATTCGTTTCCTTATGTATTCTTCTGATTATGATGTCGCAGGCATTGTTCAAGTCAATGGGGTACAGAAAGACGGACATAGTAAAGATAAATGGATCGAATCACAAATTGCCAAATATGCGGAATGTCTGCCTAATTTGAGGAAACATAATCCCGATTATCCCGATGCTGAATATCTGCTAAGTGTCTTGGCGGTTGGTAATGAGAACAGAGAGGACTTGCATAAATTGCCTCCTTTACTGTCTGATAGCGAAGGGGCACAGCTCATCATAAGGACATTGCTTGATTCTGATCCGAGGCCTGTTCATATTTTAGCATGGGGTGGAGCCAACACCCAGGCCAATGCCTTATGGCAGATCAAGCAGAAATATTCTGCTGCAGAATGGGCAAAAGCGGTATCAAAAGCCAGATTATATTGTATTTGGTATCAGGACGGCGGTGGAAAATGGATAGAACAGAATCTTCCTGAAATCATTATTTATGAATCGGGCGCACCGGATCATGATGGAGGATGGAGATATGTATGGGATTACATGAGTGTGGATTATTATTTTAAGAACAGACTTAGTAAAAATTCAAAAGAGTTGCAACAGATCATGGATAAACCTTGGTTGGCTGACCATATTAAGAATGGGCACGGACCACTGTGTGCCGCCTATCCTCAGGAATATACCAGTGAGGGGGATACTCCTTCTTTTATGCCTCTTATACGTAATGGACTTGAACAGCATACAGACTATACATTAGGAGGATGGGGAGGACGCCCGGAGTATAAAAATGGCAATCACATGCAAGATGGGAATGATTTGAAAAACGGTGTGCCGGATTCGCATTATACTTTCCAGCGTTGGTTGCCTGCTATACAAAATGACTGGGCGGCTCGTGCCGACTGGTGCGTGGCTGATGAATATTCAAAGGCAAATCATCAACCTGTTGCCCGGATATTGGGAGAAAGTGTACGCACAGTCCGGCCGGGAGAAAAAATAATACTGGATGCCTCTCCTTCATTTGACCCTGATAAAAATTCATTGTCTTACCAATGGTGGCAATATCGGGAAGCAGGCAGTGTGCAAACAAAGGTGGCTATAAAGCACGTAGATGAGAAGAGGGCGGAGATAATTGTACCGGATAATCCGGGCAAACAGTTACATTTGATACTTGAACTTACAGATAATGGAACGCCTAATCTAAAGTCTTATAAAAGAGTGATTCTGAATGTGAATTGACTTCCTGTATGAATTTTCATCCGTACTGTCATGTTGTTTTGAACAGGCCTACACTTCTTCCATCCGCTCCAGCTCCCATCCCCGGAACTGTATGATAATACAGTGCAGCTTCGTGTTCTGCACCAACTGCCGTACCCGGGGTGCGGCAGCATATTCGTTAATCTGTTTCACCGCTTCCTGCCATTGCGTCCGGGCTTTCTCTTCCGTGTCCTTCACCGACAGATATTTCAGTTCAAGAATATAGCTATGCTTCACCTCGTAGCGCATCAGGTCCGGCATGAGGAAGAGGTCGCAGTAACCGTGGCTCAGTTCCATTTCCGGAGCCATCAGGTAATAAGCGTTTACGCTGAGGTAGGCGGTGAAGAAACCCTGTATATTTCGCTCGCCTTCCATGGCACTGCGTACAGATGAATTTTCCTTGTAGGCATGGGCAATGAATTCCAGTGTTTCGCGCCAATGGCCTTCGTAAGCCATTTCATCGAACAGGTCCATCAAATTGTTCAGGTTGATATGGCGTTTGTCCTGGTACTCCTCCAGCATGAATTCGTAATACTGTTTGCGCACATTATAGTTGGGGATACTCAATACCAAGCGGCTGCCGCGTGTGGCAGTGATGGTCAACATGCCATAATAGAAGAGCAGGCTGGGGAAGATTTCGGGTTTGGCGATTTCCTTGGCCGGGAAGGTGGTGATCAGGTTGGTGATAATTTGCCCTTCTTCGGTGATTTTACGTAATACGCCCTTGCGGTTGCCGTCCAGCTTGTCCAGCTGGATTAGTTTCTTCATTTTGTTGTAGTCCGTACGGGTGTTGGGATCTATCATCTCTTTAGGAGATTTGCCCAGCGTGATGTAATTGCGCAGGTAGTAAAGTACCATGTCGCAATTGAACATTTTCGGGTCGCGTTCCAGGCTTTCTTCTGCGAAACAGTAATTATTATACCACGGTTTCATCTCCCGGATCATTGCTTCGATGTCCGCGTCGATCGGGAGCTGTCCGGCATCCTTATAATATTGGAACATGGTGCGCACGTCCGTTTCGCTGAATCCCAGCATCATGTTGAACTGGTAGTCGGTACTGATATTCCAGCCGATGTTGAATCCGCTGGTCAGGTCGTCCAAGGTGACGGGGCTGACGCCGGTCATGAAGATGCGCTCGAACATGCCTTTGAATTTCTTGAATATTTCACGGTAGAATCCGCTGGCATGGGTCAGGGCATGATAAATGTCTTTTCCCTGCTCGTTCAGAACGATGTTGGTAAAGTTATCGTATTCGTCGATGATGAGGTAAAGTTTCATTCCGGATTCAGCCGCATGCAGGTTCAGGTAGTTCAACTTGCTGACAAAGTCGGGCTGTTCTTCCATCTTTTGTGCAAATCCGGGAAAATAATAAGGCTCATACACTTTGCCGAACAGGTCCATCACCATGCCGCAATAGTTATTGAAATTTTCTTCCAGTGAACCACTTCCGCCACTGGCGCGCGAGAAATCAAGATACACCACCTGAAATTTTCCTTGCAGGGGGGTGGGGCGGCTGCCTATCCATAGATTGCCGAAGCGTTTCTGGAACTTTTCTTTTTGTGCTATGTCATAATACGCACGCAGCATACTCAAAAAGATACTCTTGCCGAAGCGGCGGGGACGGATAAAGAACAGGTTCCGGGGCTGTTTTTCCAGCAAAGGCAGATACATGGTTTTATCTACATAGTACATGTTCTGCTCTGCCACTTCCACGAAGTTGGCAATGCCATAGGGGATTTCTTTTATATTTTCCATCATTGCTTCTGTTGTCTTTAGTTCGTATCCGGATGCCAATACAACAAAGATAGTCTATTCTTCCTGAAGGAACAAAGGAAATAAAGTTTTTAATAGAAAGAAGATGTTCAAGGTAAGTTATGCGCTTGAAAGAAAATTCTTTATTACTCCTCGCTAGATTTCTACTGGGTCGAAAAAAAGGGCGTGCCAAAAGCCATGTTTATTATTTAGATCTTTTGGCACACCCTCTTGGTGGATTCTGAAATCAGTTTCTTATTTCTTCTCTGCCGCGGCATGTGGATAGTCAATCGTATAATGCAGTCCGCGACTCTCTTTCCGTTCCATTGCCTGACGGGTGATCAAATACCCGATGTTAATCATGTTACGCAGTTCGCAAAGTTCGCGTGAAGCCTTACAGCGTTTGAAAAGACGCTCGGTTTCTTCATATAAAATATCCAATCGGTTCCAAGCACGGATTAATCGCGTATTACTGCGCACAATACCTACATAAGCTTCCATAATCTGGTTCACCTCTTTCATGCTTTGGGTTATCAGTACCCGTTCTTCATTGTTCATGGTTCCTTCATCGTTCCATTCGGGGATATCCTCATTGAAGTCATACCGGTCGAGTACATTTAGTGCATGTTTGGCTGCCGCGTCCGCATAAACCACTGCTTCTATCAGCGAATTGGAAGCCAAACGGTTACCTCCGTGCAGACCGGTACATGAACATTCGCCGATGGCATACAAACGGTTGATACTGCTCTGTCCGTCCAGATCGACTTTGATACCTCCGCACAGATAATGAGCAGCCGGAGCCACAGGAATATAGTCCTTAGTAATATCAATGCCTAGGCTGAGGCATTTTTTATAAATATTGGGGAAATGTTTTTTTGTTTCTTCCGGATCTTTATGCGTCACATCCAGATATACATGATCTTCACCGCGCTGCTTCATTTCGTTATCAATGGCACGTGCTACGATATCACGTGGGGCCAATGACAGGCGTGGATCATATTTTTGCATGAATTCTTCGCCACTTTGATTCTTTAAGACAGCACCGTAACCGCGCATGGCTTCGGTGATGAGGAAACTGGGACGGTCTCCCGGATGAAAGAGGGCGGTGGGATGGAATTGTATAAATTCCATGTCCTTTACTGCTCCTTTGGCACGGTACACCATAGCAATGCCGTCTCCCGTAGCTACCAGTGGATTGGTTGTATTGCGGTATACCGCTTCGCATCCGCCTGTTGCCATTACAGTTACTTTGGACAGGAACGTATCCACTTCTCCTGTTTTCTCATTCAATACGTAAGCACCGAAACATTTGATGCCTGGTGTATGGCGGGTGACGATAATTCCCAAATGATGCTGGGTAATGATTTCTACCGCATAGTGATCTGTAAATATGGTAATATTGGGATGAGCTTTTACCGCTTCTATCAGGCTGGTTTGTATTTCAGCTCCTGTATTGTCTTTGTGGTGCAGGATACGGAACTCGGAATGGCCTCCTTCTTTGTGGAGGTCGAATTCTCCATCCTCTTTTTTATCAAAATCCACTCCCCATTTTATCAGTTCCTGGATTTGTGCAGGTGCTTCTCGCACTACTTTTTCTACAGCCGCGCGGTCACTGATCCAATCGCCGGCAATCATCGTGTCTTCAATGTGTTTCTCGAAATTGTCTACTTTCAAGTTGGTAACAGATGCTATACCTCCCTGAGCAAAATAGGTATTGGCTTCTTCCAGTCCTGCTTTACAAATCAGGGCGACTTTACCTTTGTGAGCTACTTTCAGTGCGAAGCTCATTCCGGCAAGTCCTGAGCCGATAACAAGGAAATCGAATTTTTTAACCATGATAATATGCTTTATGGGTGCAAAGCTACGAAAAACCTTTATTCATTGTACCTTTTGCTCTTGTTTTTACTATTTTTTTCGTGAAGAATAAACGAAATAGATAATGCAAGTATGAAATTAAAAGTGTAACTTTCTGCATTTTTAAATAGAATAGAAAACAATAAAGAAATCATTCACGAAAGTGAGGTAAAAGAACTTATAATTGAGTTGAGGGGTGAGAAAGTACTGATAGACCGGGATGTAGCTAAGCTTTATGGCGTAGAAACCAGGGATATAAATAAAGCAGTAAAAAATAATGCAGATAAATTCCCTGAAAATTACTGTTTTAGCTTGCAATTATCTGAAAAACAGGAGCTGGTGGAAAATTTCCACCGGTTAGAAAGTTTGAAGTATTCAACCGTTGTCCCCAAAGCTTTTACAGAACGGGGATTGTATATGTTGGCTACTATATTAAAAGGTCCGAGAGCTACCGCAACTACTTTTGCCATTATCGAATCATTCTTTAAGTTAAGGACATTAGTACGGAATGTAAATATCATGGCTACCGAGTATGATGAGGAAAAGAGGAAGAGTCTGGTACAACGTAGTGGAGAACTGCTGAATGAACTGCTGACTGATGAGGGTGATATAACAGAAACGGAATCTTCTATCGAATTAAATTTGTATGCTTTGAAGATGAAACGTACAGTAAAGAGGACAAAAAAAGGATAAATTCTCTCATTCTGCGCCGTAATGAGGTCGATAAACGATAAATTTATTATCTTTCGGGCAAATTACAATAAGATGATGAATCGAATTTTTCATGTGAAGATAGCAGGAGGCACTTATCTGTTTCTGATACTGCTGACAGCCGTCATGGTATTTGCTTTCTGGTGTATGAAGGCAATGATAGGATTGGTGGTGGCATTGGGGCTGATCATTACCATTGAACGTATTATCCATTCTACTTATACGCTGACTGCGGATGGAAAGCTGGTGGTGTATTATGGTCGTTTTTATAAAGGGAAGACCATTCCCTTGACTGACATTACGGATGTGGAGCTGAAACGAAGTTCCGGATTCGGTGGAATTATGCCTTCGAAATATGTATTGATACATTATGAGAAGAAAAATTTATTGTCATTGGTTCCTGTAAAGCCGGAAGAATTTATCAATGCGTTGGTGAAGCGGCTGGAGCATAGGATAGAGGAGGAATAAATTATGGAGCAAGTATTTAAAACAAAAAGAGCTCGTAGGTGGTGGATTATTATAGTCAGTCTGGTTGTTCTGATTATTTTTCTGAATGTGTATTTGGAGCAAAGTTGGGCTTTTTCGGCGCTTGGGGGAATTATTATTTCTGTGTTAATGTTTTATTCGCAATCGAAAACCATTTATATTGTAAAAGACAATGGTGTTCTGGAAATTAAACCGGGATGGGGGAACAGAATATGTGTAGACGGAATCCGTAAAGTGTCTTATAATCCGAATGCAATAGGAATGCAAAAGGTGAAAATAGAGCACGCCCAAGGTTTTGTAATGATTAACCCTGATAAGCCTTTGGAATTTGTAGAAGCATTGAGAGAAATAGATCCAAATCTGTCTGTTGAAGGTTTTGAACAGATAAAAACTAATTAACCCAAAATAAATACCATGAAATATCAAATTGCAATCATCGGTGGAGGTCCCGCAGGGTATACTGCTGCCGAAGCTGCCGGAAAGGCAGGACTGAGTGTTGTATTATTCGAAAAAAGAAGTCTGGGCGGTGTCTGCCTGAATGAGGGATGTATTCCTACCAAGACCTTGCTTTATTCGGCTAAAGTATATGATTATGCAAAACATGCTTCAAAGTATGCCGTGAATGTGCCTGAAGCTTCTTTTGATTTAGGAAAGATTGTGGCGCGTAAATCAAAGGTGGTTCGTAAGCTGGTATTGGGAATCAAGGCAAAACTGACTGCGCATCAGGTAAATATAGTAACGGGAGAAGCCACGATTGTAGATAAGAATACCATCCAATGCGGTGGGGAAACCTACGAATGTGAGAATTTGCTGCTGTGTACCGGCAGTGAAACATTTATTCCTCCTATTCCGGGAGTGGAAAACGTGGATTACTGGACGCACCGTGATGCACTGGATAATAAAGAAGTACCTGCTTCATTGACTATTGTCGGCGGTGGAGTGATCGGTATGGAATTTGCTTCTTTCTTTACCAGTTTGGGAGTACAGGTGACAGTTGTCGAAATGTTGGATGAAATCCTGGGTGGCATGGATAAAGAGCTGTCGGCCATGCTCCGGGCTGAATATGCCAAAAAAGGAATCAAGTTCCTGCTCAGTACGAAAGTAGTAGGGGTATCTAAAGGGGAGACCGGTATTACTGTGTCATACGAAAATGCAGATGGAGCAGGAACTGTTACAGCTGATAAGTTATTGATGAGTGTAGGCCGTCGTCCGGTGACAAAAGGTTTCGGACTGGAAAATCTGAATTTGGAATGGACGGAGCGAAGATGCATCAAAGTAGATGAACATTTGCAATCTTCCGTCCCCGGTGTCTATGTATGCGGTGATTTGAACGGAGTTTCTTTGTTGGCACATACCGCCGTGCGTGAGGCGGAAGTGGCTGTCCATCATATTACAGGTAAGGAAGATGCGATGAGTTATCGTGCCATACCGGGTGTGGTCTATACAAATCCTGAGATTGCCGGGGTAGGTATGAGCGAGGAAGCTTTGCAGGCCGCAGGTATTCCTTATCGAGCCGTTAAGTTGCCGATGGCTTACTCCGGGCGTTTTGTAGCCGAGAATGAAGGAGTGAACGGTGTCTGCAAAGTTTTGGCAGCCGAAGACGGTACTGTATTGGGAGCGCATATGTTGGGTAATCCTGCTTCCGAGCTGATTGTATTGGCAGGTATGGCTATTGAGGATGGTAAGACCATAGAGGATTGGAAACGATATGTATTCCCTCATCCTACTGTGGGTGAGATATTCAGGGAACTATAATGAAACGAGTTTTATTTTTCTTTTTACTGATTTTATCTTTTCACTTCATAAACGCCCAGCCGCTATCTCAGCGGCTGGACGCTTTACTGCATGAGGAAGTTCTGAAAACATCCGAAGTGGGTATTGCCGTATTCGATTTGACCACCGGGAAATCCGTTTACCGTTATCAGGACGATAAACTATACCGGCCTGCTTCTGTTGAGAAAATAATCACTTCGGTTACCGCCTTGGCGCAACTGGGAGCGGATTATACCATGGATACCGGTCTTCGTTATCGTGGAAAAATAGAAAATGACACGTTGAAAGGCAGTCTGTATCTGATAGGCGGTTTTGATCCGGAATTTATGGACGAGGATCTGGACCGTCTGGTAGATGCGTTGGCAAGTCAAGGCATCCGTTATGTGACAGATACCCTTGCAGCGGATGTTTCCATGACGGACTCGGTTTATTGGGGTTCCGGCTGGTGTTGGGACGATACTCCTTACTCCTTCCAGCCCTATCTTTCCCCTCTCATGCTGAATAGGGGCTGCGTGGATGTATCGGTCTCTCCTGCTCAGAAGGACTCGTTGCCTAAAGTCGCTTGTACGCCGGTTTCCGATTATTATCAGGTTCATAATCACGGGGTGAGCCGTAATCCGCAAGCCGGGAAGCTGAAAATCACCCGCAACTGGCTCAGCAATGGCAATATCATTACCGTTTCCGGAAATGTTTCTTATCCCTATACTGAGAAATTGAATGTATATACTTCCAAAGACTTCTTTTTCCATACCTTTGTCAGCCGTTTGCGCAGCAAAGGAATTGAAGCGCGAACCTGCACGTATGCCGATTGTCCTGTAACGGCCGACAGTATAGTTACGCTTTATACCGTCCGAAGACCACTCAAGGAAGTGCTGGAAAGAGCGTTGAAGAAAAGTGATAACCTGTGCGCCGAATCGATGTTTTATCATTTGGCTGCCAAGCGTTCCCTGCATAAACGGGTGACGGGAGAAGATGGAACCGATGCCATTCACGCCTTTATGAAAACAGCTTTAGGGTTTAATCCGGAGAACTATAAGATAGCGGACGGCAGCGGTGTTTCCGTTTATAATTATATCTCTCCACGTTTACTGTTGGAGTATTTGAAATATGCCTACTATCATCGGGAAATTTTTCTTCCTTTCTATGAGTCCCTGCCCATAGCCGGAGTGGACGGTACTTTACAAAACCGGATGAAGCAGACCAAGGCCCGTGGAAATGTGCATGCAAAAACAGGTTCTGTAACCGGAGTCAGCTCGCTGGCAGGCTATGTAAAAGCTGCTGACGGACATCAACTGGCCTTTGTTATCATCAATCAGAATGTACTGAAATTAAGCCGGGCGCGTGCGTTCCAAGATAAGTTTTGTGATATTTTATCTCGTTGATTTTGAGTTTTTGAATGTTCTGAAACGTATTAAGTAGCAGATTTTGCATATAATAGGACAAAATTTATACCTATTCTGAACGATTTTTGCAGCATCGGAACAAGATTGTTTCGTAACTTTGCCCAAGTCGAAATAATTCGGAATACTATAAAAACATAAAATAGCTGCTTATGAAGACAAATTATGAAATCCGTTATGCCGCGCATCCCGAAGATGCCAAAGGCTATGACACCCAAAGGATACGACGGGATTTCTTAATGGAAAAAGTATTTTCGGACAATGAGGTGAACATGGTTTATTCCATGTATGACCGCATGATTGTAGGAGGAGCCAGACCCGTAGGGGAGGTATTGAAGCTGGAGGCTATCGATCCGTTGAAAGCGCCTTATTTCCTTACCCGCCGTGAAATGGGGATCTTCAATGTGGGCGGTCCCGGTGTGGTCAAAGCCGGAGATGCCGTGTTCGAACTGGATTATAAAGAAGCGCTTTATCTGGGTTCGGGAGACCGGGAAGTGACTTTTGAAAGTAAAGATGCCGGAAACCCTGCCAAATTCTATTTTAACTCTGTTACCGCTCATCGTAACTATTCCGATAAAAAAGTGACCAAGGCAGATGCCATCGTTGCTGAAATGGGTTCATTGGAAGGGTCCAACCATCGTTGCATCAACAAGATGCTGGTCAGTCAGGTATTGCCTACCTGCCAGTTGCAGATGGGAATGACCGAACTGAAACCGGGAAGTGTGTGGAACACCATGCCGGCGCACGTGCACGGCCGCCGTATGGAAGCCTACTTCTATTTCGAAGTGCCCGATGAACACGCTGTTTGCCATTTTATGGGAGAAGTGGATGAAACCCGTCATATATGGATGAAAGGCGATCAGGCAGTCTTGTCTCCCGAATGGTCTATCCATAGTGCGGCGGCAACACACAACTATACCTTTATCTGGGGTATGGGTGGAGAGAATCTGGATTACGGTGATCAGGACTTCTCATTGATTACAGACTTGAAATAAATCATATAACTTCATTAATTTAATAATATAAGTATCATGAATCAGTATTTGAATTTTTCTTTGGAAGGTAAAGTAGCTCTTGTAACAGGCGCTTCTTATGGTATCGGTTTTGCTATTGCATCTGCTTTTGCAGAACAGGGCGCAACCATCTGTTTCAACGACATCAATCAGGAATTGGTGGATAAAGGTCTGGCTTCTTACGCTGAAAAAGGAATCAAGGCACACGGATATGTATGCGATGTTACTGACGAACCTGCCGTACAGGCTATGGTTGCCACTATTGCAAAAGAAGTAGGTACCATCGATATTCTTGTAAACAATGCCGGTATTATCCGTCGCGTTCCGATGCACGAGATGGAAGCTGCCGATTTCCGCCGTGTTATTGATATTGACTTGAATGCTCCGTTCATTGTTTCTAAAGCGGTTTTGCCTGCGATGATGGAAAAAGGACACGGAAAAATCATCAATATCTGCTCTATGATGTCTGAGTTGGGGCGTGAAACCGTTTCTGCATACGCTGCCGCTAAAGGTGGTTTGAAGATGTTGACCCGTAACATCTGTTCTGAATACGGAGAATACAACATTCAGTGTAATGGTATCGGTCCGGGCTATATCGCTACTCCGCAGACTGCTCCGTTACGTGAAATCCAGCCCGATGGAAGCCGTCATCCGTTTGATACATTCATCTGTGCCAAGACTCCGGCCGGCCGTTGGTTGGATCCGCAGGAATTGACCGGTCCTGCCGTATTCCTTGCATCCGAAGCATCTAATGCCGTCAATGGCCATATTCTCTATGTAGATGGCGGTATTCTGGCCTACATTGGTAAGCAGCCTAAATAATTAGTAGATATAAATAGAAAGAATCTGCTTGTGTCTTTGTTGATACTTGCAGATTCTTTGTATTTTTGTCTTTCAGTTCGACAAACAATAAATAGTATGAAAAAAATCTTTTTAGCAGTCGCAACGGCGTTAGCTATGTTTTCCTGTTCGCAAAAGGAGCCGGTGACTGTCACTATAACCAATCCGCTTTCCATTGACAGAAATGGGGAAATGGTGGAAATCTCTATGGCTGAAATAACAGGCAAACTACAATTACCCGATACGGCACAGGTTATCGTATTGGACGAGAACGGGCTTGAAGTACCTTATCAGATAACATACGATGATATGCTTATCTTTCCTGCTTCGGTGAAAGGGGATGCCTCGGCTGTTTATACAATTGCAGAAGGAACTCCGCAGCCGGTGGATGTAGTTGCTTGCGGGCGTCAATATCCCGAACGTCTGGATGATGTGGCATGGGAGAATGACCGTGCCGCTTATCGTGCATACGGTCCTGCTTTGCAGGAGAAGGGCGAGCGTGCCTTTGGTTATGATATCTGGACTAAAAGTGTGTCCGAACCGGTAGTGGAGGATCGTTATGACGGTGATTTGAACCGGGGTATTTCTTATCATGTAGATCATGGAAACGGAATGGACTGCTATGCAGTGGGCCCGACTCTGGGTGGAGGAACAGCTGCTTTATTCCCCGATAGTACCATTGTTTATCCCTATTGTTACAAGGATTGTGAAATCTTGGATAACGGTCCGCTCCGATTCACAGCTAAGTTGGTCTATAATCCGTTGGTTGTAAAAGGGGATTCAAGTGTGATAGAAACGCGTATCATTTCTTTGGACAAGGGGTCGCAGTTGAACAAGACTGTGGTTTCTTTTGACAATTTGCAGGAAATCACTCCGGTGGTGACCGGCATTGTATTGCACAAACAGAATCCTATGGGATATAGTTTTGATGCAGACGCAGGCTATATAGCTTATGCAGACTCTACGGAGAATGCTGCCAATAACAATGGAGTGATTTACATAGGAGCCGTATTCCCGGCTACCGTCAAAGGAGCGTTTGCCCAAGTGTTCTCCGAAAAGGAACGGAAGGAACGTGGGGATGCTTTGGGCCATGTGTTGGCGGTTAATGATTATGAACCGGGAGCTGAGTATATTTATTATTGGGGATCAGGCTGGAGCAAATATGGTTTCGAAGCCGATACCGATTGGAATAAATATTTGGAAGAATATGCCCGGAAGATACGTAATCCATTGGCAGTTGCCATAAAATGATACATATACAAGAGGGTATGCGTATACGCCACGAAAAAAACAAGGTATTTGGCTTTATCAGTCAAATACCTTGAATTCATAGCCTTGTTCCAACAGCCATTCTATGGCCCGGGGCAAGGCGTATTTCATGTTTTTCTCTGCCTTGATGGAGTCATGGAAAGTAATGATGGAGCCATTCCTCACATAATGTTTTACCTTCCTCAGTACCTGTCTTCCATTCAGCTTGTTGCTATAGTCACGGGTAACCAAGTCCCACATTACGATCTGGTATTTATGCCGCAGCACCATGTACTGCATCCAGCGCATGTGGCCATGTGGCGGACGGAATAGGTTGGTATGGATCAGCTCGTTTGCTTTGTCCGTATTGGCCAGATAGTTCTTGCTTCGGTATTCGAATCCCCGGATATGGTTAAAAGTATGATTTCCCAAACGATGTCCCCGTTCTACAATCATCTGGAATTCCTTGGGATGCTTGCGCACATTGTCGCCCACCAAAAAGAAGGTAGCCTTGATATTGTACTTGTCTAATAAATCGAGTACCCACGGTGTGATTTCGGGAATCGGCCCGTCATCGAAAGTCAGATAGACCGCTTTTTCATTCTTGTCCATTCGCCAGAAAGCGCGTGGATAAAGCCAGCGGAGTATCAGCGGGGGTTGTTCTATAAACATGAATGTGTGTGCTTTTGTTGGTTATACAAATATAAAGGTGTGGATTCACCGCAGAATCCACACCTTTTATTTACTTTCTGCCTGCTCCGCCGCCTACACGTTTGTTGAACACCTCATAGAGGTCTTCAAACTTCTTGGCATAGTGGCTTGCCATATCTGATTTTTTCTGTTGTTCACCTTCACCTTGTACACCGCCGGCAGCATTTGCGCGGGCAAGGCTCTTGTTGATCTCATCCAGAATATAGAAATTGCGCAGACAGTCCTCGTATGAACCTTGCAGGCGTTGGTCATCCAGACTCAGGTACCAGGTGATGTATTCCACCGATTTGTTTGCCAGATCATTCAGAATGGCTTCTCCCTTTTCTTTTTCACCTAACGCCAGATAATCGTCGGCCATTTCTTTTGAACTGCTCATGATGTAATCGTGGGGCACGGTGGTGCTTGGGATTACTTCCGAACAGTAGTCAAGGGCTTTCAACGCCTTGTCTTTCTTGCCTTCTTTTATCAACTGGGTAGCCAGCTGTATAAACATACGGCGGTGGGTCTGGCACATACGCATCACAGTCTCGTCGATATAGATATCCGGGTTGTTGATTCCTCCGAACTTGAACTTGTTCATCAGGTTATCGTACATTTTCTCGCTGTCGATGCGTGCGTTCAGCCGGGTGGTGTTGAACGGGGTGATGCGGTAGGCAAGACCTTCCTGCATGAAGTTGTTGCCCAAATTCAGATGATTGTCGCTACCCACCGTAATAGCCATGTACAACGGACGTTCCCAATTGGTATTTGCCAGCATCTCAAGCATCATCAGCTCACTCTTGTACAGCATACGTTTGCCTTTCAGGGAGATACTCATGTAATCGGGGATTTCACCATGCAGGGAGTCGGGAATCATCATGCCCGAGCGTTTCACTGCCTCCTTGTCCAGCTTGATGACGATGCTGTCCGTCGGTATCAGCTGTAAACCTTCTTTGGGTGAGCGTACCCAGTATTTCAGAATATTTTTCAATTCATACGGGTTGTCTCCGAATTCCTTGGCGGCTTCTTCCGGGTTCTGCTTGTAGAAGTTATTGATGCTTTCCATCACTTCCGGACGTACAGCCACTCCTTCATTATGCCCCTGTACATATTCCAGACGGCTCCATTCGATAGGCACTGCCGGGGAGTCGTATGCCTGACGCTTCATTTGGTCGATGTACCAGTCCGTTTGCAGGTAACTCAGGTTACATACACGTACATCGGTACGGAAACCTTCCGTTTCCTGGTTGTACCACAAGGGGAAAGTATCGTTGTCACCATTGGTAAAGATAATCGGGTTACCTTCTTCCTGTACGGTGCTCAGGTAGTTTTGTCCGAAGTCGCGTGCCACATAACGGTTGCTGCGGTCGTGGTCGTCCCACGTCTGGCTCACCATTTGGATGGGTACGAACAGACAAACTACAGTTGCAATGACGGAAGCCGGTTTCTCACCCAGTTTGCCTTGCAGCCATTGGGCAATACCCGCCACACCCATGCCTATCCAGATGGCAAATGCATAGAACGAACCTGCGTATGCATAGTCACGTTCGCGGGGCTGCATCGGGGTCTGGTTCAAATAAAGCACGATGGCCAGACCGGTCATGAAGAACAGGAAGAATACGATCCAGAATTGCTGGATACCTATCGGTTCTTCTATCTCTTCCCCATTCGGAGTCGTGATACGTTTTGTCTTGTAAGCCTGCCAGAACAGACCGATAAGTCCCAGAATCAACGGCAGGCAATAGAATACATTGTGCCCTTTGTTGTTTTTCAGGTCGGAGGGGAGCAGGCTTTGGTCGCCCACCAGGAACTTGTCCACAAACGGTATTCCGGTAATCCAGTTGCCATGTTCTATTTCACCCTGTCCCTGTATGTCATTCTGGCGTCCGGCAAAGTTCCACATGAAATATCTCCAGTACATGTAGTTCAACTGGTAGATAAAGAAGAACTTGATGTTATCCCATTGGGTCGGGACTTTCACCATCACCATCTGTCCGCACTGGTCGTAAGGAACCTGCACGCCTTTGATGCCGCCCAGCCAGTCTTCGTAGGCCTGTGCGTGTGCATCGCTGTACATGCGCGGGAAGAGCATATTTTGTGCATACTTGTAATCGGTCTTATGACGCACTACTTCGTAGCTGTCTTTTTCATCGGGAGTCGCTTTCTCCTTCCGTTGATACACGGGAGCGCCTTCCGTCACATCATATACACATCCTCCGTCCACTTCTTTCAGTGCCGGTTTGGAGGCGTATGTCTGTCCGTAGAACAAAGGACGGGTTCCATATTGCTCGCGGCCCAGGTATTCTCCTAAAGTGAAGATGTCTTCCGGAGAGTTCTGGTCCATCGGAGTATTGGCGGTAGAGCGGATCACAATCAAGGCGTATGAGGAGTATCCTACCATAATCATCATGATGCACAGCAAAGAGGTGTTTAAAGTACGTGCGCTAATCTGATATTTCTTGTTCAAATCAGCAAACAGATAAACGCCCAAGATTCCTAGTATGATAATGCCTATCAAGGCGCTGCTCCATCCGTAGCCATAGAAGGGGATGCCCAGCATGGCGATAGTTACCATGAAGGAAATATTCATGCGTTTGCGGCTCTTTTCCGTATAGCTTTCGTAAACACCCCAGATAATGGATGCGGCGAGTAGAATGATGTAGACTATCAGACCGCTGTTGAAAGGCATACCGAAACTGTTGACGAACAGCAGTTCGAACCATCCTCCCACTTTTACTACGCCCGGCACGATACCGTACAGCACTGCTGCAACCAACACCATGGAGCCTGTAAGTGCCAACAGGCTGCCTTTGAGGTTGGCATCGGGATTCTTTTTATAATAGTACACCAGTACAATGGCCGGAATACACAATAAGTTCAGCAAGTGCACACCGATGGAAAGTCCGGTCAGGTAAGCAATCAGAACCAGCCAGCGGTCGCTGTGAGGCTCGTTGGCAACGGATTCCCATTTTAGAATCAACCAGAATACGACTGCGGTGAAGAGGCTGGAGTAAGCGTATACCTCGCCTTCTACGGCACTGAACCAGAAGGTGTCGCTCCATGTATAAGCCAAGGCTCCCACCAGTCCTGACCCCATTATGGTAATGAGTTTGCCCAAGGTCATCTCCTTGTCATCGGGGCATATCAGTTTTTTCACCAGATGGGTTATACTCCAGAAAAGGAACAGGATACAAGCCGCACTCATCAGAGCGCTCATGGTATTGACCATTCTGGCTACTTGACTGGGGTCGCTTGTAAATTGGCTGAATAAGTTGGCGGTAAGCATAAAGAAGGGTGCACCGGGCGGGTGGCCTACCTCTAATTTATAGCCGGTGGTGATGAACTCCGGACAATCCCAGAAACTGGCTGTCGGTTCTATAGTCATGCAGTAAGTATAAGCTGCGATGACAAAAGCTAACCAACCTACCAGGTTGTTGACTAATTTGTACTGTTTCATGAATATATTATTGTTTCGTTAACGTTCAATGGGCGCAAAGATACGAAAGAAAGTTGGAATAGGGAGGCAATGGTCTGTTATTTAGTGTTATCCTTAGGGAATGCGGCAGAAAATGTTTCTTTCAGTCCTTAACGGAATTTCTATGTTTTATTGCTGGTTTGTATACTGTGTTCTGAAATTTCAGTTTGTACAGATGAAGGAAACCTTTGGATTCCTAACCTTTTTCTACTCTATGGTTAAGCTTGATTGATGGTTAGGTTAAGGTCTTTTATACGGTAAACCAGTATAGACCGCTACAGTGGACTGTACAGTCTGCTATGGTAGTCCGTACGGTCTGTTGCAATGGACTGTACGGAGCACTGCCGGCGACTGTAGAAGTCTGCCGTAAGAAAATGCTTAATGATAAGGTGGATAGGGCTTAACCTGCCGCATGAAAAGGCTTAGGTCACGATAATCGGATTTATTCGTCGTGATGATGGCATTTCAAGATGCGGTGAGGGAAGTTTCCATGTCCTAACAGTTCGATGGGGCATCCGAAATGCTCTTCCAGCCATTCGGTGGGTACTTCCGTATCGGGATGATAATCCAGCGTTTCGTTGACGCACGCTATGGTTTTTACATTTTGCAGCACAGTGCCTATGTCATGGCTTACCAGGATGATGGCCCGTTCCTTGTTGATTTCTTCCAGCAGGGAGTAGAGTTTGGCCTCAAACCGTTTGTCAATGTAGGTATTGGGTTCGTCCAGAATGACAACCTCAGGGTTTGAAACCAAGGCGCGTCCCAAGAGCGCGCGTTGCAGTTGTCCTCCGCTCAGTTCGCCGATGGCACGGCTTTCCAAACCTTCCAGACCCATGCGGGCAATAATCCGGCTCACCAGTTCATGCTGTTCGGGGGTGTAGCGGTGGAACAGGGACTTCTGTTTGTTGAGCCCCGATAATACCACCTCATATACGGAGATGGGGAATTTCTTGTCAATACTGTTGTATTGTGGTAAGTATCCCATGGCTATTTCGGGTACTTCCTTTTCGTTCTTATAGAAACGGACACTGCCCGAAGCGGGCTTCAGTAACCCTAGTATGATCTTGATCAGTGTGGTTTTTCCGCCACCATTGGGGCCGATTACACCAAGGAAGTCACGTTCATATACCGTGAGATTGACGTGACTCAGTACTGTCTTCTCATCGTAAGAAGCGGAAATATCTGTAAGTTGTATAATGGGATTCGTCATAAGGCTCTGTTATTTGGCAAGTGCATTTGCTACATTGATCATCTCTTCCCGCCATTCATAACTTAGCGGATTAATGGGAACAACGGTGACTCCCAGTTCATCTGCTATCAGCCGGGCATTGCGGGTATCGAATTCCTGTTGGACAAAAATAACCCGGGCATTGTCCCGGCGGCAGGTTTCTATCAGTTTTTTCAGATGGGCGGGTGAGGGTTCCTTTCCTCCTTCTTCTATGCTGATTTGCTTTAATCCGTAGTCCCTAGCAAAATAACTGAGTGCCGGATGATAGATAAGGAAAGTGGTATCGGCATTCTGTAGCCGGTCACGAACGTCCGTATCTGTCTGTGCGATAATTTGTTGCAGACTGTCCAGCCGATGCTTGAAATAAGGTTCGTTTGCACTGTCCAGTTCACTCAGGGCGGAGTAGATATTACGGGCGATTACTGAGGCATTGCGTGCGGAGTTCCATATATGAGGCTCTATACCCCCTTCGTGATGATGGTCACCGTGGTTGTGTCCTGTTTCGTGTATGACGTCTATTCCTTTTGAGGTATCGAATACTTTCAGATGAGGGGCATTCGTGGTCAGTTTATCCATCCAGGCTTGTTCGAAACCGATATAGCCGATGCGCAGGTAGGCGGTGCTTTTATCCAGATTGACCAGTTGTTGGGGGGTAGGGTCGTAGGTTTCGGGGCTGCTTCCTTTCGGAACCATGCTGACTATCTTGAATTTATCGCCTGCAATGGTTTCTGTGAAATAGCGCAAGGGTTCCAGGGTGACAGTCAGGGTCGGTTTTGTGGAAGTGGACTGTTTACTGTCACAGGCGGTAAACAGGCACACTATCAGTACCATGCAGCACGAACAAAGGATACTTTTGCCGGGATGCAATGGGGAAAATATGTGATGTCTGGTTTTCATGAATGTTATCTTTTCTGTTTAACAACAACAAATATACGCAAATTGCTCATTAATCGGGTACAAATACTCCCCAAATTGCTCAATTGATAAGCAATTTCAGTCTGGTTAGGGCTTTTCATACGGCTATTCTGTGGCTGTATGAGAAGCCTTGGTTTCAGGTAAGAGATTCTATATGGCATTCTATGTACTCTTTATCGTTCTCTATAAATATGCGCTTTATATTTGGTGGGAAGTGTCTTGTCGTTTGTCAATCTTTTTAAGATGCCATATAAGGCTCTTGTATTCGTGAAGAATAAGATTTGTAAAAAAATCCTTTCAATCTTTGTTCATGTATTTATCTTACTATATGTTAAGAGCAGGAATAGGAACTGATTGTGGATGATTGAAAATCAATGGGTTATTGTATGTATGGAAGATGAAAAAAGTATAAATCTCTTAGTAAGAGATCGACATTTCACGTGCAAAAATAAGGAAAGTTTTGATAACTAGTACACTTTTCGCGGAAAAAATATGGAATATTGTGAAAAAAAGTATTTCTTCTGGTTCTACCGGCTCTGATTTAATCTTGTATCTGTATAGTTAATATTTTGATTTAAAGCCTGTTATCGTCAGTTTGTAGATCTCTTACTAAGAGATCTGCATAAAAGGCCAATAAGAACGAATAACGAGTTTAGATGGAATACCTGTTTCTGAGACGTAAAAAGACGAGCAGCACTTCTGTAAGGCAGAAGACATTGCTCTATCGTGCCGCCGGTCGCGAATGGACGGCGCGGTTCTCGTCACTGTCGGATGTCCGTCCGGCAGACAGCCTTATATATAAAGGTATATTGTATCAGTTGGAGATACGCCGGGCGTTCCTCGATTCCTCTCTTTCGTTAAAGAAACTGAGTATGATGCTCGAAACAAACCAGACTTACCTGAGCAATGCGGTGAACCGCTACTTCGGTTGTCATCTGAAGGAGTTGCTTAACCGCTACCGGGTGGAATACGCTAAGGAGCTGCTTCGCAACGGCGGTTGTCCGCTGGGCGAGGTTCCGTCACGGAGCGGTTTCGGTTCGAAGAGTCCTTTCTATCTGGCTTTCGTCCGTCAGACGGGTATGACTCCGAAACGGTATGCGGCGCGCGAGAGGAACCTGGTGAACTTGGAAATAGAGAATGAAGTCCTTTTATAACAGTATATGTATAACCAATTTTTAGTTTTTTAAATTTATAAATTTAAATCTTTATTTATGAACAAAAAGTTTTTAAGTGCAGTTCTGTTCGGAGCCTTGATGGTTTCGTCAACAGGAACATTTGTGTCTTGTAAAGACTATGATGAGGACATTGACCGCATCGACAAGGAACTGGTCGATATCAAGTCGGCTCTTTCAGCTTTACAGGCAAAAGTTGATGCTGGTAAGTATGTTACCAACGTAGTGAAGAACGGTGACGGTATCACTGTAACCTGGAGTGACAATTCTACAAGTACCATTGAAACTATCAAAGGTGACAAGGGTGAAGACGGTAAGAATGGTACAGTTGTGACCATCATTGACGGTTACTGGGCATTTGACGGTGTGAAATCTGAATATCCTGCAAAAGGAGATAAGGGTGACAAGGGTGACCAGGGCGAACCGGGTGATGCTGCCGCTGCCGGACATGATGCCAAAGTGAACGAGGAAACCGGTTATTGGCAGGTATGGGATGCTGAAAAAGGTGCATACGTGGATACCAAATACATTGCCGGTGGTCTGAGAGTGGTTGAAGTTGCCGGTGGTTACAACTTCACTGTAACAGAAGCAAACGGTGAGCCGAAGACTATCTTTATTCCGGGTGGAGCTGCATTGTTAAGCATTATTCCTGAACTGAACGGACAAAACTATGCTCAAGATTTCGATATCTATTATGGTATATTGAATAATGACGTGGATTGGGCAGGACATAAAGCTGTAAACGGCAAAATGTTGAAAGGTATGTATCCTACTGCCGACCGCGACATCAAGATGCAAGTGAATCCCGCAGGTGCTGATGCTGACGCTTATGACTGGGCGTTTGTTTCTACAGACAACACCACTCCTTGGGGATTGAATTTTGGTGCTCCCCAAGCATGGACCGGCAAAGCTACTACAGCTACCCGTGCCACATCGGCCAACGGTATGTGGTTACTGCCTCGTGACGTGCAGAAATGGGATTTGGATGCAGCCGGAAGCCAGGGACGTCCTGACTATGCAGGCCAGTTCAAGGCTAATGATGGTGACAAGTACCTGTTTGCACTGAAAGCTACATCAAAAAATAATGGAGAAGTAGTAAAATCCCCGTTTGTATATACATTCAAAGCCAGCAATGTAAACGCAACTGAAAACATTCACATTAATGGTTTGACATTTGCTCCTTCAGGAAGCTCATTCTTGTATGGAAAGGAATATACTCCTTCCTTCGATATGCTAGGATTTAGTTCTGACGGCTATGATCAATGGGCAGAAGATTCTGTATTGGTATATGACTACTATCTGGAAATAGACAAGAGCAAGATTACAGATGAATCCATCAGAAAATATGGTGTGGAGATTACTGCAGACGGTTATCGTTTCATCGCTAAGAAAGAAGCTGTAGTGAACAATACTATTCCGTTCATTTACAACTACATCTTGATAAACGGTCAGAAAGGTAAGACTTACTTCTCTGTCAACTTTAATGATGAGGCTGTGACTGTTCCTGACAAGTTCCTGGAAGATATCGTTGCACCGTTCAATGCTACGGTTATTGCCGATCAAACCAGATGGTATGGATGGAGCAAGGCACTTGACTTGACAGAATTCTTCAACACATTGGGAGATGCAGGCAAGATGAAGTGGATTGATGCGATTGCACGCAGCATGGGTAATTCAACTGATCCACAAGAAATCAACAGAAGTGTATTCGATAAGAGATATGGTAGCAATGACCTTGATTTCAATGTAGAACTGACTGGTGGTGATCCTATCAACAACCAAGGTACTTGGGACCGTGTTATATACAATGGTGCATTGCTGGACAAATACATTGAATTTGATTATGTAGACGCAACCGGCAAGTCTTGTCTGACCGGAAACATCCGTGATTTGGATAAGATTACCGCATTGAAGGTAACATTCAAGGTTGACAGCGAATTAGGAGGACATGTAACTGCTCCTTATTACACAACAGACGGTCGTCAGTATAGTGGTGACAACACGAAGATTGCATTGCCTTTGGACAACGCATTCCGTGTAGAAATCGCAACTCGTTATGATCAATACGAAGTGGCAAGAATGAACTTCTCATTCGAATTGCAGATGCCTACTAACTGTCCGATCAAACGTGAATCTGTAGCTAACCGTACATCTGCTTGGTCTAAAGACAAAGACGGAAATGATGTATTGAAAGTATATGGTGAAAAACTGTTGGACCGTTATGATGCTGTTGCAGCTGATATGCGTGATGCATTCAAGGGAGTTTATAACTACCAGAATGGTGCTTACAATGCACAAGCAAATGTTGAAGCTAACTGGTATGAAGTATTGGTTCCGACTAATTCGTTCCAAATTATTGGTAAGACTAATGAAAGCTATGCAACTCTTGCCGGTATCTCAAATAGCTCATTATATACTGAATGGAATACAATCGGTTTCTATGGCACAGCCGGCAACATGGATGCATATACTTTGACCGATGTTAAATATCATCACTTCAATGTTTATACAGAAGCTAAGGATGATATTATATTACAGTTTGCCAGCCGTATTGCTGACTCTAAGGTTGCAAAAGTAGCATCTAAGGGTACAAAAGAGAATCCGTTCATTGCAAAAGCTGTTTATTCAACAGATGGTTTGCAGACAATTTTGAAGTATGCATTCGAAGTAAGCAATACTGATTTCACTTTGGCTGATGCATTCGACAAACCGTACTATCTGTTTGACCGTGCTGCCGCACAAGGTGTAACTGCTGCATTACGTGCCGAATTGAACTCTTCATTGGTAAATAACAGACAAAGCATTGTTGTAGATAAGGCTGATCCTTCATTCTATGGCTTGTATCCTTCTGCCAAGATGGATCAACAGGCTACAAATGTGGTGACTTATATCTTAGACGGTGCTGCTCAAACTGCCAATACCAACAAGATGAAGTTTGATATTGCCAAAGAAGTAGGTAATGGTAAGGTTATTGAAATCACATATCATATCACAGATGTATTTGGTATGACTAAAGACTTGACATTCTATGTACAGACTTTGAACTAATTGGATCTAATAATAGAGTCTTAAAAAGTGAGAGTGACTTTCGGGGCACTCTCACTAACAATTCCAAGATAAGACTTTCTCCGACAGGAGAATCTTATATAATAAAAACTTTAGATTTATAAAACAGAATCTCTGGCTTGTGACAAGCCGGAGATTTTTTATGTATATAACGGCAATCATCTCAGCGTGGAGAAAGAATATGAAGAATCTATGACGGATTCAGCGATGAATGTTTCATGGTAATTTGCTGATAAATATGCAGTTATGCGTATATGACGGATTTGAAGGATTTTACAACGGTTTTACTGTTTTAGGTGAAACTTGACCATTCATCAGTTTCGGTCCTAGAAGTTTAATCAGACTTGGTTGCCCGCAGTATCTCGCGTTTTCCCCCCGGAGGGCCGGGAAGGCGTTCTACTGTGAATCCGGCTGTTTGCAGCATCCTTCTTACCACCCCTTTGGCACAGTAAGTTGTCAGGATACCTCCTTCATTCAATACCTTGTATAAAGTATCGAAAAGAGATTGTTCCCACATTTCGGGTTGTTTTTCGGGAGCGAAGGCATCAAAGTAGATGATATCGTATAAGGGAACGGCGGGACGGCTGCCTTCCTCCGGGTTGAAAAGCCGGGTAAAATCATCTTCAATTTTATGTAATGTGAACCAAGGGGATACCTCTGTTTCTGTGTTCCAGGGCGCCCGGTGAATGGCGTAATAATCCTCCTCATGCTGTTTGCCGATCAGGCGGGGGTAGTCCAGTTGCTTCAAGGTTTCTTCGGCTAACGGATAGCGTTCGATACCGGTATAATGTACTTTCCGTCGGGTCTCTTCTGCTGAAAGCAGTGTCAGAAAGGCATTCAGCCCTGTTCCTAGTCCTATCTCCAGAATGTGGGGCTCGGAAACGGGAGAATGCTTTAATCCCATTTCGATAAAAATATGTTGTGACTCCGTCAGTGCCCCTTTCACCGAATGATAATGTTCGTCCAGTTCGGGTACATAGAGGGTATAACTTCCATCTGCTGTTTGTTCCAGTTTCATAATTTTAATGCATTAAAGCGGAGGCTTCCAATACTCCCCATACCAATAAGGCGTAGCGGAGTATCTTTCCGATGGTCATAGCGAGAATGACAATCCATATATTGGCACGCATCATGCCCAATACAATGGATATGGCACTTCCCAAAATAGGGATAAAGGCGAAGAAAGCCATCCAGGCACCCCGTCCGTGTACAAACCGCTCCGCACGGTCCATCTTCTCTTTTTTTACATGAAAATATTTCTCGATCCATTCCATATTGCCCAGATGTCCCATCCAGTAGCAGGTCATGCCTCCGGCAACATTGCCGGCGGTGGCGGCGGTTATACTGATCACCGGGTCTAAGCCCAACGGACCTACACAGGCTGCCAATACGGCCTCCGAACTGAAGGGAAGAACACTTCCGGCTATAAAAGAGCCTAGAAAAAGACCCCAATATCCCCAGTCGATCAGGAATTGAAGAATTGCATCCATAAATTGTATATAGTTAGAACTATTAATAGAACAAATGTAATGATGAAAAAGATGCCGGTAAAGCGGTTGTGGGTTAAAGTAAATAAATGTCCTGTTAAAATGGATCCTACAATGACCTGCATCTGCAACAGGATGTCGAAATGCTGTGGCTGTAAGATACCCAGTAAATAAATCCAGGCTTCAACGGCGATCAGGAAAAAAAGGAATATACGCGTGCGTACCTTGTCTAAATAAGAAACATGGAAATAATGCACGCTGCTGACCAGTGATATCAAGGTGATGATTCCACAGGATATGATTCTGTCCATCCCTAATGTCCCATAACTGATGGGTTGAAAATGAATAAGCTCCTGTAAAGGGTGATAGAAGAGATTCATTTTGTCGTAATAGAACGCATAGCCGAAAAAGAGCCAGTAGGGCACACAGAGTCCTGTAAGTCCGGCAAAGAAACTTTTGAGTGACAGGGATCTGAAACTGATCATCCCCAAATAGAACAGAGGTACAAAATAAAGCAACTGTGGAAACAACAGGCTTCCCAGTCCGATGAAAAAGAAAGCGTGGAATATACTTCCCGCCGGATAGGGAGATTCGTAGCTGCTGAATAATTGGGAAATAGCGATCAGAAAAGTGAGTGGCGCAAAAACGGCATACTGGAAGGAATGCAGAAACAGGCAGGCCGTGGACAGGAATACGTAAAAGCTGACATGCAAGGTACTGCGTGTCCGTATCAGCGTGAAGGCGGTGTTTATCTCGATCAGCAGATAGGCAGTCAAAGCACAGACCAGCAAATTGATTACATCCTGCCATTCATTGCCCGTGATGATCCGGAGAAGCAGGCATATAAGGATGGCAACAGGGAAGGTGAATCTTCCCTTTGCCATATCTATTTGGAATTTGTCATAGCCTGCCATGGGGTGATAGTCCGCTGATTACAGGTCGAATCCAATATCTGAACGGAAATATTTCTTGTCGAAATTGATTTTCTTCGCATTGGCGAATGATTGTGCCAAGGCTTCTTCTTTATTGGCACCGTAGGAGCTGACTGCAATGACACGTCCGCCGCTAGTGACTACCTGTCCGTCTTTCAGTGCTGTTCCTGCATGGAATACAATGCTGTTTTCAATCTCTTCTACTCCGCTGATGGCAAATCCCTTGTCATAATGTTCCGGATATCCGCCGGATACCAGCATGACGCATACTGCCGAACGGGGGTCTATCTCCAGGACTTTTTCATTCAGATTGCCTGTTGCCACTCCTTCAAGCAGTTCCACCAAGTCACTCTTGATGCGCAGCATGACACTTTCCGTTTCCGGGTCGCCCATGCGTACATTGTATTCAATGACCATCGGTTCGCCTTTTACATTAATCAGGCCGAAGAAGATAAAGCCTTTATAGTCGATGCCTTCTGCTGCCAGTCCTTCTACTGTGGGGCGGATGATACGTTCTTCCACTTTTTCCATCCATGCTTTGTCGGCAAACGGAACAGGAGATACACTACCCATACCACCGGTGTTCAGCCCTTTGTCGCCTTCGCCGATGCGTTTGTAGTCTTTTGCTTCGGGCAGAATCTTGTAGTTCTTTCCATCGGTCAGAACGAATACGGAACATTCTATACCGCTCAGGAATTCTTCAATCACTACGGTGGCGGAAGCGTCACCGAACATTCCGCTCAGCATTTCTTTCAATTCTTTCTTGGCTTCTTCCAGGGTGGGCAGAATCAGTACGCCTTTTCCGGCGCAAAGACCGTCGGCTTTCAGTACGTATGGAGCTTCCAATGTTTCCAGAAAGGCTAGTCCTTCTTCCAGATTTGCGGCAGTGATACTTTTGTAACCGGCTGTCGGGATATTATGGCGTTGCATGAAGCCTTTGGCGAACTCCTTGCTGCCTTCCAGTACCGCACCCGCTTTTGAAGGCCCGATAACAGGAATGTTTTTCAGCGCTTCATCTTTTTTGAAATAGTCATAGATTCCTTTGACTAACGGGTCTTCGGGACCTACCACTACCATATCTATATTATTCTTTACTACAAACTCTCTGATTGCTGTAAAGTCATCTGCTTTAATCGCTACATTCTCGCCTACATTACTTGTGCCGGCATTTCCCGGAGCGATATAGAGTTTCTCGATTTTGGGACTTTGAGCAATCTTCCATGCCAGGGCGTGTTCACGTCCGCCTGAGCCTAATAGCAACAGTTTCATAATCTTATCTTTTGTTTATTTTAAGTGGTCTTCAAAATAGCGTGTAATGCGTTCATACAAGTGCACACGGTCGCGTCCGAACATATTATGACCGTCGCCCGGATACATAAAGAAATCGGGTTGGGTTCCGGCATCAATGCAGGCACGGAGGAAACTGATGCTGTGCTGGGGAACACAAGTGGGGTCATTGGCGCCAATGATCACTTCCAAGCGTCCTTTCAGGTTTCCGGCTCTCAGCTTCAGGTTGGCGTTCTTGTAGCCTTCGGGGTTGGTTTGCGGAGTATCCATGTAGCGTTCGCCGTACATTACTTCGTAGTAAGCCCAGTCGATGACAGGACCGCCGGCTACTCCTACTTTGAATAGTTCGGGGTAAGTCAGCATCAAGTTGGTGGTCATGAAACCACCGAAGCTCCAACCATGTACGCCAATGCGGTTATTGTCCACATAACCCAATGATTTTAAGAAATCCACTCCTTTTACCTGGTCTTTCATCTCTTCGGTTCCCAATTGGCGGAACGTACAGTTCTCAAATTCCAGTCCCCGGTTGTCACTGCCCCGGTTGTCAACGGTCAGCATGACGTAACCCAGTTGTGCCATGTAAATATCCCATCCGCGGGCGTCATAGTTGCGGTTGTTGTGGATTAGTTGGGCATGTGGTCCGCCATACACGTAGATTACGGCCGGGTATTTTTTGTTGGGGTCAAAATTCACCGGCTTTATCAGGCGGTAGTATAAGTCGGTCTTGCCGTCGGCTGCCTTGAGGGTACCGACAGTGATTTCGGGCATATTGTATGCTTCCAACGGATTGGTGGCGGTCAACAGGCTGATAGTCTTTCCCTTTCCGGAAGTGGGAACGATCTCGATATTCCGGGGAATGGTGAAAGAAGTATAATTGTCTATCACATAGTTGCCGCTACCGGACAGTTGTACATGATGCATACCGTCTTTATTGCCGATGAGGCGGCGTTTGCCTGTCTTTACATTCACAGCGTATGCGTTGCTCTGCAAAGGGGAAACCTCTGTGCTCATGATGATGACTTCCTTGGTCTTTTCATTGAATCCGAGGATGTTTTGTACTACCCAGTTGCCTTGGGTAAGCTGTCTGGTCTTGTAGCTTTCCCGGTAAGAACCTCCGGCCGCGGCTCCATGTGATTCCGGATATACGGAAGTCTTGGTGTCCATCAGGTAAAGATGGTTGTAGCCGTCGCGCTGGCTCTGATAGATGAACTTCGTGTGGTCCCACGGCAGAAAGACGATGGGATGTTGGGGTTCTACATATTTAGTATGCTTCTCTTCGTAAAGGGGATTGCTTTTCAGTGGCTCTCCTGTTTCCGCGTCATAGCAGCATAGCAGGGCATGGTTCTGGTCACGGTTCAGTTCAATGACATAAACGCTTTTTTCGTCAGGACTCCAGCTGATATTGGTAAAATAACGGTCGGTAGGGTCTCCGGCTTTCAGATAAACTGTTTTTTGGGTCTCCGGATTGTAGATGCCGACAGTCACTTTGTGGCTGGTCATTCCTGCCATCGGATACTTGTCCGGCTCCAGTGTCGCTATGCGGGTGGAGGTATTTACTTGTGGATAATCGGTTACCATGCTTTCGTCCATGCGGTAGAAAGCAAGCAGATTTCCTTTCGGACTCCAGAAAGTACCTTTCGAGATACCAAATTCCTGACGGTGTACACTTTGTCCGCATACGATGCCTTTCGGTTCGTCGGTGACTTGTTGCGTTTTCCCGTCGGCAGTCGTTACAAACAGATTGTTGTCAAGGGTATAAGCCAATGAACGGCTTTCCTTGTTCCAGTCCTGGTTGGCGGCTTTAGGAGAGAGAGGCTGACTCCATATTATTTCCTTTTTAGTTAAATCGATCAGCACTTTATTGGATGTGGTATTTACCAGCATCATCTTTTCAGCGTATGGGAAAGATGCATTCCTGAAGTGGTTGATTTTCCCTAATTCCTTGTTTGCCAACAGTTCATTCACTTCCTGCAAAGTGATAAGTACGTTTTCCTTCCCATTTGCCGGCTGGATGGTTTTTACCTCTTCTATGTCGGCGTTGATGCATACATCTCCCCACCATTGCAAACCATACAGATTTTGTGGAAGCAGGTTATAATAATTGTTTCCTCCCGGCATCAAGTCTTCCAGTGTGAAACTTTTCTTGTCTTGTGCCCATGTTACAGATGAAGCCATGATTAATAAGGCAATCAGATTGATTAATTTTCTCATAACTGTTTATTCTTCTGTCTTTTCCTTATTGTCGTCAAATTTACGGGGACTGCTTTTGAAATTGTCGCGGCCTTCACGTCTGTCACCAAAGTTGCGGTGTTCTCCTCTTTTGAAATCGCCACGTCCCTCACGTTTGTCATCAAAAGAGCGTCTTTCTCTGCGCTCTCCTCCTTTGTACTCTCCGTGTCCTTCACGTCTGTTGTCAAAACTACGACGTTCTCTGCGTTCTCCATATTCTACCTTTTCCGTGTTACGGCGCGGGCGGATTTCTTCCCGGCGGGGCTTGAATTCCTGATCGGCGTTCTCACTACGGAATTCTTTGAATTTGCCGTTGAATAATTGGTATTTGCGGAATTCACATTCCAACGAACCGTTGAACAGGGGGATTTTTATAGAAGGCTTTAAACCAATCTGGTCGAAACATTCTTCACGGTAACTTAGTACCCATGCATCATTGCCGGTGAAAGAGTGTTTCAGACGTTCGCCTATCATTTGATACAGGCCCAGCAAATCATTGGTTGAGATACGTTCTCCATAAGGAGGGTTGGTGATGATGATGCTTTTTTCTTTGGGTTGCTCAAATTGCTGGAACGGTTGGATTTTTAAGATAATCTCCTTGCTCAGTCCGGCTGCTTTCACATTGTGAGTGGCAATTTCATTTGCTTTCGGATTATTGTCATATCCAAAAATCTTATGTGTGAACTCACGTTCCTGTGAGTCATCATTGTAGATGCGGTCAAATAGTTCCTGATCAAAATCGTTCCACTTTTCAAAAGCGAACTCCTTGCGGAATACGCCGGGAGCGATGTTACGTGCTATCAGGGCGGCTTCGATAGGTATTGTTCCTGAACCGCACATCGGGTCTATCAAATCACATTCGCCTTTCCATCCGGTCATCAGGATCATACCGGCTGCCAGTACCTCATTCAAAGGAGCTTCTACAGCTTCCTGGCGATAACCCCGGCGGTGGAGTGACTCGCCCGAACTATCCAGTGACAGAGTGCATTTATTTTCGGCTATATGGATGTTCAGTGCCACATCGGGATGGTTGATGCGTACCGAGGGGCGCTCTCCTGTCTTTTCACGGAAATAGTCCACAATGGCGTCTTTTACTTTGTAGGCTACGAACTTGGAGTGACGGAACTCGTTCGAGAAAACCACAGCGTCTACGGCAAAACTTTTATCTTTATCCAAGAAGTCTTCCCACGCAATGGCCTTGATAGCTTCGTAAACTTCATCGGCATTCTTCGCCTCAAAATGTTTGATGGGTTTCAGGATGCGGATGGCAGTACGCAGGCAGAAGTTTGCCCTATACATCATTTCTTTATCGCCCGTAAAGGCTACCATGCGTCTTCCTACTTCTATATTGCTGGCTCCCAGCTCGGTGAGTTCTTTTGCCAGTACTTCTTCCAGTCCCTGGAAAGTCTTGGCGATTAGCTCGAATTCTTCCTTCATCTTAAATGATAATTACGTAATTTCAATTGATGGGACAAATTTAATGATTTTCTGTTTGCTAATCAATTATTTAGAGAATTAATCTGTTTGATGAAGCAAAAAAGAGGATGAAATCGGGGCGTCCACGCTCCTTGCCGGGGTCTTTATTTACCTTTGATTATAAAAATTCTTTGAAAACGGAATTGGGTATATCTGTGGAATAAATTGACAAAATATGTATCCGGCAATGTAATTGTTATCCTATAGAAATAAATTCTACACAGGAATTTGCCATTTTTGCTGAATCAAGAAACTTAAATAGAAATCAGAATGAAAATGGAATTGACGGATGAGAAACGTAAGGGATATGTGGTTTGTGCTTTAATGATACTGGTCTCTTGTTTGTATTTGGTTTATTTGGGGTACAGTCTCTACCGTATGGGGCATGCTTAGGACAAAATGAAACCATATCTGTATCACACAGGTATGGTTTCTGTAAGAGAAATTCTATGATTAATAGGTTGAGTGACTTTTATGCGAATTCTTCTGCCAGATAGACTTCGTTTATTTCGCAGAAAAACTCATCGGCGATATCTGACAGGGTTTCCAATGCTTCTTCGGCAGTTTCGCCGTAAGTGCAGCATTGGTGGTAGTCTGTTAAAAAGGCGTAATATTCCCCGTAGGGTGTACATTCTATCTGATATTCATTGCTTTTAAGTTCCATATATACCTCCTTTTTTATCGTACTGCAAATATCTTGTTTATCTGTTACAAGAAGGTGTACAGGAAGTTACTGTTTTATTAAAAAGTTTGCTGCCATACTACTTTTTAGACCATTTTGTGATGTCAGCATTTCTATGATGGCAAAGGGGTTTTATTCGTCTTTGTTTTTTCGCTGTACGATACGTGATCCGGCAGGTACATTTTCTGTTACCCAAATATTACCTCCTACGGTAGCACCCTTGCCAATAGTAACACGCCCTAAAATGGTTGCATTGGAATATACAATGACATCGTCTTCTAAAATAGGATGGCGTGGAATGCCTTTAATGGGATTTCCATTATTGTCTAGCGGAAAGCTTTTAGCTCCTAATGTTACCCCTTGATAGAGTTTCACATTATTTCCGATGATGCTGGTCGCTCCGATTACTACACCTGTACCGTGGTCGATAGTGAAATGGTGTCCTATTTGTGCCCCCGGATGAATATCGATACCGGTTTCCGAATGTGCCATTTCTGTAATGAAGCGGGGGATTAAAGGTACACCCAGTATTAACAGCTCATGTGCGATGCGGTAATTGCTGATAGCGCGGATAGCCGGATAGCAACTGATGATTTCACCAAAGCATGTGGCGGCGGGATCACCATAATATGCGGCTTCTACATCGGTAGCCAGAATGCGGCGGAGTTCGGGCAGTTTACTGATGAAACGAGCTGCCAGCAAAGAGGCTGTTTCTCTGCACGGTTCATTGTCATCGGTTGCATTTTTACTGTTTTCCTGTCCGAAGCAAAGTCCTGCCAGAATTTGTTCGGTCAGCAGGCCGAACAGGGTTTCTACATTTACACCGATATGGTAGTTGATGGTATGGCTGTTAACGGTGGAATTACCAAAGTAGCCGGGGAAGATAATGGCGCGTGCCAATTCTACTATCTTGTATAGGGATTTGGCAGATGGTAAAGGATCTCCATCTTTGTGTTGGTGGAATAATCCTTTATAGGACTGGCTTTCAGATAATTCATCTACTGCCTGCGTTAATATGTTCGTGTAATTGAATGTAGTCATGAACTGAATGCTTTAGAAGGACAAAAGTAAGTAAATTCTATATTATTGCCAATAAATAGAATGAATATTGATGTTAATCCTTTATTTTTGCAGAAAAAAGGGAATATTTATGGTAAATAAGAAAAATCCATTTGCTTTTAAGGCAAAACAGGAAACTAAAAAGAAGTCCGGTGGTAAACGGATCGGCAAATCGAAGCCGGATAAAGCGAATAATCAGTTGAATAGAAGAGTGAAGTAAATGAAACTATTGTCTTGTTGCAGGGGAAGAACCAGTCTGCCCCTACAACAGGATGTTAATCTTTATTTCTCGACCAAAGCGAAATCAAGTTGCTTTTTCTCCAGATTGGCGCGGGCCACTTTAATGGTAACCGGATCTCCCAAACTGAATTTTTTGTGATGCCGGCGTCCCGTCAGACAATAGTTCTTTTCATCGAAATCATAATAGTCATCACCAAGGTCACGCATGGGAATCATACCTTCGCACTTGTTTTCGTTCAGTTCCACATAAAGTCCCCATTCGGTAACTCCGGAAATGACTCCATCGAACTCCATGCCCAAACGTTCACCCATAAACTCTACTTGTTTGTATTTTACAGAGGCACGTTCCGCATTGGCGGCGATTTGTTCCATTTCAGAGCTATGGTCACACAATTCTTCGTATTTCGCTTCCTGTACCGTACGTCCTCCTGCCAGATAGCGGGTGAGCAGACGATGAACCATCATATCCGGAAAACGGCGGATAGGTGAGGTAAAGTGAGTATAATAGTCAAATGCCAGACCATAGTGGCCAATATTATGTGTGGAATAACGGGCCTTTTGCATGGCACGCAAGGATACGGTTTCCACCAGATTTTGTTCTTTCTTGTTCTTTATGTCGTCCAGTAAACGATTGATGGATTTGGATATCTCAGTTTTGCTACCCGATGTACGTATCTTATATCCGAAGCGATTGATAAACCAATTCAAGTTCTCCAGTTTATCGGGGTCCGGAAGGTCGTGGATACGATAAGGGAATACTTTGGCTTTCTTGTTTTTAGGTACTTTACCGATTTTTTCGGCAACCGTGCGGTTGGCCAACAACATAAATTCCTCTATCAACTTATTGGCCTCTTTGGATTCTTTGAAGTAGACACTGAGCGGTTTGCCGGTTTCGTCTATCTCAAATTTCACTTCTACGCGGTCAAAGTCAATAGCACCGGCAGCCAATCTTTGTTTACGCAGGATTTGTGCCAGTTTGTTCAGTTCCAGAATTTCTTCTTTGTAGTCGCCTTCACCCGTTTCAATCACTTTTTGCGCCTCCTCATAGGTGAAACGGCGGTCGCTCTTTATAATGGTGTGCACGATGCGCGAGTCTTTCACCTCTCCCTTTTCATTCATATTGAAAATGACGGAGAATGCCAGTTTCTCTTCGTCGGGGCGGAGGGAACAGATGAAGTTACACAGCCGTTCGGGCAACATGGGGATGGTACGGTCTACCAGATAAACGGAAGTAGCGCGTTTTTCAGCTTCTTTGTCGATAACGCCTCCTTCTTTTACATAATGAGTAACATCGGCAATGTGTACGCCTACTTCCCATAGTCCCGGTTTGATGAGACGGATGGAGAGCGCGTCATCAAAGTCCTTTGCATCTTTAGGGTCAATGGTGAAAGTTGTTACATTGCGGAAATCTTCACGTTCTGCATAGTCCGCCTCGGAAATCTCTGCCGGAATCTTTTCGGCAGCGGTTTCTACATTCTTGGGATATACGTAAGGTAAGCCGAATTCGGCCAGAATGGCATGCATTTCAGTTGTGTTTTCTCCTGCTTTTCCCAAAATATCAATGACTTGTCCTATCGGGTTTTTTGCCTCTTCGGGCCATTCTACAATTTTCACGACTGCTTTGTCCCCATTCTTTCCACCTTTCAGCTTATCTTTCGGGATAAAAATATCATTTGCCAGAGTGCGGTTCTCGGTCAGCAGAAAGGCGTAGAATTTCTCTACTTTCAGTGTGCCGACAAAAGTATCGTTGGCACGTTCCAGAATCTCTATCACTTCACCTTCCGGGTTCCGGTTCTTACGTTTGGCAAAGAGGGCTATTTTTACTTTGTCATTATTCATGGCATGTGCCGAATTACGTTCGGCTATGAAAATAGTTTCTCCACCATCATCGGGGATGAAGGAGTTCTTGCCGTTGCTTTTACGCTGAAAGACGCCAGTCATAATCAGACCGTGGTCGTTCAGTTTGTAGTGTCCTTTTTCTACTTCTTGCAGAAAATCATCCTCAATCATTTCAGTAATGATGTCGGCACAAAGCATTTTAAGAGGATGTGTAGTAAGGTTCAGACTGCTTGATAATTGTTTCAGACTGAATGTTTCGTTCGGTTTTGTGTGGAATAAGCTTATCAGTCGTTCAGACATTTCGCTTTTTTTCATGCGTTTCCCTGCTTTTTTTTCTTTCTTTTTAGCCATAAGGGGATATATTTATGTATTATGTGCTACAAAGTAAACAAAATAATTGGAATAGCGGTTCAATAGATACATTAAATTTGGTTGAATCTAAATGAAACGTGCTATCTTTGTCCGTTCTAAAACAATTGTTATGACTGAACTTGATAAGAAAATCAGGGAAAAAGAAATTTATAGAGTTACATTAGTGGGGAGTTTCGTTAATTTCTTGCTGGTTATTTTTAAATTCCTTGCCGGAATTGCAGGGCATAGTGCTGCTATGTTGGCAGATGCAGTTCATTCTCTATCTGACTTCATTACGGACGTAGTAGTGATTCTTTTTGTACGTATATCCAATAAACCAGTGGACAAGAGCCATGATTATGGTCATGGGAAATATGAAACATTGGCTACTGCTTTCATTGGTATGGCATTATTGGGGGTAGGATTTGGAATATTGTGGAATGGAGCAACAGATATATTGGTTTTCCTACGAGGTGGGGAACTTCGTCAACCGGGAATGTTGGCATTGGTTGCTGCCATTATTTCTATTCTGTTGAAGGAAATACTTTATCAATATACAGTCAGAGTGGGGAAAAGATGCCACTCACAGGCTGTTGTGGCGAATGCGTGGCATCATAGGAGTGATGCATTATCATCCATTGGTACGGCTGCCGGTATTGGCGGAGCGATTTTACTTGGTCCTCATTGGGCGGTACTCGATCCTATTGCCGCTGTGACAGTCAGTTTCTTTATTATGCGGGTTTCCATCAGGCTGCTGGTTCCTTGCCTGGATGAATTGCTGGAAAAGTCTTTGCCGGATAGTGTGGAACGTGAGATAGAAGGAATTGTGTTATCTTTTGATGGAGTCAGCGAACCGCATCATTTACGCACGCGGCGCATCGGAAACAATTATGCTATAGAGATTCATATACGCATGGATGGGAACATTTCTCTGCATAAAGCGCACGAGACGGCAACTGGTATTGAACATAGATTGAAAGAAAAGTTTGGAGAGGATACTCATGTGGGTATTCATGTGGAACCGGTGAAATAACATACGAAGAATGAATAACGAAGAATTTGCACAAAAGAACACTTGCTGCTTAAAGAAAGTATTGGTAACCGGAGCAAGCGGATTTATTGGCAGTTTCCTGGTGGAAGGAGGATTGGAGAGAGAGATGCAGGTATGGGCTGGTGTACGTAAAAGCAGTAGTCGTACCTATTTGAAAGATCCTCGCATTCAATTTGCCGAATTGGATTTTGCTCATCCCGGAAGATTGACGGAGCAATTGGCTGTTCATAAACAATTGCATGGGGGATGGGATTATATCATTCATTGTGCCGGTGTAACTAAATGCCGCCATAAGGACGAATTTGACAAAGGCAATTATGTCTATACCCGTAATTTTGTAGAAGCTTTGAGAACCTTGGACATGGTTCCCCGGCAATTTGTCTATATCAGTTCACTTAGTATTTTCGGTCCTATTCATGAAGATAATTATGCACCCATCAGTGAGCGTGATACGGCAATGCCCAATACTGCATATGGGGTCAGTAAGCTAAAGTCGGAACATTACCTGCAATCATTGAATGATTTTCCGACAGTGATTTTTCGTCCTACTGGAGTTTATGGTCCTCGTGAACGCGATTATTTTCTGATGGCGAAGTCTATCAAGCAGCATATAGACTTTGCTCCTGGTTTTAAAAGACAGGATCTTACTTTTATTTATGTGAGGGATTTGGTACAAGCTGTTTATTTGGCAATAGAACATGGAGTGCGGCAGCGCGCCTATTTTGTTAGTGACGGAAATGTCTATTCCAGCCGTACTTTTTCTGATTTGATACAAAAAGAACTTGGTAATCCGTGGGTTATACACATTAAATGCCCATTATTTATTTTAAAAGTTGTATCTTTGCTCGCTGAATTTTCAGCGCGTTGCCTGGGAAAGGTAAGTACGCTGAATGCTGACAAATATAAAATAATGAAACAACGTAATTGGCAATGCGATATTTCACCCTTGGTGGAAGAACTGGGATATCGTCCTGAGTACCCTTTAGACAAGGGAGTAAAGGAAATCATTGCATGGTATAAGAAAGAAGGATGGCTTTAAATTTATTCAAACGGGTAGACAGTGTGAAAGGATTGTTTGCCGTTGAGAGCATTAGTCTGATATATAATGCCCTCACGACCATAATGGTTTTAATATTATTTCCTCGTATGGACCACCCTGTAATTATGCTTTTGGAGCGTGCAGGCATTGTGGCCATTACGTTTGCATTAATATATTTGTATCGCAAGTATCCGTGTAAACTTACGGCATTTATACGAATGGCTGTGCAGATGGCATTTTTAGCGTATTGGTATCCCGATACCTTTGAATTTAATCGTCTTTTTCCCAATCTGGATAACTTCTTCGCTTCGGCGGAGCAGTTTTTGTTCCGTTGCCAGCCTTCGGTAGAATTTAGTGAACATTTTCCTTCCATGTGGTTCAGTGAACCATTTAATATGGGGTATTTCGCTTATTATCCAATGATTGGGATTGTGACTATTTATTATTTCTTGTTTCGTTTTGAGTGGTTTGAAAAGGTTTCTTTTGTGCTGGTCACTTCGTTTTTTATCTATTATCTTATTTATATATTGGTTCCGGTTGCCGGTCCGCAATTCTATTTCCCTGCTATCGGAATGGACAATGTGATGGCGCAGCATTTCCCTGCTATCGGTGATTATTTCAATAATAATGATATTCTGCTGCCCGGTCCCGGTTTTGATCATGGTTTCTTCTTTAATTTGGTAGAGGCCTCACAGGAAGTGGGGGAACGCCCTACTGCTGCTTTTCCTAGTTCGCATGTCGGTATATCTACCATTGTGATGATTATGGCCTATCGCGTTAATAAGAAACTATGTTATTTCTTGGCACCGTTCTACGTACTTCTATGCTGTGCTACGGTCTATATTCAGGCGCATTATTTGGTGGATGTTATTGCCGGCTGGATTTCGGCGGTATGTATTTATATTGTGGCTACTTATATGTATAAGCGTTGGTTTGCTTCTGTAGTCTTCCAACTTGTGCTGAAATAGTTTTAAAAAGTATATAAAAGCGTACAGGGTGTCCATTTTCGGACACCCTGTTTTGTTTATACCTTGTTGATTTTCAGTGATAAATGTTGCTGGCATGAATATTGCTTTAAAAATAATGGCTAAACGTTGCAACGTTTGGCATAGAAATAACGTCTAATGAATAAAACAAAAATAGTATGAGAAAATTAGTATCAACTTTAATGGCGGTGACCCTTATGTTAGTGTCTGCCACAGCATGTGCAGAGAGAATAACTCCTAGTAAGAACTATGTTACCAAAAAAGTGAATGTGGGTAGTTTTAATGCTATCTCTACCAGTTCTTCGGTGGATGTAATCTATACTCAAAGTTCCGGTGGACAGGATGTGGAAATATATGCTCCGGACAATTTGGTGGACTATATTGATGTCCGTGTAGAGGGTGGAGTACTTAAGGTTGGTTTTAAATCACCAAGAAACAATTTTTCAATAAATGGAAAACATAAAAAGGAAGTAAGAGTTTCTGCTCCGGCTGTGAACAGCTTGAAAGCTTCCAGTTCCGGTGATATTATTATAAAGAATGGACTGAAAACGAGTGGGAAAGTTACTGTTAAGGCTAGCAGTAGCGGTGATGTAACAGGAAGCACTATTTCTTGTGATGATTTTGCGGCTACCGCTAATAGTTCGGGTGATGTGATTCTGGAAAAGGTATCTTGTACGAATTTCTCTGCTGATGCCAGTAGCTCGGGTGATGTATCTGTCAAGAATCTGAACGCTGCTGATGTATCTGCTGATGCCAGCTCTTCCGGAGATGTGATTTTGGCAGGTATTTGTGAGAACGCTTCTTACAGAGCCAGTAGTAGTGGGGATGTAAAGGCAAAAGGTATGAAGGCGGTCAATGTAACTGCCAGTGCCAGTTCCTCTGGTGATGTGGAATGTTATGTGACCGGTTCGCTGACTGCGAAAGCATCCAGTAGTGGTGAGGTGGTTTATAAAGGTAATCCTAAAGATATTGATTTCTCTCCCAAAAGAGGTTTGCGTAAAATGGAATAGATAATGTGTTAATGCTACAATATATTAATGTGCCAATTGGCTGTGCTGTATTCCGCATGGCAATTGGCACATTAGCATATTAGCACATTGTAGCATTAAGAATTCATTCCGTAATTCCCCCTGATATAATCCAAGATACTGAAAAGTTCTTTCACGGTTTCGGCACGGAGCATGGCGATACGTGTCTCTTTAAAGTTGGGGATGCCTTTAAATAAGGGAGAAGCAGCCAGATGGCGGCGTACATGAAGAATACCGCGGCGTTCGTCAAGCAGATTCACACTGTCCAACACTTCCTGACGGAGTACATTCAGCCGCCACTCAAAAGAAAGGGCAGGGAGTTCCTTACCGGTTTCTATATAATGTTTTACTTCCTTGAATATCCACGGGCGTCCAAAGCTGGCTCGGCCAATCATAATAGCGTCTACTCCATACTGGTCAAAACACTCTTTGGCACGTTGTGGCGTAGTTATATCCCCGTTTCCAATGATAGGTATATGCATACGGGGATTCTTTTTTACTTCACCTATTAAACTCCAGTCCGCTTCACCAGTGTACATTTGTGCACGGGTGCGTCCATGAATGGTCAGTGCTTCAATGCCGCAATCTTGTAATTGTTCTGCCAAATCTACTATAATTTTATGCTCATTGTCCCAGCCTAGACGTGTTTTTACAGTAACGGGAATTTTTACAGTGTCCACAACAGCACGGGTAATCTCCAACATCAGCGGGATATTTTGCAGCATACCTGCACCGGCTCCTTTACCGGCAACGCGTTTTACAGGACAGCCAAAATTAATATCCAAGATGTCAGGATGCGCCTCTTCCACTATTTTCGCCGCTTCTACCATTGTTTCCGTGTCTCTGCCGTAAATCTGGATGGCTACGGGGCGTTCCTCATCGTTGATATTCAGCTTCTGCATCGTTTTACCTACCGAGCGTATCAATGCATCTGCCGATACAAATTCGGTATATACCATATCAGCACCGAACTTCTTGCACATCAGGCGAAAAGCGGGGTCTGTTACATCTTCCATCGGAGCCAGGAAAATAGGGTATCTGCCCAGGTCTATATTTCTAATCTTCATTGTTGTATGTTTATCTTTGGGTTACAGAAAAGTCAGATTCATTTGAGTATTAATTTATAATCTGTGTGAATCTGTGTAATCTGTGGTGAAATCAGGCTGCAAAAATACGGAAAAAAGCCTACCTTTGCACATATATTAATCAAAAGAATAATGAAAGCTTCTATAAAAGACTTTGAAATAATGGCTCCTGTAGGTTCACGTGAGTCGCTGGCGGCAGCCATACAGGCAGGTGCGGATTCTATTTACTTCGGAATTGAGAGTCTGAATATGCGTGCACGTTCTGCCAGTACATTTACTGTCAATGATTTACGCGAGATAGCACAGATCTGTGATAAACATGGCATCAAGAGCTATCTTACGATCAATACCATTATTTATGATGAAGATATTGCTTTGATGCGTACCATTGTGGATGCGGCTAAGGAGGCAGGCATCAGTGCCGTGATTGCTGCGGATGTGGCGGTAATGGCTTATTGTTGCGAGGTGGGGCAGGAAGTACACCTTTCCACCCAATTAAATATCAGTAATGCCGGAGCGTTGAAATTTTATGCTCGCTTTGCCGATGTAGTGGTATTGGCACGTGAATTGAATTTGAAGCAGGTGCGGGTGATTTATGATACTATCCAGAAGGAACAAATTAAAGGTCCGAATGGAGAATTGGTCCGTATTGAGATGTTCTGCCACGGGGCACTCTGTATGGCAGTGTCGGGCAAGTGTTATCTCAGTTTGCATGAGATGAATGCTTCTGCTAACCGGGGGGCTTGTATGCAGATATGTCGCCGTGCATACGATGTGAAGGATAAAGAGAGTGATATTGAACTGGAGGTGGACAATAAATACATCATGTCTCCTAAAGATTTGAAAACTATTCATTTTATGGATGAGATGATAGAGGCTGGCGTGCGTGTCTTCAAGATCGAAGGGCGTGCCCGAGGACCTGAGTATGTACGTACCGTGGTGGAATGTTACAAAGAAGCTATTTGTTCTTATCTGGAGGGCACTTTTACCGAGGAGAAGAAGCAGGCTTGGGATGAACGGCTGAAGACCGTATTCAATCGGGGATTCTGGAATGGGTATTATTTAGGACAGCGTTTGGGTGAATGGAGTAAGAACTATGGTTCGGAGGCTACTGAGCGTAAGGTGTATGTGGGTAAGGGAATCAAGTACTTTTCTAATATTGGCGTTGCAGAGTTTCTGGTGGAAGCTGCTGAGATGAAAGTAGGGGATAAGCTTCTGATCACAGGACCTACTACAGGAGCGGTATTTCTGACGTTGGATGAGGCGCGTGTGGATTTGAAACCGGTGGATGTGGTAAGAAAAGGTCAACATGTATCCTTTAAAGTACCCGATAAGGTACGTCCTAGTGACAAGCTTTATAAGTTGGTTTCTCCTGAGGATTTGAAGAAGAAATAAAACAGAAAGAATGTGTTTCTAAAGAGATATTGAAATTTAAATCTCTTATGATTAAAATCCGAAGAGAAGCTCCCTTTTCTTATTTTATGTAGCAATGAATAAAGTAAGAAAGGGTAGGATATCATGATGATACAGATTATTATAAAGCTGTTTCATTAATCTATTTTGAGTTATCCTTTGGAACTATAAATTTATTAATGAATACTCTCTTTTGATTTGTTTGAGAACAATAAAAAACCCGTAACAGTTCATTTTGCTACGGGTTTTTACTTTGTTAGAGTTTGCTGTTATTTGGTATAAATTGAGAGTTTAGGATGATCCTTGTAAAGGTTTTTGTTCGCCAGCTCTTCCGAATCCGTAATTCGGTACAAATAATATTTACTGTTTGGACAGAATGCACTTTTATCGGGGAAATTGAAGAAACGATGTCCTTGAGTCTTTTTCTTCAGGGTGTGAGTTTGTCCGTTTTCATCAGTGTAAATATAGTCAATGGGCCCTTCGGGATATGCGTTGCGGACTACGGTCTGTTGGTTACGGATAATGTCTATCAAACTGAATCCTTCCCCCCATAATTCTTTGCGGCGTTCTAGCCAAATAGTTTCCAATAGATCCTGTTGTGAAAGATTTGTATGAATGGTTTTTGCCCCTCTGGCTGTTTTTAAATCATTTAATTTGTTAATTGCATCTGGATCATTCAGATGTGCTTTTGCTTCTGCATTTATCAAATAAATTTCGGCAACGCGCATCAATACGATATCACCAAGTTGGTTTTCGATATCGCGGAATCTGAATTTAGAGTTACGCATCCATACATAGGCTGCTGATGCGACGTCAGCTCCCGGATCTGTGGCCCAGAACAGCATTTCTTTACGATAATCACCATCTTCGAATAAATCACGGAAGTAAGGGTCTACATTGAAGCTATAATAGTATGATCCTTTAGTTGTAGTATCTAAATAATGGAATTGATAACTGGCATTACTTTGATCGTTGGTTTGGGCATGCCCCCAAATCCATTCTTTATTGTCTACAGAATTGAATCCGGCTTTATATTCACTTTCGGTCATTAGATAATTGTTTTTAGTTAACAATTTGTCCGAGTAAGTTTTAGCTTTCTCCCATTGACGAGCATAAAGACAGGCACGTGAGAGAATACCTAGGACAACTTCATTGTCAATTTTGTGTTTGGCATCACGTACATAAGTTTCGGGAATAAGTTCTAATGCTTCTTCTAAATCGTTGATGGATTGCGCATATACTTCACTGACACTTGATGCGGGTTTTCCTTCTGCTGCAATTGTTTCATCAGTGGACTGTGTATAGACAGGTGCACATACAGCGTCCGGGTCTTTATCAATAGCAAAGGAATAACAAGAGGCCAGGTGCAGGTATAAGAAACCGCGTAAAGCCAATGCTTGTCCTTTAATTCGGTTTCTGTCGGCTTGCGTGCCTTCGGCAGCATCAATATTGTCTAATACGCCATTGCAGTCGTTGATTACACGGTATGCTAAAAGCCAGCTCAAGGTGTTTGTGCCTCCTTTTCCATAAATTGCAGAAAACTCATTATGTGTCCTAAAGCCATATTTGCTATTTAACACTACATCAGAACCCATTGCGTCATTTGCACGTAGCATTGCTCCATAGCCGGGGTTGGCGTAAGAATTGAAAGTTTCCATCAGGTAGTTCCAGCCACCATTAAGTACTTTTTCGGCATCTCCTGTTTTACCGAAAACAGAACCGGCATCTACATAAGTCGTAGGAATTGTATCCAAATCGCAGGAAGTGAGCATTGTACTTCCCAGTGCGAATGAAAATATATATTTTAAAATAGTTTTCATATTCTTCTTTCTGTATTAAAGTTTCACATTGATACCGAATGAAATAGTTTTCATTGCCGGATAACGATAGTAAGTAGAGCCTCCGAAAGTTTGCTCTGGGTCTAGACCTTGTTGTTTGGCTAATGTCAGCATATTTTCTGCTTGAAAAAATATGCTTGCATCTTTCAGCGTCAATGTATTCAGCAATGATTTCGGCAGATTGTAAGAGAATGTAATATTCTTCAAACGTAAGTATGAACGGTCAACTAAGAACCGGTTTGAAGAGTTTGTCCATGAACTTTTGGGAGAAGTAGTCAGACGCGGTACATCGGTATAGGGATTTTCAGGAGTCCAACGATCTAACATATCTACGCTCCAACCGGTGCCTGTAGGTCCTTGGCTCATCAATGAAACTTTATCCCCATTATAGATTTTACCACCAATGGAATAAGAGAATAAGAATGATAATGTAAAATCCTTGAATGAGAGATCTGATTGAAGACCGCCGGTCCAGTCGGGTAGTGAATTGCCGCATTTTACTTTGTCGTCCGGGGTGGTTGATGAATAGTCTTCTGTGGTTATCTTTTCTCCGTTGGTATTGTAACGATACCACGTAGGATTACCATTTTCAGGATTGACACCAGCCCATTCTACTAAATAGAAGTCATATAACGATCCTCCTTTCACCCATTTCTTGTTGCCACTCCACATTTCTTCGGCAGGCAATGAGGTTATTTTGTTTTTATAGGTAGTAGCATTAAAAGAAAGTTTCCATTTCCAATCTTTAGTCATGATAGGATATCCTGAGATTTGGAATTCCCATCCATAATTTTTGATAGCACCAATATTTTCGTCCATACTTGAGAAGCCTGAAGATGGAACTAAGTCTTTAGAGAATAATAAATCTTTGGAACGACGTTCAAAATATTCTATTGTACCATTTAGACGATTGTTCCAGAAACCAAAATCCAAGCCGATATTAGTATTTAGATTGGTTTCCCATGATAAATTAGGAGTTGCCAGACGATAAGCGTGCAAACCGGATTCACCGAGGTTATTGCGTATGGAATAGAGCGCCTGATACGCATAATAACCTACCTGGTCATTACCTTGTGCTCCGTAGCTGGCACGCAATGACAAATTGGATAGCCAGTCTGATGTGTCCTTCATAAACTCTTCCTGCATGATTTTCCAAGATGCGCCGACTGACCAGAAAGTACCCCAACGATGATCCGGATGGAAACGGGAAGAACCGTCAGAACGGACAGAAGCCGATAAGAAGTATTTTTGATTGTACGAGTATTCAGCACTTCCAAAGAAACTTAACAGCTTGTATTGGTCACTGTTTCCGCCAAAATCACCTAAAGAGGAAGCTGCGTCGGGCTCATAAAATCCATCCATGATGACTTTGCTGCGGCTTCCGCCGAAATTGGAAGTGTTATATTCATAATACTCTTGACCGGCCATCACACGGATATCATGTACATCATTGAACGTGTGTTGATAATTAATGACATTATTAAAAGTCATGCCTGTAGTGCGGTAGTTGTATTTGCTTACGCTGCCACCACTGATAGAACCTGTACCGTAAGTAGGATTGGTGTAGTTATGATTTGTTTTGTTGTTATAGTCAATGTTCAAAGACATCTTGTAAGCAAGCCCTTTGATCGGAGTTATTTGGATAAAACCACGTAAAGAGGCAGCATCACGTTTTATCTCACTTTTATCGTGTGGCATGGAAGCCAGCAGATTATATTTTGCATACGAGTTCGGGCGATACTCACCATAATCGAACATACGTTCATTGTTTTCGTCCAACAGGTATGCTCCGGTTGCCAAATCGCGTTGATATACCGGATAGAAAGATGGTACCGAACGGGCAAACATGACCACATTGGAAATGGTAGAGTCATCTTGCTTGGGATAGTCTTGAACAGAATGAGTTCCTGATACGTTCAATCCGATCTGTAACCATTTGCGGATATCTGAAGTCACGTTGGCGCGGAGAGTATAGCGTTTGAAACCAGAGCAGATATAAGCACCTTGGTCATCCATGTAACCTGCTGAAACAAAGTACTTGGAGGTTTTGCTACCACCACTTACGCGTACATTTAAATCTGTATAGTGCGCATCTTGTGAAAGGGCGTCGTCCCAGCTGTCGTCCCATAATGGTTTGGCGCCTGCTACCAGTTTTCCGTCATGGCCGATTGGTTCAGGATAAGCACTGCCATAAGGATTGATGCCTAGATTGCCTGTAACATTGCTTGATGCCCATACAGCAGCTTCTTCGGCAGAGTAACCGTTGTCCATACGATAGTTACGCATGGCTTCCCAATATAATTCATAATATTGGTTTGTATTCAACTGGTCGTAGTCTGCCCGTGCACGGCTTGAAAAACCATATTTGGCAGATAATTCAACGGTGGGTGCGCTATCTTTATTTCCTTGTTTGGTGGTAATCATAATTACGCCGTTTGCTGCACGTGAGCCATACAATGCAGCGGAAGCTGCATCTTTCAATACAGTGATTGATGCAATATCTGAAGATGCTATGGAGGAAAGAGCACCATCGTAAGGAACACCATCAACCACATAGAGGGGATTGGTTGAAGCGTTTACAGAACCAACTCCACGAATCAGGATCGTTGCGTCTGATCCGGGTTGACCGCTGGAGGAAAAAGACTGTAAGCCAGCTACAGTTCCTTGCAGTGCTTTTGATACACTACTGACCTGTGCTTTTTCAATAGTACCGGCGGCAATATAGCTTGCAGACCCTGTAAATGTGGATTTTTTGGCAGTACCGTAAGGAACGGTTATCACTACCTCATCTACCATTTGGGCTGCTTCCTTTAATTCTATGTTAATCACTTTGCGTCTGTTTACCGGTATGGTTATTGTTTCATAACCTACAAAAGAGAAGATCAGGCTTTCGTTACCATTAACCTGAATCTGATAGCTGCCATCAATGGAAGTGATGGTACCGCGAGTTTGTCCTTTTACAGCTACTGTGACACCAGGCATCTCTTCGCCTCCTGCGGTGACTTTACCAGTTACTGTAATTTCCTGTGCATATGTAATCATGCAGAATAGCAAGCTACATAATAATGAAGAAAATCTGTTCATATAAACTTGGCTTTTATTAGGGGTTTGTACATTGCCATTTTTCAGGCATTATATATTGAACTCTCTTTCTAAAATTGTGATACTACCTTTTTTATCATTATCATATTTCCTAATAGTGGTTTTATGGCCATCCAAACCTCATTAGGGTCTCTTTTTGCTTGTGTATTTTATAATTGTGATATTCAATAACAATCGCAAATATATGTATTTTGATTTAAATAGGATAATATATTTTAATATTTTTTTCATGGTGAACCTGTTGAAAGTCAAAACTATACGGAATTTTATTAACGTAGTTAAAATAGGAATTGTCTTATTTAAATATTGGGCGGATAGATCAAATCTATTTGTTTATCGCATTCCTGTGTGTTGATTTGTTTAATTTGATTTCAACAGTAAATCTACTTGAATATCAAAATGAATAAAAATATTTTTTAGACATATTTTATTGCTTGTTGTATGTTTATTCGTTTGTGGGCTATTCGTTTTTCAGTCGGAAAAGTATCGTTTGCAGAGAGGAGATATAGTAAATTAAGGTAAGATAGGAAGGATTTCGCCTAAAATGTCTATCTTTGCAATCCAATAACAAATAAGTGTACGTACATATTATGAATATAGAAGAAAAACTCACCACGTCCATTATCAGCGCTATCAAAACGTTGTACGGACAGGATGTACCCGGAAAAATGGTACAACTGCAAAAGACTAAGAAAGAGTTTGAAGGACATCTTACTTTGGTTGTTTTCCCTTTTCTGAAAATGTCTAAGAAGGGGCCTGAACAGACCGCACAGGAAATAGGCGGATACCTGAAAGAGCATGCTCCCGAATTGGTTTCAGCCTACAATGCAGTGAAGGGCTTTCTTAATTTGACAATTGCTTCGGATTGTTGGATTGAACTTTTGAATTCTATTCAGGCTGCTCCCGAATACGGTATTGAAAAGGCTACGGAAAACTCTCCGTTGGTGATGATTGAGTATTCTTCTCCCAATACAAACAAGCCGCTTCATCTGGGTCACGTCCGTAACAACCTGTTGGGAAATGCCTTGGCAAATGTCATGGCGGCAAATGGCAATAAGGTGGTCAAGACCAATATTGTGAATGACCGTGGTATCCATATCTGTAAGTCCATGCTGGCCTGGTTGAAATATGGTAACGGTGAAACACCTGAATCATCGGGTAAGAAGGGGGACCATTTGATTGGTGACTATTATGTAGCTTTTGACAAGCATTACAAGGCTGAGGTAAAGGAACTGACAGCTCAGTACCAGGCTGAAGGCTTGAATGAAGAAGAAGCTAAGGCTAAGGCAGAGGCAAACTCTCCTCTGATGCTGGAAGCTCGCGAGATGCTCCGTAAGTGGGAGGCGAATGACCCTGAGATCCGTGCCTTGTGGAAGAAGATGAATGACTGGGTATATGCCGGATTCGATGAAACGTATAAGATGATGGGAGTTAGTTTCGATAAAATTTATTATGAATCGAATACCTATCTGGAAGGTAAGGAGAAAGTGATGGAAGGACTGGAAAAAGGTTTCTTCTACCGGAAAGAGGATAACTCTGTATGGGCTGATTTGACTGCCGAAGGACTGGACCATAAGTTGCTTCTTCGCGGTGACGGTACTTCTGTTTATATGACCCAGGATATCGGTACTGCCAAATTACGTTTTCAGGATTACCCCATCAACAAGATGATTTATGTAGTGGGTAATGAACAAAACTATCATTTCCAGGTACTTTCTATCTTGCTCGACAAATTGGGTTTTGAATGGGGCAAAGGATTGGTTCATTTCTCATACGGTATGGTAGAGCTGCCCGAGGGCAAAATGAAAAGTCGTGAAGGTACAGTAGTGGATGCGGATGATTTGATGGAAGCAATGATTGAAACTGCTAAGGAAACTTCTGCTGAATTAGGTAAATTGGACGGTCTGACCCAAGAAGAAGCCGACAATATTGCCCGTATTGTTGGTTTGGGTGCTTTGAAATATTTTATCCTGAAGGTGGACGCACGTAAGAATATGACTTTCAACCCGAAAGAATCGATAGATTTCAATGGCAATACAGGACCTTTCATTCAGTATACGTATGCCCGTATCCAGTCTGTATTACGCAAAGCGGCTGAAGCAGGTATCGTTATTCCCGAAATCATTCCAGCGGGTTTGGAACTGAGCGCAAAAGAAGAAGGTTTGATTCAGATGCTGGCTGATTTTAAATCGGTTGTCAAGCAGGCAGGCTCAGACTATAATCCTTCCATTATAGCAAATTATGCATACGATTTGGTGAAAGAATACAACCAGTTCTATCATGATTTCAGTATTCTGCGTGAAGAAAACGAAGCGTTGAAAGTCTTCCGTCTGGCATTGAGTGCCAATGTGGGCAAGATTGTGAAGACAGCAATGGGCTTGCTGGGTATTGAAGTGCCTGAACGTATGTAAATGGCAAAGAAACAGAAATATTATGTAGTATGGAAAGGTGTCAATCCGGGAGTTTATGACTCCTGGACTGACTGCCAGCTACAGATAAAAGGTTATGATGGCGCACAATACAAGTCATTCGAGACCAAAGAGGAGGCGGAACACGCCTTGGCTTCTTCCGCTTTTCATTATATAGGCAAGAATGCTGTTAAAAAAGAAGATACTCCTAAACAACTTCCCGAGAACTTTGATATGAACTGCCTGGCTGTGGATGCCGCTTGCAGTGGAAATCCCGGACCGATGGAATATCGGGGCGTTTATTTGCTTACGGGACAGGAGGTTTTTCATTTCGGTCCTGTTTATGGAACGAATAATATTGGAGAGTTTCTTGCCATTGTCCATGCCTTGGCATTGATGAAGCAGAAGAATATCAGTATGCCTGTTTACTCGGACAGCCGTAATGCGTTGAGCTGGGTGAAACAGAAGAAATGTAAAACTAAACTAGAGCGGACTCCTCAGACGGAGAAACTTTTTCAAATGATAGAACGAGCCGAAATTTGGCTGAAAGAAAATAAATATACCACACCTTTATTGAAGTGGGAAACCGACCGATGGGGAGAGGTCCCGGCTGATTTCGGACGGAAATAATAAAGAACTGAAGATATGAAAAAGAGGATTGCTTATATCAGCTTGTACTTTTTTACGGTCTTACTGATATTTATTCTACAGAAACCATTATTCATGCTCTATAATGGTTCCATTGAAAAAGGATTCGGGTTTGCCGATTATATGCAGGTAATGGTTCATGGCGCCAGTCTTGATGCCGCTACGGCGGGATATCTTACTGCATTTCCATTCTTGTTGGTACTGATAAGTATTTGGTTTAGGAAATTCCCTTTGAAAAAAATACTTTACGGGTATTATATTTTGGCTGCCGCGCTTATTTCTATCATTTTTGTGGTAGATATGGCATTATACACATTCTGGGGATTTAAACTGGACGCATCTGTTTTTCTTTATATCGATTCACCGAAGGAAGCTTTGGCGAGTGTTTCCGTCGGATTTATCTTGCTGAGGGTTCTTGCCATCTTGTTACTCATAGCCTTGAATAGTTGGGTCTTGCTGAAAATCACGCCTTCCGTTTTGACCGCCACCCGGAAACGGATAGCGGGAACTGCGGGAATGCTGTTATTAGGAGGTGTGCTTTTCATCATTATACGTGGTGGTGTAACGGAATCCACTTCTAATATAGGGCAAGTATATTTCAGCAACGAACCTTTCTTGAATCATTCGGCGGTCAATCCCGATTTCAGTTTGTTGTCTTCTATGGGTAAATCCCAGGATTTTGCATCAGAGTTCAATTTCTTTGATGAAGAGAAGCGGGCTGCATTGTTTGACGGACTTTATCCTACAACAGATGGGGATAGTATTATTCAAGTCCTGAATACCAAGCGTCCCAATATTCTTATTATTTTGATGGAAGGTTTTGGAGGTGCTTTTGTAGAACCTTTAGGCGGTCTTCCTGATGTGACACCCCATTTTAACCGTCTGTCAAAGGAAGGGGTCTTTTTTACAAACTGTTATGCCAATAGTTTCCGTACCGACCGTGGAACAGTCTGTACTTTCAGCGGTTACCTTGGATTGCCTACGGCATCGGTAATGAAAATTCCTGCCAAGAGCCGTACGCTGCCTGCTATAGCTGAAGGATTGTCCAAGGCGGGTTATAAAACAGATTTCCTGTATGGAGGTGATATCAACTTTACCAATATGAAGAGTTATCTGCTGAGTACCGGTTATCAGCGTCTTACAGCCAATACAGATTTCTCATTGGCCGAACAGACCAGTAATGCCTGGGGAGTGAATGATGATATTACTTTTGAATATTTATATAATCAGTTAAGAAACCGGAAGGAAGAAGGGCCTTGGCATACTGCGTTTCTGACACTTAGCAGTCATGAACCTTTCGAAGTTCCTTATCACCGGCTGGAAGATAAAATTCCCAATGCCTTTGCTTATACAGATGAATGTCTGGGTAAGTTTGTTGACCGGTTGAAGCAGACTCCCGCATGGAAAGATCTTTTAGTTATCTGCCTTCCCGATCATGGTTTCTATTACCCGCGTGAGGGGTCTAATGCGATGCCTCGTTTTTATCATATTCCCTTGTTATGGTTAGGTGGAGCGGTAAAACAGCCTATGCAGGTGGACAAGATTATGAATCAGACCGATTTGGCAGCCACTTTGTTGGGGCAGCTTGGGTTGGAACATACTGCATTTACGTTTAGCCGTAATGTATTGGGAAGTGATTATAAGTATCCTTTTGCCTTTTATAGTTTCAATAATGGGTTCTCATTCAGAGACAGTACAGGGGTGACGGTGTTTGATAATAATTCCGGCAGTATTCTTTTTGATGAGCCTGAAGCTGACGAATCCCGTCTGGATAAGGGTAAGGCGATATTGCAAACCGTTTATGATGATTTAGGGAACAGATAGTAAAACTTGGACGCGGACTATATGAATCAGTATGGAATTCATATAGTCCGCGTCCCAATCGGTGCAGAATCTGCCGGATATAACTATTTCCGTTTCTCGTTGAACTTGTACATGATTACCGTATTGCGTAAGTCGCAACTTCTGTAATCTGTATGGAAGACCTCTTCCAGCTGATACTTTGCATTGTAATTCTTTAAAAACTCCTCTTGTGCATTTGCAGAAAGTATGACATACCCTTCTTGCGGATTTTCCAGTGTGAAATTCCGCATTTGGTTATTCATATAATAATTTGTACAATAAAACCGTATCATTCTGTCTGTATATGAATAAACGACTCCTTCAGGCACCTGTTTTCTGATATCCTCTGCCAGATGCTTATCGGATTTTACAGCTAGTATTGTTGGCTGATATACCCCGTCTAAAGCGACAAACAGGCAAAGAACACAACCGGTGATTCCATAGAGGAGTGACCCCGTACTACTTTTTTTGATAACCAGCCTTAATGTACAGATGGCAGCCACTACCGGCAATACTATAATCAGCCATTTGGAAATAGAAAAGGACGTGCTTTCCAAAGCTTGCATAAACGCTATGTTTTCGGCAGCATGACGTCCGTTGCCCCATATGCTGTCCGGTATCATCTGACAGCGTACAGCAAAAAACACCACGGTGAGTAACAAACAGAGCGAGGCGAAGATATAAGCCGATATTTTGAACACTTTCGCCCCTTTTTGCATTAACGCCTCCAGATACTGGGCAATCAGTACAGCCATAAATGGATAGATAGGCAACAAATAGACGCTGCGTTTGCTTTTAGGAATACAATAGAAGACAAAAATAGCGATAATCACTATCCAGATAAACAGCTGTATGGGGGATTGTGAGCGGATGTTATCCCAAACCTTCCTGATGCGTCCGGTGAAAGAGTTTCCTGCGGGCAGCAGGTGCATTTCATTCCATTTCAGTCCGAATAGTGAGATAAGCAAGACCAATGTCCAAGGTGTCCACCCCCATATAATGGTCAGGAAGTTATACCATAAAGGGTTGTGATGCGACGGGTATGACATTTTGCCGACAAAGCGTCCGGTGTTTTCCTCCAGCATCAGGTCCATAAACGGCTGTCCTCCCTGTAGCCAGGCCGCATAAAACCAGATTCCCAATGGAATAAGGGAAAGCAGCCCGATTCCGAATAAGGAAAGGAAAGTCTTGCCGAATGAGCGTCCCCGTATCAGCTGGTAAATACCGATACACATACAGGGGAATATAGAACCCACAGGTCCTTTGGTCAGCGTGCCGCATGCCATCAGCACGACAGCCGTCCAAGGTATTCCCTTGCAGCCTTTTTCGTCCCAGCGAAATAGTAAGCAAAGTGAGATGACGATGAAGGAAACCTGTAGCATATCCAGCCTGCAAGCCACCGCCGCCCGGTGCACTTCGAATGAAGTGAGCAGTAAAAGGGAGGTAATGACTGCTGTCTTTGTATCCTTATAGCGGGCTACGAATCCGAAAAACACGAACTGCATAGCTAGAAAAGCGATAGCGGACGGCAGACGGGACGAGAATTCGCTCACCCCTCCGAAAATGGCGGAAATAGCTGCAATAGACCAATACAGGAAAGGAGGTTTATAGGCGATGTCTGTTCCGTAGTTCAAAGGCAATATCCAGTTGCCGCTTTCCAACATCGAGTATGCCACAATTGCTTCGCGCGGTTCCCCTTTAGAGTAAAAAATAGTTTCTCCCAAAAAGGGGATTATTACAAGTGTGCTTAGTAAGGCTATGAACCAAAATGCTTTTTTCTTGTCTGACATATATTTTTCGGTCTTTTATATTTACTGTCGCAAAAGTACGAATAATTCTTTAGTAATACCTAACTTTGCATTTTAAATCAATGAAAATGAATAAACTGAAACAGATACCCGAGTTCCTGCGATTTGTAATGGTAGGCCTTTTTGCTACAGGGCTGCACTATGGCATTTATTTTGTCTTGCAAAAATTCATTCAGGTCAATGTAGCCTATACCTTGGGATATGTGCTGAGTTTTGTTGCCAACTTTTATCTTACGGCTTATTTTACTTTCGGGCAGCCTCCTTCCTGGAAGAAAGCTTTTGGCTTCGGGGGGGCACATCTGACAAATTATCTGATACATATCGGATTGTTGAATCTCTTTCTGCGGTTGGGTTTTTCCCGTCCGTTGGCTCCCATCCCAGTGTTTCTCATTGCCATTCCGGTAAATTTTTTATTAGTGAGGTTTGTTTTCAAACAAAAGTAATATCTTTGAGGAGTCTTTATGATAGTGAAGAATGATATGAAGAAAGTGACTCTTTTGATTCCGGTATATAATGAGGAAGCGATGCTGCCCACTCTGTATCAACGTTTGATAGAGCTTGTCAACCGCAATGCCGTTTATGAGTGGGAAATCCTGTTTGTCAATGATGGCAGCAGCGACACTACGCTGGAATGCCTCCGCCGGCTGAGGCAGCAGGACAAGCGGGTGAATTATGTCAACCTTTCGCGTAACTTTGGTAAAGAGGTAGCCATGCTGGCGGGTTTTGATTACGCCACCGGCGATTGCTGCGTTGTGATGGATGCTGATTTGCAGGACCCTCCGGAACTGGTAGACCAGATGCTGGAATATTGGGAAGAAGGATATGATGACATTTATGCCAAACGGCGTACCCGTGGCGAGGAAAGCTGGTTGCGTCGTCAGTTCTCTCTGGCTTTTTATGGTATACTTCAGCGGATGAGCCGTATTGATATTTTGCCCAATGTGGGCGATTTCAGGCTTCTGGACCGTCGTTGTGTGCTCACGTTGCGTCGTCTGCGCGAATGCGAGCGTTATACAAAAGGATTGTTTTGCTGGATAGGCTATCAGAAGAAAAGCATTGAATTTGATCGCGGAGACAGGCTGATGGGCCACTCCTCCTGGAACTTTCTCAAGCTGTTGAATCTGGCTGTCGAAGGGATAACCTCTTTCTCTATCGCCCCTTTGCGCATCGCCACGGTATGCGGAGTGCTCTGTTCAATCTCCAGTTTTATTTATGCCATTTATTTTCTGATAAAGACCGTGCTTTATGGTGATGAAACGGCCGGCTTCCCCACTTTGATCATTGTCATGCTCTTTTTAGGTGGCATCCAGCTTTTCTCTTTGGGAATTATAGGAGAGTACGTGGGGCGCATTTTCAAGGAGACCAAAGGCCGTCCTACTTACATAGCCTCTGATTATAACGAGGAGAAGTTGGGGTATGACCGTTAAGGAAGGCAAGGCGGTGAAACCCGTCCCACCTTATTGTTCGGTAGCTTTATTGACAGTCTTGTGCTCTTTTACCAGATACTCCGCACTCTGCAATGTGGAGAAACAGTATTTTTTCATCATGTAGAATGTACTGTCCTCCCCTGTTACAAGTTGCAAGGCATTTCCTTGCTTCTTATATTTGAATTCCTGCCGGTCATGTGGAGAATAAATATATAGGTGGGTTGTATCTGTAGCCGCTATCAAATTATCGGCGGAGAAATAGACATACGGGCGTTGTTCTGTTAACAAATTTATGCCGAAGTCGTTTTGGGTATAACTCATGTTCAGCAGTCCGAGTAAAGTCGGTGCCACATCAGTCTGGCCGCCCGGCTCTTGTCTGATTTCGGGCTTGATGCCTTTTCCGTAAATCATTAGTGGAACATGGTTGTAGGATTGTGGTATTTCACAGTCCGGACTTCCTACCAATTTCCCATGGTCACCCAGCAAAACAAAGATTGTATTTTCAAACCAAGGTTGTTTGCGTGCTTCTTGCATGAATTGCCGGATGGCCCAGTCCGCGTATTCCACAATCTGATCTTCAAGCTTTGTGCTGTGTGGTTTGAAATAGTCAGGTATCACATACGAGGGATGGTTGCTGATAGAAAGCAATACGGTAAAGAAAGGTTGTCTTTCTTCTGCTCTTTTGTTCAGAATGGGCAAGGCATATTGATATAGGAAATCGTCTTGTACACCAAAGCTGTTAACGACTTTATCCTTTGGGTAGTTTTCTTGTGCATATATTTCATCAAATCCGTTAGTGCGGAGAAAAGCGTTCATATTATCGTATTGTGATTCGTGCGTCATGAAGAACAGGTTCCGATAGCCATTATCCTTTAATACGGTGGGCAACCCCGAATAGACAGGTACCACTGCTCCTTTCATGGCATTCCGTTTCATGATGGCAGGGAAAGAGTAGAGGGTGGCATACATTCCGTGGTTGGTATGTATGCCCGCTGAATAAAAATGGTCAAAACTGAGAGATTCCAGATAAAGGCTGTCTAGGAAAGGAGTCAGTTTTTTGGTAGATCCGAAATGCTCCATCAAGTTGGCCGACATCGATTCCATGAAAATAAGAACAACATTCTTTTGTGTAGGGACGGCTGCGCATTTCACTTCACGTGCAATGGGGGAGATGCCTTCTATTCCTTTTCTTTGCAATATACTTTGCATATTGGTTATTGCCTCCTGTTCCGGCATCAGGTGAAGATAGCGGTTTTCCTTACGGTTATCATCCAGTGTGCTGGTAAGTAGATTAAAGACAGGATTAACCCCTAGCTGATTCAGGAATGGATCGGTGCAATAGTATGCTTGACTTACCCTGATGGGGTTATATCCCATGCGTCCCCGTATTCCGAATAGACAAAGTCCTATACAAACAGCACCGGCGGCGAATATACATAGGCGGTTTATCGGGCTGATGGAAGTAGATTTCGAATTGATGAGATGATAGAAATAAGAAGATAACCGTAGTACACTTCCTGACAGCAGAAGAATAGATATCAGTCCTAGAAAAATAGGGAAATAGAATGATGTCTCACCCAATACCATTCCGGCAGTAGTGGCTCCATATCCGAACCAATTGTAAATGGAAGAATTGATTGTCTTAAAAAAATAGGAGAAATAAGGGATGTTGGCTGCCGAAATAATGAACGACAGTGAATAAAATAGAATGAAAAAGATAGAGATAAATCTGAATACCCACTTGGAGTGATAGTTGCAGAGAGCGGTTATCCATAAAATGACTAATGGTAACAGCAATATGTAGCAAGCTATAACATTGTCAAACCATAGCCCTTTTATAAATGCAGTGGCTTGCATGAGAAAGTTGTTTTGTATATCGGGAGGAAACTGATAATCTATTGAGGTGAACAGGACAAGCCGGAACAGGAAGAAAAAAAGTAAAGCAACTATATGTATGATTAATAAGTAAAGTAGAGAAAGAGTAAACTGTTGGATAAGCTTAGCCTGATTCTTACATGCTGTTACAGATTGCTGCATGAGTGAACGGAGATATTTCATTTGTTTTAGTAAAGTTTGCATTTGTTTGAATCAATCCGGATGATTGACAACAAAGGTAAACAGAATTTTAGAAATATCAAAAGAGGGTATGCCAAAAGTAAAATTGGCTGCCAATTTGTTCACTTTAGGGGCAGACATGTGAGTCCGCCCGAAAATATAGGCAAGCAGTTTCCGTTTCTTATTCTATTTTCGGGAAGGAGTAAGGCGGTCTCTTTTCATAGTCAGAACAAAAGGACAGAATAGCCGTGCTATCCGGTTGAGGCGCTCCAGACGTCCGTCTTTCCGCGTTCCGTTTAATTTCTGCCGGAGGAGTTCCCATAATTGCAATTTTACTTGCTCTGTTGTGCTTAGTTTGGCAATGCGGTTGTAAAGCATTCCCCTTCGTATGCACCGTTTGTATCTGCTCAGGTGGGTAAGGTGTTGTTCCATAATGCGTACTATCTCAATATCTTCGCTCTTACCCCCTCCGTTGTTTTCAGCTTTGACGGTAACCTTCTGGGTATGTTGTCTGAAGTAGTTCAGTACTTCATATCTTTCTATAATGTCTCCTTGCATTGCCATATAAAACCAGAACAGCCAGTCGCCGCTGTAGCGCATTTGCAGGCATTGTTCCATATTTTGGGCATTTACCATGCTTTTTCTGAAAATGGCCGAGCTTGCATTGGCTATGTAACCACGCCAGTAAAGGTTATGTTCGGCATAAGTTTCCCCATTAAATACGGCGTATGGAGGTATGGCAGATTTCCATTTGTTCATGTCGCAACTCAGCACATTACCGTCTTTATCAATATACTTGGAACCGGCAAAGCATACGGCGGCTTGTTGGTATTTCTCCATTAAAGGAACTACTTTCTCTAAAAAAGTAAGCTCACACAAGTCATCGGCTTCGGCTATCCATATATATTTTCCTTTGGCTAATTGCATGCCTTTAAACCATTGTTTAAATGGATTTCCGGTGTTGTGTTCGTTTAATAGAATATGGCTCACTTTGGCATGGTCTTGATAGTCCGATAATACCTCTTCGCTACCGTCTGTTGAGGCATCATCAAGTAAAATCAGTTCGATATTCTGATAGGTTTGTTGCAGAATACTCTGAATTCGTAGATTGAGGTATCGTTTATAATTATAATTAGGTACCACTACACTGACCAAGGGAAGTGCATTCATGCTCTATTGTTAAGTTAGTTCCTTTTTAATTTTACAAATATAACGTTATATAGTTAAATAAACAAGTTGCTTCTTTGTTTTTTCTTTCAAGAAACAGGAATTGTGTTGAACTTTTAAAAAGAAACGATAATTAACATTTTAGTATGCAGTCTTTCTTGTACCTTTGCATTATACACTACATAGCATTTGCTGTATTAAACTAAAAATTAAATTAGACATTAGACTATTGTTTAAATTCAATTAGTATGAGAAAGAAAATTCTTTTTATTATTCCGTACATTCCTTATCCGCTGGATTCGGGCGGTAATCAAGCTTTCTTTAATATGGTGGAGTATTTGCGTCATAAGATGTCCGTATCTGTATTGCTTTATCCTGAAACGGAGAAGCGTATGCAAGATGTAGAGTCATTGAAGAAAATTTGGGATAATGTGGATTTCTTTATTTATACTCCTAAACCTCAAACTGTCAGATTACCCAGAATTAAACATCCTTTTTATTATAAATGGCTGCAAAAGATACATGCGTCTGTAACCCGTAAAATGAACCGGCAACAGATATGGACGGATGAAACGGGCGAAGTTGTGGATTTAGTACGGGGAAAGAGTACTTTGTTCAGCTCTTGTTTCCAGCCGCTAGACCAGGGGTATGTGGAGTATGTTTCTCAGGTGGCTCATTCAGGTTTTGATATTATTCAAGTAGAGTTTTATGAACTGTTGTCATTGGGATTCTTGTTGCCTGAAAATGTACAGACTATTTTTGTGCATCATGAACTCCGCTACATCCGTAATGAAAAGGAGATTGCTTTGTTCAGGGAACAGACTGCCGGTGACAGGATGTTGTTTCATATAGCAAAGGATTTTGAGCGCAGTGCATTATTGAAATATAAAGATGTTATTGTTCTGACTGAAGTAGACCGTAAAATTATGGAGGACTTCATAGGACGGAAAGACCATATCTACACTTCTCCGGCTGTGGTGCAAGTGGGTGACAGGCTGGAACAGCCTTTTGTTCCGGTCCAAAGCGGACGCCTGACTTTTGTGGGAAGTGAGGATCATTTTCCCAATCTGGATGCCGTGGCATGGTTCTGTCACGAAGTGATTCCGCATCTGCGTAAACGCCATTTTTCGTTTACATTGCAAGTAATTGGTAAATGGCGTGGAGAGTGTATCAATCGTTTGCAGTCCGAATACCCGGAATTGAAGCTGGCAGGCTATGTGGAAGATCTGGGTTCTTTTTTAAAAGGCAGTGTTGCTGTTGTTCCAATACGTATCGGTAGTGGTATGCGTATGAAAATATTAGATGCTGTATTGTCAAAAGTACCTTTTGTAACGACGGCAAAGGGTGTGGAAGGCATTGATTTTAAGGATGGTGAAGATTGCTTGATTGTTGATGACCCTGCCGGATTTGCAGAAGCTGTCATAGCCTTGTCAAGTAATCCGCAGTTGCAGAGACAGTTGGTTACCCATGCGGAAGACAGTTTGCGGCAAGTATATAACCCCGGACAGATGCAGGAAAGAAGGCTTGCCGTGTATGAACAAATATTAGGGGATAAAGTGGGGTAATCTTGGGTGATTATTTCTTTTTTGTTACCTTTGCGGCATTATATATAATTGATAATTATGCTGAAACAGTTCTTTAGTTTGTTGAAGCGGTATATTCTTCCATACCGCAAATATTTGACATGGGCATTGATACTGAACTTTCTGTCGCAATGGCTTAATGTGTTTTCGTTCATGGCGATTGTGCCAATTTTGAACATTCTGTTCAAAATTGATACCAAGTCTTATGAGTACATTCCTATGGATATTCATAATTTGGATAAGGATGTACTCATAAATAATGCCTATTACTTTGTGAGCAATTTTGTGGCGACAAATGGTGCGTTCTATACACTTGCCATGATGGGAGGAATACTTATCTTTATGACTATGTTGAAAACTGCCGGTTATTTTGCTTCTGCGGCTGTCATGGTACCTTTGCGTACAGGTATTGTCCGGGATATCCGTATTCAGGTTTATAATAAAGTGTTAAGTCTTCCTTTGAGTTTTTTCTCAGAAGAACGTAAAGGAGATATCATAGCCCGTATGAGTGCGGATGTTACGGTGGTGGAGAACTCGTTGACCAGTTCCATCGATATGCTTATCCGTAATCCTATCGCTCTTTTGGTTTGTTTTGTCACTCTGTTTTCGGTAAGTTGGCAAATGACGCTTTTTGTTATCTTTATTTTACCTCTGACAGGTTGGATAATGGGGGTTGTCAGCCGGAAGCTGAAAAGACAGTCCTCTACAGCACAGGCGCAATGGGGAGATATTATGTCCCAATTGGATGAAACATTAGGAGGTTTAAGGGTTATCAAAGCGTTTATAGCCGAAAGCAAAATGTCTGCCCGGTTCTCTAAAACAAACAATGACTTCCGCGATGCAATGAACGAGATGATTATCCGGCAAAGTTCAGCCCACCCCATGAGTGAGTTTTTAGGCACTTGTGTGATTGTGACCGTGCTGTTGTTTGGCGGTGCTTTAATCTTAAATACAAACTATGCTCCGATGGATGCGGCTACTTTCATATTTTATCTGATTATCCTTTATAGTATCATCAATCCTTTGAAAGAATTTTCAAGAGCATTTTATAATATTCCGCAGGGATTGGCCAGTATGGAGCGAATTGATATGATATTGAAAGCGGAAAATCATATCGTAGAGCCGGAGCAGCCTTTGCCATTGGACGCTTTCACAGATAAGTTAGAGTTTAAAAATGTAAGTTTCAGCTATGTAGAAGGGCGTCCGGTCTTGAACCATATCAATCTGACTGTTCCTAAAGGAAAAACGATTGCACTGGTGGGCCAGTCCGGTTCCGGAAAGTCTACTTTAGTGGACTTGGTACCGCGTTATCACGATGTATCGGAGGGTGCATTGCTGATTGACGGCAAGAATGTGAAAGATGTATCCATCCACAGTTTACGTTCTCTGATTGGTAATGTAAATCAGGAAGCTATTCTGTTTAATGACACCTTCTATAACAATATTACTTTTGGTGTAGAGAATGCCACTATGGAGCAAGTAATAGAAGCTGCCAAGATAGCGAATGCACATGATTTCATTATGGAAACGGAAAAAGGATATGACACGATGATTGGTGATCGTGGAGGGCGTTTGTCCGGTGGTCAGCGTCAGCGTGTCAGTATAGCCCGTGCAATTTTGAAAAATCCTCCTATCCTTATATTAGATGAGGCTACTTCGGCTCTTGACACAGAGTCCGAGCGTTTGGTTCAGGAAGCGTTGGAGCGTTTGATGAAATCGCGTACTACTATCGCTATCGCACATAGATTGAGTACCATTAAGAATGCCGATGAAATTTGTGTACTTTATGAAGGCGATATCGTAGAAAGAGGAACTCACGATGAACTGATAGCCTTGAATGGATATTACAAGAAGTTGAACGATATGCAGTCTTTGTAAAGTGGAGCAAATAAAGAAATTGGCAATTGTTATTCCCGCCTACAAGGGGCGTTTCCTTAAGGAAACGCTCGACTCAATTGCAGTTCAGGCCCATAAAGATGAGTTCGTGTTATATATAGGTGATGATGCAAGTCCTGAAAGATTGGATAAGATTGTGGAATCTTATCAGAATAAGGTAAATCTGGTGTATCATCGCTTTAGCGAAAATATGGGGGGCAAAGATTTGGTGGCCCATTGGGAGAGGTGTATCCAGCTGTCTGCAGAGCCGTTTATCTGGCTTTTCTCGGATGATGATTTGATGCCGGCTGATGGTGTGGAACGTGTCATGGAGGCTTTGTCGCGCCCACACCATCAGCGAGGATATTTCTTTCGTTTTCCATTAGCTGTCATTGATGGTGAAAACAAGCGGATACGTGCCAATCGTCCTTTGGAAGAAGGAAGTGTGTCTTGTTACCGGCTGCTGCTAGATAAGTTACAGGGAAAGATAGATTCGGCTGCCGTAGAGTACGTGTTCAGTCGGGAGATATGGCAGTCGGCAGGTGGTTTTGTTCATTTTCCTATGGCTTGGTGTTCGGATGATGCTACGTGGGCTGCTTTTGCCCGTCATGCGGGGGGTGTTATTTCTTTGCCGGGGCAGCCTGTATGTTGGAGGAATGTTGAAGGTGCAAACATCAGTAATTCTGCCGGTCATGACAAAGATAAATTGCACGCTACTATTCTTTTCTTGAGATGGATGAGGAATATGTTTTCCGATTATGTGGATGATCCGGAGCTGATTGGTGCATTGCAATGCTATATCCATACCATCCTTCGTATTTCATTGCATAAACATTATAATATATGTGGTTTGTGGGGGGTATCTATGGCTTTGGGAAGATTTAATAAAAGGGCGGCCTTTACTACGTTTTTCAGGAATTTTAGGTTGTTCTCTTAATTTCATTTATGCAGCCGCTTGCGATTTCTCAAGAGTGCCTGTATTTTCATAAAAAGTTTGGGTGCATATATGCCCTCACTTCATATTTCTGTCCTGTATGTATAGTCAGATGTATATCTTCCTGTCATATATTGTTTCACTTTTTTAAAGAAGGACATTGGGGAGTTTTTTCATCCGTAAGGAATTGTGTGGTTTTAAAATCAGATTCATCCTTAAAATATCTTATCCGCATCCCTAAACATTTCTTGCTGTATGGTTAAAGGGTTTTTTCCTGTTTGTTCTATCTCCGCAAGCCTTTGGAGTTAACTCCATAGTCTTGGGAGATAACTCCAAAGCTTATGGAGATAACTCCAAAGGCTATGGAGATAGAATACATCCATATAAAAAGGTTTAATCTGGAGATAGAAAAAGCTTATGCAATAGGACTGACTGCTATACATATTCATTCACTTCCTTATTATTGGAAAAATTTATAGATAGAGAGCCTGTATTATTGATTGTCTTTTTTTTCTGCAAAAATATCACAATTTCGCTTGCAAATTCAATATTTTTTTGTATATTACCGATCTAATTCTTATAATCTCTGTTTGAGATATCTTTGTTTATGGAATGAATACTAAAATAGTTTGGCGTTTAATTGTTTGGCATTTAGTGGAAAATGACATGATGGAATTATAAGATTGTTCATTGTGAAAATGAGAAAAGTATACTAACTTTAAATGTGATAATTATGAAAAAACGAATTAGTTTATTAAGCCTTTGTTTAGGTTTATTCATTGCTGCTTGTACAGACAGTAGTGGTTTTGAGGATTTACAGAATTTCTCGGAAAAAGAGGTTATGCCACGTGCGGCAGGTGACGGAATTTATGATGTGTTAGGTTATGGATATGATATAACATCAGACTACTTGGGAGAAGCTTCTGTTCGTCAACCGGTTTTAGATGTAGAAGCATTTATTAGAGATAATAAGGGACGTTTTGATAATCCTTTTATTGGAACTATAGAACAAAAAGTTACTGCTGGTGAGGATGCATGGTCTTTTCTTCAGCAAACAATAAGTAATACAAATTTTTCTGGTTCTGTAGCTGCAATGGGTAAGTCTGATACATCAAAAGGATTTTTCTCCGGGAGTATTACTACAGGATTTAAGTCTGATTCTAAATATTCATATTCTTCCAAATATTCTTTTGCGCGAGCGGAAGTTATAAAGAAACAGAGACAATATCTTTTATATACTAATGCTGAAACCTTATCACGGTATTTATCTTCAAATTTTATAGCGGATTTAAATAAATACTCAGCTGATGAGATAGTTAGAATGTATGGAACTCATGTACTGACTAAAATAACAGTGGGTGGTTCCTATAGGGCCTATTATAAATCTGTTATTGTAGAAGAAGCCAATCGCACAGAGAAAATGAAGACTGTAACAGCTGGTGCTAAATATAATATGAAAAAGGTGGGGCTCGATGCAAATGGAAGTTGGAATACTACAACTATTACTGAAACGAATAAGAAAAATTCTAATTGGACGTGTGATATTAAATGTCTAGGAGGAACAACTTCTGGTACTACTATAACTTTGTCTCCTAATCAGGGACCTACGACTACTATCAATTTAGGTGCATGGACACAATCAGTTGATGATACTCATTCCCGTTTGGTTGATGTTGATTGGAATGCTACTTATCCTATTTATGATTTAGTTTCAGATCCTGCAAAAAAAGTAGCATTAAAAAATGCAGTAGAAAAATACATTGATAGTTTTAAACTGGAGATATTGGAATTGTTGCCTTTATATAATTATTATAGCTCCAAACATATAAATAGTAGTTATTTTACAGAGTGGAAAGGAACGCATTTTAATACGGATGATTATCAAGGTGTAACATGCTATCTCTGTGCGAGTCAAGTGGAGGGAACTGTTCCTTTATATGAATATTATAGTGCAAAATATATAAATCAAAGTTTAAGTTCTGTATGGAGAGGTAATCAGAGTAATACAGATGTATACCAAAGAATAACAGGTTATATTTATAAATCGCAGGTTTTAGGAACAGTACCTTTATATGAATATTATAGTGCAAAACATATAAATCATAGTTATTCTGTTCAATGGAAAGGACTTCATTTTAATACGGATGATTTTCAAAAAATTGTAGGATATGTATTTCCTTTTGAAGATTGATTCATGTTGGAGATAAAAAATATCAATATTCTTTTTCTTATAAAATAGCTTCTAGCACAGGTATGTGATATGAACAATGCTTATTAAAACTTGATTTATTAACTTTTTAAAATGTACTGTTATGAGGAAAATAAATTTGTGTTATTTTTTATTTGTAGGAGTGCTGGTTTCTTGTACAAATACTTATGACGTTTGTGAAATGCAAAGGAATGAAACAGAAGATATGAGTTCCCGTATGGCAGGAGATGGTGTCTATGATGTACTGGGGTTTGGATATGATATAACAGAGGATTATTTAGGGGAGAACTCTACTCGTTTACAAGTTATTGATGTCAAAGCATTAATAAGAGATAATGGTGATCGGTTTTATAATCCTTTCATTGGAACCATAGACCAAAAAATTGTTGCAGGTGAAGATGCCCAATCTTTTCTTCAGAATGTGATAACTGATTCAAATTTTAAGGGATCTGTAGCAGCCATGGATATTAAAAAAGATGCTGAAGGATTCTTTTCTGGCACTCTTTCCGCTGGATTTAAGTCTGCCTCTAAATATTCATATTCTTCTAAATATTCTTTTGCTAAAGCAGAAGTGACAAAGAAACAAAGAAAATATTTTGTAGATGCAGATGTTGAGCTTTTATCTCGATATTTATCTTCTAACTTTGTGTCTGATTTAGGTAAATACTCAGCAGATCAAATTGTTGCAAAATATGGGACCCATGTACTTACTAATATTACAGTAGGAGGTTCTTATATAGCTTATTATAAATCGGCTATTATAGAAGAAAATACAGGTACAGAGAAAAAACAGACAGTAAGTGCTGGGGCGAAATATAATATGTCTAAAGTCGGTCTTGATTTTGATGGGACTTGGAGCACAACTACAATAACCGAGGCTAATAAAAAGAATTCAGATTGGACATGTACTATTCAATGTGTAGGAGGCACTACTTCTGGTACTACTATAACTTTGGCTCCTAATCAAGGTCCCACGACTACTATCAATATAGGTGCATGGTCACAATCTGTAGACGATACTCATTCGCGGTTGGTTGATGTTGATTGGAATGCTACTTATCCTATTTATGATTTGGTTTCAGACCCAGTAAAGAAGGCTGATTTAAAGCTAGCAGTAGAGAAATATATAAATAGTAAAAAAATATCAGTTATTAAGTTGGTTACATTATATCAATTATATTGGCCTAAGGGTGTAAATTGTCACTGGTGTACTTCTTGGTCAGAAGTTCTTCGGTATAAGAATGAAGGGCATGAATATTCCGGTGTTTTTGGGTATATATGTGCTGAAGAGGAACCTGGTACTCTGCCTCTTTATAGAATGTATTGGTCTAAAGGGAGGAATTCACATTATATTACTTCATGGGCTGAAGTACGTAAATTCCAAAATGAAGGTCATGAATACCAAGGTATAGTTGGCTATATTTATACATGGAATGAAGTTAATACTATTCCTGTTTATAGTTTATATTATCCTAAAGGTCGAGATAGTCATTATTTAACAGATAAAGCAGAAGTAGATCGATTTATAAGGGAGAGAGGTGATCAGTATGGTGGTATTTTAGGATATGTTTATCCATAAATATTGTCGGTTTTAAAAAGATATAGGTAGATTTTTTTTCTTGTTCAAATAATAGTGTTCGCTCGAGATCCAAAGAAAGCGAATACTATTATTTGTAAAATAGTTTTGTTTATTGTAATCTGTTTCATTGGTATATTTCTTGAATAGGAATGGCTAGCATTACCGGTTTATTAAATTCTTCCCACAAGAATATATTATAATTTAGTGATTTGGGAATTTTCTCTTATTTTTTTAAGGTTTACATATTTCTTTGGTTTAAGGCCTAATATATATGGCAGTAAATGAATGAATCTATAGATACGTGTACTTATTTTCTTTTGTTTGGCTGAATCATCGTATGGAGTCAGCCTTTGGTAATGGAAAAATAGATGCCGCAAAGGATGCATAGCATGGTATGCCCACGGTTTACGTCCACTATAGTGTAAGATGATTGGATGTAAAATGGCATCTGTGTATGATGGTTTCCACGCAGGGGATGTATATCTGTTATTTCTATAGAAGTCGTCTTGAACATTCCACTTTATATCTATTAGTACCTTTTGGTCGTATAATAGAGCATTTAATATGTCTTGATCATTTAGAATAATGCGATCGGGATATTGTTGATAATATTTTATACATTGTTGCTCGATATTATGTTTGCGCCAATATGCTAAGTTTAATAGTAAAACACCTCCGTTTATGTAGTTGTATGAGGGAGCATATTGTAATCTTTCAAAGTAACTAGGATTAGGGCTGACAGTATCTTGTACCCCTGCTAGTGCTAATTGGTTTAGATTGGTATCCCATAATTCTTTTAAGGATCCTAAAACAAGTGTATCACTATCTAGATAAATCACTCGTGAGATTGTAGAAGGTAATATCGAAGCCAACACACATCGATAGAAGACAACCATGGAAAGACGTTGTTTTTGCCACTTAACTTCATAATTTTGAAGTTTTTCATGTGGAATATAGTAAAAAGCTATGGAAGTTCCATATTTTTCTGCTACTTGTGACAAAGTAAGAACATCTTCTTTGGGTAGATGCCCTGATACAATATGTAGCATGATATCTTTAGGATCATTATTTTCTAATATTGAAACTATTGTGACTGCGCAATAACGAACAAATTTGGAATCTATAGTAAGTGCAATATGCATCATTAGCTTATGAGTTTATATTTTTAAAGAAATTAGGAATCGTTACATCCGGAATAATGAATCCGTCTTTGCGAAGTGCTTCAAAATAAGCACTGCCGATAACACGTTCATATTCAGCCTCTAGTTTTCCTTCTTTATGTAACTGATAGAAGTAGCGCCAGTGGCGACCTCCGTGTCTGCCCTTGTGTTGCTCCAGTTGCTTGCCGCCATTTATCATCTTTTCCATAAACTGCTGCTTGCCGCGTATATTGTAATGATATACATGGATATGGCTGTCGGCAGAGTTTTGTGGGAACATGGTTACTTTATGGTTTCCCATTGAAATTTGCAGGTAACCGGCAGTCCGGTGAATGACTTTTTTGTTCTGACGCTCAAACAGCGAATAGAGTGACAAGTCATATTTTTCAGGTTTGGTTACCGCTTTTACAGTCTTATCCCATTGCCAAAAGGGTTTTTCTTCTTCAGGATAGACACTTCTCATTTCACAATTCAGCACATTGGCATTGGTGGCATATAATTCATCTTTCAAATTGCCGGTAGGGGCATACCATAATTCGTCGGCATCGGCATTGATAATCCAGTCGGCCTTATAAATGGTTTTGGCTTTCCAAATCATACGGTCTACCCAGTCCTTTTGTTCATAGTTGGTAGCCTTTTCTTCTATCACTTCTTTAATCCACCCTTTTTGTTTGTATTTACGGATAATGTCCGGAGTTGAGTCTGTGGAGTTATTATCAGTAATGATAAACCCGTCCACTCCCATCGCTTTATGGAACTGTAGATTCTCTTCCAGCATCCCTTCTTCGTTTTTTACCAGCAATGTCATGAATAATTTGACTTCTTTCGTTTGTTTAAAAGCCAAAGGAAATTCGGATATAACGTGCCCTATTTTGGATAGTAATAAATTGCTCATAAATAAAATGATTATTGATTTCTACCTGTCATATTAGAGATAATTAATACTATTGTCAAAAGAATTTGTTTTATTCTGAACTCATTATAATAGATAACGTAATCCTTAGTTTTCTCATAATATTCTGATATCTAATTATATAACAAATTTACTCTTTTTCTGTAAATATAGTATATAAATGCTAGTTTATTATGAAACATTAACTTGTAAGAGTGTTGCCGTTTTTTAGCTCATAATTCCAAGTTTTTCATGTATTCCGTCGCAATAGGCTTTCCATAATCGGGGTATATCTTTCCATTGATAGGCTTTTGCAAACGGACTGGTGAACAACGCGATGAAAATATATCCCATTACTCCGTTGAAGCCGCGAAGATATTTCACTGCTATGTTGCGTCCGTAGTGATGGTTTAAATAAGTTGAATTACGGATCTGGTAAAAGCGTTTCCACTTTTTCTTCTTGCTTCGCTCATTCCATGTGTCGTTGGAGAAGAATTTCTCTTTATCCATCAGGGCATCAGGTATATAGAGTATTTTGTACCCTGCCCGTATGGTGCGGAGACAGTAATCTGTATCATCACAGAAAATGAAAAGGTCTTTATTGGGAAGACCTATCTTCTCAACGACTTCGCGGCGGATGAACGGACCTTCGAAAGCTGTTCCCATAATTTCTGTCGGTGAGGTGATGTGCCGTCCTGCCAGTTTCTTGCTGTACATGGATACAAAAGGATTGCTCAGGTTGTATGCCTGGAAGTCATGGGTGAATATTTCTCCTTCGAGCAACCTGCGAGGGGCCAGTATGCCGATATCTTTCTTGCCGGTATACGGCAAGAGTTGTTCCAAACAGTCGGCCCGCGGAAATACATCGTCATCCATGCACCAAATCCAGTCGGCACCCGCCTGATAAGCGTATTGTATGCCTGTATAGAATCCTCCCGCACCGCCCACATTGGTCTGATTGATTACTGTCAGCCCTTCCTGTGCGGCAAGCCATTCCGTTGTACCGTCCGTGCTTCCGTTATTTACTATTACAATGGAAGATATCGGCTTGTTTTGTTGCAGACAACGAATATTTCTTTTCAGAAGTTCCATTCGGTTGTAGGTTACAACTACGGCTATAATGTTCATGATGCATTTAGTTTTTAGTAAAGGTTATCTATTTTTCCCGGCTGTACGCTTCTATAGGCTCTCATGAGCTCAAAGCATTTTTCCACATCAAAGTTCCGTGCCTTGGCGTATTCTTCTGCCATCCATCGGTGCATTTGTGGAGTTGCCGGCAGGCGTTCAAAGTTTTTGCAGCCGGTCTTCATATCTATGGGGCCGATGTACATCCGGTTCAAATCGACAATTTCTATTGTTATGCCATTGGGAGTTTTCTGAAACAGGATGTTGGCACGTCCGTAGTCTTTGTGGGCGTATCCGTGTTCGTGAAGACGGGCGGTCACTTTGCCTATGGCGCGGAATACTTCCTCGGCGTAGTCGAATTGCTGTGTGAACAGGTTGTCGTAAATGTAGGGGCAGGTGGAGAGGAGGCTGATATAATAACTTTTATCGAACAGCAGCCCTGAACGTATATTCATATATCCCACCGGTTGCGGAGTGCCTACACCTATTTTCAGCAGCATTTCTGCATGGTCGTAAGAGCGTTTTGCCTTGGATGGACGAAATATGCCATATACAAACCGGTTGATAAGGTGGGGGCTGTGAAAGGATTTGATAACATATTCTTTGCCATTGTATTCCATTTTCCGCAATTCATTGCGCCCTTGGTGAATAACAGTACCTTCATTCCTTTGGAAACGTTCGGGAATGGATACAATAAATTCTTCCAGATTTTTGAAATCAGGGTGAATCACTAAGGTGCGGGGATGAAACAAACGCTCTGTCTTGCTCATATCATTATAATAGTGTTAAATTTTGTCTAGTCCTTTGGTATATTTCAACCAGTAATATTTTAAAGGATTCTTGTATTTCAGTTGTTTCCACGGACGGCTGCTATGGGGCCTGTGCCATACGGGCAACGTGGTGAACAGGTAGTTTTGGAAACCTCGTTTCAGTGACTCGTGCGAGATGGTCACATCATACCAGTTCTTGCTTGGGTCTAATGTCTGAAAGTCAAATGCTTTCAGCAGTCCGGGGGTGAGTAGTGAACAGCAGAAGCTGCAATGCTTTTTTTCCGGGTACACTTGATTCTCGTGTCCCTTGGCGTGTAGGTAGGGGTAATTGATTACGCCTTTTTCATCGGTTGTCACAGCTGCTGCAATTCCGCATTGTTTCTGTTGCAATGCTCCATTGTATAGTGATTGCAATGTGTTTTTTTTGACAATAACATCCGATTCCACAATCAGTAATCCTGCATCTGCTTCGATGGCTTCTTTTTGTGCTGTTTGTAACACCAGTAGATAGTTGGGAGAGGGGTGGTCGGTCAGGTCTGATAAGTTGACCAGACGAAAATTCCATTGACGGGCGGCCTCTTCCAGCCGATGGGTATTTTCTTCCGTGCTGAAATCGTTATAGACAGTATAAGTGAAAGGAACCAAAATATCCGATTCCATGATTGCTTTTACGGTTTCAAGCGTGGAGTCAATCGAATCTTTTACGGGTGTTATGATATGAAGGCACTTCATTGGTTTGTTATCTATGTTGTTTGTCAATTTAGGAATATCATGCAAATTTAGCGGAAAACCTTGGGGAGTCCAAGGATTTCCTTTTATTTAAATGTCTTTTTGCATAAGGCGAGGGCGGCGGCTACGGTATCGTCCATGTCGGCGTATGCGTATTGTGCCAGACGGCCTCCGAATAAAACGTCTTTCCGCCCAGAGGCCAGTTTTTTATATTGGCTCATCATTTCGGTGTTCCGCTTGTCGTTTATCGGATAGTAAGGTTCTTTGCCCGGCGCGAAATCATCGGGATATTCATACGTGATTACAGTGGTGGGCTGTGTGCCGAATTCAAAGTGCTTGTGCTCAATGATTCGGGTATAGGGTACCTCACGTTCTGTATAATTGACTACTGCGTTGCCTTGGAAATCCTCTGTTTCCAGCTGTTTATGTTCAAAGCGCAGGCTTCTGTATTCCAGATGTCCGCATTGGTAATCGAAGAACTGGTCTATGCATCCGGTGAACAGGATATTGTTTGCCAATGCGTCCAGTTCATTGCGGTTGTTGAAATAATTGGTGTTGAGACGAACCTCGGTTCCTTCCAGTAACGCATCGATAAGGGCGTTGTATCCGCCTTTGGGGATTCCTTGGTAGCTGTCATTGAAATAGTTGTTGTCATAAATGAAACGGAAAGGAATACGTTTGATGATGAATGCCGGTAATTCTTTGGCGGAACGTCCCCATTGTTTCTCTGTATAACCTTTGATAAGGCGATGGTAAATGTCTTTTCCACATAGCTTTAATGCTTGCTCCTCCAGGTTGGCGGGGGTGGCGATATGGTCAAATTCTTTACGTTGCTCTTCTATCTTGGCCTTGGCTTCCGCTGGAGTCTTTACTCCCCACAGCTGATAAAAAGTGTTCATGTTGAAGGGAAGATTGTATAATTTCCCGTCAAAGTAAGCCAAAGGGGAGTTGGTGTATCGGTTGAATTCGACAAAGCTGTTTACATAGTCCCACACTTCTTTATTGTCGGTATGGAAGATATGTGCACCATATTTATGTACATGGATGCCCTCTATATCTTCACAGTAGATATTGCCTCCGCGATGATTGCGCTTGTCAATTACCAGGCAATGTTTACCTACTCGTTTTGCCTCGTGGGCAAAAACGGCGCCGAACAAACCGGCACCTACTATCAAATAATCATATTTTTCCATAATCACTTAGTTTCTTCCTGTTGTCTGCGCAGCCACTCTTCTTTGGTTCTTTTCCAGCGGTTATGGCTCCAGAGCCAATATTGGGGATGCGCTTTTATTGTTTGTTCCAATTCTCGGGTAAACAAATCGGTCAATTCAAAATCGGGTACTTGCCGGGGGGTGTCGCACAATGGTTTGAGCCGGCAGTGGTAGTATCCTCTTTTGACCCGTGTTACGTCAGCATAATAAATCAAGGCGTCCACTTGTTTGCCTATTTTCTCCGTACCGATGAAAACCGGTGTTTCTTGGTTTAGAAATTCAGTCCAGTGATGTATGCTGTTCCACTTGGGTGCTTGGTCCGAAATAAATCCGATAATTGCCTTTTGCTTTGTCCGTTTCAATTCAATGATGCGGCGCAAAGTCGTTTTCATGGGGATGCATTCGCCTCCGAACTGGTTGCGTAATCTTAGAAATAGTTTGTCGAAAGCCTGATTGTACAGTGGATGATAGATTTGTCCGCAGGATATGTCTTTGGAAATCCAATAAGGCAAGGATGCAATCCATTCCCAGTTGCAATAATGCCCTAAATAGATAAAACAGAAGTCTTTGTTCTTTTTGTTCATGCTTTCCACTATCTCGTCCAGTCCTTCAAAAGTCATTCTTCTCATCAGTTGTTTTTTTGAAATGGAGAATAACTTGAGCGTTTCTACTATATAGTCGCAAAAGAAAGAGTAAAATTGTTTCTCGATTTGGACAATCTCTTTTAAATCTTTCTCGGGGAATGAGTTTGATAAATTATTGCGTATGATTTTACGTCTGTAGCGGATGCAATAATAGAGCGGATAAAAAAGAAGATCGGATATGAAATATAAGAATCGCAAGGGTAGAAGCGAAAGCAAATACCACAAGAAGAAAACGGAATAATATATGAGATTTATTTGTTTCATTTAACTGATGACTTTGTTTATGTGTTCTATTACCATTTCGGGAGTTATGCCTTGCAGACAGGCATAATCTTTTCTATAACAGTGCTTTTCTCCGGATAAGGAACAAGGACGGCAGGGCAGGTCTATCTGTATTGTGTTTGCCGCAGACTGATTCCATCCTGCAAAGCCTGCACAGGGATGCGTTGCCCCCCAAATGGACACAACCGGGATGTTCACTAATGATGCAAGGTGCATATTGGCGGCATCCATTACCAGCATGACGTCCATATTGCTCATGAGGGCCAATTCCATATTTATGGTTAGTTTGCCGGCTGTTGAGATGACATTGGGGAAATGTTGGGCCCATTCTTCCAATACTTTGATTTCTTTTTTCCCGCCTCCGAATAAGAAGATTTTTGTATGGTCGCGTGCAGATAGATGTTTGAGGATCTGCTCTTGCTTTGACAACGGATAGATTTTGCCTACATGTGTTGCAAAGGGAGCGATTCCAATCCATGTTTCTTGGTTCTTTTCACCGGTTAACGGAGCCAGGCTGGAAATATTGCCTTTATTCTTTCCGAAAAGGGAGAGGAAACTTAACCGGATGGGGTAACCTATCTGACTGAGCGTATGGGCACAGCGCTGAAAAAAGGAGTCTTGCTCTGTATATATTTTATGTTTCCGCCGTATCAGTTTTTGCAGTTCCCGCCTGTTCTGCTTGATGTGGGCTGCTTTTATGCCTGCCAGACGAAAACGCCAGCAAAGAAAACGGCTGCGGAATGTGGGCTGGAAAGCGGCTACGGCATCAAATTTTTCTTCTTTTAAATCATTGTACAGCCATCCCAGACCCATTAATCCGGCATGTTCTCCTCTGAAATCTGCCCCACGGAAAATAACATTGTCCGGCACATTCTCGAATAAGGGGGAGAATGTGTCTATGCTCAGCACCATGATTTGATGCTGGGCATATTGCGTAGCCAATGAGTGAATGACCGGGATTGCCATTGCCACATTATTGATGGATGAAAAGCAGATTACAAGAATCTTGGACATAACAGCTGTTTTATTGAATGTACAAATCTATGCAAAGTTTTCTAATCAGCCAATTATTATTCGGTAAAAGTGTCTACCTTTGTTCCCAAGCAAGTTTTTGAAAGATGAAAATAATTGTAGATAATAAAATACCTTATATACATGAAGCTGTCGAACAGATAGCCGATGAAGTGGTGTATTTGCCCGGCAGTGGTTTTACCGCCGGGGATGTACGGGATGCTGACGCATTGGTGATCCGTACCCGTACCCGTTGTAACCGTGAACTGCTGGAAGGAAGCAAGGTGAAATTCATTGCTACTGCGACCATCGGTTTTGATCATATTGATGTGGACTATTGTGATGAGGCGGGAATTGTATGGAAAAATTGTCCCGGTTGTAATGCCGGCAGTGTGGAGCAGTACCTGCATTCGGTATTATTATTGTTGAAACGCCGGAAGGGGGTGAGATTGGAAGAAAGCTGTCTGGGGATTGTTGGGGTAGGACATGTGGGAAGCCGTATCCAACGTATGGCGGAGGCATTGGGGATGCGGGTCTTGCTGAATGATCCTCCACGTGCGGACCGGGGGGAAACGGAATTTGTGGATTTGTCTGTACTGGCAAGGGAATGTGATATAATAACCTTTCATACTCCGCTGAACAGGAATGGGAAATATAAAACGTTCCATCTGGCGGATGCGGATTTCTTTGCCGGTTTGCAACGGAAACCTTTTATTGTGAATACTTCTCGTGGAGAAGTAATAGAGACATTGGCTTTGCTTGATGCGCTGAAGACAGGCCGGATACGTGATGCGGTTATTGATACGTGGGAAAATGAACCGGATATTCACCCGGATTTGTTGCAGAAAGTTTTTTTGGGAACCCCTCATATAGCAGGGTATTCAGCTGACGGAAAGTCGAATGCTACACGGATGGCATTGGAGGAGCTTTGTAACTTCTTCCATATACAGGCTGATTTTAAAATAGTACCGCCCGCTTTGCCGTATATGGATTATTCTTCTGATCCGGAAGAGGCTTTTCTACAGGTGTATGATCCGACTCGTGACAGTGATGCATTGAAACGGCATCCCGAAGAATTTGAACATTTGCGGGGGAATTATCCATTGAGGCGTGAAATTTCTTTTTTACCGTAGGGGGACATTTCAATGTACCCCTACGGTGGCCAGAACTTTTAGTCTGCTTTTGCTGTTTGCATCTCTTCTGCTACAATCTGTTCGCAATCTTCAATGCTGTATCCCGATGCGGGTTCGCTCCAATACCATAAGGCGGGAGCTTGTTGTAATGTATCCATAATCAATTATTTTTTAGATGGGTTATTCAATGTTATAGTTGTTTCCGAATGTTGGTTGCCGCCCAGAATACCTGTTCCTCCCTCCACATTGCTGTAAACCCGTAGAGGTTCGGCTAGTCCAATGTTACCCAAGCCTCCTTCTAACGTGCTTCCGGCAATTTTTTGTAAGGACAACAGGTATAAAAAGTAGGATTCGGAAAGGGAATAGATGGAAATGATTCTTTGTTCTGTTTCGTCTAACTCTGCCGTTGTCTCTTTTATTTGTAAAGTATAGGTTTGTCCGTTAATGCTTTGGTCGGTAAAGAGGGCTCCTCCTCTTTTTTCCAATCCGTTGAATGCCATACTTTCGTCCAATATGGCATCCTGTTCCTTGAATACAGGATCTATATAATCTATTTCTGTTTCGTAGTAACCGTAATAGCCCGTTTTTATTTGTGTGATTTTGGCCAGATAATAATTGTTCTTTTCCGGAAATTCATCAAACGTGACTTCATAGTATATTTCAAAATAGTCGGAAATTGTTCCTTGATAAACTCCGTTACCTTTTTTAATTGTATGACTGGCGTTTTTTATAGCTACTTTCTTTGGTATGATATCTTCTGCCGTTACCGTACCATATTCGGGGGTGGATGCAACAATTTTTATCCGGTCTCCTTCTGCCGGGATTGTATTTGAAAGGAATAAGGTATCCGGCTGGTCTGGGTTCCGGGGATTATTCAGTGTTTTCCATTGCATGGTTTCTATGTATTGATTGTTGATATAGAGCTCCACATGGGCGTGAGGGAGATTGACATAAGGCTTCTTGTCTGGATAGAACCAGGTCCGGGTGATGGAGGCCATTACCACTGTGTCGGGGGATACTACACTGTTTATTACCATTTTGGGCGTAGTGCGATATTCGTTCAAATCTATTTTTCGATAACAGGAGGTAAGGAACACTCCTAGAAGTAATGTATATAGCAGATGTTTCATAATCATTTAAAATTTATAAGTGTAAGAAACTGATGGTATAATGGGAACTATGCCCAGGGTATAGAAGCAGTCGTTATTATACCACCATCCTTTGCGTATGCTGACGGGTGCCATGTAGGAATAGACATTGTAGATGCTGATATTCCATATTCCCATCCGGTTCTTTTTCTTTGGCCGGTAAATATTGATGCCCAAGTCGAGTCTGTGATAGGCGGGAAGTTGGAAATTATTACGTTCCGTATAATAGTCTAATCCGCCTGAATCTATATAAGGAGGAACCAGGCTGCCTCCCGGAAACGGATGTTGGGGAGAAACGGCCTGGTAGTTTTCGAAAGAAACCGTGAGCCGGTTACCGGTTGCGTAGGTCCAGCTTCCGGTCAACTCCAGTTTGGGCTTGATTTTCCAATTGGCTATTATATTGAATTTATGCCGGTTATCGAATTTGGCAGGAAAACGCTTGCCTTTATTTATCTCAGTGAACTGTCTGTCATTCCAGCTTAGAGTATAGCCTGCCCATCCGGTTATTTTCCCTTTTTCTTTGCGGGCAATAAGTTCTACGCCGTAAGAACGTCCTTTTCCTTGAGTCAGTTTGTCTTCCCAGCTGGTGGAAGGAGGGAGAAACTGGTAGTTGTCTTTATAGTCCATCAGATGTTTCATCCATTTATAATATCCTTCTATGGAGAAAGAGTAGATTTTGTTGCCGGTGGTGTAATAAGCTCCTACAGCCAGTTGGTCGCTCTGCATCGGTTTCAGCTTGCGGCTGACCGGTATCCATGTGTCTGTGGGCAGGTTGATGTAGCTTTCATTGACTTGATGTACATATTGGCTCATCCGGGTATAAGAGGCTTTGAGGCTGAGTTGCGGATTGATCAGGAAACGACTGGAAAAACGGGGTTCCAGGGAAGTGTACGTTTTCCCGTCAATGGTGTATAGTCCGAGGTGAACCCCAGCGTTCAAACGTATTCTTTTGTTCATTTTCCAGTCTTCTTCCATATATATGCCTAATTCATGTGCAGGTAGGGCAGTGTCGTTGTTTTGTCTGGTCTGGGTGGTCATGCCATTGGAAAAATGCGATTTTTCGTCTACGGGATGAAAACGGTGGTAAATATAATGAGTGCCGAAATGCAACTGGTGGGAAGCATTGGGGCGGAAATCGAAATTGGCTCGTATGCTGAGGTCGTCAATGCGGTTCCGGGTTGAACTTTCCTGTGATACGTAGTTGGCTTCTGTTCCTTGGTAGTAGTCTCCTTTCAAGGTGGAAGAATAGTGGGTAAAGGCGGCATTCACATTACCGAAGAGTTGGTTGTTGAATACGTATGACCAGCCGGTAAATGCCATGATGTTTCCCCATCGCAGTCTGCCGGTGTTTCTGCTTTCATATCCATTGTCACCTTCTCTTTTTTCTCCTCCCTTCAAAAAATCGTTTCCCCAGTAAAGACCGGCATATCCGCGGCTGCGGTCATTGAACTGGTGGTTGAGTTTAAAGTTCATGTCGGTAAAAGCGTATCGTGCCACTATTTGGGTTTCTCCTTTATTTCTGGTAGCGTTCCAGATGGCGATGGTTGGGGCCGAAAGCGCGTCAATCCATGAACGGCGTAATGCAAAGTTGAATGAGGTCCGGTCTTTGACCAACGGACCTTCCAGATTCAGGCTGCCTGAGGTCAGTCCCAGCATGGCGCTTCCGTGATATTCTTTCATGTTGCCATCCTTTGTATGGATATCGACTACGCTGGACAGTCTTCCTCCGTAACGGGCGGGGAAGGCGGACTTAAAGAATTCTACATCCTTTACGGCTTCGGCGTTGAAGGAGGAAAACAGACCGCCCACATGGTTGATCTGGTATAACGGATTCCCTTCTATCATATAAAGATTGTCGTCTCCATTACCGCCCCGCACATACATTCCTGCCAATCCGGCTGTGCCTGCCGATACACCCGGCAAGGTCTGTAGAGTTTTTATAATATCAGCTTCTCCGAATAATACCGGGGTTTGTTGGATCAGGTCTTTGTTGAGACGGGTATGTCCCATATCGGATGTTTGGACTAATGGAGAAGAGGTATATTCTCCGGTCACTACCACTTCGGCTAATTGCTGGTGGCTGTTCAGCAGAACCGGAAGCAGCGTGTCTTGTTCCAATTGTGTGAATGAACGGTGGAAACTGTCATAACCTACATAGGAGATGTTCAGGTATACATCGTTTCCGGCTTCCAGAGTCAGACTGAAAAAGCCGTCGGCGTTGCTGGTTGTTCCTTGATGGCTTTTGGCATCATAGATGGAGGCGCCTATAAGGGACTCTGAGGAGGATTTGTCTCGTATGAAGCCGCTGATTACAATGTTTTTCTGTTTTTTCTTGAGGATGATGTATTTGCCTGATTGTATATATTCTACGGGCAGTTTTTGAAACAGAATGCGCAAACAGTGGGATAACGGCTGGGCGGTTATTGTTATATCTATCGGTAACAGATGTTTTGTTAAGGAGGACTCATACGAAAAGGTTACACCTGTCTGCCGGGTGATTTCTGCCAAAACTTTACGGATGGGGGTTTGTTTCATATCTAATGTTACGAGGGGCTCATCATGTTCTGTTCCTTTTGCCTCAATACAAATGTGCATGAGGCAAAGGAGCAGAAGAAAAGAAAATTTAGAATGGAATTGCATCATTGGGTTATGTCTAGTTTCGTATCTAGTGTTTGGTTTATGATTTCAATTATGTCTTCTATCGGAGTATTGTCAAAGGTCGTGGTCAGATAGTACTCTTTTTGTGGAATTCCGCCGATATGGACCTTATAGACTTCTTCTAATTCTTTTACTACCTTTTTCAAGGGGGCTTCATTATAAACAAACACGTGGGTCTTCCATGCAAAAGTGTTGGGGTCACTTTGTTTGTTTATTTGCATTTGTCCTTTTTGGTTAATGAAGGCATACATGCCTTTTGTCAGAATAGCCTCTTTTTGTTCTTTGTTATAAAAACGGACTTTTCCAGACTCTACGGTTGCCGAAGTCTGATTTGCATTTGCCGTTACTTGGAATTGTGTACCCAGTACTTGTATGTTTGCCAGTTCGGTCTGTACCCTGAAAGGACATTGTTCTTGATGTGTGACTGAAAAATATGCTTTTCCATTTAAAGTGACGTTCCTGTTTTTTTTACCGTATGCCAAGCGGTCATACTGTAAGGCCGAATTCTCTGCCAGCGTAATATGGCTGTTGTCCGGAAGCGTGACTTCTTTGACAGCGTGTGCGGATGAGGCAATGACAATCCAGTCTTGCCTGTCGTATATCCACCACCAACTGAATCCGGCTATCAGGAAAGTGACAGCAGCGATAGTTATCAGTCTATATAATAAGATAGAGTTATTTCTTTGTTTGCCGATACCTAGTTTTTGCCAGGCTTGTGTTGTGTCCAGCCTGTTTTCCCGATAGAACCGGGCTACAAAACGAATATCTTTCTCTTCTTTCTCCATGCGATCTTCTTTCTTTTTATTGTTAAGACAGGGAAAAGACAAAATCCCCCTATTCGCTTGCCGATTTTTTTATCCGAAGAAAAAAGTATATATTTTAATGGCTGTTTCTCGTAATGTTTTCAGTGCCTTACTGATTTGATGTTCGACAGTTTTTATAGAAATACCCAGTTCGGTGGCAATTTCCTGATAAGTAAGGCCGTCACGTTTGGAAAGCAGAAAGATCTTTTTCCGTTCGGTAGGAAGGTGGTCGATGGCTGTCCATAAACGCGCGTCACGTTCTGACCGGATGATGCGTTCTTCTTCTGTTAAATCTTCCAAGTCTGTCAGTTCGGTTGTTTCACAGTGTGTTTGTCGGTTGGTTATCAGTGTGAGTGAGCGGTTACGTACAGTTTGGTACATATAAGCTTTCAGGTTTTGAATAGATGTGCCTCCGACAAGCTTCTCCCATACATCAGAGAAGGCTTGTTGGACGATGTCTTCTGCGTCATCCAGATTTTCAGTATAGCGCAGGGCATACATATTCAGCGGACGGTAAAGACAGCGAAATTGGTATTCAAATTCCTTGGGTGATAATTGCATCCTGTGTTTTATTCTTTTTTGGAAAGCAAACTTACGGCTTTTCTTTTATTTGCCAAGCAACAAGAGATGAAAAAGTCTTTAATTTCATTTAGTAATGATAACAATTCGGGTGCGGGAGGTTATTGTATCGGCTTTTCGGAGGTAGTCATAAAATAGGGCAAACCTCACGGTCTACCCTATCCGAAACTTTAATATGGAATACCTATTGAAACAAAAATCACAGTCTTTACCTTAAAATATTGCCTTTAAAAGTTTCCTTTATCAGCATTATCCCACCAAAGATGTGTACCGCCTTTGTCGCCGGAAATACCGAATTTGCTGGAATTTTCTTCGTCCAGAAGCTTGATTCCGCCTTCTACTCCCTTAGCGTTGGCATCATAAGCCTGGCTGCTATAAATTACGCGGCGCACACCTTCTTCTGTGTTTACGGCTCCATTACTTTCATTGACGAATGCAGGGAAGAAGCGTGGATAGCCGGTGCGGCGTTGTTCTGCCCAGCCTTCGGTGGATAGAGGGAATAGGGCGAGCCATTTTTGGGTGATGATTCTTTCCAGCTTTTCTTCGTTGCTTGCGCTCTCATCCCATTTTACACTTAATTTATTTACAGCCGGAGTGCTTAATTCGGCTTTGATGGGATCTGTATAGTCTATTTGGGTGCTTGTTCCGTTGATGTAGGCATCTACTGCTCCTTCCGGATATTCTTTGATTCCGGCATAAGCCCCCCGATAAGCTAATTCATTAGTCATGGAAACACGGATTCCATTTTCATATAGGTTCTTTACACTTTCACTGCCAATATCCCATCTTAATTTTGCTTCAGCCAGTAGGAAATAGGCTTCCGCTGCTTTCATGATGGGCAGTGGCATGGAATAAGAGGAACCGTTGTTTCCTTGAATCCAACCGGAGAAGTTACCCCAACTGTTTGGTTTGGCAGGCAGGCCACTGGCAAAACGGATACCCAGGTATTGACTATTGGCAGCTACTGTGGTAGTACCGGCTTCGTTTTTGATATCTCCGGTATTCAGGGTCATATATAACGGTTGGCGCGGATCTTTGGTTCCACTCATAATAGTTACCAGATTGGCATTGAACCCACAATCACCCCAATTGAACATCAGCCACATTTCATTCTCAAGACTTTTATCGATCAGAATATCCTTGTTGACTGTTGCCAAAGTGTTTTGGGCAGCCTCGGTAGCGATTGCCTTAAGGTTCATTCCGGCGTTGCCGGCTTCGGTTTCCCGTTTGGACAGGCGTAACGCCATGCGTAGTTTCATCGTATTGGCTATTTTTACCCATAGGTCTTTGTCGCCGTTGCACCAACAGTCAAAGGATTTCAATTTGGCTATTTCATCTGCTCCCATGGCACTGATGTCAGTAATGGCTGTACTCAGATCTTCAAGCATGGCTTTATACAGGTCTTTCTGGCTGTCGAACTCGAAATACACTTCGTTTTCTCCCGATAGGATGGAGCTGTAAGGTATCGGTCCGTAGGCATCTGTGGTCATCAATGTTCCGTAAGCCTGTACGATACGCATCACGCCTGACAGGCCTCTTTCACCACTGGCGTCACATTGTGCGATGATGCGGCGGGTGTTATTGAAAATATGGAGATAATAGTTTTCGTACATACCACCGCTATGTCCCCGGTTCTCTCCCATATCACCGTTGGTGAAGTTACCGTTGGGAGTCATAAAATAACCTCCATAAAGGTCAATAGTCAGGTTGGTCCAAAACTGGAACATATTTTGCTGAGGAGGATAACAGTAGGTCATCGGTTCGGTACATTGTGCGGCAAAAGGAAGGTCTGCCGGATCTACCTGTATGTTACTGGTATTCAATTTCTCGAAGTCGTCTGTACAGGAAGAAAAGATGTTTCCTGTAGTCATGGGGATTGCCATTAAGAAGGCGTATGTTAATATCTTATTCCGTTTCATAGTTTCAAGCATTAGAAGTTAAGTTTTAAATTAAGACCAAAGCTGCGTGAGGTAGGCAGTGCAAACATATCTACACCTTGTATTCCATTACCTGTACCTGCCGATACATCCGGATCCATCGGGGCGTCTTTATGGAAGAAAAACAGGTTGCGGCCGATGATGGCTGCTGTCAGGTTCTTGCCTGCACCCAGCAAGTTACGGAAGGTATAACCGAAAGTCACTTCACGAAGACGTATATTGGTAGCATCATAAACATAGTTTTCCACAGCGTATGGACTGTTGAAGTTGTTGTTACCGGTGGTACGATAGTACTTGTCGGCATCAAATTTTACTCCGTCCACTGTAATACCGCCGGCATCACGGGCTTCACCTGAACGTTTCGATACGCCCCATCCGTCCAAGGCGGCTTCGGTCATACTAATCACTTTTCCACCGAATTTAGCATCAATCAGGAACGATAGTGAGAAGTCTTTGTAGCGGAATGTGTTTGTCCATCCCATATTTACTTTGGCATTCATATTGCCTGCGTATTCCAGTTCGTCCATAGAATCACCACTTACGATAGGCTCTCCTTTTTCGTTTTGCAAGGGTTTGCCGTTCTCATCACGCATCAGATGACGTACATACAGATCTCCGTAGTGGCCGCCTTCTTTCAATATAACTTTTGCACCTCCGAAATCGGTCAATGTCAGTCCGTTGGGAAGGTCATCTACCAATTCTTTGATTTTATTATCATTATAAGAGAAGTTCAGGTTGGTACTCCAGCTGAAGTTGTCAGTGAACTGCTCGTACCATCCGATATTGAATTCAAAGCCTTTGTTTTCTACATTACCGGCGTTTACATAACGGTTTCTCAAGCCTGATTCGTAAGGAGCCGCAACGGAGAAGAACTGATTTTTAGTGTTGGTTTTATAATAAGTCAGGTTGATATTCAGTCGGTTCTGTAAGAATGTACCGTCAAAACCAATTTCTAAAGAATGGGTTTTTTCCGGCTTCAATGTTCTGAACGGAGCTTTGTCGGGGGGAGTGATGGCACCTTGAGAACCTAGAGAATAGAGTAGATTACTCATGAATACAGGTACGTCATTACCTACGATAGAATAGCTTGCACGGAATTTGAACAAATCAATGTTCTTACCCATATCTACAAATTTGTTCAGCAGGACACTACCTCCAAAAGAGGGATAAAAGAATGAACAGCTTTCTGTGAAAGCCAATGCCGAAGACCAGTCATTACGTGCTGATATATCAAGGAATATGCCTTCACGGTAACCGAGTTGTGCGGTGGCGAATACTGAGTTCAGCCGTTTTTGGGTCATCCAGTTGTCATCTTTGCCCACGGTGGACATATTGCCATAATAGTTGTTCGGAGTAAAGATGTTCGGATAAAAAATGTTTCCGGAACCGGGCTGTGAGAACTGGGAACCCTCGCCCCATAGGTCTACATGAGAGGTTTTGGTTTTTGTAAAACTGGAACCTGCGGTAGCGGATAGAGAAAAATCATTGAATGTATGGTTGTAGCTTACTAAAACATCGCCATAAAGTTGGTCGCTGAAATAGCGGTTGTCTTTCATGCGTCCCATCGGATAAAGGTTTCCTACGCTGGATGCGTAAGCATTGTGTATCCAGTGTTCTTCTCCTCTTTCGTAACGCATACGTCCTTGGATATTCAGATCCGGAGTAATGTTCCATTTGATGCTTCCGCCGAATTCATAGCGGTTACGGTCGGTGATAGGGGTCTGTCTGTTCAACATCCAATATGGATTACCGAATTGCTGTTGTTGTGTATTTGTCCAGTTTTGGACATAGCAGCCTCTTGCGGGATCATATACCTCGAAGTTCTCTTTATAGCCATTCCAGTCTTCTCCTCTAGGGAAGAGATAAACACCGGTCAGCGGATTCCATAAGTAACCGGCAGCTGCCTGATTGGTGATGTGCTGGTTGGTAAACTTGGCCGTGAAATCAATATGAATGTCTTTCAGAATATTGAAACCTACTTTTGAATTCAAATTGTGGCTTCGGTAGTCATTCTGGGGAGTGATGCCTTGTGAATAGACATTGGCATAGGAAAAATAAGATTGGATATTTTCATTGCCTCCGCTTAAGGAGATGGAGTTATTCGTTGTAAATCCGGTACGGAAGAATTTTTTTGCATAGTTTGGAGCTTTGCTGCTTAGTTTCTCACCCCAGCTGAAAGTACCGTTGTCGCTCATTCCATAAGTAGTCTGGAATTCGGGTAGCACCATTGGGCTCTCCATCGTGGTGTTGCTGGATACATTAACGGAAACTTTACCCGACTGTGCTGATTTGGTGGTAATCATAATGGCGCCATTGGCTGCTACCGCACCATAAAGCGCTGCTGCCGATGCACCTTTCAGCAAAGTGATTTGGGCGATGTCGTCCGGATTGATTGTAGACATGGCGTCACCACCGTCTCGCTGGCCTCCGTAGTTGCTGTCTACTTGTGAGTTGGTGATATTCATCATGACAGGAACTCCGTCTACTACTACTAACGGTTGGTTGTTACCGCTGATGGACTTATTGCCACGGAACAGAATCTTGGAAGAACCGCCGGCTCCGGTTGAGTTCGGTGTGATCATCATACCGGCACTTTTACCTTGCAGGGAGTTAATCATATTGACGCTCTTGATGTCATTAACGTCTTTACCTCCTACTGTTTGCGCAGAATAGGTCAGTGTTTCGGATTGGCGTTTAATACCCATTGCCGTTACTACGACTTCACCCAGTGTTTCTGTATCCGATGCCATTTTTACGTTGATTACTGTACGTCCGTTTACAGGTTCCTCTATGGTTTTCATACTTAAATAGGAGAATACCAGAATGTCTTTGTCACCGGCTTGCAGGGTATACTTTCCGTCGAGGTCGGTCACTGTTCCGATAGTTGTACCTTTAATTAATACGTTTGCGCCGATCAGAGGTTCGTTAGCGTCTTTATCTATTACAGTACCGCTGACTGTATGCGTTTGTGCATACAATGCTGTTACAAACACTCCCAATAGGAATGTCAGGAAAAAAGTAAAAATTCGTCTCATAAGGTTAGATTTTGAGGTTCGTTCTTAATTAGATTTTTGTTTTCAGATTAAATAATAGGTTTGTTGATAATTGGGCATGTTTACCCAATAGGTTTGATTTGATAGTTTTTCGCATAGGCATTCAGTTTAAGGTTAACTTATCAAGGTTTATTTATTAAGGTTTCTGTTAATCTCTCTTTAAGTCGGTCAACATTATTAATACAAATATCATAACCGGGTTACTAAACAAAAACTTATATTTTTTGTATTTTATCTCATTCTTGTTTTCTTATTTTGAAATAAATACTTATGTTTGTGTAACCTTAAATTAAAAATGACCTATGAACCTTAATGATAACCGCTTAATTATTAAAACCTTGAAGTCGGGAGATCAAAAAGTATTTTCCCTGGTTTATGCTTCTTATTACAAGCCGCTATGTTTGTTTTGTTCCTCGTATGTTTCTCTTGAAGAGGCTGAAGAGATAGTGCAGGATTTGATGATGTATGTGTGGGAAAAACGTGAGTTGCTGGTAGAGGACTTGTCGCTGAAATCTTTCTTATTTACCAGTGTCAGGAACAGGGCTTTGAATTCAATCACCCGTTCCCATATTACCCGTCAGGTATATGAAGAATATCAGAGCCAACAGTTGAAATCTCTGCCGGCATTGGATTCTTGTTATGGTACGGAGTTGTTTAATGCCTATATGGAAGCCCTTCATTCTCTTCCTAAAGAACTGCAAAGAGTATATGTTATGAGTCGGTATAAACAACTGACCCATAAAGAAATTGCTGACAAGCTGGAGGTGTCGGTGCAGACTGTCAATTATCGGATAGGCAAAGCTCTTCAGTTTTTTCGTATTAGATTGAAAGATTTTTGCCTAGAATAGTCGCTTCAATCACCCGAGGGAAATATTCGTATTCCAACTGGTGCACCCGTATTGCCAATGTATCTGGCGTGTCAGTGGGCAATACCGGACAGGTGGCTTGGAAAATGGTATTTCCTTCATCATATCGTTCATTTATATAATGGATGGTGATGCCGCTTTCCTTTTCATGGGAAGCTATGACAGCTTGGTGCACGCGGGAACCGTACATACCTTTACCACCGAACTTGGGAAGGAGGGCCGGATGAATATTTACTATTTTATTCGGATAATCATGCAAAATGGCATCAGGTACTTTCAAGAGGAAGCCTGCCAGTACAATAAAGTCAATATGATATTGGTGCAGTATTTCCAGTGCTTTCCCGTCGGCAAAGTCTTGGGCTGTGAGGATAAGTGACGGAACACTCAGTCTTTCAGCTCGCTTGAGTACACCGGCCTGTGCTTTGTTGACGATAACCAATGCTACTTCAGCTGTTCTTTTCTCTAAAAAATACCGAATAATTCTTTCAGCATTCGTGCCTTCTCCTGAAGCTAAAATTGCGATTTTCTTCATGATGTTCTCTATTTTGGTGCACATAAAACAAAAAAATGTGCAAAATTCTGCATTTATTTGCCTGAATATTTGCTCAGCCCAAGAAATATTTATTCCTTTGCAACCGCAAAGAAAATAAAATAATTCAATTTATTAACTAAAAAATTAAAGTTATGTCTGAAATTGCATCAAGAGTAAAAGCTATTATCGTTGATAAATTAGGTGTAGAAGAATCAGAAGTTACAACAGAAGCAAGCTTCACTAACGATCTGGGCGCAGATTCACTGGATACTGTAGAGCTGATTATGGAATTCGAAAAAGAATTCGGTATTTCTATTCCTGATGATCAGGCTGAGAAAATTGGTACAGTAGGTGACGCCGTTTCTTATATCGAAGCTAACGCTAAGTAATTATCCTTATTTTATAATATGGAATTAAAAAGAGTAGTAGTAACAGGTCTTGGTGCTCTTACTCCTGTAGGTAACAATGTTGCAGAAACATGGGAAAACCTGGTGAAGGGGGTAAGCGGGGCAGGACCTATTACTCATTTCGATGCGTCTAAATTCAAGACTCATTTTGCATGCGAAGTGAAGAATTTCAATGGAACTGATTACATTGACCGTAAAGAACTTCGCAAAATGGATCTGTATACACAGTATGCCATTGCAGCTGCTAAAGAAGCGGTGGAGGATTCTGGAATGGACCTCGAAAAAGAAGATTTGAATAGAATAGGTGTAATTTACGGTGTAGGTATCGGAGGTATTCATACTTTTGAAGAGGAAGTAGCTAATTATACACTGAATAAAGATACTGTCGGACCGAAATTCAACCCGTTCTTCATCCCCAAAATGATAGCTGATATTGCATCGGGACAGATCTCTATCATGTATGGTTTCCACGGTCCTAACTTCACAACAACTTCTGCTTGTGCATCTTCATCAAATGCTATTGCCGATGCATTTAACTATATCCGTTTGGGTAAAGCAAATGTAATTGTGGCAGGTGGTGCGGAAGCTGCTATTTTTGAAGCTGGTTTGGGCGGTTTTAACGCTATGCATGCTTTGTCTACCCGTAATGATGATCCGGAACGTGCATCCCGCCCGTTTAGTGCAAGCCGTGATGGCTTTGTGATGGGTGAAGGCGCAGGCTGTCTGATTTTGGAAGAATTGGAACATGCAAAAGCACGTGGTGCCAAGATTTATGCGGAACTTGCCGGTGTAGGCGCTTCTGCCGACGCTTATCACTTGACAGCTTCTCATCCGGAAGGATTAGGCGCTAAACTGGTTATGTTGAACGCATTGGAAGATGCGGAATTGAAACCGGAAGATATTGATTATATCAATGTACATGGAACTTCAACTCCTGTAGGTGATGTTTCAGAAGTGAAAGCTATCAAGGATGTATTTGGAGATCACGCTTATAAACTGAATATCAGCTCTACTAAGTCTATGACAGGACACTTGTTGGGTGCTGCCGGTGCGGTAGAAGCTATTGCCAGCGTATTGGCTGTGAAGAATGACATTGTTCCGCCCACTATCAACCATGAGGAAGGTGATAATGATGAAAACATTGATTATAACTTGAACTTCACGTTCAACGAAGCTCAGAAACGTACAGTAAACGCTGCATTGAGCAATACCTTCGGTTTTGGTGGACATAATGCATGTGTAATCGTAAAAAAATATGCTGAATAATCGTGTTTAGCAATATAAAGGATAGGATAAGACTTCTTTTTCGTAAGGATAGGGAGTCTTATCTTCGTTTTTATAAGATGCTTGGATTCTATCCCAAAGACATTAGCATCTACGAACAGGCTTTGCTTCACAAATCTTTATCAGTGAAGTCTGAAAAGGGGCGTTTGCTTAATAATGAGCGTTTGGAATTCTTGGGGGATGCTATTCTGGATGCTGTGGTGGCAGATATTGTTTACAAAAGGTTTGAAGGAAAGCGTGAGGGTTTTCTCACGAATACCCGCTCTAAAATAGTGCAGCGTGAAACATTGAATCGTTTGGCTATAGAGATTGGTTTGGATAAGCTGATCAAGTATACGGCCCGCCAGTCTTCTCATAACAGCTATATGTGCGGCAATGCATTCGAAGCATTGGTAGGTGCTATTTATCTAGACAGGGGATATCGTGCCTGTAAATATTTCATGGAGCATCGTATTATTGGGCCTTATATAAATTTGGAGAAGATTTCCCGTAAGGAGGTAAACTTTAAATCCAAGTTGATAGAATGGAGCCAGAAAAATCGTTTTGAGGTTACCTTTGAGCTGATAACCCAATCACACGATCAGGGATATAATCCGACTTTCGAGAGTGAAGTTCTGGTGGAAGGTATTTCGGGAGGAAAAGGAACCGGTTATTCTAAAAAAGAGTCTCAGCAAATGGCTGCGCGTGTGGCTTTGGGAAAAATAAAGAATGATTCCGGCTTTATTGAATGTATTTTTGCGGCTAAGACTGCCCGTGAGTTGCCTCAGGAGGAGGTAACGGTTTCTGATAGTAAGCCTTCAGACAGTGGGACCGTTACTCCGGATCTTTCTTTGGAGGAGATTAAGAAAACGGATGTGGTCGAGCAGATAATCAGTGAAGCGGAAGAAAAGGCTTTTAAGGAAAACGCTTAGCGGATTTTATCGATATTGTTTATAATTTATTAATTAGCTATTCCGGTGGTTTTGGGTATGTCCGGCAGGAATACATAATACATTGGAATATGCCCGATTACATCAAGAAAATGTAGTCGGGCATATTTCATATACTGACGGGAATTAGATTTCATCAGGCCATGGGCAGGTTTTTCCTGTGGCTTTGAATGTGGGACGTTGTCCTCCTGTTGCTCGCAAATAGTTCCCTAATTCCTTGGAGAGCCGTTTTACGATGCCGGGATGTTGCTTTGCTACATCATTTTTTTCACTGATATCATTTGGTATGTTGAAAAGTTCTTTTTTACCGGTTTCATAATAATAGACCAGTTTCCATTCGTCTTTGCGGATAGAGCAGTCCAGATTGATGCCTGGTCCGTCATTACCCCAGATATTAGGGAAATTCCATACCAGTGCGCGTCCTTTGGACGGGTCTCCTGTACCTTTCAGCAGGGGCATAAAGCTGATACCGTCTATAGGGTTGACTGTCTCATAGTTTGTGATACCCGCCATTTCAAGTATGGTAGGATAAAAATCTTCAATTATAAGATATTTGTCACAACGAGTATCCGGGGTGACTACTCCGGGCCAGCTTACAATCATTGGTTCGCGTATTCCTCCTTCATATAAGGAGCCTTTGCCACTATTGAGAGGAGCGTTTTGAGTGTGAATTTGTCCGTCGCGCCATCCGGGTTCGGCAGCTAGCCCTCCGTTGTCACTCATAAAAATAATAACGGTATTGTCTGCTTCATCATTTTTTTCCAACCAGTTCATCAAATCCCCCAGACTTTTATCCATTCCTTCAATTAAGGATGCATATGCGGCTTCTTTGTCACTAAGTCCTTTTTTAATATACTTGGGGAAGAAGCGCATATCTTTGTCAACAGGAACGTGGATGGCATAATGTGCCATATATAGATAAAAAGGTTGATTGTACTTTTTTGCTTTGTCCAATGCTTTGATAGCTTCTTGTGTCAGGGCTTCTGTTGCAAATATACCTGTTCCCCAATAATCTTCCAAGCCGGGGATGGCCATTAGTGAATAGGGCTTTCCATCGCGGGTGTGCCCGTAGTTCTGTTCGCTCAGATAAGTAGCCAGACCACCGGCGGCATGTCCGGCTATATTTACTTCAAACCCCCAATGGGTAGGGTTCTCTCCCGGTGTGTCAATAGAACCGAAATGAGCTTTTCCGCAGTGGATGGTATGATAACCGTTCTGTCTGAGTAACTCAACGAAAGAAGTGCCGACAAAGGTATTGGGCGTTCCTGTTACTTGGCTGACTCCGTTGTAGTTCCAGTCTGGCAATTGTATTGTATTGCTTGGTCTGTCGGTAGCTTTGTTTTTTTCAAGTGTCCAGTTTGTTACACGATGTCGGGTGTTGTTAGCACCCGTTATCAGGCTGCATCGGGTTGCCGAACTGATGTTGCAGGCATAAGCCTGTGTAAACA
>CAUBDX010000005.1 GCA_958434805.1 uncultured Phocaeicola sp.
CTCAAAATATCGCAGCTTAAAAAAATGAGTCGATTTTTATAGTCAATGAAAAAAAGAAGGCGCATCGTGTATTACGACACACCTTCTACACAGCAAGAGAAAGAAATATCTTTTATTGCGTGCAATTTATATTCCGCAACTTCCCTCTGAACCCATTCTGCACATCCCCAATCTGCCGCATGGGAAACACCAAAGTTTCCTGCATATACATCTTGTCCTTGCGTTTATGAGTATAGTTGTAAAACTGCTTGACACGTCCTTCCAAACGTTCCGCTTTCTCGCCGTTTATGTAAAGAGTAGTACCTTTGTGGTCTCCCTCTATGCGTACCTTCGTCCATGCTCCGGCAGGCAGTGTGGCAGCGTGGAATACAAACGTATAGCCGTCACGGCTGAAAGCCAATTTTCCCTTATTTTCCCAATTGGCATATACGGTGGAATGAGGACCTTTAAACAAAATACCGTTGATATTTTGGTCTTTGTCCGGATTTATTTCAAATTCTACCACGTATGGATAGCCTACCTCCGGCAACATAGTGGCAATGCTGTCCGTACCGTTCAAAGACAGTTCTTCATTCTGCCCCGGAAGGACTACCTCACCCTGCACACGCCCCAGCAGGTTGACACCGGGAGCTTCAGGCATCTGTTTGCACAATTCCTCAAATTCCTCGTAAGAAACCATTTCATTCTTCCCTCTCCACATCTTCTCGGCCAGTACCTGAGCGGCCGGGAATGTACGGAAATGCACATCCTGTTGTGACACACCGTTACCACAATGGTCATTCCATACGGCAAACATACCTCCCAACAGTCCCGGAGTTCCTTCAGGCAACTCTTCCTTAGGATTCACTTTACCCACACGCCATTGCTCATACAGCCATTTCGTGTCCAGGAAATCACGATAATATCCGGCAGCCGGAACAATATAAAGATAAGCATCACACGTATTGATAATCTTATATCCGTCTTTCAAAGAAGCATTAGGATCAATCCAATCGTATGACCAGGCATTAATAGTTACATTATCCGCTTTCACCGGAGTGTTTCCTTTCAACCAGCGCAGTGCTCCCCACATACGGACATTCTTCCCGTATTTCTCTACATACTTCAGATACCGATCTGTAAAATAGCGGAATTTCTCAGCTTCCTTGGCATTGTACTCGTCTGTACCGATATGTACGTCGGGACCTATGAAAACCGGTTTCTCACCAGAAAGATACTCATCCAGCAAAGAATCTACAAAACGATAGGTTTCCTCCTTGTACAAATCCAAATGATCCATTCCATATTTATCACTGCCTATCTCGGGTTTATAATGTGTAAAGGCCAATGAATGAGCCGGAATATCAATCTCCGGAATCACATTCACACCATATTCCATGCCCAGACGTTGCAGATCGGTGAATTCTTTCTTGGTATAAGAACCATCCTTGGCGGTCAGCCCCGGAAAACGCTCACTCTCCAGGCGGAAAGCAGCATAGGTCTTGTTCCAGTCGTTATCAAAGAACTGTACAAAACCATTGTCATTGAGATGAATCTGGAATTCATTCAGTTTATAGAACGATAGTATTTTGACATATTGCCGCAGGAAATCCATTGTGAAGAACTTACGGCCCACATCCAGCATGAAGCCACGACTGGGATATTGCGGCCAGTCACGGGCAACTCCTTTGGGCAACTGTCCTTTTTCATTATAAAGAATCTGCAACAAACTCCGGGTTCCCCAAAAGACTCCCTGACGAGCCGGTGCTTCAATACCGGCATAGCGTCCGGCAGTCAGCACATACCCTTCCTTTCCCAATTGTTTGTCGGGTTTCATCAATGAAAGATAAATATCATTCTTTCCCGGTTTCCCGGTCCTAATGGTGTAGTTCCAATCCAACAGATCTTTCAAGTCCTGTGCCAGCACAGTCGCCACACTTTTCAGTGCCGCCTCATCGGCAGGAGCTACAACAATACTGCCTTCAGCAGGCAATACGAGTTTTCCACTTCCCCCCTTCCACTCTTGCAGGGCGGGAATTACTTTCGGACATGTTTCCTTGGCCGAAACACACAGACACAAGGCCAACATCCATAAGGTTAGTAAGTGTTTCATGATAATGATTAATGGTTAGTAATTAACGGTTAATGAAAAATGAAGGCATTTATTTGCCTTTTACTATCTTCTTGATATCATTCAGTTTATTCAATGCTTCAAGAGGGGTCAGATTATTGACATCCAAATTCAGAATCTCATCCCGTATCTGACTCAATACCGGATCATCCAACTGGAAGAAGCTGAGCTGCATTCCGCTCCGGCCGGACGCTATCTCAGCCGTAGGCTTGGCAATGCCCTGCTGGCGGTTGTCCGTTTCCAGTTGATGCAGAATATCATTGGCACGCTTCACGATGCTTTTCGGCATACCTGCCATCTTTGCCACATGAATACCGAAAGAATGTTCGCTGCCGCCACGTTCCAGTTTGCGCAGAAAAATCACTTTATTATCTATCTCCTTCACAGATACATTGTAATTCTTGATGCGCTTGAAAGATTTCTCCATCTCGTTCAACTCATGATAATGAGTGGCAAACAACGTACGTGCCTTGGCTTTAGGATGCTCGTGAATATGCTCCACAATAGCCCAAGCAATGGAAATACCATCATAAGTGGAGGTTCCCCGTCCCAACTCATCAAACAGCACCAAACTGCGGCTAGAGAGGTTGTTCAAAATATTTGCCGCCTCATTCATTTCAACCATAAAGGTAGATTCGCCCACAGAGATGTTATCGCTGGCTCCCACACGGGTGAATATTTTATCCACCATACCGATCCGCGCACTTTCGGCAGGAACAAAACTACCCATCTGCGCCAACAAGGTAATCAGCGCAGTCTGGCGTAGCAAAGCCGACTTACCCGCCATATTGGGACCGGTAATGATAATGATTTGCTGGGTTTCCGAGTCCAGAAAGACATCATTGGCAATATACTTCTCCCCTACCGGAAGCTGCTTCTCGATGACAGGATGACGGCCTTGCCTGATGTCAATCACCTCACTGTCCTCCACAACAGGACGGATATAATTGTTCTCTTTCGCCACATTGGCAAAAGCCAGCAGACAATCCAATCGGGCAATCTGACTGGCATTAATCTGAATGGCTGGAATAAACTCTGCCAAAGCGACCACCAATTCGTTATAGAGCTTTGTTTCAAGCACTAAAATCTTATCTTCGGCCCCCAAGATCTTTTCTTCGTATTCTTTCAGTTCCTGAGTAATATAGCGTTCCGCATTCACCAGCGTCTGTTTACGGATCCAGTCGGCAGGTACCTTGTCCTTATGCGTGTTACGCACCTCAATATAGTAACCGAACACATTGTTATAAGCAATTTTCAAGCTGGGAATGCCGGTCAGCTCACTTTCACGTTGCTGTACTTTGAGCAGATAATCCTTGCCGGAAAAAGCTATCTGCCGCAGTTCGTCCAGTTCCGCGTTCACCCCGTCTGCTATCACACCGCCTTTATTCACCAGCAAAGGAGGATCATTCTTAACCTCTTTCGCTATTTTTTCACGGATAGACAGACATAAATTCAGTTGTTCCCCAATACGGCGGAGACTCCCGTTATCCGCATTCAAACAGGCATTCTTAATCGGCTCTATGGCTTGCAAAGCTACTTTAAGTTGCACCACCTCGCGTGGAGAGATTCGTCCTACGGCAGCTTTCGAAACAATACGTTCCAAATCTCCTATCAGATGTAGTTTCTCTTCTATGAACTCTTTGAAATCCGGCTCGCGGAAGAAGTATTCCACTACATCCAGACGCTCATTGACAGGCTTCTCATCTTTCAACGGAAAGACTACCCAGCGTTTTAGCAAACGGGCTCCCATAGGGCTGATAGTGCGGTCGATCACATCCAGCAGACTGGTTCCGCCCTCATTCATGCTACCTATAAGTTCCAAGCTCCGTACCGTGAATTTATCCAGCCGCACATAACGGTCTTCCTCTATACGGGAAAGAGAAGTTATATGGCCGATCTGATAATGCTGCGTCATATTGAGGTATTGCAAAATAGCTCCCGAAGCTACAATACCATTCTTAAGGTGCTCCACCCCGAAACCTTTTAAGTTCTTGGTCTCAAAGTGCTTCAACAGCTTCTCGCGTGAGGAACTTTCATTAAACACCCAGTCATCCAACTCAAAAGTAAAGAACTTGCTTCCGAAATTTCCTTCAAACATTCCCCGTTTACCACGTTCGAAAAGCACCTCTTTGGGGGCGAAATTATTTAATAACTTGTCTATATAGTCAAAAGGCCCCTCTGCGGTAAGGAACTCACCGGTAGAGATATCAAGGAAGGCCACACCACAACTGGCTTTCCCAAAATGAACGGCAGCCAGAAAATTATTTTCTTTGTACGAAAGAACATTGTCATTGATGGCTACACCCGGAGTCACCAATTCGGTGATACCGCGCTTTACCAGTTTCTTGGTCATCTTGGGATCTTCCAATTGGTCACAAATGGCCACCCGCTTGCCGGCACGTACCAGCTTGGGCAAATACGTGTCCAATGCATGGAAAGGAAAGCCGGCCATTTCTACGCTCTTTGCCTGTCCATTGGCCCGCTTGGTCAGCGTAATACCCAAAATCTCTGAGGCAACAATAGCGTCTTCTGAATAAGTTTCATAAAAATCCCCGCACCTGAATAGCATAATCGCATCGGGATGCTTTGCCTTCAACTCAAAAAACTGCTTCATCATCGGGGTTAAAACTACATCATTTGCCACTGTATCGTCCTTTCTTTTTTTAATTAATATTTCTCGCAAAGATAATAATTAGCAAATTTAATCTGAAACAGTAAAAGAAAAAAATTATATCTTTGTACTAGCTAAAAATACGGAAACAATGAAAGAAATAAAAGTAAACGAACTGACTGACAATCTGTTTGAGACAATCAGCAAGGAATGGATGTTGGTAACCGCCGGTACCAAAGACAAATTCAACACCATGACGGCAAACTGGGGAGGTGCAGGATTTCTATGGAACCGTCCGGTAGCCTTTATCTTTATCCGCCCCGAACGTTATACATTCGACTTTATAGAGCAGAATGACTATCTCACTCTCTCTTTTCTAGGTGAAGAGCATAAAGAAATACATAAGATATGCGGTTCCAAATCGGGACGTGACATGGATAAAGTAAAAGCGACAGGACTATCGCCCTTGTTCACCGAGAACGGAAGCATCACTTTTGAGCAGGCGCGGTTGACTTTTGAATGCAAGAAACTGTATGCCGATCTGATCAAGCCCGGAAACTTTATCGACAAGAGCATTACGGACCGATGGTATGGGGAATCACACGGTGGTTTTCACAAGATGTATGTGGTGGAAATTGTAAATGTGCTAAGCCGCTAATTAACGGCATCGATTGTTTTTTTACTGCTGCTCCTTGTATTGACTATATTAAAGGATATGATCGATACGAAAAAAGCCCGTCAAACTGTATGTTTAACGGGCTTTTGTTTCATTTCGGATTGAAAACTGTTGGACTACCAAGATTCGAACTTGGACAAACAGAACCAAAACCTGTTGTGCTACCATTACACCATAGTCCAATCATTATGTGCTTTCCTTAGAAATCGGTGCAAAGATACGTTTTTCCTGCAATATATTCCAAATATTTTCGCACTTTTTTTTGCAATAAAGTGCAAATGCTTAACTTTGCGTACAAACTAAAAGAAATAAATACATGAAAAAACTTCTAACTTGCCTTGCTTTAAGCTTTGTTGCAGCAAGCAGTTATGCAGCTACACCTTTATGGCTGCGTGACGTGCAAATTTCCCCCGACGGCACGGAAATTGCATTCTGTTATAAAGGAGACATCTATAAAGTACCCGCCAACGGAGGAACTGCCACCCAACTCACTACACAAGCCTCATACGAGTGCAGCCCCATCTGGTCACCGGATAGTAAACAGATTGCCTTCGCCAGTGACCGCAATGGCAATTTCGACCTGTTCGTCATGTCGGCCGATGGCGGAGCAGCCCGGCGTCTTACCACCCATTCGGCTTCCGAAATACCGTCAACCTTCACCACCGACGGCAACTATATCCTGTTCTCGGCCTCTATCCAAGACCCTGCCAACAGTGCCTTGTTCCCTACCTCGGCCATGACAGAACTATACAAAGTCCCGGTAACCGGCGGACGTACCGAACAGGTGCTGGGTACTCCCGCAGAAATGGTCTGCTTTGACAAATCAGGAAAAACATTTCTCTACCAAGACCGCAAAGGTTTTGAAGACGAATGGCGCAAACACCACACCTCGTCCATCACCCGTGACGTATGGTTATATGATTCGGAAAACGGCAAGCATACCAACCTGACCGCCCATGCAGGCGAAGACCGTAACCCTGTATTTGCGCCCGACGGGCAAACCGTTTATTTCCTGAGCGAACGAGACGGAAGTACATTCAACGTATATTCCTTTCCGATAAGTAGTCCTCAATCATTGAAAACGGTCACCCATTTCAAGACCCATCCGGTCCGCTTCCTGTCAATGGGCAGCAACGGCACTCTCTGTTATACGTATGATGGAGAAATATACACTCAAAAACAAGGAGATAAACCGCAGAAAGTCAAAATCGATATCATCCGTGATGACCAAAATACAATAGCGGATCTGAATTTCAGTAACGGAGCAACCTCAGCTACCGTATCACCGGACGGCAAACAAGTTGCTTTCATTGTACGAGGTGAAGTATTCGTCACTTCCGCCGATTATAATACCACCAAGCAAATCACACATACCCCTGCCCGTGAAGCAGGACTTACTTTCTCACCGGACAACCGTACTTTGGCGTACGCCAGTGAACGCAACGGAAACTGGGAACTTTACATGGCCAAGATTGCACGTAAGGAAGAAGCCAACTTCCCCAATGCGACTGCCATTGAAGAAGAAGTACTCCTGCCTTCGGACAAGACAGAACGTACCTATCCGCAATTCTCACCGGACGGGAAGGAACTTGCCTTTATAGAAGACCGTAACCGGTTGATGGTGCTTAATCTGGAAACCAAAAAAGTACGTCAGGTCACTGACGGTTCCACCTGGTTCAGTACCGGCGGTGGCTTTGACTATTCATGGTCGCCGGACGGCAAATGGTTCACATTGGAATTTATCGGAAACCGGCATGATCCATATTCCGATATAGGTATGGTAAGTGCACAAGGAGGAAAAATTATCAATCTGACCAATAGCGGCTATACCAGTGGCTCCCCCCGCTGGGTACTGGATGGTAATGCCATTTTATTCATTACCGAGCGTTATGGTATGCGTGCCCATGCCTCATGGGGATCACTGAACGATGTGATGCTGGTATTTATGAACCAGGATGCATACGACAAATTCCGCCTGAGCAAAGAAGATTACGAATTGCAGAAAGAACTGGAAAAAGAACAAAAGAACACAACCGAAGCCAAGAAAAACGATAAAAAGAAAGGTGATAACAAAGAAAAATCCGAAGAGAAGAAAGAGGAAAAAGTAAAGGACATTGTGGTGGAACTGAACAACATAGAGGACCGCATCGTACGCCTTACTCCCAACTCTTCCGATTTGGGGAGCGCCATTATCACCAAAGACGGCGAGACCTTATATTACCTCTCTGCCTTTGAAGGCGGCTATGACCTGTGGAAAATGAATCTGCGCAAGAAAGATACCAAGTTGCTCCATAAAATGGATGCCGGATGGGCCAACATGGAAATGGACAAGGATGGAAAGAACTTGTTCTTGCTAGGCAGTAACACGATGCAGAAAATGGGTACTGATTCTGAAAGTTTGAAGCCCATCAGCTATCAAGCCCACGTGAAAATGGACCTCGCAGCCGAACGTGACTATATGTTCAACCATGTATACAAACAAGAACAGAAACGCTTCTACAACCTGAACATGCACGGAATAGACTGGGATGCCATGACCAAAGCCTATCGCAAGTTCCTGCCGCATATCGATAATAATTATGACTTTGCGGAATTACTGAGCGAATATCTGGGTGAACTGAACGTTTCACATACCGGAGGACGTTTCCGTCCGCAACTGAAAGGAGATGCCACCGCTACCTTAGGATTACTGTATGACTGGAATCATAACGGCAAAGGTCTGTTGATTTCTGAAGTAGTGGAAAAAGGCCCCTTCGACCACGCCCGTTCCAAAGTGAAGGCCGGAAATATCATTGAAAAGATCGACGGTCAAGAAATCACTCCCGAAAGCGATTACTCTGTTCTGCTGAACGGTAAAGCCAGAAAGAAAACACTGGTTACGCTCTATAACCCGCAGACCAAAGAACGTTGGGAAGAAGTAGTTGTTCCTGTCAGCAATGGTGTAATGAGCGATCTGCTCTATGCACGCTGGGTAAAACAACGGGCAGCCGATGTAGACAAATGGTCGAACGGCCGTTTGGGATATGTGCACATTGAATCCATGGGAGATGACAGCTTCCGTTCCGTTTATTCGGATATTCTGGGCAAGTACAATAACCGTGAAGGTATCGTCATCGATACCCGTTTCAATGGCGGAGGACGTTTGCACGAGGATATTGAGATCCTGTTCAGCGGAAAGAAATACTTTACACAGGTAGTTCGCGGACGTGAAGCTTGCGATATGCCCAGCCGCCGTTGGAACAAGCCGAGTATCATGGTGCAGTGTGAAGCCAACTACAGTAACGCACACGGCACTCCGTGGGTATACAGCCATCAAAAAATAGGCAAGCTGGTAGGTATGCCTGTACCGGGAACCATGACCAGCGTATCTTGGGAAACATTGCAGGATCCGACACTGGTATTCGGCATTCCTGTTATCGGCTATCGCTTGCCGGATGGAAGTTATCTGGAAAATTCACAATTAGAGCCGGATATCAAAGTGGCCAATTCACCGGAAACAGTAGTGAAAGGTGAAGACACACAATTGAAAGCTGCGGTAGACGAGCTGTTGAAAGAGATAGACGGAAAATAAGACGAAAGAAAAGATACAAACAAAACCGGAAGGAGAAACAACAGGTTTTCTTCTTCCGGTTTTTGTTTGTAGGGACATTTACTGAATATCCCCTTTTTATTTATAAAAGAAGTTCTCTTTTTTCTTATTTGGCAATCACCAGATAATAGTTCTTCTTTCCGCGCTGAACCAGCAGGTATTTTTCATCCAGCAGGTCAGCAGTCGTAATCACCTGGTCAAAGGCACTTAATTTCTCCTTGTTCAATGAAACGCCACCGCCCTGTACAAGCTTACGCATCTCACCTTTAGAAGCGAAAACAGCGGCATTATCAACGAACAAGTCTACTGCCTTCACACCTTCGGCCAATGCATCTCGTGACACCTCAAACTGAGGAACACCTTCGAACACTGCCAGCAACGTGTCTTCATCCAGCTTTTTCAACGCTTCGGAAGTGGCGTTACCAAACAGGATGCCCGATGCCTCAACAGCAGCATTGTAATCTTCTTCCGAATGAACCATCACAGTTACTTCCTTAGCCAGACGCTTCTGCAATACACGCAAGTGCGGAGCTTCAGCATGTTCTGCTGTCAATGCTTCCACTTCTTCCTGACTCAGCGAAGTGAAAATCTTTATATAACGTGCGGCATCCTCGTCACTTACATTCAACCAGAACTGATAGAACTTGTAAGGAGAAGTATAACGGGGGTCCAACCAAATATTACCAGACTCAGTCTTACCGAACTTACCACCATCGGCCTTTGTAATCAACGGGCAAGTCAATGCAAACACTTCACCGCCATTGGTACGGCGAATCAGCTCGGCCCCGGTAGTGATATTACCCCATTGATCCGAACCACCCATCTGAAGTTTGCAGCCCTTTGTTTCATAAAGATGCAAGAAATCGTATCCCTGCAACAACTGGTAAGTAAATTCTGTAAATGACAAACCGTCACGCGCCTCACCGTTCAAACGTTTCTGTACAGAATCCTTAGCCATCATATAATTCACTGTAATGTGCTTCCCTACCTCACGGGCAAAGTCCAGGAAAGTAAAATCCTTCATCCAGTCATAGTTATTCACCAATTCGGCTTTGTTGGGAGCATCGCTCTCAAAGTCAAGGAACTTAGCCAGCTGTTTCTTGATGCAAGCCACATTATGACGCAATGTTTCCTCGGTCAGCAAATTGCGTTCCTGCGATTTGCCGGAAGGGTCACCGATCATACCGGTCGCGCCGCCCACCAATGCCAACGGCTTATGACCGCAACGCTGGAAATGACGTAGCATCATCACACCACACAAGTGGCCGATATGCAGAGAATCAGCCGTAGGGTCAATACCCAGATAAGCTGTCACTTGTTCTTTAGCCAATAACTCTTCGGTGCCCGGCATCATTGTGTGCACCATTCCACGCCATGTTAATTCTTCTACAAAATTCATCGAATGATTATCTATTTAAATGTTTGATTTATACTTTAAATGCCACAAAAGTACGACTCTTTATCTGAAGAAACAACTCTTATTGCCGAAAAAAGATTTTCCGTGCATTTTCATCTATCCTATCGCACAGAAAGGAAACTTCCACATTCTTCGTTTCCGCCATCCGTCCTATCACCATACGGATATCCTGCGTGCTCTCATCCGTTTCGGCCAATAAACATTCTAAAGGCACGTGCCGCAACACATCAGGCTGATATCTTTCTCCCAACGAAAAATAAATGTTTTCCTGCATCAGCCGGCAGGCAATATGCAGATTATTACGGAAACCATGTACCACCCAAGGCATCTGCGGACGATACTTCTTTTTCAGTTCAATCAGTTCATTAAACGCCTTCACACAATGAATAACCAACGGTTTTCCTACTGACTCGCTCAATAAAATTTGTCGGACAAACACCTCTTTTTGCAACAGAATATCTGCCGGCCCCAAACGGTCCAAACCCGCCTCTCCTATCGCCAGAACAGAGGGATGACAGACCGCCTTTTCCAACGTTGTCCAATCTTCCGGACCAGCTTCCAAAACTTTCCACGGATGAATGCCTACAGAATAATAACACCCTTCCACAGGTTCAAACCATGCAGGCTCTACATTGAAAATGCATTCTCCCGGTACAGCAGCATTGCGATGCGTATGAATATCCAGCAACATAAGGACAACAGATTTTACGGAACCGGATCATAGCCCGACCCGCCCCACGGATGGCAACGCAATATCCGGCGGACAGCCAGATACAATCCCTTGAAAGGACCATGTTTTTTAATGGCCTCGATGGCATATTCCGAACAGGTAGGTACAAAACGGCATGAAGGAGGAGTCATTGGAGAAATGTACCCCCGATAGAAATAAACAGGCAACAGCAACAGATAGGAAAGTATCTTTTTCATTCCAGCCTTTCCACTATATGAAACAGCAGCTTCTTCACTTTCTCCTCCACTTCGGCAGAAGAATGAATATGGTTATCCAGCCATATAAAGGCGATAATCAGTCTTTTGTTCCGGGAAGCCAGCGCATCCAGCAACAAATGCTTGTTCTTCCGATAAGCCTCACGTACCTGACGTTTCACCAAATTACGCTTTACCGCACGTTTGAACCGCTTCTTGGGCACGCTGATCAGAATGGAAGCTGCCGCCATATCTTCCTCCACAGGCTCTACCGACATATACACCACACGTAGCGGAAAAGCCGGAAAAGACTTGCTTCCACCTGAAAAAAGACGCTCAATCAATGTCTTACTATTCAGACGCTCTTTTTTACCGAGTGTATATTCTACCATAATCTTCTTTCTTTTATTAAAATAAAGAAACCGAGGGTTTCGAATCACAAAGTTACAACTTTATTGATACAAAACCCCCGGTTTTGGGATATAAACTAAAAATTAATCCTTATTACGCTCGCGGATAAACATATCCAATGCCGCAGTCATGGACGGAGCCTCTACAGTAGGAGCTTCCAGATCCAACCGCAATCCGGCATCCTTTACCGCTTTAGCAGTAGCAGGACCAAAACATCCTATCGCAATTTCCTTTTGGTCGAACTCCGGAAAATTCTTCATCAAAGAATTGATTCCTGCAGGACTGAAAAACAACAGCATATCGTAATCGAACTCTTCTTCAGGAGTGAAATCATTACTTACCGTACGATACATCACTACCTCCGTATGCTGAATTTTATTTTTATCCAATAAAGTCTTGATCTCATCATTGTGTACATCAGACATCGGCACCAAATATTTTTCCGTGTTGTGCTTTACGATAGAAGGCACCAAATCTGCGAATTTACCGGTCGCGCCGAAGAACACTTTACGCTTACGATACTGAACATATTTCTGAATGTACAAAGCAATGGTTTCGGACGTACAGAAATATTTCATTGTTTCGGGCACAGTAACACGCAATTCTGTACACAGATTGAAGAAATGGTCGATAGCGTGCCGCGATGTAAAAATCACAGCGGTATGATCAAGAATAGAGACTTTTTGCTGTCTGAACTCTTTTGCCGACAAGCTCTCAACTTTGATGAACGGGCGGAAATCAATTTTCACACCGTACTTCTCAGCAATATCATAGTATGGCGACTTTTCAGAAGTCGGCTTCGGCTGAGATACGAGGACTTTTTTTATTTTCAATGTACTAAAAATTTAAAATCAAAATGTTGTTCGCTAAGATAATCCCTTTCCACAGAACAAAATCAGGGAGTATTTCAAGGGCACAAAAGTACAGAATTAAATGGAAAGCGCCATAAAATTTGTTGAAAAAGTTACTAAAGCACTTATAAAACAGCAGAATTTTAGCAATTATTATAACAAAACCGATAAAATAAGGAGCAATTTGCGGTGACAGATCGAAATACACAATCAAAAGTACAATTGGAAAAAGTAAAAATCCGGCCCCGATTACAACATTAAAGTAAGATTCCAGCCAAATAATATTGCGTGTTTTGTTAAAGAAAATCCAATTTACAAAGCTATAAAGAAGCCATTTGATGACAAAGAAAAAAACTACATAACCAATGTAAATACTTAGCAATAAACAATGAGGAACCGTACGAAAAAGGAGCAGGTCATGGTCCGAAAAATAATCGTACACACAAAAACCGGATAATATACAGGTCTGCAATATCAGCACCAATGTATAACGCACATCAGATGCGGTAGTATCATCAAACAAACTGGCACGCTCTTTAGACAAAGCAAAATTCTTAAATTGCTGTTCAAGATGTTTCTTGCCATGTGCCAGCACGTATGATACCAGGATAAAGCAAAGAAACAGCACGCAGGTCACCATCCAGTCCGAACGCAGCTGATAGGGCAACTCCATTCCTCTCATCCCGTCTTCCTTGGACATATGACACACGCTGTGTGTCAAAGCCGTATCAACACGGCTCTGCTCTTCCGTATAAAGTTGGAGAATATACGCTATTCCGGGATGACAGGTTTCACTCATATCGCTGCAAATTTACGTATTTCCTTGTTCCAAACAGGCGTTGTATAGAGCAAATTTATCGCTTCTTCGGCTGTTGAAGCCACCTTCCAGATCGCAACATGCTCTTTACGCATAAAATTACCCTCCACCGCCCTTTGCAGCATTTCAAGCAAAGGATTATAAAACCCGTTGATATTCAAGATGATTATCGGATTAAGATAAAGCCCCAGCTGCTTCCAGGTGATGATTTCAAGCAATTCCTCCAATGTGCCGCAACCTCCGGGCAATGCAATGACACCATCGGACAAATCGGCCATCATCCGTTTACGCTCGTGCATGGTTTCCGTCTCAATCAATCGGGTCAGCCCTGTATGGTGCCACCCCTGCTCCACCATAAAATGAGGGATTACCCCCGTCACCGTACCGCCTGCAGCCAATGCTGCATCGGAGGTAGCCGCCATCAGGCCGATACAGCCTGCCCCGTTAATCAGATTGATCTTCTTTTCAGCCAGAAGACGTCCTAATTCTTCCGCTACATCAAAATACACCTTCGCTATCTTTGTGCTGGACGCACTATATACACATACATTCTTTATATCATTCATATAATTCCTTATGTTTTCGGGCGGATCCAATCCTCCCCTGCCAGCCAATGACGCTCATTGCCGCAGGAACGAATTGAATTCGCCCGTATACATCACCATATTCGAATCCGTTTCTTACAAACCGAACGCTTCCTTTATCTTATCCACATAATCCAGCTTCTCCCAAGTGAACAGTTCCACTTCCAGCGTCTTTGCTTCATGATACATGGATTCGTATGTCTTGGTCACCACTTTCGGCTCACGTCCCATGTGACCGTAAGAAGCTGTTTCCTCATAAATAGGATTACGCAGTTTCAAACGCTCTTCAATGGCTTTCGGACGCAGATCGAACAGTTCGTCTATTTTCTTAGCAATCTCTCCGTCGCTCAGTTTCACATTGCTGCGACCGTACGTATTTACGTAGATATTGATAGGACGGGCCACGCCAATGGCGTATGACACCTGCACCAGCATTTCATCGGCAACACCGGCAGCAACCATATTCTTTGCGATATGGCGTGCTGCATAGGCAGCACTACGGTCTACCTTACTGGGGTCTTTTCCTGAGAACGCCCCGCCACCGTGAGCACCTTTTCCACCGTATGTATCCACAATAATCTTACGGCCGGTCAAACCGGTATCTCCATGAGGACCGCCGATCACAAACTTACCTGTAGGGTTCACATGATAAACTATCCGGTCATTGAACAAAGCCAATACTTCTTCATTATGAATTCCGGCAATGACACGTGGCATCAGGATTTCAATCACATCCTGACGAATCTTGGCCAACATCTCTTCGTCGGCCTTCAACTGAGCTTCTTTGGAAGAATCAGCCGGGGTTACAAACTCGTCATGCTGGGTAGAAACCACAATCGTATCAATGCGTACCGGCTTGCCGTTATCATCGTATTCAATAGTAACCTGGCTCTTGGCGTCGGGACGAAGATAAGTCATCACCTTCCCTTCACGACGGATTTCGGCCAGTACCATCAACAGTTTATGTGCCAGGTCCAGTGACAGCGGCATATAGTTTTCCGTTTCATTGGTAGCATAACCAAACATCATTCCCTGGTCGCCCGCACCCTGGTTCATAGGGTCCTCGCGTTCCACGCCACGGTTGATATCCGCACTTTGTTCGTGAATGGCAGAAAATACGCCACAGGAGTTTCCTTCGAACATATATTCGCTTTTGGTATAACCGATACGGTTAATCACTTCACGTGCAATGCGCTGCAAATCTACATACGCCTTGGTTTTCACTTCTCCAGCCAGCACTACCTGTCCGGTAGTCACCAGGGTTTCGCAAGCTACTTTCGAACTGGGGTCAAACGCCAACAGTTTATCAAGCACAGCGTCCGATATTTGATCGGCCACTTTGTCGGGGTGTCCTTCAGACACCGATTCGGATGTGAATAAATATCCCATTCTAAATTGAAAATTAAGAATTAAAAATTAAAAGTTAATTCGTTAACCACCTTGGGAAGTTATCAGAGTAGATAAATGTAAATAAGAAAGTCAATGTATTTTTTAGCATTTTTTTCTGTGGTTGCAAGCTACTCAAATCTCTCCACTGTTTTTAACGGCTGCAAAGATAAGCATTATTCCTTAACCATTCTATAAATTCCCGGTTCTTTAACATTGGAATAGCAATTATTTAGAAGAAATTAAACCTAATCTGACCGATTTCCGTTAATTTTGCATCATGAGCAAAGAAAAGACCGCATTTATACCTAAACAATATTTCGCAGTGGTAGCCGTACTGCTGGCTATCATGATGTCCGTACTGGACGGAACCATTATGAATATCGCATTACCCACGCTGGCACACGATTTCGATGTCACCCCTTCCAATGCCATCTGGATTGTCAATGCCTATCAACTGGTGATTACCATGACCTTGCTATCATTTGCCTCATTAGGTGATATTTACGGTTACAGACGGATATTTCTGACCGGCATCTCCATTTTTGCAGGCGCCTCTTTGGCCTGCGCCCTCTCGGACTCTTTCTGGATGCTGACTGTCTCCCGTATCATTCAAGGTTTCGGGGCGGCCTGTGTAATGAGTGTCAATACCGCCCTTATCCGTTTAATTTACCCGCCGCAGATACTAGGGCGCGGAATGGGCGTAAATGCCATGGTGGTAGCTGTTTCGGCCGCCGCAGGTCCATCCATTGCAGGCAGTATCTTAGCATTGGGAAGCTGGCACTGGCTTTTTGTAATCAACATTCCTTTGGGATTGGCTGCATTAGTGATCGGACATCGGTTCTTACCGCATAATCCGGCTTCAGACACAAAACACAAGTTTGATAAAATCAGTGCGATAGCCAACGCACTGACCTTCGGGTTGTTAATTTATACCTTGGAAGGTTTTGCACACGCCGAAAACAGAAAGTTCATTGCCATCCAGTTGGTTTTGTTAATCATAATCGGCACTTATTTCATCCGCCGCCAACTGAAGGAAACGACCCCTATCCTACCTGTGGACTTACTGAAGATTCCTATTTTCGCTCTTTCTATCGGTACTTCCATCACCTCATTCACCGCCCAGATGCTGGCTATGGTTTCCTTACCGTTTTTTATGCAGAATATATTGGTATACAGCGCCGTACAGATCGGTTTGCTACTTACCCCCTGGCCATTGGCTACCATCCTGACCGCACCACTTGCAGGCAGACTGGTAGAGAAAGTACATCCCGGATTGCTGGGAGGCATCGGCATGGCCATCTTCGCTACCGGCCTATTCACACTCTATTTGCTTCCCCCCCATCCGGCAGAATGGAATATCATCTGGCGAATGGCACTCTGTGGTATGGGCTTCGGGCTGTTCCAGACGCCCAATAATGTAACCATTGTTTCTTCCGCTCCCACTCACAGAAGCGGTGGAGCCAGCGGTATGCTAGGTACGGCGCGTCTGTTAGGTCAGACTTTGGGAACCACACTGGTTGCTTTGTTGTTCCGTATGTTCGCCGAAGGACATCGGGCGCAGGCTTGTTTGTTATTAGCCATATTCTTTGCCATTGCCGCAGGCGTGGTAAGCAGTATCCGTATGACACAGGCTTCTCCGGCAGGAAAGAAATAAAGCCCCGGCAAGTTGTTGAACAGAAACATTTCCTTTCTGATAAAAACTTTCTCTTGTTTTTTATCTTTGAGGGCAAAGAAAAAAAGAATGAATTTATCTATCTTTGGAGAGAATTTAAACAATCAAAACCTGATGAATATATGAAAAAGACATTGCTCTTACTTTTTACCCTTCTTTTAGCCCTGTCGGCACAATCACAAAATTCGTTACGGCTAATGACCTATAACATTAAAAATGCAAACGGAATGGATGATGTATGCGACTTCCAACGCATAGCCGATGTAATCAATCATATCCACCCCGAAGTGGTAGCCTTGCAGGAACTGGACAGCATGACCCACCGCAGCGGACAAAAATACGTACTGGGCGAAATAGCCGGACGTACGCAAATGCACGCTTACTTTGCCCCTGCCATTGATTACGACGGAGGAAAATATGGTATCGGACTTCTCACCAAAGAAATTCCCGTCAGCCTGAAAACCATGACACTTCCCGGACGGGAAGAAGCACGTGCGCTGATTATGGCAGAGTTCGACAACTACATTTATTGTTGCACCCATCTGTCTCTCACCGAAGAAGACCGCATGGCCTCACTGGAGCTTATAAAAGACTTTGCCGCCGCTCACAAAAAACCTTTTTTCCTGGCCGGCGACCTGAATGCCGAACCCGAATCCGCATTCATAAAATACTTGCAACAGGATTTTCAGATACTTTCTGACGTAAACCAGCATACATTTCCGGCTCCCGCCCCTACAGAAACCATTGATTATATTACAGCACTGAAACAGAACATGAAAGGCTTCACAGTAACCTCCGCACAGGTAGTAAATGAACCGGTAGCATCAGATCACCGTCCCTTAGTAGTGGTGCTTGAACAAAAATAAGCCCAACAGAGAATATGGAAATAAATAAAAGAGAGAACATCGGATGGATAGACTTGCTACGCGTCACCGCCTGTTTTTTAGTTGTATTCGCCCATTGCTGTGACCCTTTTGTGGCACGTTTTGACACAGACCGTCCTACTTTTCTGCAAGGGTGCGCATTGGGAAGTGCCGTACGCTGTTGCGTGCCCTTGTTTGTGATGATGACAGGAGTGCTGCTGTTTCCTGTACGAAACGGCATGAGTGAATTTTACAAAAAGCGGATCGGCCGCATTGTTGTCCCGCTTATCTTCTGGTCGGTCATGCTGCCTGTATTGTATTTCATTTATCTGAATTACATCACCACGACAGACAATCCTACCATAGACATGTCCGCCTTCACCCTGGAAATGACTATCACGAAGATTTGGACATTCATTTTCAATTTCAACTATGACACCACTCCTCTGTGGTATCTGTATATGCTGGTGGGGCTCTACTTCATCATCCCCATCTTCCATGCATGGCTGGAGCGTGCTACCCGGAAAGATATCAAGCTATTTCTTTCCATCTGGGGCATCTCCTTGTTCCTTCCCTACATAAAGATGGCCGCTCCCGCACTGGGATATATCGGCAACTGGGGCAATATGGATATCCTGGGAGTGTGCGACTGGAATGCATTCGGTTCATTTTATTATGTTTCCGGATTTATCGGCTATCTGATACTGGCCCATTATCTGGTAAAATACCCGCTGCAATGGAGTTGGAGAAAAACCCTGGCTATCGGTATCCCTATGTTTGTGACAGGGTACGCCATCACTTTTGGCGGCTACCTCATCATGCAGGAATATTTTCCGGGAAACTACGCCTATCTGGAAATAGTATGGCTTTTCGGCGGCATCAATGTATTTATGATGACATTTCCTGTTTTTGTCTGTATACAGAAGCTTAAAATACCTTCTTCGCCTGTTCTTTCAAAAGTGGCATCCATGACCTTCGGCATTTATCTGTGTCATTTCGTCTTCGTGCAAATGGGATATGACTTGTTCGCCTCGCTGTTGCCTCAGGGGATTCCTGCCATAATACACATTATTTGCATGGCCGTAACAGCCTTTCTCATCAGCTACCTGGTGGTCAGAGGGATGTATGCATGCAAATGGACCAGAAGATTTGTGGCGTAAAAACAACGGATTCAAAACACAAGGAGTTACAGTATCCTGTTGGCTGATTATTTCCTTCAAATTCTTCATTTACTTATTAAGTGTTGATAACCAATTATTTACCATGATTGATTTATTCATAAATTCTTCATCATTTTGTCATAGGATATTTCAATAGAAAGCACAACATTACAACCGTTATAAATGGCGCAAACAAAATGAATTCCGTTCCTGTAACTTGAGTGATTCCACCGGTATTTTCTCCCAATCTCTGCCTTTTCATTTAATCGTTTCACCTTAGTGATGAACTTTTATCACTAAGGTAATCAAGCTTCATCACTAAAGTGATACAGTTTCTTCACTTTAGTGATAAAACTTGATGAAAAGGCAGAAGAACAAAATACAACAGACAGATTTCACTGACAAGACAAAGAGCTTTCATGCTTTCCCACCTCACTTCCAAAGGAGAAGCCACGGAAAGCATAAAAAACTGACTTTTCCCTCTATCAGATACAAGTTGCCCGGATTTATGACTATATTTGCAAAATCTGAACACATTCTTATGAAAGCTTTACTTTTGACAGGACTACTATTCATTCTCATCCTCCCCGGATGCAGAAAAGAGACAAGCATACTTCCGCTATTACAATCTGTAGAGGAACTGATTCCCATGTATGCCGATAGTGCTTCCGTGCTACTGGACAGCATACAAGCCCCCGATGAACTGACTGATAAGGACTTTGCCCACTGGTGTATGCTATGCGGTAAAGTAACGGACGAAGCAGCCACCGGATTACTCCCTATCTACCAATGGCAACGGGCACAACAATGGTTCACCGAACACGGCACGGCAGAAGAACAGGCGCAAATAGACTTGTATCTGGGCCGTGCTTATGTAGAAGATGGGGAGTATGATAAAGCAATGCAAATATATGCCGATGCACTGCAACTGGCCAAAGAACATCAGGCCTATAATGTGGCAGGGTATATTTGTGCCTATATGGCAGATTTGTATGGTTTTAGAGATATAACCAGTGAACGTCTGGAGAAAAGAAAAGAGGCCAGTAACTTCTTCAAGAAAGCAAGGAACTACAAAAGCTATGCATACGCCTTAAAAGATTTAGCGTGTGAATGTACACTCACTGATTCTTTTAATTACACCATACCCTTACTTCAAAAGGCTGATTCCATCTCACAACTACTGCATAACAAAGATTTAACAGCTGATGTAGCCAATGCTTTTGGAGTGATATATGAGGCACAAGAAAAATACAAGAATGCCGAAAGATATTTCTTAAAAGCCATTGAAACGGGCAGCAAAGAAAGCTATAAGGATTCTATCTCCCTATTACACATATATATAAAAGACAACCAACTGGCAAAAGCACACGAATGGATTGAAACGATAACCAAACACAATGATATCGCTTATTACTTCAATCAAGCTTACTACCTGCTTTATAAGGCAGAAGGAAAATACAAGGAAGCACTCCATTACAAAGAAATCTGTTCCGACATGCTCGATTCACTGACATTAGTTCAAAATGAGACAAAAGTATTGGAAATAGAAAAAAAGTATAACAACGCCAAGATACGGGAAGAGAACGAACTATTAAAGATTACACAGCAAAGGAATACAATCATCATCATTATTGCCATCTCCTTATTCTTACTATCAGTTGCAGGATATATCATTTACCGGCAGAGAAGCAAAGCCAAAATCTATTACCAGCAAACAATTCTAGATAAGATGAAAATAGAGCTCCTTCACTTATCTGCAGAACTAGAAGAAAAAAAGCAGATTTTGCAAAAAGCATTGGCAGACAAAGAGAATAATGCCCACAAACTACAACAGGAAATAGAAGTAATATCCTATAAATACGACCGGCTGCAAAAGCAAAGTCTGGAAACATCCACAGTTGGCAAGAAGCTTATTTCTTTGACTAAAAAAAATAGGCTTGAGGACTCCCAACTCCCTACTGACAAAACATGGCATTCCATAATGACGGAAGTAGACAAGATATATCCCCAATTCTACTCCCTACTAAAAGAGGCATTTCCCAACCTGACAGAATCAGAATATCAATATTGCTATCTCCATATCTTTGGATTTGACGCAAATGATGAAGCCAAATTGCTCGGCATCAATCCGGCTTCTGTACGAATGAAACGAACGAGAATTTATCAAGAGGTCCAACTAAAGCACAATAAAGAAACGTTTTTACGAGATTACATCATCAAAAACCTCTTAAAATAAATAGTTCTCATACAGATCTTATTATCAGTGAATTATAAAACACTACATATACATCACTGTATATAACAATTTTTGTAACTCGCTGATAATCAACAAATCTTGTATATACTATAACTCCCTCTTTTTGTCATTCATAATCCTATAATACCTAAGTTTGCACAAAACTAAAACGTAAAACGATTATGAACAAATTAAAAATGAGTTTGGCTTTGATAGCCTTAATTATTCCTCTATTACTATGCGCTAAAAAACGAAATATAGAATTTATAAAACATGGCAACCATAGAATTCCAGTAGAGTCATTCATTCCGGTAAAAGCTTTCTTTGACGACTGCAATAAAGAATTAACCATCGAATTCGCACAGGACTGGGAAGCGGTAACCATCGAGATTAAATCAAAAGAAGGATATGTAGTATATAGAAACCTCTATATACCCCACTCCAATTCTTCTTTATCAACTTCTTTAGAGAATATTCCGGCAGGAATATATGAACTGACAATCACCGATGAAAAGGGAATATTGGCAGGAGAATTTATATACGAAAACTAATCTCATACATAATATTCTAATAACAAACTTATGAAAATCATTCCATTATCACTATTCTTTGCAGGAATTACATTATTCTCCTGCTCGAATGAAAGCACCAATAACCTTTCTACTAATTCCCAAAAGGTTAAGTTGAATAAAAACGAAGTCCTCAGTATCGCCTACGATGATGCAAAAGAGCTTACAGACAAAGATATTTTCAATATGGTAAGTTCTTTTGCCAATATGAATAATAATGGTGTAAGCAGAAGCACTAGTGCATCATTTAAGATTACAAAAAGAACATATATAAATAAAGAAGGAGAATTTCAAAATAAAGAAATAGCTTCCCGAACCGCCTTACCAGAAGATGATATCATATCTGAAATTTGTGAAGTTGAATTTCAAAACGATACTGTAAATGGGTTGGCTGTAGTAGCTACAAATGCAGAACTTCCTTCTATTATAGCATTTATTCCCAATAAAGGCAATGATGATGCAATGCAACTGAGCGGAGCAAACGAACTATTATATGCAGCAAAAGCCAGCTATCTTTATAAAGCCATTAAAACAAAAGAATTGGTAGATTCGCTAAAACAGCCAACGTTGGAGAAAATTAGTAAGAAATTAAACATTCCTATCAATGAAATTAACTACCAAAAAATTCAAGATAATATCATTTTAACAGATACCTATTCATCTAGATCAACTGCTGTACAAGGTCCTCCCGAGGGAATACAAAAACTACCATCATCAATATCTCCTCTAGTCAAGACCAATTGGGGACAAGACGATCCCTATAATTGGGCTTTCAGAGAAGAAAATAAAGTAGATTGGATAAGAACTGAAAATAATGGAAAGAAAATGGACGCACTTCCTGTAGGATGTGTCAATGTGGCACTTGCTCAAATAATGGGATATACTCATCAAAAATATACTCCCCCTCTTACCTTTACTTTACCCAACAGTACTATGACTTATATGCCTAACTTTATTAAAATGACCCAAAAAGCCTCTATCAATGATTTACAGGGGCAAGCTCAAATGCAAGTTCAATACCTTATGCTCAACTTCTATAATATGAATAAAACTACATCCAAAAAAGATTGGGATGGTGCTGTACTTGAAAGTGGTGTTTCTGAAGAGAATATGCTAAATACGATGAACAAATTTTTTAAATATAATCCAAAAGCCCCTTTTGATGGTGATCAAGTTTGGGCCTCATTAAGAAATAACAATCCGGTGCTTATGCTAACTACGAACCATGCTTTTATCATTTCCGGACTTCTAATCACCGAAAAAGCTAGTCAAACTCGCCAAATGGTTAAGACGAATGATTTATATTGGCACGCAAATTTGGGGTGGGCTGATAAAAACACAGGGTATTATCAACTAGACGGAAACGCAAGAACCTTTTTTGAAGCAGGAGGCGTAAAGGAATGGTGTTATAAAATGGATTGCATAAAAAATATCCGTGCTAAGTAAAAATATAGGTTTACAGAACTAACAATAAGAAACAAGATGAAAAAGAAAATCATTTTCTGTTTATTATCCCTTTCATTGATGATTGCCGGATGCCAATCAAATGAAATAGAGGATATAACACCCCCTAGTAAGGAAGTACAACTATCACCAGAAGAGCTATTAAGCATCAGATACAAAAGTTCTCCGGAACTTAGCCAAACTGAGGTATTCAATTTATTGACAACCTTCCAAAGCAGTGAACTAAAAAATAATGCCCATTCACGTATTACTTTTCAGCCTAACATCTTTCAGATAAAAGAGAAATACTATTTATCTAAAAACAAAGCAGATGCCAGGAATATTGAAAGTACAGAGGAACAAATACCTATCTATAAAATAGAATTCACATCAGAAACAGGCACAGGAATGGCTGTTGTTTCGGGAGATAGAAGAGCCCCACACATCCTTGCATATATAGACAACATCAAGGAAAACCAGGATTCTCTTTACACAAGTCCCAACGCTTTGCTTCAATGGAGCGAAATGTACATCCGCAATGAAGTTACCAAATTTGATGAGATTAAAGATTCATTGTATGAATCTGCTGTTTTGAAAATATCCAAAGAACTATACATAACATCCAAAGACATCGATTATGAAGCAATCAAGAATCAAATTATCATAAACAACAGCTCTATCAGCCGCTCTAAACCTATAACAGAAGTTCCTTCCAATCTAAAGGTCAAAGTTGCAGTATTTCCTATGTGTCCTGTGGCATGGGGACAATGGGAACCTTATAATTGTATGTTACCAAAAGCCAATTGTGATAGGTATGGTCCGGGATGGTCAGAATATACAAATTATCCTGTAGGCTATGGAGCAATTGTGGTAGCGCATATTCTAGCTAGTTTGGAGCCAACGATGAGACCAGCCAGCCTACAAATAAATTGGAGTTATTTGACTGAAAATAAAGAAATCAAAGCACCAGATTATTTTAACTCCGGTGATCCTTTAGCTAAAAGAGAAATGGTAGGCAGGCTATTCAAAAATATCTATGATTATACAAAATCTTCTGTAGTCAAAGACTCAAAAGGAATTGTTACGGGGACAACTTGTTTAATGTCTGATGTGGAGAATTATTTGGCAAGTTACTTCAATTATAGCAAAAAGACATCATGGAATATCAATACTGTCAAGAATTCCTTAAAAGCAACTAAACCTGTATTAATATACGGCAAACCTGACAATATAGCTACCGATGGAGTCACCCCATTCATTCTTGATGGAATAAAAGAATGCTATGGTAGGATAGACAATGTTCCTTCCGATGTGGACGTATGCTATTTACACGCTAATTTTGGCTTCGGAAACGGTTATCAGGATGGCTACTATTTAATGGATATAAAAACATCGACAATAACTTTTGAAACTGCCATTCCACTAATTTTCAAAGACAATGCTATGACCATAATGGCAGACTTCAGAAAAAAATAATTTTCATATATCAAAACTGACTAAAAGATATCAATAACGCAACCTTTTAGCCAGTTTTATCATTCAATCATTAACAAAAATGCCATGAAAAAGGTTATATTATCACAACTCATATTGATAACATCTATTCTTATATCGTGTACTGATAAATTAGAAAATACAGAAGTTAACAACAACCCAACCAACCAAGTGGTTTTGACATCGAATGAATACGCCAGCATAGCGTATGATAATCCCAAAGAACTATCGGAAGACGAGATTACAAATGTAATTTACGACTTTAAACGTATCAATTCAGAATTTAAAAAACAATTCATTACAACAAAAGAAGACAAGCCCAAGATTTCCATTATTAATAAATATTATCTTACAAACAGCAGGAATCACTCCCGTTCAGCAGACTCCATTCAAATAAATGTACCTATATTTGAAGTTGAACTAACTAATAATAGCGGAACAAAAGATATGACAATTGTTTGTGGTGATGAAAGAGCACCGAAAGTTCTGTTATTTACAGAGAACTATCAATTTTCCCAACCTATGAACATAGATATGAGATATTTGGTTGAAATAGCAAAACTAAATATCCTTTCAGATATTAAATATATAGAAAAACTTAAATCAGAGAAAAGAAGTTCCACTCTCGACAAAATCAGCCAATCCCTAAATATATCCAAGGAACAAATTACAGAAGACATCATAAAAAGAAATATTACTATTATTGATAACAGCAATTCAAGAGAATATAATCCTATCAATGGCATTGATATAAGCAAAATTCCTTCACGAATTGTATCTATGGTACCTCCCATATCAGATATTGTATGGCATCAAGAAGCACCTTACAACGATCAAATGCCCATAGGAAATATATGGGACGGGCATATGGGAACATATCAGGGGCATTATTTAGTGGGATGTGGAAATATAGCGGTTGCTACATTATTCAGTATACTGAAACCAGTCATGGTGGGAGAAACAGCAGCAGGTAGACAAATTTTAATAGATTGGGACTACCTGACCGCTCAAAAAACAATTACATACTACAGCTCACCTGATTTAATCGAAATGACTGCCAGTTTGTTAAGAGCTATATACAATAAAACTCGCTCATTTCCTAACTATGTAGATTTTAATACCTATGACGAGGACAATAACCCAATTATAAAAAGAGGTATCGCTTCAACCTCAACCCCAACGGAAGGCATGTTGGAATATCTTCAAACAATGACTACCTACTCAGGAAGCACAGGATTCAATCCGGAACTGGCTAAACAGTCATTACAAAATTATAATCCAATACTTCTTTATGGAAACGGACACTATGTTGACAACAATCGTCTCCCTATCACAAAAGATCCATACAAAGACAAACCGGGTCATGGTTGGATTATTGACGGATACTGTACTACCAAAAAATCGAGTTCACCAAATAGTGATTTATATTGGTCTGTCAACATGGGATGGGGAAAAGGTTCTTCGGCCGTCTATTTTAAAGCAAACAACGGTATAAACTGTGATGTAATCTTCCACACAGATACAGAAGACGTAAACATTGTATATTATACACAAGAACAACAAATGATCTATGACATTCAAAAGAAATAACCTCAGTCAGGACGTAATACACGCCCTGACACTAACGCTAGTATTATGTCTGACACTGTTATCGGGATGCTCAGACAAAGAAGAAATCCTCCCTCCGGAACCGGAAGAAGGAACAGATATTGTGAGTGAATACAAAGCTTACGTAGGCCATCCATTCAATGCCTCCTTGGGCGAACAAACAAATGGTTACACAATAAAGAACAACGATCCAGAAAAACTGAAAACGGAATATTTCGGAATCGAACATTTCGGTGTCGTATGTATCTTTCCACTTTGCGAAGGAGAATCATCTATACATGTGCTGGACAAGAATAACAAACTGGTAAAAATAATAAAAATACAAACCACCATGTGGGGAAGCAAGGATGTGGAAGTGGAAAACGGAGCTCATCCTTATGTCAAACCGGAAGTACGAGTAGAAGCACAAGACACACAAACCAAACAAAATATAGAAAAAGAACTGATGCAGGAACTGAAAAACAGAAACGGTACACGCTATACATTCGACAACCAGACCCGACTATTTACCATGACTTTTCCCGATGGGAGAAAAGGATATGAAGGGACCTACAAATGTAGAGTAGACTCACTCATCATGCAAACCCAAAGTATAATAAAAAAGGCATTAAGGAACAAATGGACACTTGATAAATAAGCTATAACAAAATGTTATAATTATATATTTTCTGCTTGTGTCAACTTAAATTTATAAAGTTATATAATATAATATTATAGTCTATCTTTTCTTTGTATTTATTTGCATATTTAACTTTTTATCGTTATATTGCAAAAGAATCAAAGAAAAGGAGGCTGTATGAAAAAGTCAATGAATTTTCTAGAGTTTATACAGATTGTAAAGGATGAAAATGCTTGTTATGATCTGTACGAACAATGGAAATGGGGTGACAAAGTTGTTTCTCCATTTGATCCCACCTCCAAGGTTTATAAGTGTAAGAACCATAAGTATAAATGCAAGAATACAAACAGGTATTTCACGGTAAAAACAGGAACGTGTTTTGCAAATAGTAAGATTCCTTTTACTAAATGGTTCTATGTTATGTGGTTATTTGCTCAAGGGAAAAGAGGCATATCTTCCTATCAGGTATCTAGAGATATTGATGTTTCTCAAAAGACCGCATGGCGTATGTTACATAAGATACGTAAGGCTATGACAGGAGAAAACGACTACTATCTTGAAGGAGAAGTTGAGATTGATGAATCATTTGCAGGTGGAAAAAATGCAAACCGACATAAGGATAAAAAAGTGGAGAGATGCCAGGGGAGAAGTTTTAAAGACAAAGTTCCTGTTTTTGGACTAATAGGCAGAAATGGGGATTTGGTTGCCAAAGTAGTAAGCGGAACAGGTTCATCCAAGCTGCTTCCAATTATAAGAAAGTATGTTGAAGAAGGAAGTACAATATATACTGATGGATGGGATTATGGCGAAGTATCCGAAATGTACAACCAAATATCTGTAGATCACGGGCATAAATATTATGGTATTACTTATTACAATGATAATAAAGAAACGGTGATGATTACTACCAATACGATAGAAAACGCTTGGTCTGTTTTCAAGAGGATATACGCCACATATTATCATATAAGCAAGAAATATATGCAACGCTATGTAGATGAATTTGTCTTTAGATTTAACACCAGAAAACTTAGCGATTCTGACAGATTTAGATTACTTTTGCAATACTTAGATATAGGAGATTACAGATATGCAGGATGATAAGAAAGAAAAGCCAAAGGAAGAAAAGAAAAAGAAGAATAAATACATCGTAAAAGATGGAGATGGGAACATCGTGGATGTGGAAGTTCCTGAATCATGGATAAAGATTCTGGAAGCAATGAATAAGGGGGAAAAGAAAAAATGAATACCTTTTCTGAAAAATTATGGTAGTAATATAGAATATAACCCGAAGTTTTTAGGTAAAATAAAAAAGGCACTGGAATTTCAGTGCCTATATCGTTCTTTTTATTTCCACTGGCTCAAGCAATCTTGATGATCGCTTTTCACTTTAGATTGAGTAGGGGGTGTCTTTTCATCATTTATTTTAGGTATAGGGGAGATGTTATTCTTTTTAATACTGACAGATATCTCCTTAATAACGATAAAAAACGAGTGAAATAAAAATGCAGACAATAACACTGCGATAGATAAAAATATATAAATCCATCCATATCCATTAGACCTATATGAGCTTGATTCTACAATTCCCATAATAAGAAGTATTATAGATCCTAAGATATCAATGAATAATATAAACCCAGATATCATTGATAATCTGTTTTCGTATTTAAACTGTCCATCTTCTGATGGGATGTTGTTAGGTGATACATTGTTTTCCATACTTACATGTTTTTTTCTAGTGTTAACTGCTATTACAAATGCAGTTACAAAAATTATTAATATTATAATTAATTCCATTGTTTAATTATTTCCCCCATTCATTTATTAATTTAATTTCTTCAACAGGACGATCTGGAACTTTCCTACCAACAAATGAAACTAAAGAATTAGCAGCTACTTTTATAGAAGATGTAAAATCCGCATTTTTATCTTTTTTTGAAGCTACATTAAAGGCTCTCGCTGCCAGCATTATTATTTTAGGGTTAACCTTCAAATCAACTAGGGCATCATGTATTCCATCTTCTTTTATCATATATATATACTCGTAGTCAGTAATAGAGTATCCACCAAACTCATTTTGCGCTCTCATTGTGAATTTGGCTACATACAAAGAATCAAATTCAAACTCTTTTTCAAATTTTGATATACTGACAGAACTAGGATTATTGGCAAGCTCTTTAATTGTTGCCATCATTTGTCGTTTAGCTTTTGATTCTAGATTTTCTACTATTGTTTTCTCTTCTTGTTTGTTTTCTATTTTATTGTTTGAAGGAGATGAACAACTACTTACTAGAATAGCAGGAATTAACAATAACCACTTCATAATTTAATAGATTTATAATTCTGCAACAAAAGTATAAATAATAAATTCCAAGCATACTCAATCTAAGTTATATTTATGTAATATTAACTACTAATCATTGATATGTAAATTTATATTTTTATATTTGCTGTAACAAAATGGATAAACAATGTTAATGAATTTAATAATAGTCGAGGGGATTTTGTTATTTTGCAGTATAAGAAAAAAACAAGAGGAGGTTGTATATGGAAGAATGTAAAAATATATCAACTATAGATTCTATAATTTTATCAGATTATATTTTAAAACATTATGGGCCAATGTCACACTTGAAATTGCAGAAATTATTATTTTACTGCGATGCTTATCATTTGGCATATTTTGATAAAGAACTTATTACTGATAAATTTGAAGCATGGGTGCATGGCCCCGTTAGTCGTAAAGTTTACGATAGTCTTAAAGACAAATCTATGCTGTATGCGGAATTGAGCTATTCAAATTCTACCGGAAAAGATGTAGATAAGGAATTTGGAAAGCTAACACAAGACCAACAAACTTTAATTGTTTCTATTTTGACAGACCTATCTACTTGGACGGGATTGGAACTGGAAAGAGCTACGCACAATGAACGTCCGTGGCTTGAAGCACGTATTGGCTATGCAGAGGCAGATAAATGTCATGAAATAATTTCAAAGAAAACGGTACAAGCATTCTATAAGAGTGAACAAAATGCAGGGGTATAAAAAGAAATCCAAATTAGCCGAACCATACAAGAAGAAGCCAAGTGTGAATGATGAAGCCAGGACTTCAAACTTTAAAATTTCATTTCAATATTTTGATACAACTCAAAAATTTGGTTCATCTTTTAAAGACTGGCAAAATAGTGGTTTACTTAGTTTTGCTTTAGAAACTTTACAAGGTTATTGCTGTTCTCCTTTATGGGAACAACTTGATGGAGATAAATTCACAACTTACAAATCTTTTCCATCAAATGATAAAACTCTTTTTAAATATCCGAAAAATGTTCCAGAAGATGCACAGTGGGCTAGAATACATATTAATGGTTTATCTGTTATTGTAGGGCATATTGTAAAGGATACTTTTTATATTGTTTTTTTAGATAAAACGCATAAATTCTTTTTAACTAAAAAAGATAGAGGTGAAAAATAGGACTTAGTATTATTTAGATTAAGTTTAGTTTTATATCATTACAATCCATATTTTTATTGAATCAATTTTCTGATTATTAGGAAAAAGACACAGAATATCTAGTAGAAATAATACACACTTCATCAAGAATTAAGCAAAAAATGGTTTTAACAAAAAAGGGAGCATAACCACACTCCCTTTTTTGTTATCTTAGCAACTTGAAATATGGAACAAGTATAACCATTTGTTATAACTATTTGTAATGGTGTCAATTTGTTCCTTAATACCATAAAAAAATATGGATACGAAGTGAGCTACAAAAACAAATTCCTAATTATACGAGAAGACAGAACAGAAGAATTTTGCCAACGTTACCCTGATTCCGGAGTGACGAGCGTCACCACACAAGAAATTTGGAGAGATTATTCCATACTGGACATATTTCCCTGAAACATTTATGAAGGATTCTATTACGAATCCTTCATAACAATACACTATCAATCAGCTATCTACACCACAATGACGGATTTGAAGAATTTTCCGTCCTCTTTTAATTAATATACTCTTACAGGTTTAAAGCTCCCCCAGCCTTTTTCCCAATACCGGATGCACCACATCCGATGCAATCTCCGCCAGCGGGTCCATGACAAACCTCCGTTCAGTCATCAGGGGATGAGGGATTTCCAATTCCGGCGTATGCAGTATTAAATCGCCGTACAACAAAATATCTATATCAATCAGGCGGTCACTATAATTACCTCCCGCCGACTTCTTCATCCGGCCTAATTCACGCTCTATCTCCTGTGTTTCCCGCAATATATCCAAGGGAGGAAGCACACTCTCCACGCAACAGGCAGCATTCAGAAAAGAATTTTCAGAAGAAAACCCCCAAGGGGCGGTAACATAAAAAGCGGAAAGGGCAGTAACCTCCCCTATCCGCTCATTTATCTTCCGGACAGCAACATGCAGATTTGATTCTTTATCACCCAGATTGGTTCCAAGTCCCAAATAAACCCTCATACGCTGCTCCAACCGGTATTACTTATCCAAAATCAACATAGCGTCGCCATAAGTACCGAAACGGTAATCTTCCTTCAACGCTGTGTGATAAGCCTCCATCACCAGATCATAACCACCGTAGGCAGCTACCAGCATCAGCAAAGTGGAGAGAGGCAGGTGGAAGTTAGTAACCATGCTGTTGGCTACCGAGAAATCATAAGGAGGGAAAATGAACTTATTGGTCCATCCGTCAAATTCTTTCAGATGACCATCCGTACCTACCGCAGTCTCTATCGTGCGCATCACTGTCGTTCCTACCGCACAAATATTCTTTCCTTCATCCTTGGCATTATTCACAATACGGCACGCATCCGCATTGACATACATCTGCTCCGAATCCATCTTATGCTTGGTAAGGTCCTCCACATCAATCTCGCGGAAATTACCCAGTCCGGCATGCATCGTCACAAAAGCAAAGTCTATACCTTTGATTTCCATACGCTTCATCAACTCGCGGCTGAAATGAAGTCCGGCAGTGGGAGCTGTCACAGCTCCTTCGTTCTTGGCAAAGATAGTCTGGAAACGTTCGGCATCTTCCTCTTCTACCGGACGACGGATGAAACTGGGCAGCGGAGCCTCTCCCAACGCATACAATGCTTTCTTGAACTCGTCGTGAGAGCCGTCATACAGGAAACGCAGGGTACGTCCGCGGGAAGTGGTGTTGTCAATCACTTCGGCCACCATGGAATCATCGTCACCAAAATAAAGCTTGTTACCGATACGGATTTTACGGGCAGGATCTACCAGCACATCCCACAAGCGAAGTTCCTCATTCAGCTCGCGCAACAAAAATACCTCGATACGGGCACCGGTCTTTTCCTTATTTCCATACAAACGCGCAGGGAAAACTTTCGTATCATTAAAGATAAACACATCTTTATCATCAAAATAGTCCAGGATATCCTTGAATACCTTGTGTTCAATCTTACCTGTTGATTTGTGAACAACCATCAGGCGCGACTCATCTCTATACTTAGCCGGATGCAAAGCTATTTTATCCTCCGGCAGTTTAAATTTAAATTGCGACAGTTTCATCTTATCTCTCCTTATTCGTTTATAACTTCTTCAATCTCTTGTTGGTCAAGCCATTCCGGAAAACTTTCCACCGACAAACAGTCTTCCAGTCTCACATCCCCCACCCGGATACGTATCAGCCCTGTCAAATGAGCACCGCTATTCAAAGCTTCGCCAATATCACGGGCCAATGCACGGATATAAGTGCCCTTGCTGCACACTACCCTGATTTTAATCTCAGGCAGATTACATTCCAGCAACTCTATCTCGTCTATAATCAACGTCTTGGCTTTCAACTCCACATCCTCACCTTTTCGAGCCAAATCGTAAGCGCGTTTACCATCTACCTTACAAGCCGAGAAAACAGGCGGAATCTGTTCTATCCTGCCGATAAAACGCTGCAAGGCTTCCTCTACCAACTCGCGGGTGATATGTTCCGTAGGATAGGTAGCATCTATCTCCTTCTCCAGGTCGAATGAAGGTGTGGTAGCCCCCAACTGCAAGGTGGCAATGTATTCTTTGGTATGATACTGGAACTCTTCGATGCGTTTCGTTGCCTTGCCTGTACAAATAATCATCACCCCGGTAGCCAGCGGGTCTAATGTCCCGGCATGTCCCACTTTTATTTTCTTCACGCCCAGTTTGCGGCAAATATGGTATCTTATCTTGTTCACCACTGCAAATGAGGTCCATTTCAGCGGTTTATCAAAGTATAATACTTCTCCTTCTTTAAAATTCATCCAATTACATCAATGTGCACGCTATCGTAACGGCACCGGCTATGGCACAATAGATAGCAAAATAAATCAACTTACCTTTCTTCACAATATTAATCATCCACTTACAAGCTACACAGCCCGATATGAAAGCTGCCAGAAAACCTACAATCAATGACAATACAGATATATCTGATGTGCCGGCTGCAGCTCCTTTTACAATCTTCATACCATCCAGCAACGCCTCACCCAATATAGGAGGAATCACCATCAGGAAAGAGAACTGAGCCAGTTTCGCCTTGTTGTCTCCCAACAACAAACCGGTAGCAATGGTAGTACCCGAACGGGATAATCCCGGCATCACGGCACAAGCCTGTGCCAGACCTATAATAAACGCATCCTTCATGCTGATGTTCTCTTTCAAACGAGGTTTTGCATAATAAGAGAAAGCAAGAAGCAAAGCTGTCAATAACAGCATACAACCTACAATGAGCAAGCCGGAACCGAAAATTTCTTCCACATAATCTTTAAAAAACACACCCACAATGCCGATAGGAATCATGGATACCAGGATATTGATCACATATTTTGTCTCCGCATTCATCTCAAACTTGAACAAGCCACGGAATATCCAGCCTATTTCTTTCCATAATATAACCAAAGTACTGAGTACCGTAGCCACATGCACTGCTATGGTAAAAGTCAGATTATCTTCCCCTTGTATGCCAAACAATGCCGAACCGATAGCCAGATGACCACTACTGCTGACCGGCAAATACTCTGTCAATCCTTGGAGCACACCAAGGATCAATGCCTCAAACCATTCCATTCTTTAAATAAAAATTGAGAATTAAAAATTAAAAAAATCAAGAGTTAACCACTTCTGTCTTGTCCTTTGGCTTGCGGACAATGCCATAAATCATAAATATAAAGCCAAAGAAACATACTGCGGGCGCCACTTTGATGCGACGTACACTAAAAATATCCGGCTCAAAATATCCTTCTGTCGAACTAGGTCCTGTCATCAGCAGAAAACCGACAATAATCACTGCCATACCTATGGCAAGCAATATAAAATTAGTTTTATCAAAGGCGAATTTTTGTCTATCCATATCCTTTTATTATTAAATGTAATACAACGCACTAGCTTTCATGCGCAAGTATTTGTTGATTGATATATATGCACACATAAAGGTAATAACCACACCAAACACAAAAACAGAACCCATTACCATAAGCATGGTCATAGGGGTAATAATCTCAATCAATTCGGGTTCATATCTTACCAACGCATAGGCCATTCCTATCAATGCCGCATCTGCCATGGCAGCGGCCAGTATCCCTATCCATATATTCCGCACCAAAAAAGGACGACGGATAAATCCCCAGCTTGCCCCTACCAGTTTCATGGTATGAATCAGAAAACGTTTGGAATAAATGGCCAGACGGATGGTGTTATTAATCAGCGCAAAAGAAATAAGGGTAAGCAGCGCAGCCAGTCCCAATAGCAAAAAACTGATTTTCCGTATATTGCTGTTCACTGCATCCAGTAAATCCTGGGGATAGTTGATTTCCATTACTTTCTTGTTCCGCATAATTTTCTGCTCTATCCAAGAAATGCTGTCCGAATTGGCATAATCGGCATTCAGTTTTATTTCAATAGAAGCTGTAAAAGGATTATATCCCAAGAATTCAGCCGGGTCTGTACCCATCGCTTCGCTCTGCTCTTTCAACGCCTGCTCCTTCGATATATAGGAAGTTTCTTTCACAAAAGGTTCCTCATTCAATTTTTTCTGGAATTTCAAAGCGTCCGCTTCTTTCATATCATCGCTGATGAGTACGGAGAAACTGATATTCTCGCGTACATACTTGGATAAGTTATTGGCAGACAGCACAAAGAATACCACCATCCCCAACAAGAGCAACACCAGCATTGTACTGATGCTGGAGGTAATGAACTGCATATCGAAAAAGGACCCTGATTTTTTTCCCATAATCACTTCTTTCTGAATACATAAATCATTGAACTACTGCGTTCTTTTTTCGCCAGTGAACTGAACCAGGCCAACAGGCCCGTCCACATTCCCTTCAAAAAGGACAAACGGCTGCCTTTATATCTTTCCGTCAACATGGATACATAAAAAGCATCAAAAGGCATCGGATGCTGTTCCGCTAATTTAAAACCATGCTTGACACCGAATTGTTGCATGACGGAAGGTGTAAAATGCCATAAATGACGGGGCACATCGTATGCCGCCCACCATTCCTTATACTTTTCCGCATCATACGAACTGGGATTAGGCACAGCCACTATCAATACTCCCCTCTCTTTCAACAGCTTGAATAATTTCTCCCACGTTTCATTCAGATGTTCCAGATGCTCCATCACATGCCATAAAGTTATGGCATCAAAAGAATGATCGGCATATCCCGCCAAAGCATCCTCCGTATCTACATCCAATTCAAAATGCTCTTTGGCAAACGAACGCGCCTGCGGACTTTTCTCTATCGCTTTCACCCGCCATCCGCGCTCCTTCATAGCATTGCTGAAATATCCGGTACCGGTACCTATGTCTAACAAAGTACCTTTACTCAAACCGGATGTCCGTTTTATCAGCTTGGCTTTGCGTGACAGCATATACTTGCGTACCTCATGGTATACACGGTTCATCAGCCCCTTGCGGGTATCAGTGTGTGAAATATAATCGGGGGTCTCATAATATCGCCCTATCTCGGCTTCCACGGGTGCACCTTGTGTAAAAATAAAGCCACAATCATCGCAGCGAACCAAATTGAATTGTTCACCCGAAGCATAGTGATCCGTACAAGTGATTGCATGTCCCAAATGTTTTCCGCCGCACAACGGACAAGTATTTATTTTGAGTATATCCACTTTTTGCCCTAATTTGCTGCAAAATAACAAATAAATTGAATGAGAAGGACTATCCTTTAAGTACTTTTAAGAGTATAAGTTAATAATTCGTTTTTACTTTTCCTACATTTGTGCAGATAACTTAAAAAGAGACGGAAATGGAAAACAAAAAACTGACCCGTTCCAACAACAGAATGCTAGCCGGAGTATGTGCGGGACTGGCCGATTATTTTGGCTGGGATGTTACGGTAGTGCGCATTATCTATTCATTTGCCACGGTTTTCACAGCCTTTTCGGGCATTATTGTCTATATAATCTTATGGATTGTTATGCCCGAAAAGAAATATCGTGACGGTTACGAAGACCGGATGAATGACAGACTGCATAACCGATAACCGGAGGCATTATGCAATGCCCAGCAGTTCCACCTCAAATATTAATGTAGAGAAAGCAGGAATCGGCCCGCTTGTACGGTTGCCATATCCCATAGTATAAGGAATATAAACCACCCACTTATCTCCTACATGCATACGTTGAAGCGCCAGCTGCCATCCCTCTATGACATCACACAGCCGGAAAGCTTCGGGACAGTTACGGTCATAGGAATTATCAAACTCTTTTCCGTTTATCAGACTTCCCCGATAATGAACGGTGACAATACTTCGGATTGTAGGTGAAACTGTACCCGTACCTGTCTGCAATACTTTATAAAACATATTACAAGGTAAAGGACAAATACCTTCCTGTGTAGAAAGAACTTGCAAATATTGCAAGTTCTTTTCCTTATATTCTTCTTTTCTCCCCATCAGAACACCTCTTCTCCTTTCAATGTAGCCGAACTGGCTTCAGTAATGCGTACATGGACAAAATCACCGATACGATGATTCCCACGATCAAAGACCACCACCTTGTTTTGCTGTGTACGGCCAAAAAGCTGCTCTCTGGAACGCTTGGAAACACCTTCTACCATCACTTCGAAGGTCTTGCCTACATCACGGGCATTACTTTCGGCAGAAAGACGGTTCTGCAATTCAATGATTTCATTCAGCCGGCGTATCTTAACCTCTTCGGGTACATCATCCGGCAGATGCTTGGAAGCATATGTTCCGGGACGTTCGGAATATTTAAACATAAAGGCGGAATCGTACGCACACTCACGCATCAAGGATAGAGATTCCTGATGGTCTTCTTCCGTTTCCGAATGATAGCCGGAGAAAATATCAGTACTCAGACCACAATCGGGAATGATACGGCGAATAGCCGCTACCCTTTCCAAATACCACTCACGGGTATATTTGCGGTTCATCAGCTTCAATATGCGCGAACTGCCGCTCTGTACCGGTAAATGAATATGCTTGCATACATTAGGCGTTTCCGCAATGACTTGCAAGGTTTCATCACTCATATCCTTGGGATGTGAAGTGGTAAAACGAACACGCATGTCCGGAACCGCCTCGGCCACTGTGCGGAGCAGCATCGGGAAAGTAATTATTTCACCCTCTTTCTCAAAACGATAAGAATTCACATTCTGTCCCAGCAACGTTACTTCTTTATAACCTTTGTCTGCCAAGTCACGCACCTCATTCAGAATACTTTCCACATCACGGCTGCGCTCACGCCCACGGGTATACGGCACAATACAATAATGACAGAAATTATTGCAACCACGCATAATGGATACAAACCCGGAGATATGATTGCCGCAAATACGGGACGGAATTACCTCACGATAGGTTTCTGTAGTAGAAAGCTCCACATTAATGGCTTTCTCCCCCGCTTCCACCGAAGCGACCAAATCGGGCAAAGTGAGATAGGCATCCGGTCCTACGACAAGATCTACATGATGGTTCTCGATCAAATCATCTTTTACACGTTCTGCCATGCAGCCCAACACACCGACAATCAGATTCCGGCGTTTGTTTTTCTTCATAGAATGGAAAAACTCCAGACGGTTCAGAATCTTTTGTTCTGCATTGTCGCGAATGGAACAGGTATTCATAAATACAGCATCCGCTTCATCCAATGTTTCGCATACATGGTAGCCTGCCATTTGCATAATAGAAGCAACCACTTCACTATCAGCAACATTCATCTGGCATCCGTAAGTTTCAATAAACAATTTCTTGTTTTCGGAATCAGTTGCAGATTTAAAGTCTGCTCCTGTTGTTTCTTTCATATTTTCTCTGTTTTATGGTTTCGTAGGCAAAGATACGGAGTTACCGACAAATTAAACGAATAAAAGAGCCAAAAATTGAATATTATAAGAGATTTATGCATTTAACTGTTAAATAATTATAACCAGTGAACAAAAAAGACCGTTAACGTTACCAACATATTATTATAATTCGCATATTTGCTTTTGAAAAACATTAGATTTTTTCATAGTTAAGGTTTAGGTTAAAAAAATAGGGGAAGACAACTGTGAAGTTCTCTTCCTTTTTTTATGCCCTTTTATAGAGTTAGTTATGAAATATTTTTCTAACTTTGAGCATTCATTATATAATAAGGAAAGTATGGATATCATTCAGGTTATCATATTTATAATAATCATTGTTGCAGCCATCGTGCAACAAATCTCAAAAACAGGCAAAGAGAAGAAAACACCTTCTCCAAAGAAAGTGCTTGCAGATATGTTTCCTGAAATAGAGCAGGAGAACATAGGAGAGGACCTTCCTGTTTCTTCCGTTCAAACAGTCCGCAAACCTCAGACTCCCCGCATGCAGCATCAGCCGATGGTCAAGAAGCCAACAGATCCACCCCGGAAAGAGAACAAAAGGGAAGACCGGACTCCTATAAGACTGAGTACTAAAGAAGAGGCACGACGTGCTTTTATTTATTCAGAGATTTTTAATCGCAAATATTAATAACAACTATACTAATAAGAATAACACATTGAATATCATGGGATTTAATATTATTTCCGCAGCCGAAGCAGCCAGCTATATCAAGCATGGCTACAACATTGGACTCAGCGGCTTTACTCCGGCAGGAACACCGAAAGCCGTAACACCCGAAGTCGCAAAAATAGCAGAAGAAGAACATGCCAAAGGTAACCCTTTTCAAATTAGTATCTTTACCGGTGCTTCTACAGGAGATGCTACAGACGGCATCTTATCCAGGGTCAAGGCAATCCGTTACCGTGCTCCTTACACAACCAACCCCGATTTCCGAAAAGCCGTAAATAACGGCGAAATAGCATACAACGATATCCATCTGTCACAAATGGCACAGGAGGTACGTTACGGGTTCATGGGTAAAGTAGATGTCGCTATTCTGGAAGCGTGTGAAATCACTCCCGACGGCAAAGTTTATCTGACAGCCGCCGGTGGAATTGCACCGACTATTGCACGTCTGGCAGATAAAGTGATCATCGAATTGAACGCTGCCCACAGTAAAAACGGTATGGGCCTGCACGATGTTTATGAACCGCTTGACCCGCCTTACCGTCGTGAAATTCCTATTTACAAACCCAGCGACCGTATCGGTCTGCCTTATGTACAGGTAGACCCGAAAAAAATCATCGGCGTAGTGGAAGTAAACACCCCTGACCAGGCCCGTTCATTTACCGCACCGGATCCTATCACCGACCAGATTGGACAAAATGTTGCCGACTTCCTGGCAGCTGACATGAAACGGGGTATTATTCCTGCAAGCTTCCTGCCATTACAGAGTGGAGTAGGTAACATTGCTAATGCCGTATTGGGTGCTTTGGGACGAGACAAAACAATTCCCGCCTTCGAAATGTATACGGAAGTATTACAAGACGCAGTGGTGGACCTGATTCGCCAGGGACGTGTAAAATTTGGAAGTACCTGTTCATTGACTGTCACCAACGAATGTCTGCAAGGTATTTATGATGATATCGACTTCTTCCGTGACAAACTGGTCATGCGTCCGTCTGAAATCTCAAACAACCCGGAAATTATCCGTCGTCTTGGTGTTATATCTATCAATACAGCCATCGAAGCAGATATTTACGGTAATGTAAATTCTACTCACATCAGCGGCACCAAAATGATGAATGGTATTGGTGGCTCAGGTGACTTTACCCGCAATGCCTATATTTCCATCTTTACTTGCCCGTCTGTGGCAAAAGAAGGAAAAATCAGTGCCATCGTTCCTATGGTTTCTCACGAAGATCACAGTGAACACGATGTCAATATCCTTATTACTGAACAAGGTGTTGCCGACTTACGCGGCAAGAGCCCGGTAGAACGCGCCAAGGCTATCATCGAAAATTGTGCACATCCGGATTATAAGAACATTCTTTGGGATTATGTAAAAATGTCTTCCAAAGGACAAACTCCTCATTGTATTCCGGCTGCATTGGCTATGCATGATACGCTGGCCAAGAAAGGGGATATGCGCCTGATAGATTGGGCAGAATATAAATAGTCATTATTTGCTGTATCTCATACGTTTCCGGTCGGTACGATGTATCCGGCCGGAAACTTTTTATATCTATCCCACCTTTTTGTATAAAAAACAATATCTTCCACCTTTTTAATCAAAAAATACACGGACTTTTTTCACAATTATTCTATTTTTGCCGTGTAACTAATCATTTTTACCATTTTACTATGAGAAACAAAATTCTATATTTATTTGCTTCCCTTGTGATGCTAAGCGGCTGTAACAATCAACCGGCTTATAAAGACAGCAGTTTATCTCCCGAAGAACGGGCAGAGGATTTATTGCAACAACTTACTCTAGAAGAAAAAGTTGCCTTAATGATGGACAACTCCAAACCTGTCGAAAGATTAGGCATTAAACCTTATAATTGGTGGAACGAAGCCTTGCACGGAGTGGCACGGAGCGGACTGGCCACCGTCTTTCCTCAGCCTATAGGCATGGCGGCCTCTTTTGAGCCCGATGCCATACATACCATCTATACTGCAGTTTCGGATGAAGCCCGGGCCAAAAATGCCGCATACTCGGCGGCGGGAAGCTACGAACGGTATCAAGGCCTGACCATGTGGACACCCACCGTCAATATTTATCGCGATCCCAGATGGGGGAGAGGTATTGAAACGTACGGGGAAGATCCTTATCTGACAAGTGTCATGGGGGTAAATGTGGTAAAAGGATTGCAATGCATGGATGCTAATCAAAAATACGATAAAATACACGCTTGTGCCAAACACTTTGCCGTCCATTCAGGGCCGGAATGGAATCGTCATGAGTTCAATGCGGAAAATATCAAACCGCGTGACTTGCATGAAACTTATCTTGTACCTTTCGAAGCATTAGTAAAAGAAGCAAAAGTAAAGGAGGTAATGTGTGCCTATAACCGTTTGGAAGGTGATCCGTGTTGCGGAAGTGACCGCCTGCTGATGCAAATTCTCCGTCAAGACTGGGGATATGACGGCATTGTACTTTCAGATTGTGGTGCTATTGACGATTTCTATCGGGAAAAAGGACACAAAACACATCCGGATGCTGAATCGGCCTCTGCCGCCGCAGTATTAAGCGGTACGGATCTGGAATGTGGTTCCAGTTATAAAGCATTGGTAGAAAGCGCTAAAAAAGGATTAATCAGTGAAAAGGACATTGATGTATCCGTAAAACGATTATTAAAAGCACGCTTTGAATTGGGGGAAATGGATGATCCTGACAAAGTGGAATGGACTAAAATTCCTTATTCAGTGGTTTGCTCGGCAGAACATGATTCCCTGTCACTAGATATAGCACGCAAATCAATGACGCTGTTACTGAACAAAAATAATATCCTGCCACTGAAACGCGGTGGACAAACCATCGCCGTCATGGGACCTAACGCAAATGATTCTGTGATGCAATGGGGTAATTATAACGGTACTCCCAAACATACGATCACCTTATTGGAAGGTATCCGCTCAGCCATGGGAGAGAACGACAAGCTGATCTATGAACAAGGTTGCAGCTGGGTGGAGCGCTCATTAATCAGAAGCGTTTTCAGCCAGTGTACTTCTAAAGAAGGTCCAGGATTCTCCGCCCGCTATTGGAACAACAAGGAATATGAAGGAAATGCGGTAGCCACCGCACAACTTACCACACCGTTCCGTCTTTGCACTTCCGGAGCCACCGTATTTGCTCCCGGTGTGAACCTGACCGATTTCTCGGCCGTCTATCAAAGTGTGTTCACCCCCCAGGAAACAGGAGAGGTTATTTTCAACTTCTATAGTTGTGGAGCTACACAATTATTGATAAATGGTGAAGAAGTAAAGAAATTCACCAACAAACATGGGGGCAGGGGACAAGCTTACGCCATGCATGCAGAAGCCGGCAAGCCATACGATATAGAAATCCGCTTCCAATACTTTAGTGGAGACGCACAGTTGAATTTCGATCTTGGATTTAAAGAAGAAGTCAACATTAAAAACACGGTAGCAAAAGTGAAAGATGCTGATGTAGTTATATTTGCAGGCGGTATATCTCCAAGTTTGGAAGGAGAGGAGATGGGTGTCAATTTACCGGGATTCCGCAAAGGAGACCGTACTGACATCGAACTTCCGGCTGTTCAGCGTGAATTGATAAAAGCACTCTGTGATGCCGGGAAAAAAGTTATTTTCGTTAATTTTTCCGGATCACCCATTGCCATGGAGCCCGAAACCAAATATTGTCAGGCCATTTTACAAGCATGGTATCCGGGACAATCCGGAGGTAAAGCTGCCGCCGAAGTTTTGTTTGGAGATTACAATCCTGCAGGACGACTGCCCGTTACTTTTTACCGGAACATAACGCAATTACCTGATTTTGAAGATTATAATATGACAGGACGTACTTACCGTTATTTTAAAGGTGATCCTCTTTTCCCATTCGGTTATGGTTTGAGTTATACCACTTTTAACTATGGTAACATCAAACTGGAGCAAACGATTAAAGTAGGAGAAACTGCCAAAATTATTGTTCCTGTAACCAATACCGGTAATCGTGACGGGGAAGAAGTAGTACAGGTATATCTGAAAAAACAAGAAGATGCGGAAGGACCGGTTAAAACACTGCGTGCTTTCAAACGTGTACAAATTCCTGCAGGAAAAACAGTCAATGTAGAATTAGAGTTAACACCCAAACAATTGGAATGGTGGGACGCGCAGACAAATACCATGCGCACCATAGCCGGAAACTTCGACATAATGGTAGGGGGTAATTCTAAAGATGCTGAATTACAAGTAAAGACGCTGACACTGCAATAATAACTCCGAATAAAATAAATCAAGTCTGCGGCATTTTTGTCAAATTCTATATTTAAAACAAAAATGCCGCACTTGACAAAATAAAAACATCAGAACAACTCAATCTGCTTATCTGCCTTTATTTGTTGCACAAAATAGTTGTCATGACTCACCACCAACAAAGTGCCTTGATAATCCTTCAAAGTTTCGGTCAATATCTCCATACTCAGAATATCAATATTATTAGTAGGTTCATCCACAATAAAAACATCGGGGGCCTGTGCACTCACCATAAGACAACAGAGAGAAAGTTTCATCTTCTCACCTCCACTCAGATAGCTACACTTCTTGTTCCATGTGGAAACAGGAAACAAAAAACGGTTGAGAATCGTTCTCAATTCATTATCATACAATTCACTATTGAATAAGGCAAGTTGTTCCAATACCGACAAATCATTACGAATTATAGAATATTCCTGATCAAGATAAACGTACGTCAGCCCTTCTGCCTGTATCAAAGAACCTTGAGTAGGAGCAAGACTTCCGGTTATCAACCTCAATAAAGTTGTTTTACCACTACCATTACTTCCTTTCAAATGAATACGGTCACCACTTTTGATGGTAAACTCAAGAGGAGAAGACCACAAAGGATTTTCTCCATACGAATAATTCACACTTGAAGCTACGATAAGTATCTTACCGATATGCAAAGAAGATGAATTGAAATTTACTTTCATCGCCTTCATATCAGGTAAAGCTTTATGCAGTTCTACTGTTTCTCCTGCCAAAAAACGGATCTTATCAGCATGAACATCTCCTAAACGGACAGTACTTTTCTCAGCCTGATCCCTGAATGTATGCATTGCCATCTTTCCGACTCCTTTCTTCACATTTTGTTTTTTACCTCGCACATCATGCTTTTGTTGACGCTCCATTACCTCACGTGCCTGCTTTCGGGCTTTTTGTAATTGCTTTTCATTCTCCTTCAACCGGGTTTGCAGAGCTTCTACAGCCAATTTCTTCTGTTCTTTATAGAAATCGTAATTTCCAGCATAATAAGTGACACCTTTTGCAGTAAGCTCATAGGTAGAAGAAAGTAAATTGAGTAATGTCCGGTCATGGCTGACAACCAGTATCCCTGCTGCAGCAGTAGTTATAAAACGGTACAGCCGGATACGGCTTTCGTCATCCAAATGATTGGTAGGCTCATCCATCAAAATAAAAGCAGGAGAGTATATAGTAATTCCTGCTAGAAAAACTTTTGTTTTCTCACCGCCACTCAACAAATGCATGGGATAGGAAAGAGGTACTCCTACCAACCCCCATTCATTCAAAGCAGCAACCGCTTTCTCTTCTATTTTCCAGTCATCCGCCAAAGCCGTAAAATGCTCTATCGAAGCATCTCCCTGTAAAATGGCATGAAGTGCATATAACTTTCTTTCTATTCCCAATGCCCCGGCTACTGTCAAATGATTAAACTGACCAAAATGCTGTGGAATAGAATAGGGGATATCCGGACATATAATTTGTCCTTCAGAAGGTAATAGCTCTTTAGTTATCAATCGCATCAAGGTAGATTTTCCCGAACCGTTGTTTCCGATGAGGGCTACTTTTTGCCCTTTACTGATAGTAAAACTGACATTACTGAAAAGCACATCTTTATCCGGATGCATGTAAGTAATGGACTGTACATGTATACACATACTCTTTCTAAGAATTTTAAATATGAATACTGAAAAGTTCGTAGTTGGAATAAGAAGACAACTATTGCGCAACAAACGAAATTATTTCGCCTGCTGTCCCAACGTAAAAACAAATAGTTGTATGGAAATGAATGTTTTAAATTCTCATCGGAATATTTTTAAATTTGCGAGACAAAGATAGCAGGTTTATGGAACATAAAAAAATATTCCTCAATCTAAATGAATAGATTGAGGAATATCAGAATAAAAAATCTATTTATTCAAATGAAGGCAAAGTCACAGAGAAATGAGGATTCGGAGTATGCTGTGTTCTGATAATCTCTTTCATTTGTTTCACAATATCCGGATGTCCGGCAGCGATATCATGGTCTTCATGAATATCTGTAGCAAGATTGTAAAGGAAAGGAGTCCCTTTTTTCACTACCATCTTCCAGTCTCCCATACGTACACCAATCTGATCGGTTTCATCAAATTCCCAATACAAGAAATCATGTTTCTTCTGTCCTTCCTGCCCTAACAAAGTCGGAGCAAAAGAAATACCATCAAAATAATCCACATCTTTTTTCTTGTTAGTGTACTTCTTTACATAATTCTTCACACCTGCCAAGTCACAAAATGTAGGCATCAAGTCATAGAAAGCCAACTGATGATCATTGACCGTTCCTTCGGGTACTTTGCCCGGCCAACGTACAATGAACGGAATACGGATACCTCCCTCATAACATTGACGTTTCAATCCACGAAGTTTGCCGTCACGACCAAAAAAGGTAGGATCAGCTCCTCCTTCTTCATGAGGGCCGTTATCACTGGTAAAAATCACAATGGTATTTTCGTCCAGTCCTTTCTCCTTTAATTTGTTCAAAACTTCTCCTACATAATAATCCAAGCGAGTAATCATGCCGGCAAACTGCGCATGGGTGTGTACCGACGGATTATATCTTGATCCTTCCTGTCCACCCCAAGTTTTATCTTCAAAAAACTTCTTTTGATAACCTGTCAGAATAGAATCTTCGGGCTGCGCCAGCTCTGCATGAGGAAGCGTATAAGTAAAAATACCAAAGAAAGGTTGCTTGCCATCCTGTTTATCCAACCATTTCATTGCTTCTTCATGGATCATATCCGCAGAATATTGCGGACGTTTGAAATAGTCCTTACCAAACATAGGATAGTTGATATTCTCATCCATCACTACACGAACCACTGCCGTATCACCAGCCGATTTACTATACCGGTTCAGGAAATTCGGATAATATAAATGAGCCTGAAACTGACAGATATAACCATAATATTCATCAATACCCCGTTTGTCCGGCGTAGACACAGATCCCTCATAGCCCCCTGCCCATTTACCAAACATACCGGTAGTATAACCGTTATCTTTCATTATTTCAGGTATAATCACATGACCGGGATCGTATGGATGTTGCCCCACCACGGCATATTCCTTATTATTTCCATACATCACAACAGGGGCATCGCGCCAGTACTCCTTGTTCCCACGTACTTCACAATGTCCGGAATGTTGCCCGGTCATAAATGACGCACGTGATGGAGCACTCACCGGACTACCGGCATACGCTTGTGTAAAACGCATACCTTCTTTAGCCATATTATCAATATTCGGTGTACTGATGTAGGGCTGACCGTAACACCCTAAATCACCATACCCCATATCATCACACATTATATAAATGATATTCGGTTTAGGGGTTTTCTGGGCATAAGCACCTAATAAAGGAAATGCCAGCCCACTGGTTAAAAGAAAGAGGTTTCGATTTTTCATTATACAGTTTATTGAATTAGTTTTTCTTTGAGCAAGATATGGAAAATATTCCAATTGATGAAATAATAAAGTCGCCTCAAATAAAAATTATATAAAGACGACTTTATATTAACATTTACCTATTTACCAACCTGGATTCTGTTCCAAAGCAGGATTCAACAATATTTCAGTTGTCGGAACCTGATATAAATAATATTTCTCCAACCATCCTTTGCCCTCTTTCAATGGGTCATTGAACAAATACAGATATCCCTCTTTCATTGTCCCTGTTGCTCCATCCGAATAGCCTGTCTCCGTGTTATACAAAGTATATCCCGCCGCTGCCGCCTTTTCTTTTGAAAGCCATAATCCTGTTGCAGTCTTATTCAAGAACCAAGGTGCCATTCTCCAACGTCTGATATCATAGAAACCAAAACCTTCTCCCATCAGCTCAATAATTCTTTCACGACGTATCTCCCATAATACAGGATCCACCAAAATGCCATTATCATTGCCTTTAGGGTAGTATTTGCCACGATTAGGATCAAAACTATCATTAATATCAGCAACAACCATTTGAGCAACTCCAGCACGGTCACGCAATTTATTAATAGTAATATCAGCAACCGGTTGATTGAACTGCCCTGCTTCAAACATGGCTTCGGCATAATTCAATAAAACCTCTTCTATCTTAAAAATAGGCTTGTCGGCTGTGTTTTGTGCACCGTTATTAAAACTCTTTTCCCACTGGCTCCAATTCTTCCAGACATAATAGCCCGATCGGCATGTAACAAACGCCCCTGTTCCCAATCGAGGAATTTCAGGAACCAACGAAGCACTCCAGTTCTGACCGGGCAAACGTTTCATGCCTGTACCCGGATTAGAACATGATTCATTAGGTTTCATAATATCAATATATTCACGATCGGCAGGATCATCTGTATATGACCAAGTAGGATAGTCTCCTTTACCCGCTTTTACTTTGTAAGGAGGGATTACGGTATGATACAAGCGGGGGTCTCTATCACGGAATGTGGCATACATATCCTTGTCACCATGATAACTGGAAGCATGATTCAAAATAGGTTTACCGTTTTTCATCAAATATAGATCAACGGTCTTTTGATTCATCTCCACATAATGCGAAGAGGTATGCTCCATATAACTATAGTTACAGTTATTGATATCATCGACATATTCCTTATATAGAATCACTCCCGGAATCCCCTTTAAACTTTCTGTTGTCCACATCTCGCCATAACCCGCAGCAGGCTGTCCGTCCGTGCCATAATATAAAGTAGGATAATCATCCATCAATAACTTGGACACACGAATACATTCCGTGAAATACTTATCATAATCTCCAAGTTCATGATATTTGCGCCACGTTCCCTCACGTAATGTAAAACGTGAAATAGCCGCACGAATACAGTCACGATTAATGGTGTTATCACCATCCCTGCTTTGGAAATCGCCTATATTTTCTTCCGCCCATTTCAAACGGTCCAGAACTTTATCCGCCACTTCTTTACGAGCCACCCGAGGACCATACGCCTCGGGAGATTCATCATTCAGAACGGTTTCTATCCAAGGAATATCACCAAAACGATTTATCAGTTCCATATACCAGTAAGAATGGAAAAAATAACCTACTGCCTTCCAATGGTTTTTCTCAACATCCGTCAGATTGGAACCATCAATGTGCGTCAGCATCATATTGATACGACGCAAGTATCCAAAGCTCCAGCCATTTCCCGTAGCTGTGCTTGTTATCTTCTGGTAAGCATAATTATTAGAGCTGGACTCATACTTAGAATCCATAAAACCTGCATTTATATCTCCTTGATAGTGAGAATTTTGCCCTATTCCATTTACAGAGGTAGCGATATCCGTGTTTGAAAACATCTCATAACAAGGCCACATAAATGCCAAAAAATTATCGTATGACTTAAAAACGGTTTCTTCCGTCGGATCAGTTACCGGAAGTTTATCCAAAAAACTATCGTTACATCCCGAGAGCGTAACGCCTGCCAAGATGGCAAAACTTATAAATATCTTTTTCATATTGCTTACTCGATTAAAAGGTGATTTATAATGTAAGGTTTATACCAAATGAAACTGTGCGCGATGCAGGATAGTTCCAATTCAAAGTCTCCGGATCAATTCCCTTCGGTAATGATGAAAACGTAGCCAAATTTTCAATGCTGACAAATGCTTTCAACTGCTTCAATGTCAGCTTCGACACCCATGCCTTAGGAACTGTATAGGACAGAGTTACATTTTTAATACGTAAATAAGAAGCATCTGACAGAAATTTGTCCGATTGACGATAGTTAGAGCCTTGGTTTCCATAATTTCCATAAACACGTGGAAATTCAGCATTCGGATTGCTGCAAGTATAATCACCTGCTGCTAAATCGGCCGGTTTCCAATAATTGCTCAAATCATCATACAAAGGTACAAATTTAAAATCCGCGTATAAAGGCATATTCAATGTATTGGCAATCCAAGCGTCACGTTTACCTGTTCCCTGCAAGAAGATATTCAAATCAAAACCTCCATAACTAGCCCCCAAATTGATACCATATAGATAACGAGGCATATTGTTCCCGATAACTTTACGGTCTCCCGGATTGTCCACTGTGTTATTACCGGAAGTAATGATATTTTCTTTCCCTTCTTCATCTCTCAAGTTTTTAAACTTCAAATCACCCGGCCGCGGTGAATATCCCTCCAAAGCGGTAATTCCATCCTTTAATATCCAAGACGAGGTGCTTTCAAAATCATCAACTGTATAAAATCCATTAGCTTCATAACCCCAGATTTCTCCAATTTCCTTTCCTTCATAATAATTCCAAAAAGTATTTCCGTTGCTCAATGTGCTCGTTAGTATTTTTGACTCATTGGAATTATATTTCATTATTTTAGATTTACTGTCTGACAAGTTGAAACCAACACGATAACTTACTTTACCAATCTGATCTCTCCAGTTCAAATTTAGTTCCCAGCCAGTAGTACGCATGTCGGCCGTATTCTGATATGGGGCGCTCGCACCCACCACTCCCGGTAACTGCATACCTGGAGCAAGCATACCTTTAGTATCCCGTTGATACCAATCAAATGTACCATTCAAACGATTGTTCAGCAAAGATATATCCAATCCGAAATCCAGTGTTCCCACTTTTTCCCATGTAAAGCTGTTGCTGACCAACGCTGGTAATGAACTAATGGCGGTTACAAAATCACTACCTGATAACCATCCGTTATACTTATTATTCAATTCCATAGTCGGAGTATAGGAATAAGAGGGAACATTCTGATTACCAATCTCACCATAAGATGCACGTATTTTCAATCCTCCCAGCCAATCGCGTGTAGCTTCCATGAATTTTTCCTGTGCAATCTGCCAGCCCACAGAAACAGAAGGGAAGAAACCAAACCGGTTTTCTTTGGGAAATTTAGAAGAACCGTCATAACGTCCATTCACTTCTAAAAGATATTTGTCTCTATAATTATAATTCACACGAAAGAAACCACCACGCACGGCAAATTCATCATAAGAGTCATTGACCTTGATGGTAGAAGTTCCTGATCCCATAGCAGGAATATCTGTAATAGCCTGTCCATAAGAGTAGGCATCTAAAGTTTCTTTATATTTCGATTCCTGATTGAAACCAGCCATAACCTTAAAACGATGATCGCCTAAAGAAAAATCATACGTCCCATACAGGTTGAAAGCATTATAGTCTGTATATTGCTTGTACTTACGCAGATAATCATTGGTCGGAGTTACATCTTTACCTCCTTGTATAGTAGTATAGGGCACACTTCCGGTATACCAATGATAATCATATATATTTTTATCAAATGTATATTCAAATGCAATCTCCAACCCTTTCAGAGGCTTCAAAATAGATTTAAAAAAAATACGCGGATTGTCATTAATCGTTTTTGAAGGATTTGACCATTCTACCTGATTCCTCGGAGTAAAATAGGGTAGTCCTTCTCCACCCAAATCATCCGCTCCCTCCGGACACACTCCTTCGGGATAAAAAGATGCCAGACGAGTGGAATAAATACCACCCAAAGCTGATGCCGGCAAAGTCTTTTTACTATGTGCATAGCTTAGTGTAGCTTCTTGTGTGAACCAAGATGTAATATCTGCGGAAACAAAACTGCTTACATTCATTCTGTCATATTTATCTTTATTAGTCACTAGAATACCATCATTCGATAAATAACCAGCGGATAATCTATATCTCAATTTATCCGTACCGCCGGTAGCAGAAATATTATGAGTCATCTGAAAACTGGTTTCGAGCATATTCTTCACCAAGTCCTTTTCATTCATATAATAAAGTGACCCATCCGTATCCTTATAAATACCATCCCCCATAGTCTGCAATGAAGAAGGATCTTGTTGATATTGCTTCAACAACTCCATCCATCTACTTACACTAGGAGCCCCGGGAGTCCAAAACTGATCACCGGCAGCATCCGAGTAAGCTTGCAGATAATCCATTAGCGGAGCTTGTTTGGGAAGGTTTATAGCATTCGAAAAGGCAAAATTATTATTATAATTCAATTGAAAACTAGTACCACCTTTAGGACGTTTGGTAGTAATCAGAATAACACCACCTGCTGCACGCGCACCATAAATAGCTGCCGAAGCAGCATCTTTCAAAACAGTTACCGTCTCAATATCTTCAGGATTAATCATATCAATATCACCTTCCACATTATCAATCAGTACCAACGGTTCAATGGTATTACCATACGAACCATCATCGTTCTTTATACCGACAGAATAAGCTCCGCGAACCTGAAATTTCTTCCCTTGTCCTGGATCATTACCATTACTTGAAACAAGTAATCCCGGCACGGTTCCTTGCAACGCCTCAGCGGCATTAACCAGCGGACGGTCACCAATCACTTCATCCATTTTGACCGAGGCAACGGCTCCTGTCAGGTTTGCCTTTTTCTGTGAGCCGTAGCCCACTACCACCACTTCGTCTAAAGTTTCAGTGTCCTCACGCAATACCACCTGAATGGTTTTTGTATCATGCACGGCTATTTCTTGAGACTTATAACCAATATAACTTATTTGTAACTTCACAGGAAATTCAGGAACTTCTAAAGAAAATTTTCCATCAAAATCCGTGATACACCCGTTAGTAGTCCCCATTACCACAACAGAAGCACCGATAATCGGTTCCTTTGCCACATCCATTACTAATCCGGTAATTGTATTCTGTCTTGCTTGCTGAGGCTTATAAACAGAAATATGTTCCCCTTCCACTTTATAGCAGATATTTCTCCCTGCAAACAACATCTCAAGCACTTCTTCCACACTTTTATTTCTGACATCAATAGACACTTTCTCATTCATATTGATATCATTATTGCGAACAAGGAAAGAGTAACCGGTCTGCTTTTCAATCTCATGAAAAACCCGGCTCAAAGCTACTGAATGCTGTTGCATAGAAAACCTTGCCTCCTGAATAGGCAATGCGGCCATAGCGACGTTCCCCCATAGTAAAAATGAAACGACCCATACAAGAGAGAACCAATGTTCCCTACGAACTTTACAAAAGTTTTTTTTCATACTTAGAATTTTTAGTTAACAATTATTTAGGCATGTACTTCTTATTTATCCGTCAACGGTCTGTAACGACTATTGTTTTTCCTTTCTTTCTCCACATAAACTTATTATCCACATCCAGATAAGAAAGGATTTCATCCAAGGTCAGATTCGCATCTATACTTCCTGAAAAATATTCAGTATAGACTTTCCGGGACTGCACAAGTATCTGTACGTCATATTTTTTTTCGATTGATTTCAAAATATCAAATAACTTTTCATTGACAAATACCAATCTTCCTGTAGTCCAAGCTGCTTGAGAAGAAGCATCTATCTTCCTCATAAACAAAGCCTTATCATCCTTATTAAAAACAGCCTGTTCATCAGGGGAAAGCAGTATATTCTTTTTAGCATCTGAAGTAGTATAAACATTCACACTACCCTCTACAAGACTCACTTTTATTTCTGCATCATCAGGATAAGAAGCTACATTAAATGTCGTACCCAGCACTTGTATATTCAGTTCCCCCGTATGGACGATAAAAGGTTTGCGCACATTCCTGGCAACTTTGAAATAAGCCTCGCCCGAAAGAAAAACTTCCCGGTCAGCCTGATGCCGCAACAAAGCATCATATTTTAAAACCGTTCCCCCATTCAGAAAAACAATGGTACTATCGGGTAATAGTAATTTTGAACTGGCTCCCTGGGGAATTTCAATCTGACAATAGGAGGGAGCAAGAACCTCTTGACCAGACGAATGATATAAATAAAAGCACGTTATGCTGCAACCAATCAGCAAAGCCCATACAGCCACACTTCCCCAAACACTTATTTTGCGGAAAAATGAATGTTTACGGGAAGAATGAAAATTTAAAGTATCACGCAATTGTTCTAAATTCCGCTCTTTCCTGCGTGCAAACCAAGAAGAGGATGCCAATGCATAAGAACGGGCTATTTCACGATATTTTTCGCGACAAACATTCTCTCTTTTCAGTAATATAGTTAGTTTCTGCATATCTTCAGACGAGATTTCGCCTTTCAGATAATCCAGCATTATTTGTTCAAATTCATCTATTTGGCTGTTCATTTTATATCTTTGGAATTATCTATAGATAATACACAGGCAACAGACAAAACATTTAAGCCAAAAACAGATTTTTTTCATTCTTTTTTTAGAAAAGAAAAAATAATAGAATCCCCACTCTAGATCCCACCTTTTCTCTTATTTTATCCATGGCATTTTTTACATGTACTCTGACTGTATTGACTGAAATATTATTTTTATCTGCAATCTCTTGAGGAGTCAAATTGGAATAAAGATATTGCTCAAAAATGAACCTGCATTTATCAGGCAAGGAAGACACTATATTTTGGACTGATTTTTCCAAATCAGCTAATTCCATTTCTTGCAAAGGCGAACACTCAGAAGTACAAAATTCTTCTTGATACTCAAGTAATGCTTCACGGTATTCATCTATAATTCTTTCACGACTGTGAAGCGAACGGAGGTAATTCAAACACCCGTTCTGAATAGCACGTATCAAATAAGCATGAATAGGAAAAGATAACTCACCACGCCTATACCATATTTTAGCAAAAGTCTCATTAACTATATCTTGCGCTTCCACAGGGTTAAAGATATAAGAATTAGCACAAGCACAGAGATAGACAAAATAGCTATTATATAAAACCTCAAAAGCTTTTTCTTCTCCTTTGTTTATTCTTTCAATCAAATCTTTATCTACTATACTTGCATCCATCTTTATTAAGACTATTAATATTGCAAATATAGCATTTCTTAAAAATATTATGCCAATAAAACTATTTCTTATTAAAAAACTCTAGTAATAATCAACTGAAAAAAGAAATAAGTTCCAGCTCATAATCTAAATAATAATACCTAACTTTGTTTCCGACGAAAATCAAACCCTAAATAAAATGAACAAAAAGCTATTATTCTCCCTGTTACTGGCAGGAACAGCTTTCACCGGACATGCCGATGAGGCTAGGTTACTCCGTTTCCCCGCTACTAATGGCTCCGACATTGTCTTTTCTTACGCCGGAGATCTGTACAAAGCACCTTTGAATGGAGGAGAAGCACAAAAGCTGACTTCCCATATCGGTTATGAAATGTTCGCACGTTTTTCTCCGGATGGAAAATCAATTGCTTTCACCGGTCAATATGACGGTAACACTGAAGTATATCTGATTCCAACCGATGGAGGCGAACCCCAACGGCTTACCTATACAGCAACAAACAGCCGGGATGACTTAGGAGACCGAATGGGTCCCAATAACATTGTAATGACTTGGACACCTGATGGGAAAAACATAGTCTACCGCAATCGTATCAGTGACGGTTTCGATGGCAAGCTGTGGAGTATATCAAAAAACGGAGGAATGTCCGAAGTGATTCCATTACCCGAAGGAGGTTTTTGCAGCTATTCCCCCGATGGAAAAAAGCTGGCTTACAACCGGGTTATGCGAGAATTCCGTAATTGGAAATATTATCGCGGTGGCATGGCAGATGACATTTGGATTTATGATCCGGCTGCCAAGAAAGTAGAGAATATCACCAATAATATTGCACAAGATATTATCCCTATGTGGATAGGAGAGGAAATCTACTTTATTTCCGATCGGGATCGCACCATGAATATCTTTGTTTATAATATCCGGACCAAACAAACTGAAAAAGTAACCCACTATACGGATTATGATGTAAAATTCCCCAGCAGTAACGGACAAATAATTGTCTACGAACATGGAGGATACCTCTATAAACTGGATCCTAAAACGCGCAAATCAGAAAAAATCTCCATCACGCTGACTTCAGACAATATCTATGCCCGAAAAGAAATGAAACGGGTAGCAGATAACCTGACTGCCGCCAGTCTTTCACCGGATGGGCACCGCCTGGCAGTAACTGCCCGCGGAGAGGTATTCGATGTCCCTGCCGAAAAAGGGGTAACCCGTGATATCACCCGCACCCCGGGAGCCAATGAACGGGAAGGAGAATGGAGTCCGAACGGTAAACAAATAGCCTATATCAGTGACCGTACCGGTGAAACTGAAATCTGGCTGCAATCTGTCGAAGGGGGTGATCCCATCCAACTGACCCAAAACAATGATACTTATATCCGCCAACTGATGTGGAGCCCGGACAGCAAGAAAATACTTTATACCGACCGTAAAAACCGTATCGTAGAAGTTGATATTGCCTCAAAAGCGAAACGGACTGTCATGCAGAATCCGGAAGGAGAGTTCTATGAAGTAAACTATTCACCAGACAGCCAGTGGATTACCTATACTAAATCCGGAGCTAATAACATGAGTGTCATTTATGTATACCATCTGACTTCAGGTAAGGAATATCCGGTAACCGAAAAATGGTACAATTCTTCTTCACCTGTTTTCAGCACAGATGGAAAGTACCTCATATTCAATTCTGAAAGGGACTTTAATCCCATTTACAGCCAGACAGAGTGGAACCATGCCTATAATCGTATGGGAGGAGTCTATATGGCCATGCTCGCCAATGATACGCCATCACCTTTATTACCTTCGGATGAAATGGTCAGCATAGAACAACAGGCAACTGATGCTGTCAATAAAAAAACGGAAGCCACAAATAATGCAGTTAAAATTGATCCGGAAGGCTTGCCCGGAAGACTGATTAAACTGCCTTTACAAGCAGGTAACTACGATAATTTCTATTCAGACGGTAAAAAAGTGTGGTATGCCAGTGGTAGAAGTACCAAAGTATATGATTTGACCGAACAAAAAGAAGAAACCGTGGCCGAAGGAGCATATATGGATGTAGCTGCCAATCATAGGAAAGCATTGTTCTTTAAAGGAAATAATCTGTATATCTGTGATTTTCCATGCACTAAAGCCTCATTGGAAGAGAACGTCAACTTGGATGACATGATTGCTCCCATTGACTACAGTCAGGAATGGGCTCAGATATTCGATGAAACATGGCGGGCTTTCCGTGACGGATTCTATCTGGAAAATATGCATGGAGCAGATTGGAAAGGAATTAAAGAAAAATATGCTGTATTAGTTCCCCATGCAAAAACCCGTCTGGACTTGAACTATATCATCGGTGAGATGATTGCCGAGCTGGCTTGCGGACACGCTTATGTGAATCCGGGTGAAATAAAAGGTCCCGAACGTATTCCAATGGGATTGCTGGGAGCTGAACTGAGTCGTGACAAGAGTGGTTTCTACCGTATTGACAAAATTCTACCGGGTGCAATTTACAGTCAGAAACTGCGTTCTCCCCTTACAGAACCGGGTATCGGAGTAAAAGAAGGAGATTATATCACAGCTATTGATGGCATTTCAACAGCTACTGTTGATAACATTTACAGTCTGCTGGCAGGCAAAGCCAATGTCTTGACTGAACTAAGCATAAACCGTACCGCATCAAGTAAAGGAGCACGTAAAGTAGTCATTAAACCATTAGACAATGAATACCCATTGTATCATTATAACTGGGTACAGAATAATATCAAAAAAGTGGAAGAAGCAACTAATGGCCGTGTAGGCTATGTCTACATTCCCGATATGGGACCGGACGGCCTGAATGAATTCGCCCGCTACTTCTATCCCCAACTCGATAAAGAAGCCTTGATTATTGATGACCGTGCCAATGGAGGTGGTAATGTATCTCCAATGATTATCGAACGTTTGCTTCGTGAACCCTATCGCCTGACCATGCGTCGTGGATCAACTAAAATCGGTACCATTCCTGATGCAACACTAGTGGGTCCGAAAGTATTGCTGATCAATAAATACTCGGCTTCAGACGGTGACTTGTTCCCATGGAGTTTCAAGGCAAATAAAATCGGTAAAGTTATCGGTACTCGTACATGGGGTGGCATTGTCGGTATCAGTGGTCCGTTACCTTATATGGATGGTACGGATGTGCGTGTTCCGTTCTTTACCAATTATGATGCAAAGACCGGTCAATGGATAGTAGAAAATCATGGAGTGGACCCTGATATTCTGATTGATAATGATCCGGTAAAAGAACAGTCAGGTGAAGACCAGCAGTTGAATAAAGCTATTGAAGTAATTCTACAAGAGCTGAAGGATCGCAAACCGTTACCTTCTGTTCCGGCTCCGAGAACTTATAAAGATTTGGGAGTGGAATAAAAAATCATTCTTTTTAACAAAGCCCGTAGCTATCATTAAGCTACGGGCTTATCTATGTATAATTTTTTAATATAATGGATTTTGTATCAACAAATCATTTTTCTGCATTTCATCTAGATAAATAGGGAGTAAATAAGACTTATCATTCCATTTTCTCTCCTGCACATCAATAATGGAATAATTAGGCTCTGTAGCTCCATAAGGATAGCGAATATCTATTCCCTGAACATTCTTAATCACTTCAGGTGCAATCATCCAACGGCGGATATCAAAATAACGATGTTGTTCATAAGCTAATTCTATTTTACGTTCATTACGATAATGCTCTTTCAAGACATCTCCCGTTTCAGAATTTGGTATATCAGGCATTCCCGCTCTTTTACGAATCATATTGATATACTTACGAGCTTCAACATCTTCACCTAATTCTATGCATGCTTCAGCATAATTCAACAAAACTTCAGCATAACGTATCTGACGCCAAGGATAAGGTTGTTTATCATACTGATGATTAACTGAAGGGTCTAAAAATTTACGCATATAATATCCTGTGTAAGAACCATTCCAATCTTCAATAGGGCCTTGGCGAGTATCTAAGCCTGGTGTATAACTTCCATCTGACTGCTGATAATAAGCAGTTTGTACTATTCCTTCAGGATCACTACCTACTGTATCATCCGGACGTTGACGCCAATAAGAACCATTATACATAATAGAAGCATAGAAGCGAGGATCTCGATTTTGATAAGGGTAAGCTGCTTGTTGTGGATTATCCCAACTAAATTTACTACCATCTGCCATTTCGTAAGAATCAACTAATTGTCCTGTAGGAGTATTTCCACCCCAACCATGAAAACCATTAGGACTATTGAACAAACCAACACGAGGCAATTGAAAATCACTGCTATTATGATTTACATAATCATAATATTGTACCATAATATCTTCATCCGAATTATGACACAAGAAAATATCAGCATAGTTTTGAGTAGCTTCCTCTCTATTTTTCCATCCTCCATTTTCACCATACAGATGATATATACCTAAATCCATAACAGCTTTAGCAGCCTTTTTAGCCCGTTGCCAACGTTCCGTACGATCACCTCCCACATACCCTATAAGTTCAGGATGCTCATAACCGGATGCCCATAAAGACTGAGAAACAAATAAGTCACTAGCCGCATAAAGCAGGACACGGGCTTTCAAAGCCATAGCAGCACCTTTTGTTGCACGGGCTTTATCTCCGTTCAAAGGCAAAATAGAAGCTGCTTCATCTAAATCTTTCACAATAAAATCTACCGTTTCTTCAAACGTATTACGAGCTACGAGTAAATCATCAGAAGGAGTAAAAGATTTCTCAATCAAAGGGACACCACCCCATTGGCTCAACAACCAATAATAAAAATAAGCACGTAAATAATGCACTTCACCTTTCAATTTATCGACAACATCTCCTTCTAAAGCATATTTCTCTGCATTTTCAAAAAAGATATTACAGGCACGGATATTTTTATAAAGATTGGTCCAAGTTATATTATGGAAGGTTATAATCCAAAAATTAGGAGCAAGAATACCTTGATAACTAGGACTCAATTCACTCATCACTACTGGCTGGCTCTCCCATGCCCAAACCTCCATTGACTCATCGCACAAAGAAGAAAGCATTACGGTATGAAATCCCCATTTCTGTCCCTCGTAAATATTATTAACAAAAGAAGTTATTAATGATTCATCCGTCCAGACAACTGCATCTGAATAACGGTCTACTGGATCCACATCCAAAAAATCATCATTGCATGCTGTTAGCATAAGACATAGCAATACAAATAATCCATATAAACGTTTCATATTTTTCATTTTATTTAAAAAGTAAGGTTTACTCCAAAATTTATCACTTTATTCAACGGATAATTATATCCCGATCCGCTTGTGTTTTCGGGATCATAATCCTTCATATCAGGACTAATTGTCAGCAGGTTATAAGCATTAATATAAACACGTAAATGTTCCACACCTATTTTCTTACTCCATATAGATGGTACAGTATATCCCAATTCTATATTCTTCAAACGTATATAATCAGTTTTATGCAACCAGAATGTATTCTGCTGATTTATAAAATATTCATTACTTCGATTATAAGTACGAGGAAAATCGGCATCTGGGTTTTCCTCTGTCCAACGATTATCATAAAAACTTTTTAAGAAATTGGCAAAATCCCCCGACTCTGTCGTTTGATAAAAAACTCCTCCCATAGCACCTTGTAGTAAAAATGAAAGGTCAAAATCCTTATATCCTAAATCTACATTCAATCCACCTGTAAATCGTGGAGTACGACTCTTATCATTACGAACACGATCATTGCCATCTATCACATTGTCCCCATTTACATCTTTGAAAATAATATCCCCCGGACGTGCACCGGCCCAATGAGGATACGCATCTACAGCTGCTTGATCTTTAAATATGCCGATAGCTTCATAATAAAGTCCCGAATCGATAGGTTTGCCTGTGGACTTCTGCCATTCTGGAGTACCAGGTGCCTCATCCCAAAAAAGAATTTTATTTTTAGCATAAACCCCATTCAAGTTTATACCCAACCGAAAATCTTTGAAATTTCTACGATAATCAATATTGAAATCTACCCCTTGATTTTGTACTTTCCCTAAGTTTTCATCAGGAAGTACCAATCCGGAAGTGCCCGGAACAGAAGCATTTCGTTTCCATAAAATATCACTGCGTTTATTATGAAAATAGTCAATAGTAAATGCCAAATCTCCATTCAAAAATTGTAAATCAAGACCTATATTCTTTTGTGTAGCTGTTTCCCAAGTCACATTTTGATTAGGAGCTACTCCTTCTTTCAATGCTTGGTTCATCGTTGCACCATTATTAGTCAAATACATCAAATCATTGAAAGTATAGGAAGCCAAATACTGATAAGGATCAATCAAATCATTTCCTGTCTGTCCCCATGATGCCCGTACTTTGGCAAAACTAATAAAGGGCAATTTCTTTTTGAAAAAATCTTCTTCAGATATTACATATCCTAATGAAATACCTGGAAAGAATCCGAATTTATTAGAACGATCAAAAATATAGGAACCTTGATAACGCCAAACAAACTCTGCCAAATATTTAGACTTATAAGCATAGTTCACACGACCAAAATAATTTAAACGGGCTTCCTCATACCCTGTACCTGTATTATTCATTTCATCCTGACCACCAGCAAAAAGCTGGTCAATAGCGGCAGAAAGAAAATAACGACGATAAGCTTCAAATGAATCCCCCTTATCCGTGATACGTTCTACACCTGCTAGAATATTTACATCATGATCTTGAGCAAATGTATGGCTATAACTAGCGATACCACTCAATAATACCCCCAAATTATCTTCCATTGATTCTGTCAGACGAGGATCACTAAACCCTTTCTTTCCTTCCACCAATAGGGGCTGGCCATTTTCATCCATCGAAGTCCCATCCCATGAATACAAATACCAAGGTTTTTGCCATATTTTACGAAAACGGAACGTCTTATCAAGTGACGCAGTAGCCTTCAAAGTCAATCCCTCCACATAAGGCACCTTGATATTAACTCCGAAATCCCCATTTAACACATAACGCTTATCACGTTCATAACCAGTTTGATTGGTACATATAACTACCGGATTATCACCAAATTCAATGTCGGGTCCCGGACGACCATCAGGCCAATAAGCCGGTGAATTAGGTTTAGATCGCATCAGCATACGGAAAATATTCTCTGCAGAACGGGTTGGATATTTCCGATCTTCCATTCTTCCTGTTACATTGACATAAGTATCAACATATTTATTAATTTTCATATCAAGATTCATCTTCAAGTCATACTGATGGTAATTTGACCCACTATGACGATAAAATGCATCTTGTCCTTTGGCTGATACGCTAACAAAATATTTCACATTCTCTGTACCACCATCAATAGTAGCATTGGCATAAGTTTGTGGAGACCATGATTTCAATGTTTCATTAAACCAGTCCGTATCCGGATGTCCCCAAGGATCGGAACCATCAGCATATAATCTAAGATCATCTACCGTATAGCGCCCCTTATTACCGGCATACTTATCTATTTCATTCATCAAAGTGGCATATTCCACAGCATTGGTCATTTCCGGTATTACAGTAGGAGCAGCTATTCCATAATTATAAGTAAAACCTACTCTCGGCTTGCCTGCTTTTCCTCGTTTTGTTGTAATCAAAATAACTCCATTGGCAGCTTGAGCACCATAAATAGCTGCTGAAGCATCTTTTAATACAGACATCGTTTCAATGGTACTTGGATCAATACGCTCCAAAGAACGTCCAGGTACTCCATCAACAACTACTAACGGATCAGCTTTTCCAAAGGTATTAACCCCACGAACAGTAATAGTAGCACCATCATATCCTGGTTCTGAAGTGTTAGAAACAGCGACCACGCCCGGTAAACGTCCAGCTAATCCTTGTGATACATTCGTTACTGGAGTTTTTGCCAGCTTCTCACCACCTACACTTGTTACAGAGCCGGATAATGTAGCTTTCTTTTGGGCCCCATACCCCACAATCACTACCTCATCTAATAATTCAGTATCTTCCTTCAAAAATATATCCAAAGATGTTTTTCCATTTATCGGAACTTCCTGAACTAAATATCCCACATAAGAAATACGCAATACAGCTCCTTTAGGAACAGAAAGCGTAAAGTTACCATCCAAATCAGTTACAGTACCATTTGAAGTACCTATTTCCAAAATAGAAACCCCCATAAGAGCTTCTTTTAATTTAGAGTCTATCACCTTACCTTTTACAGTCTGGTTTTGCGCCCAAGCTGTATTGGATATACTCAATACCAAAAACAGCAATAAAACAAAACGAAATGTTTTCATACTATTATATTTAGAATTAAACAAAAGTTATTATTATTTACTTGTACGAATGGATACAGTAGCCGGAACCAATCCGGGAGAAGCCACTTTCAACATTATCTTACCTTCTTTCCGTGTACTTTTTACTACCACTATAGCACGCCCTTTCCATGCTTTCCGCTGATAACCGATATAGCTATCCGTGTCTTTTAAATCAGCATTTCCCACAGCCACTATAGTACCTGCCCCTTTCACTTCAAAAGTTAATTGATTATCAGCATTCGGCTCCAGAATGCCTTCCTTATCTAATATTTCTACTGTGATAAAACTCAAATCCTGACCATTTGCCTTTATTTTTGTACGATCGGCCGTTAATTGAATTTTCACAGGTTTTCCGGCAGTCTGTAAGATCGTTTTCTCTATTTCTATCTCGGATTCCACACCTACCGCCTTCAATATTCCTGGCTCGTATGAAATAGGAAAGACTGCTTTGAATTGCTGTTCCTGTCCTGTAAATTGCTCGCCTATCAGCTTATCATTCAAATACAGACGTACTTTGGGATATCGGGAATAAATCTCTACCTCTATTTCTTTTCCTTCATGTCCCGGCCAATTCCAGCTTTCCCAAGTAGGCCAGACAGACCATAAGGTTTCCTTCACCTTACCATAATAATTATCCGGCTCTTTTACAGCCAAATAAAGTTTCTTATCAGGATTATACAACAAGTCACGATAATGTGATATAGGCTTTCTCCAACCTGTTAAATCAATATCTCCACAATAGGCCCCATGCCAAGGATAATGGTTACGTTGATAGTGTTCACCTTCCGATTCACCTGCATAATAAAATCGCCCGATACCCGATTCACCTAAATAATCAATAGCTGTCCAAACAAAATCACCAATAATATAATCATGATCATTAACCAATGACCAATTGGCAAAAACGTCTCGTGGGTAAGATTCAGTTTGCATAATAACACGGGAAGGTACACGCTGATGATCAACCGACGCTCGATGCAGCAAATAATTATATCCCACTATTTCATGCACGGCAGCCAATGGATCATATATTTCCCAGTCATTATCCCAAGCAGCTAAAGCAGAAGTTACCGGACGACTGGGATCAAACTTATGTACATAGTCGGCCAACTTTCGAGCTGTAGTGACCACTTCCAATTTTTTACGCTCAATTACTTCATTACCAATACTCCAACAAAAAATAGAAGGATGATTGCGGTCACGAAGTACCATGGATTCGATATCCCGTTGCCACCATTGATCAAAAAGAATAGAATAGTCATATTGATTCTTACTGTCACGCCAACCGTCAAAGGTTTCATCTATAACCAATAATCCGAGACGATCACAGGCATGGAGGAACTCTTCTGAAGGAATATTATGCGAAGTACGTACCGCATTAAATCCCGCAGCCTTCATTAATTCTACTTTCCGTTCTTCAGCACGATCATAAGCCGCTGCCCCCAGACAACCGTTGTCATGATGTAAACATCCACCATTTAAAATAATTCTCTTGCCATTCAAGAATAATCCTTGTTCAGCCGAATAAGTAACCGTCCGAATACCAAAAGATTCCGTTATACTATCTATTACATCACCCGCTTCAGTCACTAGAAAGTGTGCATTATATAAATGAGGGGACTCAGGACTCCACAAAGCAGGATACAATACAGAAATTTTTTGTGTTATTTCCTTTATTCCATTGGCAGGCAAATCCACTTTTATTTCTCCTTTTCCAGCTTCATCATTTCCTTTAGTCAACTTTGTTGTCAAGGTAATCTGTCTGTTAGAAGAAGTTTCATTTCTCAAAATAGTTTTTATTTGTACAACAGCTCTCTCCTCACTCACCTCAGGAGTAGTTATAGCTATCCCCCAATGCTCTATATGAATAGGATTCATCACTGTCAGCCACACATGCCGGTAAATGCCTGTACCAGTATACCAGCGACAATTTTTCTGCTGCGAATTATCTACCCGTACAGCAATAATATTCTTATCATCATAACGCAGATAAGGAGTCAGATCATAGTAAAAAGATGAATATCCATAAGGACGAATTCCTATAGATTTTCCATTAACAAAGACTTCTGAATTCATATAAACTCCTTCAAAGTAAATACCCACTTTCTTGCCTCTATACTTAGAAGATATTTCAAATGACTTACGATACCATCCTGTTCCTGCCGGAAAATAACCTCCATCATTCCCCATTGGATTTTCCGGATCAAGAGTTCCTTCTATACTCCAATCATGAGGTAAATCAAGTATCCTCCAATCAGCGTCATCGTATGTATTCAATGAAGCGTCAGGATAATCTCCCAACTTGAATTTCCAATCATAATCAAAAAGTTGCTTTCGATATTCACTTTCCGGATACGCATCTGCTCCGAAACAAACTCCCCATAACAGGAAAAGTGCGGTTAGTAATTTGATACTATCCCAACAGACTAATGGTAACTTCTTTTTCTTCATGCTTTATAATTTAAGAATCATGAAACAAAAGAAGCCATATCCTAAAAACAACAGGGTATCGAAACACTTTACAAAAGGTATAAAATCCTTTCATGAAACGTTTCAATACCCTAATGACAGAAATTTATCCCTTCTTTTACTAGACCTTGATATGTGACTGTTGGTATTCAGTAGGAGTCATACCAAACTCCTCTTTAAAACATTTCGTAAAATACTTAGGATTACTGAATCCTACAGCGTATGCCACTTCAGATATGGTCTGAGTACGTGCAAGCAACATCATGCAGGCACGCTTCATCTTTATATTGCGTACAAAGTCCAAAGGCGTCAACCCAGTCATAGCCTTTATTTTACGATATAAAGTAGATTTGGACATGTTCATTTCTACAGAAAGTCTTTCCAAATCAAATTCAGACTCTTCCAGATGTTGTTCTATGCTTGCAATAATAGACTGCAGAAACAACTTGTTAGCAGACGGATAAGCTAAAGTTTCCAAATTGACGTCTTCTTCTTTACGAAAAGCCGCCTGACGCATCTTAAACGATCTGATAAGATTATCCACACGGGCAAAAAGTACTTTCATTTCAAATGGCTTTGCAATATAACCATCCGCTCCGGCATCATAACTGGCTATCCGGTCATCAATACCGTTCTTCGCCGTAAGTATGATCACTGGAATATGATTAAAACGCAAATCCGACTTGATGCGGGTGCAAAGCTCCCAACCATTGATATCAGGCAACATCACATCGCAAATAATCATATCCACTTCATGATTGCTTAGTTTATCCCAAGCTTGCTGTCCGTCTGCCGCAGTCCATACACTATACTTTTCCTTAAACATCTCTTTCATTATATAGAGTAATTCTGCATTATCATCTATCAACAGAAGGGTAGATTTATCCGTAGCTCCATCGGATGAAACGTCATCTTCTGCTACAATTGCACATTCGGTGATATCCATTGTCACACCTTCCATCTCATCCACTATTTCATCATGCTTATACCCCATTCTGTCAATGGGAAGTTCTACCGTAAAACAGGTACCTTTACCTAATTCACTGTCTACTGTAATAGTTCCATGATGAAGATTCACCAACTCTTTCGTCAAAGAAAGCCCGATACCATTCGATTCTATTCCCACCCGTTTCTTACTACTATAAAAACGAGTAAAAATATAATTGATTTCTTTAGGTGAGATACCTATTCCCTCATCCTTTATTTTGATAACCAAGACCTTATTTCCTTCCTTATTTATAAGATATACGTTTACTTTGATACATTTATATTCGGGAGTGTATTTTATGGCATTCGATAACAGGTTATATATTATTTTGTCTAATTTATCAAAATCCAGATAACCTTTAATTTCCAATGGTTCTACGTCAATCTCTAAAATTATGCCTTTCTTTTGAGCAAGAGGAAGAAAATTCGTCTTGCAAATATTCTGTATAAACTCACTGATATTTCCTTCGGACACATTCAGATTCATTTTTCCCACATCCATCTTTCTAAAGTCCAAAATCTGCTGTATTAACCGTTTCAGTTTGTCGGCATTGGATTTCAGTATTACAGACTGTTGTCGGATAGCAGGAACTTTTTGTTCCAAATGGTCAGTAATACAAGAAATGACTGTCAGCGGAGTTAGTAATTCATGAGAGATATTTGTAAAATAGTTCAATTTTGTCCGTGCCAGCTCTTCTTTTAGTTTCACTTCATTTTTGATTTTAATACGCTGCGCATAAGTATGAAAAGACAGATAGACAGCAAGTACAATCAAAACAAGGTAAACCATATATGCCAACCAAGTTTCATAAAAAGCCGGAGCCTGAACAATAACCAATACAACTTTGCCTTCCGTCCATTTTCCTTGTCCATATTTCCATTTTAACCAGAATGAATAAGTACCTTTCTTTAACTGATTATAAAAAGCAGAATTCTTATCATAGGGCAGATATACCCAATCCTTATCTACTCCATCCAATTTATAAGCCATCTCTACCTTGGAATTCAATGAATAGATAAGCGATGAAAAAAATATTTCTATATTTCTGGAATTGGGGGCCAAAGAAATCCGGTTGATGGTATGAAGTGATTCATCTTCAGCAAAGAATATACTTTTATTTTCAATTTTTACATCCGTAACGACAGAAGAAAACTGTATCTTATCCGCCAATGAGACACTACCAGACTGAATATGTATAAAACCACGATGCCCACCTACATACAGCCCTCCTTGCCTGTCCCTGCTTATCGCTCTGTATCTGAATACATCAACCCATATGTTCCCATCCGAAGTGGCATAATTCATACATACCTTCTGATAAATATTATATTGAAGCACCTTTTTGTTAGTTATAATCCACACATTGTTTTCATCAGCAAGTAATCCCAACACAGAGCAATCATCTATCTGATTATCCAAAGCCATATTTTCAAATGCCTCTTTATTCGTATCCGATTTGAATATTCTTCCTAAAGAAGAAACCAACCATAAGCAACCCTCCCTATCTATACAGGCATGATTTACATTTTCCTGTCCTGAAAGGACTGGAATACAAGCTTTTAATTCATAAGATATATTCCTATCAATACAGCTTAACCTGTACACCTTTTTATCAGTAGACACTCCCCATATGTTACCTTCCCTATCACTTGTCAAGGAAGACATCTCTGGAAAATCAGAACTTGCTACAAGTAAAATAGAATTATCAGGACGCTTTACATAAAGCCCCGACTGGCTAAAAATCCATAAACTACCTTTATTATCCTCAATCAAGTCCCTGATATTTCCCGGATTATAGATTTGTTTTTCCAAATCAATATCCTCTTCCAACTGTATCTTCATACCCTGATGAGTCATTCTCATTACCCGTGCACCATATCTGGGACTGATCCATACTCCTTCCTTAAGCTTGGATTTCACAATAATGCTTACTTCGCCCGGATTTGACAAATTATTACCACTATTATCTGCAAATAGATCTTGTGACAAATCATACAGGCAAAGCCCGTATCTATCCTGATTGACCCACATTACATCATTTTTATCCAAGCAAAGATTCAAGATATTTGCATCCCAACCCATGTGTTTTTTAAGTTGCGGCAAAGGATAATTATCAATCTTCGAATTATCAAAGAAAATAGTATATGCCATATCATAAGACCCCAGCCACAGATTCCCTTCTCTGTCTTTCATGATTTTAGTGTACATCATGTGTGTATCTACCAAATCATGTATATCCACAGATACCAATGTACCCTCTTCGGTATATTGCAAGGCGTAAAGTTCATTATAAGACAATAGCCACAAGTAGCCGAATGTATTATCTTGCGTCATACTATAAAAGATCGGTTCCGTTTCCCCACTTCTGGAATTGATAATATGATGCCTTTTATAACATTCCTCTCCTTCTTTTTGTGGAAAAAACTGCCATAATCCTTCACCCCACGTACCAATCCAATAATTGCCCGATTGATCTTGACACATAGTATAAGGTGCATTATTCTTGCCTAATGGAGGATAAGTAATAAAGGAATCTGACTTATCATCATACTTGAACAAGCCTCCTCCCGTAAGTACCCACATATTTCCCTCTCTATCCTGATAAACAAAATTGATAGTATGCTTATTCTGTTGCGAGCCAAAAATATCATATTCCCTCGCAATAGAAGCCGTAGAATTACATCTATATATTGTATTACCAGCTCCTATCCAAATATTGTCTTCCTTATCTGCTGCCATATAATTAATCCCCTTATCCAGCAGTCTTGTATCCGGAAAAGGAATTATTTTACAAGTTTGTTTATCATAAAGATTTAATCCTTTCCATGTACCGATCCATACATAGCGAGAATTATCCACTATATTTGAAATTGAATTATTTGTAAGCAAATTCAGATTTTTATAATCAGACCGAAAAGGTTGTAAGCGGAAACCATCATACCTTGCCAGCCCGTTAGTGGTTCCTATCCATAAATATCCTTCTCTATCCTGATAGATATCAAAAATCTCATTAGAAGAAAGTTGATAAAAAAAAGGAAGCTGTTTGGAGATCATATGTTGTGCACAAACAGAGTAATTACCAAAAAATAAAAAGAGAAAGAGGAAAAAGTACTTCATAGTTATCAGATATATTGATGAAACAAAGTTATGGAAATTAATTGTTTTGTAGATGATTTTGGCAAAGAATTCGTATTGAAACAGGAAAAATAATACATCTACACCTTAAACATCTAAATAATATACTTGTAAGTTCTATAATCTTATCCTCGGAAGATTATAAATCTTACAACTGCTATTTGTCTAAATAAATACAATAAATTTTGGAGGGTATATATTTAATTATATCACTCCAAAAAATGTAAATAGAAACAATATATATATACATAACAAGAAGTTTTTTTTATTTCCTGTTCTTTCCATATATCTCCCCGACTTTCATTATCTTTGCAACCACTTAATAACAAAGATATTAAATAACAAAAAATAGATCATGGAATACAATTTCAGAGAGATTGAAAAGAAATGGCAGCAAAGATGGGCAGAGAACCATACCTATCAAGTGACTGAAGACGAAAGCAAAAAGAAATTCTACGTATTGAATATGTTCCCTTATCCGTCGGGAGCCGGATTGCACGTAGGACATCCGTTGGGATACATAGCCAGTGATATTTACGCCCGTTACAAACGCTTGCAAGGTTTCAACGTGCTGAACCCGATGGGATATGACGCATATGGACTTCCTGCAGAACAATACGCTATACAAACTGGACAACACCCTGCCATCACCACTGTGAACAATATCAACCGCTATCGTGAACAGTTGGACAAAATCGGCTTCTCTTTTGATTGGAACCGTGAAGTACGTACTTGTGAACCAGGATATTACCATTGGACTCAGTGGGCTTTCCAACAAATGTTCAACAGCTATTATTGTAACGATACACAGCAGGCACGCCCCATCAGCGAACTAACGGAAGCATTTGCCCGATACGGCAACGAAGGACTGAATGCGGCTTGCAGCGAAGAACTCAGCTTTACAGCCGAAGAATGGAATGCCAAAAGCGAAAAAGAACAACAGGAAATCCTGATGAACTACCGCATTGCCTATTTGGGAGAAACCATGGTGAACTGGTGCCCGCAACTAGGAACTGTTCTTGCCAATGACGAAGTGGTGGATGGAGTTTCTGAACGCGGCGGTTTCCCCGTCGTTCAGAAAAAAATGCGCCAATGGTGTTTACGCGTATCGGCTTACGCACAACGGCTGCTGGACGGACTGGACACTGTGGACTGGACTGATTCACTGAAAGAAACACAGCGTAACTGGATTGGACGCTCGGAAGGTACGGAAGTACAATTCAAAGTGAAAGACAGTGATATTGAATTCACTATCTTTACTACCCGTGCAGATACCATGTTCGGTGTAACCTTCATGGTACTGGCGCCCGAAAGCGAACTGGTTCCCCAACTTACTACTGAAGCACAGAAAGCCGAAGTGGAAGCCTATCTGGACCGCACCAAGAAACGTACGGAACGTGAACGTATCGCCGACCGCCGCGTAACCGGTGTATTCAGTGGCTCATACGCCATCAATCCGTTTACCGGCGAGGCTGTTCCCGTATGGATCAGTGATTACGTATTGGCAGGTTATGGAACAGGCGCCATCATGGCGGTTCCTGCTCACGACAGCCGTGACTACGCTTTTGCAAAACATTTCAATCTGCCTATCGTTCCGTTGGTAGAAGGTTGTGATGTAAGTGAAGAAAGTTTCGATGCCAAAGAAGGTATTGTTTGCAACTCACCCCGCAAGGATGTCACTCCTTATTGTGACCTTTCTTTAAACGGACTGACCATCAAAGAAGCTATCGCAGCTACCAAAGAATATGTGAAAGCCCATAATTTGGGACGCGTGAAAGTGAATTATCGTCTTCGTGACGCCATCTTCTCACGCCAGCGCTATTGGGGTGAACCGTTCCCTGTATATTACAAAAACGGTATGCCTTATATGATTGACTCATCTAAATTGCCGCTTGAACTTCCCGAAGTAGCTAAGTTCCTGCCAACCGAAACAGGCGAACCTCCATTGGGACATGCCACCAAGTGGGCTTGGGATGTAGAAAAAGGTGAAGTCGTGGAAAACAACTTGATTGACAACGTCACTATATTCCCGCTTGAACTGAATACCATGCCGGGCTTCGCAGGTTCATCCGCATACTATCTGCGCTATATGGACCCACACAACGCACAAGCACTAGTATCAGAAAAGGCAGATCATTACTGGCAAAATGTAGATCTCTATGTAGGCGGCACCGAACATGCTACGGGTCACTTGATTTATTCTCGTTTCTGGAACAAGTTCCTGCATGATCTGGGCGTAAGTATCAAGGAAGAACCATTCCAAAAATTAGTAAACCAAGGAATGATTCAGGGACGAAGCAATTTTGTATATCGCATCAAAGACACCAACACCTTTGTGTCATTGAACCTGAAAGACCAGTACGAAACCACTCCGCTGCATGTGGATGTGAATATTGTATCCAACGATATTCTGGATGTAGAAGCTTTCAAAGCATGGCGTCCTGAGTATAACGATGCTGAGTTTATCCTGGAAGATGGAAAATATATCTGCGGATGGGCGGTAGAGAAGATGAGTAAATCCATGTACAACGTAGTCAATCCGGATATGATTGTCGAGAAATACGGTGCCGACACGCTGCGTATGTACGAAATGTTCCTCGGTCCGGTAGAACAGTCCAAACCTTGGGATACCAATGGTATTGACGGTGTTCACCGTTTCTTGAAGAAACTGTGGAATCTGTTCTATAGCCGCACAGACGAATTCTTGCCTGTAGAGGGTGAACCGACTAAAGAAGAGTTGAAAGCAATTCATAAGCTGATTAAAAAGGTAACCGGAGATATTGAAACTTTCTCTTACAACACTTCTATCAGTGCATTCATGATTTGTGTAAACGAACTTACTTCATTGAAATGTCGCAATAAAGAGGTATTGAGCAATCTCATCATCCTGTTAGCTCCGTTCGCTCCACATTATGCAGAAGAACTTTGGGAAGCTTTGGGAAATACCACCAGCGTATGCGATGCACAATGGCCTGCATTCAATGAAGATTACCTGAAAGAAGACACTGTAAAATACACTATCTCTTTCAATGGCAAAGCACGTTTCACCATGGATTTCGCCGCTGATGCTGATAACAATACCATTCAGACAACAGTTATGGCAGATGAACAAGCCCAGAAATGGATTGAAGGCAAAACCCCGAAAAAGGTAATCATCGTTCCCAAAAAAATTGTAAACATCGTATTATAATCGATACTATCCTTGAGGTGTGTCAAAAGCAGTAACTTTTGACACACCTTTCTACTTACATTAAAAACAATCCTCATTACCATGGACCAAATATTAAAAATCAAACTAGGCAGAGAGGTAAAAGACTATTTATCCATTACCTTCGGACTGATTTGCTATGCACTGGGATGGGCGGCTTTCTTACTGCCTTATCAAATAACTACAGGCGGAGTAACCGGTATTTCAGCCATTATATATTATGTTACAGGCATTGAAATCCAGGTTTCTTATTTTATTATCAACGCTGTTTTCTTAGGTTTCGCATTAAAGATACTAGGACCTAAATTCAGCCTTAAAACCATTTATGCCATCTTTATGCTAACATTCCTATTATGGCTCTTTCAAGCATTATTGAAGAACCCGGATGGTACACTGCCGCAATTGTTAGGACCGGGACAAGAATTCATGGCTTGTGTAGTAGGTGCCGGCTTGCTGGGATTTGGTATCGGCATTGTTTTCTGCAATAATGGAAGTACCGGCGGAACGGATATCATTGCCTGGATTATCAATAAATATAAAGATGTAACCCTTGGCCGCATGATGATGTATTGTGATATTGTCATCATATCCTCCTGCTATTTCATATTCCATGACTGGAAACGGGTGTTATTTGGTTTCTGCGTATTGTTTATTATGAGCATTGTGATTGATTATGTTATAAACAGTTCACGCCAATCCGTACAGTTCCTTATTTTCTCGCGTAAACATGATGAAATAGCCGAAGGAATCACCAAACAAATAGATCGTGGAGTTACCTTATTGGATGGTACAGGATGGTATAGCAAACAAGGAATCAAGGTCGTAGTGGTACTGGCAAAGAAAAGCCAGTCACTGGATATATTCCGATTGGTGAAAGATATTGATCCCAATGCATTTATATCACAAAGTAATGTGGTAGGAGTGTATGGCGAAGGATTCGACAAACTAAAAATAAAGTAACTAAAAAATAATCTCTTCCATTGCTTCACTGTTTCTGCATTGAAAAACAGAACGATGAAGCAATGATAAGATTACTACATATCGGTTAATCTATTTTCTCAAATTTCTATTTTATACAATACATGTCTGCATAACCAATGCTCTTGTTCCACCAAAGGATGATCGAACTCTTTTTCAAAATGCATTCCTATTTTCTGCATGACCCGTTCAGAGCGTTTATTGGGTATGGCAGTGAACGAATATACCGTTTTAAAAGGTAAATTATCACTCGCATAATCCAGACAGGCAGAAGCGGCTTCTGTGGCATATCCCTTTCCCCATGCATCCCGGCACAACCGCCAGCCTATTTCCACTCCGGGAGTAAAATCCGACTCGAAAGCAATATTATGAAAACCCACATAGCCTAGAAAATTCTGAGTTTCTTTACATTCTACAGCATACAAACCATAACCATATTCTTCAAATTCTTTCCGGATACGACAATAAAAAGCCATCGTTTCTTCCTCTGTCAAAGTAGTGAGAAAGAATTCCATTACTTCTTTATCACTGTTCATACGGACAAACGGAAGAATATCTTCTTCCTTCCAGTCCCGTAACAACAAATGAGGAGTTTCTATATATACCATACTATCAAGTATCAAATGATACCAACAAAAATAATCAAAAATTGAAAATACACATAGCAAACAAATTACTATTTACCTTTTCACCTATATTATTCTGTCAGGAATTATCTTACTTTGGTTCATTCTCAGTATCTTTGCATTCAATTAATATGATATAAAATGAAAAAGAAATTAGTATTTGCTACAAACAATGCTCATAAACTGGATGAAATATCCTCCATTCTAGGAGAAAAAGTTGAATTATTGAGTTTGAAAGATATCCATTGCCATGTTGATATCCCCGAAACTGCTGATACGTTGGAAGGCAATGCGATGCTGAAAGCGGAGTATATTTATAAAAACTACGGTTTAGACTGTTTTGCCGACGATACAGGTCTGGAAGTGGAAGCTTTGAATGGTGCGCCGGGTGTTTATTCCGCCCGTTATGCCGGAGGCGAAGGACATAATGCGGAAGCCAATATGCAAAAATTATTGCAGAATATGCAAGGAGTGCAAAATAGAAAAGCACAATTCCGCACAGCTATCTGCCTGATTCTGGATGGAAAGAAGCATTTGTTCGAAGGAATTGTAAAAGGTGAGATTATCAAAGAAAAACGAGGTTCGTCAGGTTTCGGATACGACCCTATCTTTGTGCCCGAAGGATATACTAAAACTTTTGCCGAACTAGGCAATGAGACGAAAAACAAAATCAGTCACCGTGCACTGGCCGTAGAGAAACTTTGCCGGTTTCTGAAGGCGTAACTATATAAATTAGTTATATCATTTGTTTACCTCTATTGAGCCTCATAAAAACAAGTATTCTGTTTTCCTTTGAAAACAATTTTGACGGAATAATGATTTCCATGAGAACCATTATTCCGTCAAAACAAATCTTTAATGAAACAGAAATGTCACTCCTATTCCGATGATAAATCCTTTCCAGAAGAATTCCCCTTTACTTTTAAGAATAACAGAAACGTCTTTTATTAACCACATCTTGTTATCTTTTACAAAAGTCATAATCCCAGCTTCTCCGAAATTTCCAGCATCTTCTTGATAGGTTTCACTGCCTCCTCAGCTACCGCTTCATCCACTGTCACTTCCGGCCATTCATACTTTAACGTATTGTACAGCTTCTCCAGCGTATTCAGACGCATGAAATTACATTCATTGCAAGCGCAGGTACTGTCTTCGGGAGGAGCGGGAATAAAGTTCTTCTCAGGACATTTCTTACGCATCTCGTGCAAAATACCGCTTTCCGTAGCCACAATAAAGTCTTTTTTGTCACTGGCAATGGCATATTTCAACAATCCTGCCGTAGAAGCAACCTTGTCGGCCAGTTTGGAAACGGCTCCTTTACATTCGGGATGAACCAGAACAGCAGCGTCAGGATACTGTTTTTTCAACTCCAGTATTTTCTCCACAGAGAACTGTTCGTGCACATGGCAGGCACCATCCCAAAGCAACATATTGCGTCCTGTAATCGAATTGATATAATTACCCAAATTTCTATCCGGACCGAAAATAATCTTTTCATCTGCCGGAAAACTTTCTACGATCTGCTTGGCATTAGTAGAAGTGACCACCACATCGGTCACCGCTTTAACAGCCGCTGTAGTGTTAACATACGAAATCACTGTATAATCCGGATGCTCTTGGACAAATTTAGCAAACTCATCAGCAGGACAACTGTCGGCCAATGAACAGCCTGCATTCAAATCCGGTACCAGCACTTTTTTATCAGGACAAAGAATCTTAGCCGTTTCACCCATAAAGTGGACACCACACATCACAATGATATCCGCATCCGTTTTAGCCGCCCATTGTGCCAGCGCCAAGCTGTCACCTACAAAGTCGGCAATATCTTGTATTTCGCCCGACTGGTAATAGTGACCTAGGATAAGCGCATTCTTTTCCTTACGCAACTTATCAATTTCAGTTTTCAAATCCAGAGTTTTGTCTACCGGTTCGGTAACATACCCTTTTTTCAACCATTCCTCTTTATTCATTATATCTATATTTTTTCTCCTTCTTTCAAAAAAAGAAATATGGGTATTGATAATATGCAAAGTTAAAAACTTTATGGTTATGACCACCCAAAATAGTGATTTTTATTTCCCCGACTTCAATGTACCTGCATTGCTATCTTCGTTATTCACACGTTTCTGCATGGTTTCATACTTACGTCCAAAACTGATATTCCATGATACTTTTGCCACAAACAAGCGGCAGCTCTCTTTCACATACCACCAATTCTTAGAAGGAGCCACTTTACTGAACATTTCTCCTCCCATTCTGTAATTATCAACAAATGGATTCAAAGTCATCACCCCGATATTTAAACGCTTGTATCGATAGGACAATCCCAAGGTATGAAAACTCTCCCCGTATGACAATGTTTCCCCATAGAAATTATTCCGATGATTTTCCATTTGAAAGAATCCGGACCATCTTTTATAAGATGCCATCACTTCGGCCCTGTAATACCAATTGGTATATGTATGATGATAATCCAAACCACGACTATCATAATAATTTATACCGGTAGAAAAAGAAAAAGTCAAAATATCTTTCAGAGGACCGAGTTTCAATTCCAACTCAGGATTCAATTTCTGCCAACTTAACTGATTGACATTGGTACGGACAAAACTGTTATTCTTATCTCGTATGGTTTCTTCCATGATAGGCCTGTGCTGATACTGATACGACAAGTGAAAATTACCACTAAACAAACCTTTTCGGAAATCTGCCTCCAACTCATTTTTATATACTGTGAATATCTTTAATTCCGGATTTCCGCTTCTCACCTGCAAAGAGTCAATCAATTGTCTCACATTTCCCATATCGGACAAACCGGGAGATTTACGTGAAATCTGTCCCCGGTAACGGACAAAGACATTATCTGAAAATTGATACCCAAATCTCAAACGGGGCAATAACGAATACCTGTTATATCCTTCCTCTTTCTGTTTGAATCGTGAATAACTGCCTTGCAGTCCAAAAGAATAATTGAAACGATCCATTTTCCCACTGTATTCCACATAAGCTGTCGCATGGGTTTCATGCATCTTTGTTTCAGATGACTCGTTTCCACCATAGGTATTGTCCGCCAGACTTTGCTGATATTTCAGTCCTGCACTCAATCTGCTCTTCTTGGTTATTTTCCTTTCATAAATACCCTCTCCTATAAATGAGTATTTATTTCCCGATACAGTAGAATAAATATCAGTCAGCGGTTCATCACTCTTCTCCTCCGTATAACTCCTGTCACTTTGAGTGTCAATATAAGTAGTCACAGCATTGATAATCAATGACTGGTCATTGTTCAGTTTACATTGAAAATACAAGTCCACCGACGGACGGGAAGTCCGGCCCGTACTATGTTCTTTCATCATCAAAATTTCTTCAGGCTTCTCCAAAACATACAGACTGCTTTGGTTATTCTGCTTGTTCTTATTAAAAGCCCACCGTACAGTGGAATTAAAGAACCATTTCCCCTGATCCTGAAAACTATAATTCAATCCTATATTATGTCCATAAGTGGAAATTCTACTCGGAATGCCATCTTCCACCCGTGTAAAGGAAGAACCATCCTCATAGCGGAAAGTTTCCCAATTATTACGCCAATAATTATCTACCGAACGATAAACATTATTATAATTCAAACCGAATTCTGACTTTTTATGGTTTATCTTCACCATAAAATTATTGTTTCCAAAAAGTACGTGCGGAGAATCCTGCGCATCCAAAGCCACATAGCCACCGGTTTCATGCCGTCTTACAATGTAATCAATCACAGCAGCCGTATGATCCCCATATCGCAAACCGGGAGCATCATGATATTCTATACGAATCACATCTTCAGTACGAAGAACCAATATATCCTGTATCTCGGCATTTACTCCATTCATCCGTAACTGTACATCCCCTTCACCGGAGGATGTTACCTTGTTACGCATTTGATCCACTTGTATTCTGCTCAGCTTCATCTGCTGCAATAAAGACAGACCATTGCCGGCCGATTTTAACTGATGTGCTGTAGGAAGGATAATTTTCCTGTCGGCGGCATTTATCACACTGGCTCCCGTTACCACCACTTCCTTTAACAGGATCGATTCCGGAGATATCATGATAACGCCTAAATCCTTAGAAACAGCTAAATGATCCAATGATATAATCCGGGAGGTATATCCCATACCGGAAATACAAAGCAGATAACTTCCAGCTTGGATATTCTCCATCATGAACCTTCCTTTACTGTCGGTTACTCCTCCGGCTATAAATATAGAATCCTTTGTCTGCAATACGACATTCGCAAATTCCACCGCTTCATTTTCTGAAACAACTTTTCCTTTAACCTGTACATTTTGAGCAAAAAGTATGCAGCACATACACAAAAGTGATGTGGCAACCAATATTCTTTTTATCATATTCTTTATCTTAGTGCATTAGTTAATAAAAAGACCGCGATCTTCTACCTTTTATTTCTGTTACTTAGACGCAGGAAATTACTACAGGTTACATTTCAAGAAACACAATGAACAGTTACCAACAATTTCTTTGTATCTATTATATCTATATTTTTTCTCCTTCTTTCAAAAAAAGAAATATGGTATTAATAATAGGCTGTTTATATTGTTAGTAAAAAAGAGTTCTTTCTCTTGCCTGATAAGTTATTTATATATAATACCAAAATATGAATAAATAATCAACCGGCTTAAATACTGATAATACAGGTTTTACTTATTCTATTAACATATTGTTGATAAGAATATGAGTTAAAAACTTTATGGTTATGAACGCCTGAAATAGTGATTAAATTGTGTTGATATTGATTGTTTAAGTTATGTGATTAATTTTTGGATTGTTGATTTTAAGTGTACATTATACCATTATTTGAAATATGCAAGAAATACTTTTGAAATGATATCCTCATCCTTTTTACATGTTTTCAACCGTTATCAACAGGGGGATGTGAATTAGTTATTATCTTTTCTTGTATAAAGAAATCCATCTGTTTTACAATTGAGTTTAGGACTGAAGTAAAAATAAAAAGAGAGTAGGAGAGACTTCTTTTTCATTATATAGGCGTAAAGATCATAGATTTTTATGTAAGTTTGTAACCGTTAATAATAAAGTAGAAAATAGAGTATGAGGAAACTCAAAATAACAGAACTGAACCGGCTTACTGTAGACGAATTCAAGAAAGCCGATAAGTTGCCTTTAGCAGTGGTGCTGGATGAAGTACGCAGTTTACACAACATAGGGTCAGTGTTTCGCACATCGGATGCATTTTTGGTAGATTGCATTTATTTATGTGGTATTACAGCCACTCCTCCCCATCCCGAAATGCATAAAACAGCTTTAGGAGCTGAGTATTCGGTGGAGTGGAGATATAAAAAGAATACGCTTGATGCCGTTCAGGAACTTCATGATCAAGGGTTTACCGTATTGGCTATCGAACAGGTGGAAGGCAGTACTTTGCTGGATAAACTGGAACTGGATGCCGATAAAAAATATGCCATCGTAATGGGAAATGAAGTGAAAGGGGTACAGCAGGAAGTGGTCAATGCTTGCGACGGTTGTGTTGAGATTCCCCAATACGGCACAAAACATTCGTTGAATGTATCGGTTACCACAGGAATTATTTTATGGGAGTTTGCCAATAAATTAATGAAATTCAGATAATAAGAGTAAAATTCAAACAGTAGGAATCAGTTAGATTTGTCCGTTTTCAACTAACAATACCACCCGTTCGGTCAGTCGATCCTCTCCCTCCGGATGATATTCTTTCTTCAGGCTGGCACCAAAAAGTGCTGCAAAAGTTTGATAGAATCCGGCTTTAAAGGGTCCCATAAAAGCTTTTACCAATTCATAAGAGGAAGAATCCGTCTGACGGTTTACTAACTTTATCAACAGTTTACCCTGTGAAAAGGTTAATTTCTTCATAATCGGTGTATATTGCTCTTTTAGTCCCTTCTCTACGAGTTTCAGGTGCTTTTCCCTGGCTTTTTTGTCAGGCAGTGTTTCTATATATTCGTAAGTTTCTATCACAGCACGGTTAATTTCACGGGCTAATGGCAGGGTTTTCTTCACATTCCTTACCAGGCGGTAGTATTCCCGTCTTTCTTTTTCGTTTTTGAATTTTAATGGTCTGAAAATGTATACATTAGGTAACTGTACAGCTGGAATAGTATCTCCTTTGTATACACATACAGGTACCATGTATCCGTTTATAGTAGTCGTTTGTTGCTGGGAATAAGCAGCAGCGGCTATAAAGGAAAAAAACAATGCTATAAAGAGTTTCCTTTTCATCTTGGTGCAAAAGTAGCAAGAAATATGATTACTCTGTATAGTGGATAAAACTATTTAACTTAAAACACGCCAATGAATTACAAAATGAACAGGTTGTTAAGAGTAATGTTAATTATCTGTATTACAATACTTTTATCGGTGCATAACCTGTGTGCGCAGGAAGTATGGGAAGAACTGGCAGAGCAATTGATGGATGAAGATGAAAACAGTTCGTTTCAATGGGATACTCACTTTGAGGAGCTTTCCGAATTACGTGAAAATCCCATCAATATCAATACAGCAACTAAAGAGCAACTGGAACGTTTTCCATTTCTCTCTGACCAACTGGTAGAGAATATATTGTATTATCTGTACAAATATGGTCCTATGCTTACCCGCAATGAGTTATGGATGATTGAAGATATTGACAGGCAGACTATTCACTATTTACTACCCTTTATTTACTTTGAAACTCCTGAAAAAGAGCAATATAAACCAAATATAAAGCGAATATTGAAATACGGTAAACAAGAGTTATCAACACGTGTCGATATTCCTTTTTATACGAAGGCCGGGTATCAACAGTACCCGGCAGAAACTTTAAAAAAGAATCCGAACAAACAGTATTTGGGATATGGATATTATCATAATCTGCGATATAGTTTTCATTATCGGGATCAGATTTATGCAGGAATTACTGCTGAAAAGGATGCAGGAGAACCTTTCTTTACCGGACAAAATAAAAAAGGTTATGATTTTTATTCACTATACTTGTTAATTCGTAATATAGGTCATATCAAGACTTTAGCTCTTGGTAATTACCGTGTCAGCTATGGTTATGGACTAGTTATCAACACTGATTTCGGGATGGGAAAAACAGCTACACTCTCTACTTTGGGAAATAAGAGCCGGGGCATACGCAAGCATTCTTCTACCGATGAATATAACTATTTTCAAGGAATGGCAGTCAGCTATAAGTTGGCGAAAAGATGGACATTGGATGGTTTCTATTCTTATCGGAAGATGGATGGTATTGTTGATAACCAGTTTATAAGATCGTTGAAAAAAGATGGATATCACCGGTTGTGTCGTGAGTTTGAGAAGAAAAATACATTAACTAATCAGTTGGTTGGCAGTAATTTAAATTATAATGGAAAGTACTGTGAGTTAGGATTAACAGCTGTTTATAATGTTTTCAACAAGCCGTTGAATCCTGAGAAGAAGTACTATAATATTTATTATCCCCGTGGAAAGGACTTTTATAATGTGGGAGGAGATTATAAATTCTTTTGGAAACGCTTCTCTTTATTGGGTGAAACGGCTATAGACAAATGTGGTACTTGGGCAACCATGAATATGTTACGTTATTCATCGAAAGGAGGAACACAGTTAATAGTTATGAACAGGTATTATGATGCCAAATATCAATCGGTTTATGCTCGTTCTATAGGAGAGGGAAGTACGGTACAAAATGAGAGTGGATTTTATATAGGATTGGAAACCAGTATTTTAAAGTATATCAAAATGACCTGTTATGGTGATTTTTTCTATTTCCCTTGGAAGAAATATTTAGTAAGCAAAGCAGGAACCAAAGGATTGGATGGATTACTCCAATTAAGTTATTCACCTACTTATGAACTGGAAATGTTTATAAGATATCGTTATAAAAAGAAGGAAAAGGACTTCACTGCTGCGGATAAAACCAAGCAAACTATTCCATCTATTCAGCAGAAATGCCGATACCAATTGAATTATAGCGTGAAAGATAAACTGACATTGAAAACCATAGCGGATTATGTACGCATCAACTTTCGTGGGCAATCTGCTTCCAATGGTTTTCTGGTTTCTCAAAGTGCTGCTTATACATTTCATTTGCTTCCTCTTCAGCTTGATTTGAGTGCCGCATGGTTTAATACGGATGACTATAATTCCCGTCTTACTATCTATGAAAAGAGTGTGCTCTATGCTTTTTCCATGCCTTCATTCTATTATAAAGGTATGCGTGTGGCAGTGAACGCCCGTTATGAATTGAATAAACACATTATCTTGCAGGCCAAGTACGGAACTACCCATTATTTCAATCGGGATAAGATAAGTTCCGCTTTGGAGGAAATTGACGGCAGTACAAAGAGTGACCTTTATTTGCAGTTGAGACTGAAATTTTGAAAAACATTCTGTATTTTTGTACTGTTATCAACTGAAAAAAGAACTATGTCAACAGTCATTTATCCTTCTCCCATCTTCGGTCCGGTACATAGTCGTCGTTTGGGAGTGTCTTTAGGAATCAATCTTCTTCCTGAAGATGGTAAATTTTGTACCTTCGATTGCATTTATTGCGAATGTGGTTTTAATGAAGATCATCGTCCCCAAAAGAAACTGCCTACTCGCGAGCAGGTTCGTGAGGCTTTGGAAGCCCGTTTGATTGATATGCAGCAAAATGGTCCTAAACCGGATGTGCTGACTTTTGCCGGTAATGGCGAACCGACGGCTCATCCTCACTTTGCAGGAATTATAGAGGATACTTTGGCATTGCGTGATATATATTTTCCTCAGGCAAAAGTGAGTGTATTGAGTAATTCTACTTTTATTCACAAACCGGAGGTATTTGATGCATTGAATAAGATAGATAATAATATATTGAAGCTGGATACTATTGATACGGATTATATTCGATTGACAGACCGCCCGACCGGGCACTATGATGTGCGGAAAATTATAAAAGGGATGAAAGCTTTCAAAGGTAATCTGATTATTCAGACCATGTTCATGAAAGGTAAATATCAAGGGCAGGATGTGGATAATACTTCAGATCGGTATGTGCTGCCCTGGCTGGAAACGGTGAAAGAGATTGCTCCCCGTCAGGTGATGATTTACACCATCGACCGTGAAACGCCCGATCATGATTTGGAAAAGGCTACTCATGAGGAATTGGACAGAATAGGAAAATTGATAAAGGATTCCGGCATTCCGGTATCGGTCTCGTATTGAGAAAAAAGTAAGTTGACTTCAAAGGGCAAGTAAGTTGACTTACTTTGCCGATGAAGTGAACTTACTTTGCTCATGAACATATCTTACTTTTTCAGGTCACTATTAAAACATATAATTTATTCCTGGATATTTTTCAAAGACTGGAGATACGTTGTTTCACATACTTGCAATTGAATGGATTTGAATAATAATGGAATATACTTCTATCCCTGATTATAATGATGGAAGCTTTAATCTTTATCAGAACGAACTGATGAACTTTTTCATCTTTCTGACCAAGGTACATCCAGCTTTTATTCTTGACAAGTCATTGAAAGCCTAATGCCGTCAGTTTGTCCTGTCCGCTTGCGATGAGCTTTGTGATATGAATAAATAACATCACTTTAGCCGATTTCCAGCTGAGAATTAATGAATTGTTAGTTCTTTTGCAGGATGCCCATACTTTTGTGAATATAGAACCGTTGTCGCTATATCCATTTTCTGTCCGCTATTTTAACGGGAATTTTTATTTATACTCCATTTTTTGGAACACATGATTCAGGATATGAATCAAAGGGGAGTTTCTTTGCTGGTTGTTGATATGCGGTATAATGGGGGAGGTAACAGCCTTTTAGGAAATATGCTGTTGGAGGCATTGAATATTCATTTATCTATTTCCATAAGCTATGGAAATACAACAAACACGAAGAAAGCACTTGGCTATATGGCAGGAAGGGCTTAGGGATGCGGATAAGGTCTTTTAATGATAAATCTGATTTCAAGATTTTAAAACACCAGTGAGGAGTATGGGGGCATTTTACACTTATTTACTGAAAAAAGGATATTGGCTTTCTATTCCTGTCCCTCATTAGCAGAATAGAATCAAAAAGGAGAGCATTTATTTTAGTCCATAATGCTCTCCTTTCTTATTTTATTTTTCTATAATAGCCTTTGCTTTCTCCAAAGCCACATTGATATTAGGACAGATATTTTCTTTTCCCAGCAGTTCATTAAATCCTGATTTTTCAAGAATTTGATGCACTTTTTCATTCACTCCCGAAAGCACAATCTGAATATTTTCTTTCTTAGACATTTCGCATAGATTAGTCAGGTTGTGAATACCGGTAGAATCAATGAATGGTACTTTACGCATACGTACGATCCGTACTTTGGGACGGTCGCCCAGTTCGGACATGATTTCCTCAAACTTGGTAGCGATACCAAAGAAGTAGGGACCGTTGATTTCATATACTTCCACACCTTTGGGAACCATGAGATGTTCTTCGTGCACTTCCAGATCGGATTCATTATTGGGGTCGATTTCATTTTTGATAACCGATATTTCTGTTGTTTCCATGACACGTTTCATGAACAATACACAGGCAATGAGCAAACCCACTTCAATAGCTACGGTCAAATCGAAGATAACAGTCAAGAAGAAAGTGATCAACAATACGGTGACGTCTGATTTCGGATTCTTCAGCAACGCTTTGAAAGTACGCCAGCCGCTCATGTTATAGGAAACAATCACCAATACACCTGCCAGACAGGCCATCGGGATATATTGTGCCAGAGGCATCAGGAACAAGAGAATCAGCAACAGAATGACTGCATGAATGATACCTGCAACAGGTGATTTTCCACCGTTGTTGATATTGGTCATGGTACGTGCGATGGCTCCTGTAGCAGGAATACCGCCAAACAGCGGAGCGATAATATTGGCTGCGCCCTGGGCTATCAGTTCCGTGTTTGAATCGTGGCGGTCACCAATGACACCATCGGCTACGGCAGCAGACAACAGAGATTCTATGGCTCCCAGTACAGCAATGGTGATGGCAACCGGAAATAAATTCTTGATAGCTTCCCAATTTAATTCGGGCACTACTGCATCCGGCAGCTGTGACTGAATGGTAAAACGGTCGCCAATGGTGTCGATACAAGTGATTCCGCCATATGTTTTCATCAGGTACACGGCAATGGTTACTACAATGATGGCAATCAGTGAACCTGGAATCTTTTTTGAGAACCGGGGAGTCAGTGCGATAATCAGGACGCTGACTATGCTGACAATGGCGTTCCACCAATTAACAGTATCAAAATGACGGAAATACATCATCCATTTACCTATGAAGTCTCCCGGTACTTTTTCTCCTCCGAAGTTCAGTCCGAAGATATCGGCAATCTGTGTCGTAAAGATGGTAACGGCAATACCACTGGTAAATCCTACAATAATGGGATAAGGAATGAATTTGATAACAGCTCCCAGCTTGAATACACCTAATAAAATAAGGAGTACTCCTGCCATAAGAGTTGCTACTGTTAATCCGCTGATGCCGTATTCTTGGATGATTCCATAGATAATTACGATAAATGCTCCGGTAGGTCCGCCTATCTGTACTTTGCTTCCTCCTAATAAAGAGATGATAAATCCTGCTACAATAGCAGTGATGATGCCTTTTTCTGGGGAAACTCCCGAAGCGATACCAAATGCGATAGCCAGTGGAAGTGCAACAATACCTACGATAATTCCGGCCATGAGGTCGGCCATGAAGCTCTCTTTTGAATAATTCTGTAGGGTAGTGAAGAGCTTCGGTTTGAATTCAAATGCTTTCATTTGTCAACTACTTTATGCTATGATTTTAAACGAGTTGCAAAAGTAGAGAAAATTAATGTATAAATTAAGGTATTATTCTATTTAAATTCGTATTTTTGTTATTCATAGGGTGTTTTGTTGATGGTAATGGTGCGTTGGGCGGTAGAATCATTTGTGATACTGGTTACATCTCCTCTCGTAGTGAAGTAAACGTAATTTCCTTTATCGTAAAAACGATATACCTTGCAACCGTCATGTTCAAACAGATAGCTGACAGTGTAAGTGGAGTTGTTTTCAGACTCTCCGATTTTTAACGGTATGGACGCACATGAATTAAATCCTATTATAGTAAGGAGGGGAAAAGTGAATAATTTGATGATGTTTTTCATAATGGAAAATGTTAATGTTGTTGTGAACACAAATATAGGTGTTCTTGTTTATTTTATATAAAGTGAACGTTTAATTAAATATAAAAACGTAATTGTAATGAATACAATTTTGAAATAAAATATATATCTTTGTGTCATCAACAGATGATCAAATAATACTAACTAATAAAACTAACAATTATGGCTAAAAGCGTAAAAGGTACACAGACAGAGAAAAACTTGCTGACTTCATTTGCAGGTGAATCACAGGCTAGAATGCGTTATACTTACTTTGCAAGTACAGCAAAGAAGGAAGGTTATGAACAAATAGCAGCTATTTTTACAGAAACAGCCGATCAGGAAAAAGAACATGCAAAACGTATGTTTAAATGGTTGGAAGGCGGTATGGTAGAAATTACTGCCAGCTATCCTGCAGGTATCATTGGTACCACTATGGAAAATTTGAAAGCTGCCGCTGCCGGTGAAAATGAAGAATGGACTACTGATTACCCTCACTTTGCTGATGTGGCCGATCAGGAAGGTTTTCCTGCTATCGCTACTATGTATCGCAGAATCGCTGAAGCTGAAAAGGGGCATGAGGAAAGATATCTGGCTTTATTGAAGAATGTGGAAGAAGGCACAGTATTCAAGAAAGCGGAAGAAACTGTATGGCAGTGCCGTAACTGCGGTTACATTTATGTAGGTACGGAAGCTCCTGAAGTATGTCCTGCATGTCTGCATCCGCAAGCTTATTTCGAAGTGAAGAAGAATAATTATTGATTGAAATAAAACCACTCGTTCATCATGGATCCGGTTTCTCTGAAAAGGGGAAACCGGATTTTTTATTTTTAGGAAATGATTTTTGATTGGTTTTTATTCTTCTCTTTTCCCGTTTACAAATTCCCCCGGTTTCATGCCGAACTGTTTTTGGAAACATTTGGAGAAATAAGACGGATTATTGAATCCTACCATATAACAGATTTCATTGATGCGATATTTGTTTTCTGCCAGCAAGATCGCTGCTTTTTTCAAACGTACCACTTGAATCAGTTCATTAGGGGTGATATTGGCCAATGTCTTTATTTTGGCAAACAGACCCGAACGGCTGATACATAATTTTTCGGCCAGGAAATCTACGGATAATTCCGGATTGGAGAAATTCTCTTCTATGATTTCATTCATACGGGTAAGGAACTTGTCGTCCATAGAATTATTGGCAATGCTGTTCAGCGGAACCAACGGCATCTTCGAGAATTTCTGACGCAGCAGATTACGCAAGTCTACCAGATTCTTGATACATGCTTCCAAGTATTGCATGGAGAAAGGTTTCTCTATGTAGGCATCTGCACCACAATCCATACCTTCTATCTTGGAGTTGGTATCTGTCTTGGCCGTTAGCAGGATGAAGGGTATATGACTGGTAGCCTGGTTAGTCCTTATTGCTTTGCAGAATTCCACTCCGTCCATGCGTGGCATCATCCAGTCGCTTACAATGAGTGTCACTTCGTTTTCTTTTAGTTTATTCAGTGCTTCTATACCGTCTTCTGCGGTAAGTATGCTGTATTTATCAGCCAGACTACTCGAAAGGAAATTCAACATTTCCTCATTATCATCCACAATCAGCATGGTTGGTTTATGTTTGATAGGAGAACCGGAGAGGTCCTCTTGCAAGATTCCTTCGGGAATGGCTGGGTTGTTCAATAGTGATGTGCCCGTATCCTGTGGCAGGACTTGTGCTTGTTCTATAGGCAACGTTACGATAAAAGATGATCCTTTGTTAACCTCGGATTCCACTTCAATACAGCCATTGTGTGATTCTACGATACTTTTGACAATGCTGAGGCCGATACCTGTTCCCGGCTTGTTATCCATAGCCTGATAGAACGGATGGAATATCTTCTTTTGTTCTTCTTTGCTGATCCCTATGCCGTTATCTGTCACTCGGATTATAAAAGTATGTTGTTCCGGCTGTACGATACAGGTAAGAGTAACTTCATCTTTTGTGTATTTACTGGCATTGGTCAACAGATTGCTGACTAGTTTGGTTACCGCCTCACTGTCTACTATAGCCGTGAAATCTGCTTCAGGATATTTTACAGTAAGCCGTGCTCCATGTTGGGCGATGAAAGGTTCGAAACGTTCACAAACCGCTTTGAGCAGTTGGTGGATATTTTGGGAAGCAAACTTCATTTTCATTCCTTCCTGTTCCACTTTCCGGAAATCCAGCAATTGGTTTACCAGGAACAGCAGACGCTGGCTGTTACGGTCAATAATATTCAGATCGTCGCGTACTGTAGACGGCAGGGACACGGGAGATTTCATTATTTTCTCCAAAGGTCCTATGATAAGGGATACCGGTGTGCGTATTTCGTGGGCTATCATGGTGAAGAACTTGATTTTGGCTTCGTGTACTTCTTTTTCCTTGTTGGCGTTCAGTTTGTTTATTTCAGCCGTATGTTTCTTCTCTGTCCGTTTGATGATGAAGCGGATGACGAATCCGAAAGCTATGCAAACCAATACAAAATAGAGCAGTTTGGAAGCGGTGGACCAATAGAAAGGAGGGTGGATGGTGATTTTCAGACTGGTTCCTTTTTCATTCCATATTCCGTCATTATTGGTCGCCTTTACTTTGAAAAGATAGGTTCCTGCGGGCAAATTGGTGTAAGTGGCCTTATTTTGGGAGCCTACATAGTTCCAGTCTTTGTCAAATCCTTCCAGTTTATAGGCGTATTTGTTTTTATTGGGGGTGCAATAGCTTAAAGAGGCATAAAGCAAGCTGAATGCATTTTCTTTATAGGATAGCTCCAGTTCTTCCAACTGGTTGAGAGATTTTGGAAGCAGTTTGTTTCCTACAGGAATTTGTTTATTAAATATTTCTAGTGCAGTAATGACTACCGGAGGACGTACGTGATTCGTTTTAATTTGATGGGGATAGAAAGCATTGAATCCGTTTACCGATCCGATATAAATTTTTCCGTCAGAAGCTTTGATACCTGCATTGGGTAGAAACTGGTCACTTTGTAGTCCGTCACTTTTAGTAAATACCTGGCAACCTTCTCCCGGTATATAGCGGACCAGCCCTTTTGTAGTGGTCAGCCATAATATATGCTGGTCTTCGATAATGCTGCATATATTGTGGCTGGGTATTTCTAACGGGATGGTTTCAAAATTGTCTTCCTCTATATTGTATTTACAAAGTCCGTTCATGGTTCCTGCCCATATCTCTCCATGGCTGTCTATCAGGCAGCAGTTTACTTGGTTATTGGCCAGCGTATTGGGCAGTGTATTGTTATGCACATAGTTTTTCCATATTTGTTTTTCCGGATGAAATTTGAACAATCCTTTTCCTTGTGTGGAAAACCAGAGATTTCCTTTTGTATCTTGGTCTATGTCTATGGTCATAGCATCTAGGTTCTTAATACGGATAAAATTATCCTCTTCCCGGTTATACAGATTGATTCCATTCATGGATGCTACCCAGATTCTATCCGATCTGTCTTTAAAGATGGCGTAAGAACTGGTTCCGTCCAGTGAGGTCGGGATATCTGTATAAGAGCGGTAGACTTTAAAAGTTCCCGTTTGCAGATTCAGTACATTCACTCCTCCAGTATAGGTTCCTATCCATAGGTTGTCTCCATCCATGCATAGTGCATGGACGTTGTGATAGGAAAGGCTGTTTTTATGATCAGCCGGTAGATAGTAAACGAACTTCCGGTCTTTAGGCGAGTATCGGTTCAGTCCACCGTCGTCCGAAGCTATCCATATTTGTCCATGAGCATCTTCGCAGAACCGTCCGATAACATTTCCATTTATAGAATTGTAAAGTCGTGAATGGGAAAAACTTTCAAATTGTTCAGCATTAGGTGAAATATAATTAATCCCTCCATAGTAAGTCCCAATCCAGATACCTCCTTCCCGGTCTTTTATGATGGGATATACAAAACGGTTTGATAAAGAGTTGGGAACAGTTTCATTTTCAGTAAACAGTTTATATTCTTCTGTAAGGGTATTGAATAATAACAGCCCGTCGTCCGATCCTATCAATAGTTGGTGGGGGGCATATTCCATTAACGAATGAATGTGTGTTACACCTTTTCCGTCCGTAGGGTGTAAATAGGTAGTGGTTTGCCGCGTATATTTATCTATTTTTTGCAACCCGCACTCCCATGTTCCCAGCCAAAGGGTCTGTTCTGAATCCTCCAGCATGGCTAATGCTTGTGAGTGGTGATTTCCGGCATTGTAAAGAAGTCCAAAAGGCTCGAATTTATTTTCTGCTTTGTTCAGTTTGTAAACACCTGATTCTCCTTGGTTGGTGAGAGCCCATATTTGGTTGTCACTGTCTGCCATTGTGCTTGCTACTATTCCGAACGCACTTGTAAATTCGTATTGTTCCAAATAGTTTTTTGATAGATTGTATCGGAACAAGCCTTGCCCGTTGGTCGAGAACCATAAATTTCCGTCTTTATCTTGCAAAATATGGTTGACGATGCTGGTTATGCGGACATTATTGGGAGTTGTGAGGTCGAAATAGGTAAAAGTTTCCGTTGCATAAGCATATATATAGATTCCCTCATCTGTCCCTATCCAGATATTCTTTTTGGTTCCGTACAGGGAGGATATGTATTTGCCTGCTGCCTGTGGGCAAATTGAATATGATTTTATCATGATTCCGTCATATCGGTTCAGACCTTCTTCTGTTCCTATCCATAGAAAACCATATTTGTCTTGCATAATGGCACGTACAGAGTTGGATGACAATCCGTCTTCTACGGAGAAATGTCGGAAACGGAAATCATTGGGTACAGCAAGTAAAGTTACTGATATAAGTAGAAAGAGTATCGAAAGGACAGGGCTTTTCATAGTTGTTATTTTTATCTTTATGCAAAGATAACAAGGTTTGAAATAATAGCATTGTAAAATGAAATATATTTATTGAGGTCAAGATAGAAATATGAATGTGTGGAAATATTTTCTTTAAAAGGGTGCCAATAGTCTGATAGTACTATTTTTGTTGCACCCTCATAAAGAAAATGTGATATGGTTTTATTGAATAATGGGCTGACTTCCAGTTATTCTTATCCGGTAAGGCCATTGTGCATCCTTTTCTTCCTGATTCGGATTTATCCAATGTTCGGCTGGCGCTCCCATAACGATGAACCAGAGACGTTCCGGAGATGAATTCTCTGGCACAGCATAACTGATTTTTCCCACAGGGTCTGCTTTCATTTCTCCATAGACTGCCTTGCCTTCTTTTGTGATGGTTACTATTCCATAGCGCCATCCGGCTTTGTCTGCATTGATGGTGTGGAATCCATTTTTATCGGCTTCTCCACAAAATTCTATTGTTACAGTTTGTCCGGTTGGGGGGATTGAGAGAGGAATGGCGTTGAAACCGTAGTTTTCCGGACAATTTTCGGGTGTGATCTGATACCAGTTGTCATCCATGCTGTTCAGTTTGCAGGTATATTGATTGGCATAAGGGCGTGTCTCTTTCCATACCCGTGGGAAATCCCAATTGATGAAATGACGGCAGGCGTCGAATATTTCATCACAGAATTGTTCCTGAGTCAGTCCAGTCATGCGTTTATAAGTCATTACAGGGTCTTCCCCTCTTTTTCCCTGACGATAAAGTTCGGCGATGAACGGCAGTCCCCGTTTCATGCTCCAATATTCTATGACGTATGGTGAATGATAAATGTTTTCCAAATGCAGATAAGCCTTGTGGGTAAGGGTCTTGAATGCATCCCAATGATATTTTTCATCGGTCATCCAGTCTGGATTCACTTGCCAGAGCATCCATTGTGAGGTCATTTCGAAGAAGCCGCAACCACCCCAGGCTTCTCCTTGGCCGTCACAGGTGATTTGTGACTGGAAACTATGTCCCAGTTCATGCGCTATACAATTCAGCTTTTCGTCCTGTACCCGGTTGGGGGCAATCCAGAGAGCGCCGATCTCACCGTCATAGTCTCCACCATAAGCGGTTCCTTCCAGTGAATAATTGATCATAACCATCATGCGGTATTTGTCGCATTTTGATCCGGTTTTGGCGAATTGCAATGTGTGATAGAAATAATGGTAAAAATGCTCTAGTTTTTCTTCCAGATTTTTCAGGTTTACTTTCATGGAATGTCCTTCCAGCTGAGGAGGGTCTGACAGGTTGTCACCAAATCCTTTTTCCCAAAAGATGACGAAGTTTTCGGTACATGCCATGCGGTGATAGCTCCATTTGCTTTCGGGGTCTTGCAAGTCCATGCTTCGCAGGTCTTTGGGGATATAGATTTCTTTGCCTTCGGGCAGAGGTACCGTTGTGCTTTCATTTTCCTGTGTTTTTGAGTTGGAACAAGAGATGAGCATCATCATGAGCAGGGGTAGGATATATGTTTTCATATTATTATAAATGAGTTGTTTCATTATTTAATGGGTGTCAGTCTGACCATCAATACTCCATGCGCGGGAATTTCGTGCCGGGTATTTCTTTCTGTGGTTCCTATGTCTTTGTGCTGCCATAGGTCTCTTATTTTATATTCCTTCCGATGTATGTTCACTTCATCGGCAAAATAGATGGTTTGTTTTTTCCAGTCATAATCCAGTTTCCAGCTGTTTTCCGTACGGTTCATGAAACATACAGCCAGTTCACCATCATTCAGCGGCTTTGCCCATATTTCTTTTTCGCCCATATCCATAAACCGGCGGGCTTGTTCTCCTTTTTTATCTTGGTTGATGGCTATTACCTCTTTATTGGTTAATATTTCTATGGTTTCTTTATCCATATTGCGCAGGTCGTTGCCGCTCATGAGTGGTGCTGCTAACATACACCACATGGAGAAATGGGTGATATATTCGTCGCGTGTCATTCCACCATTACCTACTTCCAACATCTCGGCATCGTTCCAATGTCCCGGTCCGGCATAAGGGTAGAGATCGGCCATCTTGTCTATAATGTCGAGTACTCCCACACCTCCCCAGTCGAATACACACTGGTAGCAATCGCGTATGTCAGGAGTGATGCGCCATAAATGTCCGATACCTTTTCCCCATTTCCATGGTTCATTCTCCCCCCATTCGCAAATGCTGAATACAATAGGACGTCCGCATGCTTTCAGCGCGTCGCTCATGGTACGGTAAGCAGCTTCCGCCTTTTGTCCTTCATTGGAGCACCAGTCGTATTTCAGGTAATCGATTCCCCATGCGGCGTATGTACGTGCATCTTGAAACTGATATCCGCGGCTTCCGGGTCTTCCCTGGCATGTTTCGGAGCCTGCACACGAATATATTCCCATTTTCAGTCCTTTGGCATGCACATAATCTGCCAGTGCTTTCATTCCATTGGGAAAACGTTTGGGATCGACCTGTATATTTCCTTCTTCGTCTCGTCCTACCTGCCAGCAGTCGTCGATGACCAGGTATTCATAGCCTGCATCCTTCATGCCTGTGGCAATCATGGCGTCCGCCATTTCTTTGATGAGCTGTTCGCTCACATTGCATCCGAATTTGTTCCAGCTGTTCCATCCCATAGGCGGAGTTTGTGCCAATGCGTTAAATACAGAGTCGGGTACTTCTTTTTTAGTGCCGAAATACATTTGTGCTCCGGCTGTAAGTGTGCTTGCCAGCAGCAGGATTATAAGTTTTGTTTTCATGGTACACAAGGTTCTTTTCATATAGTTTTCATATTTTGTGGGGGTAAAAGTAGTTTTTAGAGAGGTATTGATATGAAACAATCATGCAAAAATATAGCAAAATAGTCTGGATAGTGAGCTATATAGGAAAATTTGACTTGAAATTCCTTTATGTATGAAGGTGATTAAAAAAGGAGTATCTTTGTTGGACACTCCTTTTTTAATATTAATAATCTGTTGCTTCCCAATAGTATTATTCGTAAGGAGCGGCATCAATCAGTTTGGACTTATTCAGTTCCCAACGCGGAACAGGTACCCAATACAGTTTGTCATTATTGAATACACGTGTGGAAACTATATTATCTGTCCAGTATTCTTTGCGGTAGGTGCCGTCTTCATTTTTAAATTTGCCGATAGTCACGCCATAAATAGGCTTGCTATATTCTTCATACATTTTTTTCCAACGGCGAAGATCAAACCAACGTTGCCCTTCAAATACCAGCTCTATTTGTCTTTCATATTCATATTCGGCCCTGATATCTTCTCCTGTAGCGGGTGGTAAAAGTGCGCGGGTACGTACTTTATTTATATACTCTAAAGCTTCTGAGTTGTTACCTAGCTCAATTTGGCATTCGGCATAGTTGAGATAAATTTCTGAAAGACGGATGAAGAACCAAGGGGTAGTGTGCATGGTTGTTCCTGTTGCATCATAAGAAGGGTCGAGAAACTTCCGCATGGAGTATCCTGTATTGCTGGCATTCCACCAATATTCACCCCAATTGCTGTCTTTGCCGGCAGGAATCGTTTCATCTCCTCCATAATATACTTCTACCTCGCGTTTGTCTTTTCCATACCCCCATTCATCTCCATCTAATAAGAAAGCGGCATAAAAACGAATTTCACGCCCGTTCCAGGGATAATAGTCATAGTGTGTTTTCTTTTCAGAAGCAGTACCGTCTGCCATTTGGAACTTATCCACTAAATTTTGTGTCGGATTGAAATTCCCCCATCCTTGGAAGCCGTTACCAATGCCGCATGGAGCCTGATATAAAAATGAGTTATTATCACCTGATCCGTATTTAGGGTCAAATAATTTTTCGAAAATAACTTCTGGATTTTTCACATCATAAAACAATGCTCCATATTCCTCACTGTTATTTACCGTTTTTAAATAGTATTTGTTTAAGTCGAATACTGCTTTTGCAGCATTTGCTGCCGCTTGCCACTTTTCAGTGCTGGGTGTTCCAAATAATGGACTTGCCTTATATAATAGTACTCTGGATTTCAGAGCTAGAGCAGCTCCTTTGGTAACTCGTCCGAAATCATTGGGATCACTATACTCTATAGGGAGCAATGCAGCGGCCTCATCTAAATCCTTTATAATGAAATCGGCTACTTTATCCATATCTTCACGTTGCAGTTCAAATGAAGAATCCAGGTCAAAAGTATGATCTACGATAGGCACACGTCCGAATAAGCTGTATAGCATGTGATAATTCCATGCACGTAGAAACAGGGCTTGCCCTTTTTGTTCGTTTCTAGAAGTCTCATCTCCGGGTACATTATCTATCTTTTCCAAAAAAAGATTCAACTTGCTTATATATTGATAATAACTATACCAGGGATCCCACATCGTATCATCCCAACCGATTCCGGCATTATCACAGCTTAATAATCCTTGGGTCACATTTTCTGAACCATAAGTATGTTTTTGAAAAACTTCGTCTGTATAGTGTGCAAAGCGGGTGCCCTTCATGTTTTCGGCCATCAGGTTCATATATTGCGCATTCAGATAAGTTTCTGAAAGGGCAAGATCATTCCATACTGCTTCATCTGTGAAAGAGTCCAGCGGGTCTTGATCAAGTATATCTGTACAAGAAATCATGCCTATGCTAGCCAATGCAAAGGCTACATATAAATATATCTTTTTCATTGTTCATCGTTTTTGGGTTTCTTAAAATGTAATATTGGCACCGAAAGTAATCGTTCGCTGTAACGGATAGCTTAGCACACCGTTAGAGTTGATTACTTCGTTGTTGTCATTACGTGTTACACCTGCTTCCGGATCAGCAATCTTATAGTTGTCAATCGTAAATAAGTTTGCTCCGTTGACATAAATTCGTGCTTTTTGTATTCCTACTTTAGCTGTTAGATCCTTAGGCAATGTATAACCTAATTCCACTGATTTTAAACGTAAGAAGGATGCATTACGTAACCACCATGTCGAAGCTTGCCCATTCCAAGTATCACCATAAGTTTGTTTTATGAAGGCTTTAGGCCAACGTGCGTTGGCATTTTCTTCCGAGGTGTTTCCTTCTTTCCAGCGTCCTTCATAAAAATCTGTCGCCATGTTCATGGTTGGCTGGACTAATTGGCTGGCTTTGGCCTGTCCTTGGAAAAACATATTTAAATCGATACCTTTCCAACCTCCATTTAATGTAAATCCGTAAATGATTTTTGGAGTAGCTGTTTCATCAATACGGATTGCATCATCCCATGTTATGTTACCGTCGCCATTCGTATCTTGATAAATCAAGTCTCCTGGTTTGGCTCCGTCAATATGTGGCGTATTATCTACCTGCTCTTGAGTTTGATAGATGCCTAATGCTTTATAGAGTACTTGTCCGTCAATGGGATGGCCTTCTGTCTTTTGCCATGCAGGAGTGCTGGCTGCCTCATCCATATAGTTCACCTTATTTTTTGCGTAAGTTAAGTTACCTGTGATCCCCCATTCAAAATCACCTGCACGATCTCGATATGTAGCTATGATTTCTATGCCGGAGTTAGTAACTTCACCTATGTTCTCTTGTGGCAGAGTCATTCCTGCGTAATAAGGAATGGATGCGTTACGGTAACAAAGGATATCATTACGGTTGGAATGGAACCAATCAAAATCCAGACCAAATTTTCCGTTTAAGAATTGTGTGGATAAACCTAAGTTTAAAGTCTTTGCTTTTTCCCAAGTTACTACTGGATTGGCTACTCGTGCTTGGTAAAAGCCTTGGTTGATGTGTCCGTCCTCTCCTGCTCCAAAGTACGGCCCTTTATTATCTGCTAAGAATTTGTATTGGGACATGAACTGATAGGCGGCGATATTGTCATTACCCATCATGCCCCAGGAACCTTTCAGTTTGAAGAAGCTGACCACATCCTTTATCGGTTCGAAGAATTTTTCCTCACTCATCACCCAACCCAGTGAGAAAGCCGGGAACAATCCCCAACGATGACCGGGAGCAAAATTCATGGAGCCATCGTAGCGCAATGTTACCTCTGCTAAATATTTGTCTTTATATCCATAGTTGATACGTCCGAAGAAATTGCAACGTGCTGTAGCGTCTGAATAACCTCCATTGTCCTTGTCTTCGGGTACACTGCTGCCTGCAAATATTTCAGGAATGGCTGTAGACAGATAGTTGGTACGATAGGCGGAAAGAGTGTTATAATCATATTTGCTTTGTTCGTAGGCCACGAATGCATCTACTTTGTGAGCTTCGGCAAATGTATGGCTATAACCGATACGGGCATTCAGGGTGATTGTTTTGTAGTTGCTAGACCAGGAGTTTACACTGATTTTACCGGTATCTGCTCTTTTGTTCTGGTATTCATTGGTTGCTTTGTCATAATAATATAAGTCGTACGGCTGATTTAATGATTTGCCGTTATCAAAATGGAAATCCAGTGCGGCATATCCTTCTACATACAAACCTTTGGTAATCATATCCAGGTCAATATGCAGCAAGGGCTTCAGGTTTAATATATTATAGGTGTATTTATTGTATCCGGGCTGGTCTGTCACCATAATGGCGGCATTGCGGGTGATACCATCGTAACCTACTCGTGGGAGTCCGTTCGGGAAATAGGGAGCGCTGCCGGGAAAAGTGGTCAGGAAATAAGTAAACAGGTAGGGAGTCGAATAAATTCCACGGTTACGTTGTTCTTGACGTCCCAGAATATCAAAACTAAAACGTACGGATTTGTTGATTTTGGCATCAATGTTGGTGATGAATTGATATTGCTTGTAGTCCTGTGTGCTCTGTTTGTAAATGGCATCCTGCCACATATATTGAGCGGAAGAATAGAAGGATAATTTATCATTGCCACCACTTACGGACAAGCTGTGCTGAGTTTTTCCTGCCCAATCTTTGGCCACTGCATCCCACCAGTCTGTGTCGGGATAATTTAGATCATCATCATGATTTATATAATGTTGCAGCACTTCATCGGAATAAGTGATACCGCCCTGATCGTGGCGTGGGTCGGCGTCATATTCATTTACATAAGTCGCATACTGGTAGGAGTTCAGCATTTGGGGGATGCGTGTCGGTTGGGAAAGTGTGTAGCTGCCGTTGTAGTTTACTTGCATTTTACCTTCCTTACCGCGTTTGGTGGTTACCAGGATAACACCATTTGCGGCGCGTGCACCATATATGGCGGCAGAAGCGTCTTTCAGTACAGAAATAGATTCGATGTCTTCAGGGTTGAGGCGGCTGAATGAACGGTCAGCAATACCATCCACAACGATCAGTGGAGAAGTATTCCCTAAAGTCCCTTTTCCGCGGATAAGAATGTCGGCTCCATCCTCGCCAGGTTCGCCTGAACGGGTATTGGCTATGATACCGGCTGTCTTACCGGCTAGGGTATTACTTAAATTGGCTGCTGAGACTTTTTTAATATCTTCACCGCTTACAGATGATACAGAGCCTGTCAGGGTTGCTTTTTTTTGTGTGCCATAACCTACCACCACCACTTCATCCAGTATCTCCGTATCTTCTTTTAGCGTAACATTTACAGTTCGTTGTCCGTTGATGGATATTTCCATCTTTTTATATCCTATGTAGGATATTGTCAATGTGCCTTGGGCCGGTGCATTGAGGCTGAACTTACCGTCAAAGTCGGTAATGGTTCCGTTGGTCGTTCCTTTTACCACAACGCTGGCTCCGATGACAGGTTCCCCGCTGGTATCGGTAATCCGACCGCTGATGGTTTGATTTTGTTGAACTGTTTCCATGACTGATGTGCTGGCTTCCGGCAGTGCAAATACAGGGCTCATCCCTGCACCCGCAGTAAGGAAAAGACAGGTTGCGGCCTTTAGCAATGCTTTGCTGAACAAGGCCCGGTTCTCATGTGTTTTCATCATACAGTTTTATTTATAAGGTTTATATGTTCATTCAGTTCACTTTCCATTCAATCACCCCTCCCGAAGCTCCTTTCTGCAATTGTGCTGCAATTTTAAGCCCCTTTGTTTTGACAGG
>CAUBDX010000006.1 GCA_958434805.1 uncultured Phocaeicola sp.
TTATATATAAGCACACGGGAGAAGACAGAAAAACGCAGGCGGAGAAAGCGAAAAACAGGAATCAAAGGCAGGAAATACGAGGATTCTGGGCGGAAAAAGGGATGAAGGGAGGAGGAAAATATACTTACAGAATACAAAAGCATACACTCCTGAAGGAGAAAAAAAGGTTTATCCAAGAAGAAATGGCACATTTCTCTACGGCGAAAAAAAGAAAGGAGGAGAAGAAAAAGACTAAACCGGATGAAGAAAGAAGGAAAACAGAGGAAAAAAACTTCCGGAAAGGCCGAAGAAAAAGACTCCAAGGCTTCCGGAAATCCCTGAAATGACAAGATTTTTTTCAACTCAGTCCTTTTTTAAATCCGTCCCGGATGCAAAAAAAGAACGGCGGAACAGGCAGAACAGCATCCGCTCGCCCTACATCTCCCCCTGACAATCCATTTTTTAACAATGAAAAAAGAAGTGAATCGCGCTTCATTGCATTTCTGCCGGACGGTTCTGCTTTTCAGAAATCCCCCATTTCACCACCCCGCCCGATCGGAAAGAAAACCATAAAACAGAAACAGACTAAGCTCACTGCATACACCTTGATGCTTCAACCCAAACGCCAAGGCGAATAAAAAGAAATGCCTAAGCATCTTAAAACAAACGCTTAGGCATTTAGAAATAAGCCGTTTTACAGTTCACACCCTTACACTCCTACCTACATAAAGACTCAATAATCCATCTGTACAATTAACCAGGCTCTTATCTTTTTTTCCAAAAACTTGGGGCAAAAAGCAATAAGATACCAAACAACTCCAGTCGCCCGATCAACATCAGAAACGAAGCAATCCACTTTGCCAAATCAGGAAGAGCATTCCATGAAAATGCCGGTCCATAAGCTCCCAATCCGGGACCTATATTTCCCAGACTTGAGACAACAACGCCAAAAGCCTCGGTAAGCCCCAAACCTAAGAACATCAAAACAATCCATCCTACAAAAACACAAATAAAATAAAACAGGACAAAAACCGTAACCGTAGAAATAGTAGAGCGTGACACCGTCTGCCGATTCACTTTTACCGGAAGAACAGCCCGAGGATGCATCAGCCGGCTAAATTCATTTTTAATATTACGAACCACAATGACAAGACGCATGTTTTTTATTCCTCCCGCCGTTGACCCCGTACAACCGCCAGCCAACATGGCATAAACCAATAGCATCCATGTAAAAGGAGGCCAGACATTATAATCATCCGTTGCAAATCCACAAGAGGTATGTATCGCCGCCACCTGGAAAAGCGCTTTACGAAAAGCCAGCTCTACCCCGTATCCGTTATAATACACCAATGAGGCAGAAATCAAAAGCGTCAAAACAAGAACGGAAGTAAAAAACCACTTAACTTCATCATCATGAATCAGCGGCTTATAACGCCCCTTCAGACACATGAAATACAAAGAAAAGTTCACACTTGAGAGCATCATAAACACAGCAATCACATACTCTATAAAAGGCGAATTCCAATAAGAAATACTTGCCTGCTTAGTAGAATACCCTCCAGTTCCGGCAGTTGTAAAGGCATGACAAGCCGCATCAAACCAATCCATTCCGCCCAGTAGCAGCAGAACAAAGCTAGCCAATGTCAACACCAGATAAACCGTCCACAGCCATTTAGCCATCACACTGATTTTCGGGTGAATTTTATCATGCGTCACCCCGGTAGCCTCAGCAGAAAAAAGCACCTGATTACCCACTCCGAAAATAGGCAGCACCGCAATGGTAAAGAACACAATACCCAATCCACCTACCCACTGCGTGAAACTTCTCCAAAACAGCATAGAGTGAGGAAGTTCCTCAATATTATCCAAAATCGTAGCCCCAGTTGTGGTAAGCCCTGACATGGTTTCAAAAAAAGCATCCGTCACCGAAGGTATTTCCCCACTGATATAAAACGGAAGCATTCCGAATGCCGTAAACAACAGCCAAGTAAAAGCCACAATACAATACCCATCTCGACGGGTAACTACATTACGGGCTTTACGCCCCAGCAAACTGAATACACAGCCTACTGCCACATTAATTAAAGCAGCATAAACAAAGTAAATGTAATCGGCCTCACGATACCAAAGTGAAATGCCCGTACATACCATAAACATTCCCGCTTCTATAAAAAGCAGAATACCCAAAATACGCAAAATAATTTTGCGGTTGATAAAACTATTCGCTCTACTTTCAGCTATATTATCTGTAATGCTATTTTCCATGACATATAAATTCCTAATTGGCTTTATGAAGAACAACAGCCCGCCATCCGTCTCCACAACTATAACTCACGGTTTCTTTTCAAGAACAAAGAATGCGTAATTACGTCAGGAAGTTCTTCCTGATAGTGAGTGACCATTATTAATGTTTTTCCTTTACGTTCACAAAATGCCTCAATAATATCTTTAACCAACCGACGGTTATACATATCCAAACCATGCAAAGGTTCATCTAAAATGAGCAGTTCCGGGTCTTTCACAAAGGCCCGCACCAGCAACACCATACGCTGCTCGCCACTAGATAACTGCAAGAAGCTACGGTCTTTCAAATCAGAAATACCGAAAATATCCATCCACCACTCACAAATCGCCCTATCTTTGTCCTGCGTTTTCTTATACAAGCCTATTGAATCATGCAAACCACTTGCTACGATATCAACCGCAGGCAAATTCTTCAGGTAAGCCCGGTGCATTTCAGGGCTAACGTATCCGATATGTTTTTTTATTTCCCAAATACTTTCTCCACTTCCTCTTTTCCGTCCAAACAACGAAATATTGCAAGCGTAACTCTGCGGATTATCAGCACACACCAAACTGAGCAATGTAGATTTACCCGCTCCGTTTTCACCGGTCAACGCCCATCTTTCACCACACTTTACCGTCCAGTCTAAATCTTTCAGAATCACACGTTCCCCATAGCGAATGCTAACCTTTTTCAAATCAACGATATGACCGGCCTGAAAAAGATTATCCTGATAAGGAAGGTTGATGATACGCTGCCGCTTTTCTTCCGGCAAAACATGAGCAGGAACCGGCTTACGGTCTGCCAAGTATTCCTGCAAAGTCACTTTAGGATGACAAACACGATTCTCCACCGAGATTACATGCGTAATAAACCCGGGAATATCGTCTGTTTTCGACAGCACCAGAATCACTTGCAGACCAATGGTTTCAATCAGTTTCTTCAGCAACGAGTGCAGCAGTTCACGGGTTTTTGCATCCAATCCGATGAAGGGATTATCCATAATCAAAACCTTAGGATTACTCAGCAACGTCTTGGTCAGTTGAAATTTACGCAGTTCCCCACTTGATAAAAAGATGATGCACTTATCGAGCATCGGCTCAATGTCAAACAAGTCGTATAATACCCGACGAAGTTTTTCATCCTTACAGGAAGGAAGCAAACTCCGAACCAATGGAATATCATCCAAATCATGTGAATTCCAACGTTGCTGATAATAATACGAACCATCTGCATCTCCGTAAGAATCCCGGAAAGTGATATATTTGACATTATCAGAAATCAATGTGGACTCTGAAGGTGAAAAGTCATATACCACCTCATTCATCAGCAGCGGATAACGTCCGATTAACGTGTCTATCAGCAAACTCTTTCCTGCCCCGTTACCGCCCACTACTGCAAGGTGTTCTCCTGCTCCAATCTGTATATTCAGCGGTTCATTAAACCGATACAAAGGATGGCGAGCAACTCCATTCTCTACCGCAATCACACGTTTCATTTCTTTCTTTTTTTTAAGACTACTGATGTATAATCATTGCCGTACGAGGAGAAACAGACACCTGCTTTCCGGAAATCATGCCAAGTCCTTTAACCCAATCAATTTTCCCGTCTTTACAAACCACCCGGTATCTTCCGTCCGGAATGTCTATCTTGACCGTTTCTGTACGAGCATTTAATACAACAATCGTGTTCATCCACGAATCTCCACGAGGCTTCCCTTTCAAGCGGAAAGCCACTACATTATCTGCCGGAGTTTCCAAGAACTCCAAATGCGTTTTTACCAAATCGGCATTTCCCATACGGAAAGCCGGATGAGCTTTACGCATGGCTATCAATTCTCGGATATAATCAAAGGTTTCACGGTTATAAGTTTTATTCCGCCAGTTTATGGCATTTATCTCATCCGGACTTTTATATGAATTATGCACTCCTTTTTTGTCACGCATAATCTCATCGCCAGCGTAGATAAACGGAACACCCTGCGAAGTAAACAAAGCCGTTTCTGCTAATTTCAGCAATGCACTCAGTTCTTTCTGCGAAGCTCCCGGAAGGGTCTTCTTCAAACGGTCAATAATACATAAATCATCATGGCAGCTCACATAGCTGATAAACTGAGTAGGCTCTTTCACCCAAGAAGCAATCGGAAAATCGGTAGAATCATTATACAGTTGTCCGTGTGAAATACCTCCGGCAAGCCCAAATTTCACCCCGTCAGCATAGCCAAACCGTCCGATAACAAAAGCCCCCTTCGAATCATCGCCCCACGCTCCCCGCAGGGAGTCACGAAACTCATCACTAAAAGCAGCCACCCCCGGCATCTTATGTACATTGGCTTTTACCGCCTGTTGTTCAAACGGCAAAAGAGGGGTCTTTGCCGCCCATCCTTCTCCATATATATAAATAGTAGGATCAACTTTATCTAAAGCTTTCCGGATGGCATTCATAGTCTCGATATCATGAATACCCATCAAATCGAAGCGGAATCCATCTACATGATATTCTTTAGCCCAATAAACCAACGACTCAATCATAAACTTACGCATCATCGGACGTTCGCTTGCCGTTTCGTTTCCACATCCGGAGGCATCGGCAAATTTTCCCTGCCCGTCTGAACGGTAAAAATATCCCGGAACAGTACGTTCAAAGTTTCCTCCGGCAGTAATGGCCGTATGGTTATAAACCACATCCATGATAACCCGGATACCCGCTTTGTGAAGCGCCATTACCATTTGCTTGAATTCTCTTATGCGTACGTCCGGCTTATAAGGGTCGGTTGCATACGAGCCTTCGGGTACATTATAGTTTTTCGGGTCGTATCCCCAGTTATATTGCGGTTTTTTCAGTTTAGTTTCATCGACCGATGCAAAGTCAAACGAAGGCAATAAATGAACATGCGTAATCCCCAGTTCTTTCAAATGGTCAATCCCTGTCTTTTCTCCCAGAAAGGTTGTGGTACCCTTCTCTGTCAGAGCCAGGAATTTCCCTCTGTTCTGAATGCCGGAAACCGTATCAATAGAAAAGTCACGATGATGCATCTCGTAGATTACAATATCAGAAAAGCTTTTCAACGGGGGACGGCGGTCATCATCCCATCCCTGTGGGTCGGTGGTCTTTAAGTCCAGAATCGCAGCCCGGTCTCCATTCACCCCTACTGCTTTCGCCATCAGTCCGGGTGTGTCGCCCTGCCATACATCGTTGATCTTCACATTAAACGTATAGAACTTACCGTTTAAATCTTCTTCTATCTTCCCTTTCCACATGCCTTTTTCTTCGGCTGTCAATGGAATCATCCGATATGCCGAACCTCCCTGACCTGCATCATATAACATCACGCGGACTTCTTGAGCAGTAGGAGCCCATAAAGCAAACTGGGTTTCATCGGGGGAATAAACCATTTCATTCCATTCACGCTCATAAACCGGATATTCATCAAAAGAATCATATCCTTCTTGATGACCATTACTGCATCCGGCAGTCATCAACACCATCGACATAGCTATCAAACTTTTGATACTCATAATTCTTTTTTATTATCGTACTTTATCGGGATTCTTTGCTATAAAATCTTTCCAGCCGGAATAAGCTTTCGGCATTTCCGGACGCCCCATCTGCAAATAATGACAATAAGCCGCCCCCAACGCATCGGTCGCATCCATAAATGGTCCCATCTCGGAATCGGGGATATGCAACATGCGTTTCAACATATCAGCCACTTGTTCCTTGCTGGCCTGTCCGTTTCCCGTTATCGCCATTTTTATTTTCAAAGGAGCATACTCTGTAACCGGAATATCTCTACACAAGGCTGCCACAATGGCAACTCCCTGCGCACGGCCCAACTTCAGCATAGACTGTACGTTCTTTCCAAAGAAAGGAGCTTCAATGGCCAGCTCGTCAGGAAGATACGATGAAATAACTCCCTGAACACGTTCATAGATATGCTTCAACTTCAGATAGGGGTCAGTACATTTTCGCAAATCAATCACGCCTAATGTCATTACCTGAGGTTTAGTTCCGGTAACCTTCAGCACTCCGTATCCCATAATATTCGTTCCGGGGTCAATACCCAAAATAATCTTTTCTTTTACAGGCCGTATCACTTGATAACCTCCATCAAGGTGGGAAAACCAATTACCTTATCTTTAAAGAGTTTCATCATCTCTTCATTTAAACTGGCACCTTTAGCCGTATGCCAGCGATGGAGGGCTGCACTGTCTTCCACTTCCCACTGCAGCGAGAAGCACTCACTTTCCTGCTCGCGGTGGCTTAAAATACGCAAAATACGCGGGTTTTTCAACTCTCCCGTCTTTTCGGCTTCCGGTATATAACATTCATTTAACCAGATAACAAAGTTACGGGCATCGTTAATTTCAACTTGATACGTAGTATTATAAATCAACATGACTTTTCTTTTTATTAATAATATCTCGACAAAGATACAAAATTGGCTACAATTCACAAGATTCAAATAGAGCCTCTTATCAAGGAGATTATGAAATATGAAACAAATTCTGTGGCTGTCTCCTTTATTTTTAGTAATTTTGCGCTCACGCAGACAAAAACTGTGCAATTTTAAACTAAAAAATGGAAACCAAAGACAGTTTTATACAACTTATCGAACAAAGCATCCGAACCAACTGGGACAAAGATGCTCTGACAGACTACAAAGGAGCTACCTTACAATACAAAGATGTAGCACGCAAAATAGAAAAAATGCATATTTTACTCCAACATGCCGGTATATGTCCGGGCGATAAAATTGCCTTATGCGGACGCAACAGTGCCAACTGGACAGCCACATTTCTTGGAGTCATCACTTACGGAGCAGTAGCTGTTCCTATATTACATGAATTCAAAGCTGATAACGTTCATAACATCGTTAATCACTCTGAAGCCCGCATGCTTTTTGTGGGCGACCAGGTATGGGAAAACTTCAACGAAGCAGCCATGCCTAACTTGGAGGGTATAATTGAACTGAAAAACTTTGACCTCGTGGTATCACGCTCTGAACAGCTGACTTATGCCCGCGAGCATCTGAATGAAGAATTCGGAAAAAAATACCCCTGCCGGTTCCGCTCCGAACAGGTTTCATACCGCCGCGAACAGCCGGAGGAATTAGCGGTAATCAACTATACTTCGGGTACTACCGGATATTCAAAAGGAGTCATGCTCCCCTACCGCAGCATTCTGTCTAATGTCGTTCACATTCACGACAAGGTCAACTTGAAGGCAGGCGACCGTATCGTATCCATGCTTCCTTTAGGACATATCTTCGGATTGGTATTCGATTTTTTATATGGCATTACCGTAGGAGCACATTTATGGTTTCTTACCCGTATGCCCAGCCCTAAAATCATAGCAGAATCGTTTGCCGAAATCCGCCCGCGTATCATCGCCTGCGTTCCTTTGATTGTCGAGAAGATATTTAAGAAGAATATCCTTCCTAAAGTAGACAACAAGTTAGGGAAACTTCTGCTCAATCTTCCTATTATCAGCGACCATATCAAAGCTGAAATCCGCCAAAAATCAATGGAGGTCTTTGGAGGTAACTTCATAGAAATCGTGGTAGGTGGTGCCCCGTTTAATGCAGAGGTAGAAGCCTTCCTAAGAAAAATAAACTTTCCCTATACCATTGCCTATGGTATGACGGAATGCGCCCCGCTGATTTGCCATAGCCGTTGGGATGAGATTCAATATACCTCATGCGGAAAAACAGTAGCCAATATGGAAACACGTGTACTTTCAGACCACCCGGAAACAATACCCGGAGAATTGATTTGTCGAGGTATGAATGTGATGCTGGGCTATTACAAGAATCCGGAGGCTACGGCACAAACCATTGACAGCAACGGATGGCTGCACACAGGAGATATGGCCATTAAAGATGCCGACGGTAATATTTATATCAAAGGACGCTGCAAGAATATGCTGCTTACTGCTTCCGGACAAAACATTTACCCGGAGGAAATTGAAGCACGTCTGAACAATATGCCTTTTGTCAATGAATCATTGATTATTTTAAAAGACAGCAAACTGGTTGCTCTTGTTTATCCGGATAACGATGAAGCTTTCGCACAGAATATGAATAAAGCGCAACTGGAAGCGGCTATTGAAGCAAACCGTGTGGAACTGAATAAGCTTCTTCCTGCCTATTCACAGATTACACGCATCAAACTTTATCCGGAAGAATTTGAAAAAACCGCCAAGAAAAGTATCAAGCGATTTATGTATCAGGACATCAAGGAATAATATTTCTCATAAAAGCAGCCGGGGAAAATCAAACGTTTTCTCCGGCTGCTTTTTTATCAGATCTTTATGCTGAATCTCTTCAATTTCCACTCTTCGCAAGAATCAGACTTTATCTTGTTCTTCCAACTTCAACTTAATTTGCTCTAAAATCAAAAGACAACCTTCCAGCTTAGGGTTTGCATAGCAAACATATGCCTGATCCATTAAATGCATAATGGTCTCTTTCAAATTGGGAATAAACATAAACTTACTTACTTGCAAGGACTGAGGAAGTTCTTGTTTCTCAAACCATGCTTTCAGTTCATCCAACTCACCAAGTGTATGCTCTTTACTCATAATTACAAACTAATTAAAACGGATAACCTACGGCAAAATGAAATGCAAAATCACGCTTGAAATCCGGTGAAACAATAGGATAACGGTCACGCCCTCTCTCCATCGGATTGATTGCTTTCATTCCCCCGTCAAAACGAATAATCAAAAAATCTAAATCAAAACGGATGCCCAGCCCATAGGCTACAGCCAGCTGTTTATAGAAACGGTTGAACTTGAATAAACCCTCGGGCTGCATTTCACGATAGCGTATAGTCCATACATTACCGGCATCGATAAAGGCGGCACCATTTAACTTCCAGAACAAGTGGGTGCGATATTCCACATTCAAGTCCAGTTTGATATCCCCCGTATGATTCACATAGTCCAAACTATTCGAATCACCCCGATAACCTCCCGGTCCTAAAGAACGCACCCTCCATCCGCGTACGCTGTTGGCACCACCGGAAAAATAAAGCTTTTCAAACGGAAGGCTTTTTGAGTTTCCATAAGGATAAGCTACTCCTAAACCGACATGAAAGACCAGCGCGTTCCGGTCGTCAATCATGAAATTCTTTGCAAAATCAAAATCGGCCTTTACGTATTGAGCAAAGTCGATGTTCGCCATCTGAAATGCCTCCCCGTTACTGGGATTACGATGGAACAGCTTTGAAAAGCCATACAGAAAATTACCCGATTCTTCTATATTGAAGCGAATGGAATAAGAGTTTCGGTGAGCGGTTTTTAAAGACATCGCTCCGGAACTGTTATACGTATAAGTATAGCCCATACGGACAATAAACAAGTCTTCATAGCTATAACGCAGCAACGGATTTTTCTGATCCATCACATTTAAATACTCTTTAAAAGTTTGAGATCGGTAAGGCATATAAATATAGCTGACATCCAATACATCAAAACGATGATTAGCCTGATGCTTCGACCAGCGGTAACTCCAGGCAGCCGATGCTACGGTGCGTTCAAATTCCGGACGGATTTGCCAGTTATATTTCACACTTACTTCAGATGTAGCACGTATACGCCGCTTAAAGTCTGATGAAAGGAAGGGAAACATAAACTCAGGAAAGTTCAAACTGCTTTCTATACCATACTCCATATAGTTGCTATTGGCATATCCTTCTAATCCGGTTACTGCCTCATATGCCCCGCGTAACTTTACCGTAAATGTTTCCGAGCCCTTAAACAGATTGCGGTGCGTATAAGCCACCGAAGCTGCTGCTCCCAAATCGCCCGCAGAGTTTGTTCCTTCTATTCCGAAAGACAGCGACTTATTCTTTCGGCGCGACAGGGCTACATAGGCATCTACATAAGCTGAATCTCCCTGTATATCTTCTTGAAAACGTATATTCGAGTATTTCAATATACCTAAACGACCCAATGCCGAATAGGTATTCTGTACCTCCCGCGCACTGTATAAGTTTCCGCTTTTCAAAAAATTAAATCCGGTTATTACATGAGGTCTCAAAAACAGCTTGTCATGATAATACAAAGTAGCACCGTCAGAACGTAGCGAGTCCATTCCTTTAAATGCCTCTGCCGATAATTCCGAAAAATCAACATCAAGCAAAAAGTTAACATCGCGAATGGTATATTGGCGGTGAGCCTGCGGAACATCGGTCTTTTTACGTTGATAAGGTAAAAACCGCATGGTCAGATCAACACGATGCGTATTTAGCATTGTATCGGCCTGGAAGGTTATAAAATCTTTATTAAAACGATAATAGCCTCTATCATGCAAATACTTAGTAATGCGCTGACGTTCTTCATCCAGCTTATTCACATCGAAGCGCATTCCCGAATGAAGCAGCGTGTGTATTGAATCGGCCAATATAAAGTCATGAATTTTAAAATCGGCAATGTCGTAGGCTATATGAGATATAATATAAGGGTCTCCTGTATGAATATGATAGGAAGCCTTTAATTTCTTTCCCTTCTTATACTCTTTCAAGTCTACCTGAGCCCCCATGTAACCCATATTCTGGACAGCCTGCTGCACCTGCTTGCGAGTCTCCTCGGCTGCTTCCGGATCATAGATACGGGGGGCATCGCCCATCTTCCGCAAAAAGCGGTTCATCCACTTGGTAGAATCCTTGCCTGAGGCACTATAAATATACATCGGCAGCTTGATCAGGCTGAACCATTTTGCATTGGGAGTCTGGCGGATATAAGCAGTCATCTGCGAAGGTTTCACTTCTCTGTTGTCTGACTTAATCTCAACATCGTCCAACAAATAATGACCTTCGGGTATAAATTTACTGACCGAACATCCCGTAACCAAGAATGTTCCGATCAGCAAAAAGAAAATATGATGAATAAATTTCTTCATACAAATAATCACCCCATGCAAATTTACTTGCAAAGATAGGGAATAATAAAAAAAACTTCTTAGCTTTGTTCTTAAAATATGTATATGAACTATGCTTAGTAAAAACAAGATAAAGTATATCCATTCGCTTGAACTGAAAAAATACCGGAAAGAAGAACAGGCTTTCATTGCCGAAGGTCATAAACTGGTAGGAGAACTGTTGGGACGTTTTTCCTGCAAATTACTTTTAGGTACATCAGAATGGCTGGAAAAACATCCATGTGCCATCGCAAAAGAAACCATAGAAGTCAGTCAAGAAGAATTGACTAAAGTCAGTCTGCTGAAATCCCCGCAAGAGGTTTTAGCTGTTTTCGATATGCCACATTATGAATTTACCCCCAACTGTATCAAGCATTCGCTATGCCTGGCTCTTGACGATATACAAGACCCCGGGAATTTAGGAACCATCATCCGTATAGCCGATTGGTTTGGTATTCAAGATATATTCTGCTCTATGGGTACCGCCGATGCATTCAACCCCAAAACAGTACAGGCTACAATGGGGGCCTTGGCTCGCGTCAGACTGCATTATTGCGACCTAAAAAAACTGGTTTCTTCTTTAAAAGAAACTCCGCTGTTCGGTACTTTTCTGGATGGGGAAAATATATACACACAAGAACTAAGCGAAAACGGATTAATTATCATGGGTAATGAAGGTAACGGAATCAGCCCGGAAATTGCCACACTGGTAAACCGCCGGCTCTTAATTCCTAATTACCCGCAAGGGAAAGAGACCAGTGAATCCCTGAACGTAGCAGTAGCTACCTCCATTGTCTGCTCTGAATTCCGAAGAAGAATGTCATAAACAAATCAATCTGCTTGCCGGAGTGAAATTCATTCCGGCAACATCAAACTGTATGATATGATATGCCTGGCAGTCGGCCAACGAAACTGCATCCTCCTCACTGCATAACCGATTGCAAAAGTCAGAAAAAGACTCTCCTTCCATTCTTTTAGGAGATTTTGAAGCGATTACGATAACCCCACCTAACCATTCGGTCGCACGCTGTTCTTCACACAATGACGTCAGTCCAGCCACCTTTCCTGATAAATCCAGCTCTACCACCTGCATAGAGAGCCACTTGTTAAAGGGAGCAAGAAAAACCCGGTGAACTGCAACTTTCCGCATATCCATCAGCGCATTTTGGGAGTCAATCCTTTATCCTTATTTTCTGCAGGAAGTTCTGATGTATGCTTGTCATGATGACGAACCAAATGGATATTGCCTATCAAGACGCTTCCCCTTGTATTACTTTTATTCATATAATACATAAAACCATTTATTGCCTTGAAAGCAAATGCAGAGTCTGCTTTTAGCTCCAACCGCTGAAGCCCTGACTTTGTTACCACACGAGTCACCCCTTGCGTACTGTCATTTTCAAATGTAAAATTCAGTCCCATAACTACTTTTATGTCTGCTCCATCTACTTCAGGAAGAAACTTAAAATCAGCCGCCCACTCCAACGCATCATGAGTTCTGAAAGAAGTGTCTGTTTTCAGTTCAAAAGTCATCTTATTGGTCAAATCAGACGATGATAACCAATAAAGTTTGTCTATATCCACAGTGTCACCCACTAAGGTCAGAGACGTTTGCCCGCTTCGCTGATCTACAAATTTCCGAACCTGCTTACCTTCTTCTTCAAAACGCTTCTGCAGATTTTCATACATCGCTGTAAGATGTACGGTGTGACGTGAATACCAAACCATTGACGAATCAAACTCAGCTTCTGTCACATGATGCTTTTGAAATACATAATTCAAGTAGGCATCCTTTTTATAGTTTTCAGTATAAACCAAGTCGGAGCTTAACGTGGTAGCCAGATGATAATCATAGAGAAGCGGCTCCATTACCTCCGGCTGGATGATATTACTGGGTATTTTTTTCCCGCATCCGCAAAGCCCTCCCATCAACGCAAGTATACATCCCCCAATTACGTACTTCTTCTTCATGGTCACAGAAATTTATTTTTGATTTGAATGTGTACTTTCTGAAGTCAGATAACGGCTGTAAAAAAGCAATAAGGAAATCACCCCACAGCTGATTGATGCATCCGCAAAGTTAAAAATCGGACTAAAAAAGATAAAGTGATCCCCCCCGACTAAAGGCATCCACTGAGGCCAATAGGTATCAATAATAGGGAAGTAAAACATATCTACCACTTTTCCATGCAACCAGTCAGCGTATCCTTCTCCTACCGGAACCCAAGTTGCCACCTGTGAAGGAGTGCTGGCACTAAATACTTCACCATAAAAAATGCAATCAATAATATTGCCGATAGCTCCAGCCAAAATAAGAGAAAGACAAGCTATATAGCCACTCTTCAATTTTACCGGCTGTTTTACAATCTTAACCAGATACCATGTAATTGCGATTACAGCTACAATACGGAACAGAGTTAAAAATAATTTTCCAAATAATTCCATTCCGAAAGCCATACCCGGATTCTCGGTAAAATAAATATAAAACCAATCGGTTACATGAATGCTTTCATGAAGTGCCATATTGGTTTTTACAGCAATCTTTATAATCTGGTCAATAACTAATATTACAGCAACAATTAAAAAAGCCAAACGGCCCTGTGTGAAGAGTTTTTTCATAATTATAAAAAATAATTCAAGTTTCGTAAGACCGCTTTCAAAGCTTCAAGGCAACAAATTGACGAGTTGACAAGGATATCACATGCCCAACCTTTTCATTTCCATCAGTCAAGGTTACCGAAACCTTGTCAACTTGTCAACTGAAACCCTGCCAGCTGTTAAATGGGGTACTTACAAAACTTGAGTAAATTACTTTTTCCCGCCTTGCTTGGCTTCAATGCTCAATGTTGCATGAGGTACTGCACGAAGACGCTCTGCCGGAATCAGCTTGCCTGTTTCACGGCAAATACCGTACGTTTTATTTTCTATACGTACCAATGCCGCACGCAGGTTCTGAATAAATTTCAACTGTCGAGCAGCCAAACGGGTAGTTTCTTCTTTCGATAATGTATTAGCCCCTTCTTCCAATACTTTATAAGTAGGTGAAGTATCATCTGTATCATTACCGTCGGTGTTCATAATACTGCTTTTCAGTTTCTCATAGTCGCGTTCAGCGAGCTGAAGTTTTTCCATGATAATGGTACGGAACTCTTCGAGCTCTGCATCCGAATATCTCGTCTTTTCAGCCATAGTGTTTAGGTATTTAAAAGTTAATAATAGTATCCACCCCCTTAAGTAAAGGGGTGGATGGGTTCATATCACAATTTTGTCACTCTGACAAACAGAGTAAAATCATCAAAGTTCAATTCTGTACCTTCGGCAACCTCATCAGCCAAAACCAATGAGCTGGCAAGTACTTGGTTACAAATATACGTATTATATTCATTTACCGCATCATCTGAGTTCGGATTTTTTGACAAAACAACAGCAATCTTGTCTGTTATTTCAAAACCGCTACTCTTACGAATATTCTGGATACGGTTTACCAGTTCACGGGCCACTCCTTCACGCTTCAGTTCATCGGTTACGGTCACTTCAAGAGCCACGGTCAGTTTTCCTTCATTGGCAACCAGCCATCCCGGAATATCCTCACTGAAGATTTCAACATCGGTTGCTTCTACCACCGCTTCAGCACCATCCAACACGAAAGTATATTGTCCGTTTTGTTCCAGTTCGGCAATTGCTTCCTGTGACAAGCCTGCCACAGCTGCAGCAACAGCTTTCATCCGCTTACCAAATTTAGGGCCAAGTTTCTTAAAGTCACATTTTACTTTCTTCACCAGTTCACCGCTTTCAGCAAAGCGAATTTCCTTTACATTCACTTCACTCATGATCAAGTCTTTCACCGCTTCGATATGCTGTTTCTGATCTTCATCAACAACCGGAACCATAATACACTGTAGCGGCTGACGCACCTTGATATTTACTTTACGACGCAAAGCCAATACCATTGAAGTGACATCCTGTGCCATATGCATACGTGCTTCCAGTTCTTTATTAATCAACGCTTCATTAGCTACCGGGAAGTTTGCCAAGTGAACAGACACCACATTGTCACGGCCTGTAACGGCTATCAAGTCCATATACAAGCGGTCTGCATAGAACGGAGCAATCGGGGCCATCAGTTTAGCAACTGTTTCCAAGCAGGTATAAAGAGTCTGATAAGCCGATAGTTTATCAGCCGACATCGCGCTACCCCAGAAACGTTTACGGTTCAAACGTACATACCAGTTACTCAAGTTGTCGTTTACAAAATCAGTAATCAAACGACCAGCCTTGGTCGGTTCATAGTCAGCATAGCAAGCATCTACATCTTTAATCAAAGAGTTCAATAAAGACAAAATCCAACGATCGATTTCCGGACGTTCTTCAACCGGCACATCTGCTTCTGTATAAGTAAATCCATCTACATTGGCATATAGCGCAAAGAATGAATAAGTGTTATATAAAGTACCGAAGAATTTACGGCGCACTTCATCCACTCCCTCCTTGTCAAACTTCAAGTTATCCCACGGAGATGAATTGGTAATCATATACCAGCGCAAGGGGTCGGAACCAAATTTTTCTATAGTTTCAAACGGATCAACAGCATTACCCAAGCGTTTTGACATCTTGTTTCCGTTCTTGTCAAGCACCAAGCCATTGGAAATCACATTCTTGTAAGCAACACTATCGAACACCATCGTAGCAATGGCATGAAGTGTAAAGAACCATCCGCGAGTCTGGTCAACCCCCTCAGCAATAAAATCGGCAGGATAATACGAACGGTTATCTACGATTTCCTTATTTTCAAACGGATAATGCAACTGAGCATAAGGCATTGCACCTGAATCAAACCAAACATCAATCAAGTCTGTTTCACGCTTCATCGGTTTTCCGGTTGCAGAAACCAAGACAATATCGTCAACATACGGACGGTGCAAATCTATCTTTTCGTAATTTTCCTTATTATAAGTACCCGGAACAAAGCCCAGTTTCTTATACGGATTTTCGGTCATGAAGCCAGTCTCAACCGCTTTTTCAATTTCATTATACAATTCCTCAACCGAACCGATACACAATTCTTCTCCTTCCTCGCTGCGCCAGATAGGAAGCGGAGTACCCCAGTAACGCGAACGGCTCAAGTTCCAGTCATTCAAGTTTTCAAGCCACTTGCCGAAGCGTCCCGTACCCGTTGATTCCGGTTTCCAGTTGATGGTCTTGTTCAGTTCCATCATACGTTCCTTGGCAGCAGTAGAACGGATAAACCAGCTATCCAACGGATAATAAAGCACCGGCTTATCAGTACGCCAACAATGCGGATAGTTATGTACATGCTTTTCCATCTTGAAGGCTTGATTTCCCTGCTTCAGCATCATACAAATGTACACATCCAAAGACTCGGCAGAAGAAGCTGCTTTTTCATCATATTTCCCATCAACGGTAAACTGAGGATCATAAGCATTCTTCGCCCAGCGGCCTTCATATTCCTTGTACTTTTCAATGTCCACACATTCCTTAACAAAGTTTTCATCCAGCTCATTCATTAAATAAAACTTACCGGTCAAGTCAACCATCGGACGTGTTTCACCCTTCTTGTTAATCATAAACAAAGAAGGAATACCGGCAGCACGAGCCACAAAAGCATCGTCAGCACCAAATGTAGGAGCGATATGGACAATACCAGTACCATCTTCTGTTGTCACATAGTCACCTAAAATAACACGGAATGCTTTTGCCGAAGCTTCTTTCCAAGCACCGTCTTCAGTTACTTCCACCGGTTTTACCCAAGGAATCAACTGCTCGTATTCCATACCTTCCAGGTCAGTGCCTTTATATTCACCCACCACTTTAAACGGAATCAGCTTATCGCCCGGTTTATAATCTTCCAAAGCCAGTTCTTCCGCTTTTTTGTTAAAGTGTGTATATAACAGAGGCTTAGCCAATACCACGGTCATCTTTTCTCCGGTATAACCGTTATAAGTCTGCACAGCCACATAATCAATCTTCGGACCGACACACAATGCTGTATTCGAAGGCAAAGTCCAAGGAGTAGTAGTCCATGCGATAAAGTAAGGAGTACCCCACTGAGCCATTTCCGGTTTCGGGTTTTTCATCTTGAACTGCCCCACCACGGTCAGGTCTTTCACATCGCGGTAACATCCCGGCTGGTTCAACTCATGCGAACTGAGTCCGGTTCCGGCAGCCGGAGAATACGGTTGGATAGTATATCCCTTATAAAGCAAGCCTTTATTATAAAGCTGTTTTAACAGCCACCACAATGTTTCAATGTAACGGTTATCGTAAGTAATGTATGGATTTTCCAGATCAACCCAATAACCCATCTTATGGGTAAGGTCGGTCCATTCCTTAGTAAACTTCATTACATCCGTACGGCAGTGTTTATTATACTCTGCCACCGAAATATTTTTACCAATATCCTCTTTCGTAATACCCAATGCCTTTTCAACGCCCAGCTCTACCGGCAATCCATGTGTATCCCAACCAGCCTTACGCTTTACTTGGAAACCTTTCATGGTCTTGAAACGGCAGAATGTATCCTTAATTGTACGAGCCATTACGTGGTGAATACCCGGCATACCATTTGCTGAAGGAGGACCTTCATAAAACACAAATGAAGGGTGTCCTTCACGTTCTGTCATACTGCGGTTGAAAACATCGTTTTCATCCCATTTCTTCAGCACCTCCTTATTTACTTCTGAAAGGTTGAGCTGTGAATATTCAGTAAATTTCTTACTCATGGTGTTTATCTTGTTTTTTATCTTTCTTACCAAAGGGAAACAGGATTCCCAAATTTAGGGTGCAAATTTACAAGAAAAATACATAACAGTAAAACATTTAGCATAGGATTCTCATTAACAAGGCTTAAAATAACCATACGAACGACCGAAGCCAGTCTTACCGAAACCCACCTTGGTTGTTATATACGACTCGCCTCGACCGTTATATAGAATTAAGCCTGACTATCGGCGCGACACATCCGATACATTATGAGAAACATTTAGGGCTAAATAATCAGCACCATCACATCGCACGCTCCATGTGCGCCCAACACCAATGCCTGCTCGATATCTGCCGTTTTCGAAGGACCGGAAATAAATATACCGTAACCATACTCACCGGTATCAATGCGCTTATATGCCTCATGCATATTATTCACCAAATCACGGTGATCCAGCAAAATAACCAATGCTTCAGCCATAAAATAAATAGCACGCTGCTCCAAGTCCTGCTGAATCCATACAGCTCCGTTTTCGCATACGCCGATACATCCTTTTACAATAGCAACATCCGTTCCATCCAGTTCGGCAGTAGAAGCCACCTCATCCGGATTAAATGTGACACAATTTAATTTCTGCATCACCCCTCCCACTTCTACTTCTGTCATAGTAGAAGCCACTCTTCGGGGCGAGTACCGACGAGTAACAACATCGTCTATTTTCAAATCTCCCAAAAGGAAAGCCTTTCCTCCCACCATATCAACCATCTCGGAGAAATGCTCAACCAAATTGCTATAAGTCACAGCCTCAACTTCGAGTGACGTATAATCCGGTTTTTCATAACGCATCTGCGTATTGCTGCGAATGCTTTGTAAAATATCTTCTCTGCTGCTCATCACTTTACTTTATTCTTCTTCCACATTTCATTAAAACTCTCTTTTGCAAACAGGGGTATTTCATGCTGCTTTCCCCAAGCATTCAAACCATTATAAGTCATCCAGCGAGGAAGTTTATTCGCTATAGGAGCCGCCTTAAGAGCCATGTTAAACACCCCTGGACGTTCCATCAGCATTTGCATTCCTCCTGACATCAGTTTCTTCGATGAACTGGCAACACCCAATCCGTCCAGTTTCTGGCGCCAACGATAAATCTGATCAGCCAAATCAACCTTTACCGGACAAACATTTTGGCAAGAATGACAAAGCGAACAGGCCGACACATTATCATGATAGCGCTGCGGATTTTTCAGCATACCTAAGTTAATGCCAATAGGACCTGGTATGAAATAAGTATAAGAATATCCTCCGCTGCGACGATACACCGGACACGTATTCATGCATGCCCCACAACGGATGCAGTTCAGTGCCTTTATATGCTCTGGATCATTCAAAATTTTACTCCGTCCGTTATCCACTATAATAATATGAAGTTCTCCTCCCTTCCGCGGTTTGCGGTAATGCGAAGTATAAGTGGTAATCGGCTGTCCGGTTCCCGAACGCGCCAACAAACGGGTAAAAACTCCCAAGGCAGCCCGGTCTGGTACTATTTTCTCCATACCAAAAGCCGTAATCTGCAACTTAGGCAAAGAAGTCCCCATATCTGCATTTCCTTCATTTGTACATACCACGCACTCACCCGTAGAAGCTACTGCAAAATTCGCTCCCGTCATGGCAGCCTCAGCCTCGATAAATTTATGGCGAAGGTTCTTTCTTGCTGCATGAGTCAGATAAGTCTGGTCGTTATTTCCGGGTTCCGTTCCCATTTCTTTTACAAACAAAGCCCCGATTGCTTCTTTCTTTACATGGATAGCAGGAAGAACGATATGGCTGGGACGCTGATGCATCAGTTGAAGAATACGTTCTCCTAAGTCACTTTCTACCACATCGATGCCTTTCCCCTCCAGATAAGCATTCAGCCCGCACTCTTCAGCAAGCATAGACTTGCTCTTTATAAAACGCTTTACAGTATGCTGATGAAGTATTTCATAAACAATCGAACAATACTCTTCCGCATCTTTAGCCCAATGCACCTGAGCTCCATTCACTTGTGCATTTTTCTCAAACTCCACCAATAACTGATCCAGATGACTATTTGAATATAACTTCGTAGCACAAGCCAACTCACGCAGATGCTCCCACTCCGGAAGCTCTTTACTCATTTTATCTCTTTTGGCACGAACCATCCATAAGGTTTCATCATGCCATGCTGCCATTTCTGTATTCTCTAAAAAACGGCCAGCTGCTTTTGAATGCTTTGTACTCATAAACCAGAAGCTAATATTTCAACAACATGAATGGTCTTTATGGGGTATTTTTCGCGTGCAATGATTCCACTTTGATGCATCAGGCATGAGCTGTCTGCCCCGGCAATATATTCAGCCCCGGTTGCCAGATGACGTTTCACCTTATCGTGTCCCATCTGTCCAGACACAGCTTCCTCTTCCACAGCAAACATACCACCAAATCCGCAACATTCATCCGGACGTTCCGGCTCAACAATTTCTATGTCCTTTACTAAAGACAGCAAATCGCGCAACTTATTATAATAAGGTACATTCAGTTCACTCGGGGAAGAAAGATGCAGCAGCCGTACCCCGTGACAACTGTTTTGAATACTGACTTTATGAGGAAACGAAGCCTCCAAGGAAGTTGGCTTTACCACATCGTGTATAAATTCACAAATATCATATATTTTGCCTTCACTATGGCATCGGTGCTTTTCGCCCGCCAGCAAATGCCCGTAATTATCGCGTACAAACACAACACAACTCGCTGAAGGACCTACGATATAATCGTATTGTTCAAATAAACGGTCAAAGCGCTTTGCCAACTCTACAGATTCCTTTTCAAATCCTGCATTTGCCATCGGCTGCCCGCAACACGTCTGATCAAGCGGATAATCCACATCCACCCCCAAACTCTTAAGCAGTTTATACGAAGCGACTCCTACCTGCGGATACACGGCATTAATATAGCAGGGAATAAATAATCCTACTTTCATAAAGTAAATTTTTTAAATGTAATGGCCCTATTAAAATCACATAGTTTATTTATGCCATCTCAGGCAGCAAAAGTAAATTTTATTATTGACAAAAACGAAGAAGACCTATTATTTTTATGCGTTTAAACCTTACCTATTTACATTTTATCACATTATTTTATCTTTGGTTAGAAATAAGACACATAATCCAAGACTATTTACAAGCAGAAACGGCCAACCGCTATATTGTAACTACATTGTCACACAGACGTTACTATTTCTTCAAGTCTTTGCAAACACCACGTCATTCGCTCCCCATACCTTTGCGGCAAATAATTAACACTTGAAAACATATACGAACAAAAAACAACAGGTATGAAAAAGATTGTAAAAGCCGGCTTACTCCTTTGGATGTTGGCAGCAGGAAACAACTATGCATGGGCAGACGAAAGTCTCAGCCCAACAACACAAGGTACCCTCTGCGGACGTATCGTAGACACATCCAAACAAACACTCCCCGGCGCATCCATCTACATCGAAAAACTACACACCGGAGTAACCAGCGACATCAACGGATTTTATACGCTTGCTAATCTTGACCCTGGAACCTATACGGTAAAAGTCAGTTATGTAGGCTATTCTCCTGTAGAGATGGAAATCAGAATTCCTAAAGGAAAAACTTTAGAAAAGGATGTCGTGATGAATGAAGGAGTTGAACTGCAAGAGGTTGTAGTAGGCGGTGCATTCCAAGGACAGCGCCGTGCATTAAACCTGCAAAAAAACGGTATGGGTATTACCAATGTCGTTTCAGCCGACCAAGTAGGTAAATTCCCTGATTCCAATATCGGTGATGCCTTGAAACGAATCAATGGTATTAATGTACAATATGACCAAGGAGAAGCCCGTTTCGGACAAGTGCGCGGTACCAGTGCAGACTTAACTTCGGTTACAGTAAACGGTAACCGTGTTCCTTCGGCTGAAGGCGACACACGTAACGTACAGCTCGACTTAATACCGGCTGATATGGTACAGACCATTGAAGTAAACAAAGTCGTTACCTCGGACATGGACGGAGATGCCATTGGCGGCGCCATCAATTTAGTAACTAAAAACACTCCCTACCAACGCGTAATCAATGCTACTGCCGGAAGTGGATATAACTGGATCAGCGAAAAACCATTATGGAATTTAGGACTCACCTACGGAGACCGTTATTTTAAAGATAAACTGGGAGTGATGCTATCGGCTTCTTATCAATATGCACCGGGCGGATCAGACAATACCGAATTTGAATACGATGTGGATGATGACGGACAAGTTTACCTGGATAAAGCTGAAATTCGCCAGTATTATGTAACCCGTGAACGGCAGAGCTATTCATTAGCTACGGATTACAAGTTTAATGCCAACCACAGCATTTCATTTAAGGGAATCTATAACAGACGAAGCGACTGGGAAAACCGCTACCGCATGACATTCAAGAAACTGAATGACGAACCAGCCGACCAAAGCATTATCTTACAGACTAAAGCCGGATCTGGAGACAACAAAGATGCACGTCTGGAATTACAGCAGACCATGGACTTCACATTAGATGGCAAGCATCAGTTGGGCAAGCTGACCATGGACTGGGCTGCGTCTTACTCACGCGCCACGGAAGATCGCCCCAACGAGCGTTACTTTGGAGTGGCCATGAAAGGAAAGAAAAACAAAGATTTCTTCAGCGATTTTGCCTTCATGGACAAAACATCACGCCAACCTTATCCGAGCAAAGGGTTAGGCGATTTGAGCCAGTATAAATGGAGCATCGATGAACTGACAAACAGTAATCAGGAAATTAAGGAAAATGAATGGAAATTCCGCTTGAATTTTGAACTTCCTCTTACCCAAGGGCTCTTTGGGAGCACACTGAAGTTCGGGGCCAAATACACCAATAAAGATAAAGAGCGTGAAACCATTTGTTACAGTTATGCCGATGCATACGAAGACATTGCAGAAAATGAATGGCAAGACAACCTCAGCGGTCAGATCAGAAATGGATTCATGCCGGGAGATAATTACCTGAGTGGAACCTCTTTCATCAGTAAATCGTATATCGGCAGCATGACTTTTGCCGGAATGGAAGGGGTTCAGATGCTTGAAGAATCTGCCGGAAACTATTCCGCTAAAGAGCAAATCACCAGTGCTTACCTGCGCTTAGACCAGCGTCTGGGACAAAAGCTGGATGCAGTAGTGGGATTACGCATGGAACGAACTGGCCTGAAATACAGCGGAGTAAACTGGATTGTAGATAACCTGGAAAACGAACAAGGACGACTGGAGCCTACCGGCGAGCGCAAACATCACTATACCAACTGGCTGCCCAGTTTGTTGCTGAAGTATAACGTAAACGATGATTTGAAATTACGCACTTCATACACACAAACTCTTTCACGTCCGAAGTATTCAGCCTTGGTGCCCAGCATCAATTACAACATAGCCGAGGAAGAAGCTAAAATAGGAAATGCCAACTTAAAGCCCACCACTGCTCATAACTTTGACCTCAGCGGAGAATATTACTTCAAAAGTGTAGGTCTGGTGAGCCTCGGAATTTTCTATAAGCGCGTCAACGATGTGATTGTCGATGAAGTGTGGCGTGCCACTTCCGACCCGAATATTCCTGATGGTCTTTTGAATGAAGACGGTGAACCGGTAAAATATGAAATTAGCCGCCCTATCAATGCTTACGATGCCAACCTCTTCGGTGTAGAAGTGGCTTACCAGCGTGATTTCGGCTTCATTGCCCCAGCACTGAAAGCGGTAGGTTTCTATGGAACATACACCTATACCCACGGAAAAACCAGAAATTACCAGTTTGAACATCGCCAGGTTGCCGACGGAGAAGAGGTTAAAATGACCGGGTCACCGGAACACACCGCCAATGCTTCACTTTATTATGAAAAAAAGGGCTTGAATGTACGATTATCTTATAACTTTGCTTCAGCTTTCATCGATGAAATGGGAGCCAATGCATTGTTGGACCGTTATTATGACAGCGTGAGCTATATGGACCTTAACGCCAGCTACACCTGGGGCAAACGATTCAAAACTACGGTCTATGCTGAAGCTACCAACTTGCTGAACCAGCCTTTACGCTATTACTGCGGTACCAAAGACCGTACCATGCAAGTGGAATATTATGGAGTAAGAGTAAATGCCGGAATAAAAATCAATTTCTAAACAAACTTAACTTATAAATTATGAGAAAGTTATACACTTTATTACTAAGTATCCTGCTCTGCGGAAGCTTACAGGCTCAAATCAATGACTACAGCATCTTTGACCATAAATTCAATTTCTATGTAGCTAATGATTTAGGTCGCAATGGATACTATGATCAAAAGCCCATTGCCGAGCTGATGGGAGAAATGGCAGAACAAGGAGCAGACCCTGAATTCGTTCTTGCCACCGGTGACATTCATCATTTTGAAGGAGTGGCAAGTGTTAACGATCCGTTGTGGATGACGAACTACGAACTGGTTTACAGTCATCCGGAACTGATGATTCATTGGTATCCGGTATTGGGAAACCATGAGTATCGCGGCAATACGCAAGCTGTTCTCGATTACGGAAAGGTTTCTCGCCGCTGGGAAATGCCTGCCCGCTATTATACGAAGGTCTTTAACGATAAAGGAATGACAATGCGTGTGGTATGGATCGATACAGCTCCGCTGATCAACAAGTACAGAGAAGAAAAGGATAAATATCCCGATGCATGCTTACAGGATGATGAACGTCAGTTGGCTTGGATTGATTCGGTTCTTACTGCTGCCAAAGAAGACTGGGTAATCGTTGCCGGACATCACCCCATCTATGCACAGACTCCGAAAGATGCGGAAGAGCGCACTGATATGCAGCAGCGTTTAGACCCCATCTTACGACGCCATCACGTGGATATGTATATTTGCGGTCACATCCACAACTTCCAGCACATCCGTCAAAAGGACAGCAACATTGACTATATTACCAATTCTGCCGGTTCACTTAGCCGCAAAGTGAAACCCATCGAAGGCACATTATTCTGTAGTCCGGAACCGGGATTCTCCATCATCTCAGCTGATAAGAACCGGCTTGAGTTGCGCATGATTGATAAAAAAGGGAATATTCTATATACCATAACACGCACAAAATAAAAACACCTGTTCGTCCGGACATTTCCTGACAGAATATATTCTTAACTTCGGGGCATTGATTTAGCTTGGTTTTCATGGAATCGGCAAATCGGTGCCCCGCTTGTTTATTTATAAGACTACGGGGCTACAGAATGAAACGAACCTCACAAGGAAAATCATAGGAAAGAAGAATTAAGACATTAGTTCCCGTCTAAAACCGCGCACGCCCCGCGAATCACTTCGCAGGGCATGCCCAACTAATAACTAACTTCTTTTACTTTTGTGGTTTACGTAATTTCTATATGACTAACACTGCAAAGATATGGGCTTCTGCCCGTTCATGCAATACCTACTTATTGGTATTCTGTAAGTTTCTAAGTTTGTAAGTTTTTGAGTTCAAATCTTCACCTCACTCAGTTCTACCAGTTTATTTACAATAGCATAAATAGTCAAGCCGGCAGTAGAGTGAATCTGTAGCTTGCGGGTAATATTCCGCCGGTGTGTAATGACCGTATGTACAGAGATAAACAGCTTTTCGGCTATTTCCTTATTGGTCATGCCGCGCACCACACAGCCCACAATTTCCTTCTCGCGCAAACTCAATGAATCCTGGTCACCCTCCTCCTCTTCACCTACATTCATCAATGCCGACACTTTCCGGGTCAGCGAGTCTATATCCTCAAACAAGTTCAGGCTCTCATCATACCCCTTCAACTGATTGGCATCGACTACCGAACAGATTAAAGAAACCAGCTTGGTTTCCGTCTGCGGATACTGCTCTCTGAACCCCAGTGCATCAAACCATCCTTCAAACTGAGGGTTCACAATCAGAATTTCAGGTTGATGTGCCTCCATGCAATGCTGCAATCCTTCCCGCGACGTAATCTCCACGGTCTGGATATTCAATTCTGGCAAGCGCTTCAAAGCTGCAGCCAGCCCAATCCGTATAATCAGTGAAGCCTCAGCAATGGCTATATGTATAACTTCCTGTGATTTCATTTTACCTCTTTTTCCAATTCCATTATGGCAGGCACAAACAGGTAATCTTCCACCCGGTTATGCGACTCCAAATCAGCCTCACAACTGAATATATCAAACAAGGTAGCATTCAGCAGTTGATTATCATCTCCACCCGGATAATACTTAATAATGATATTCTTCAGTTCCGTAAGCTTGGCATTTATCTGATCATGATGACGTGCAAATACACGGATATTATACTCACCGGGATGCTCGCCTTTCAAGAGCTGCTCTACATAAGTAAACACCTTTTTATTTTCATACTCCATGTGTTTACGCACTTCACGCGCATACGCATCGAAAAATTGGACAATCAGAAAAGCCACTTCGTTTTCAGAAGAACAGTCGATCGCCTCAATCAGTTTCCGGCGGATGGTAGGTAGCTGGAAATCGAGAAAGAAATGGTGTGCCCGCTTCAGATAATCCATCAATGCAGGTACAGACAATCCTTTCGGATAGTCTTGAATCAGGTTGCTTCCCTCTACCAGAAAGTTCACAACAATCAAAAAGGTGTCACAATCCACCCCATTCTGCTCACACACCTCCTTTACCGACTTGTCACCAAAGCCCAATGCAACTCCAAACCGGCTTAACACCTGAAGCAGCGCATAGTTCTCACAGATGAGGTCACTCATCTTATCGGAAGGTTTATAAGTTCGAGTATTACACATAAATCAGTCTATTCCTGTTTTTACGATTGCAAAATAAGACAATTTATCCGAGACCCGCAATCCCTCTTTTTAGGTATTTAGACAAACGACTCTCATTCTAAATATCTTCTTCCGTGAAGCGTGAAACCTATCCGTTAATTCCATTCAAATCCGACAAGCATTTCCGGAAGTACCCGCTCCACACTCCGCTCCTTTCTATGATTCATGCAAAAACTGCGTCGAATGCAACTGTTCTTTCTGACAAGTAGGATAGAAAAGATGAAATCGCAACCCAATCGTTTGTCTTTTCAAATAAAATTCGATACACAAATAGGAATCTGTTAGAAACAAGCTATTTATAAGCTTTTCTCAAAGAGTGAGGTAATGACTTGGCAACGGTTGCTAATTCTGTGATATGCGGTGTATTTCCACCTAAAAACTCTCGCCGACTGCAAAATACAAAAAAAGAGGATAGGAGTGCAAGTCTTATAAAGTTTTTTCTTGCTTTTCATTCGTAAATCCCCTTTTGGTAGTCCGTGATATATTGCGTAAACGTCTTTCCCGTCTGTTGCTTGAAGAAACGCATCAGATGGCTGGGGTCGGAAAAGTGGAACTCGTCCGCCAACTGGCTCACGTTGCGGTCGGAGAACAACAGCTCGTTTTTCAATTCCTCCAACAAGCGTTGTTTGAGCAGATGGGTGGCGGACACGCCGAACTGCGCCACGACGGAGTTGTTCAGAGTGATACGGCTCACGCGGAGTATATCGGCATATTCCTGAACACGCTGCATGTCGCGGATATGTTTCTCCAACAGGTCTTTGAATTGGAAGGCATAATTGTTCTTCGGCACTTCGACCGGCAGACGGTAAGTTTTGGCGTATGCCCGGTTGATAACCACCAACAGATAGTAAAGCACAGATACGATAAGGCTGTAAGTGTCTGCCACAGGATGCAGCAGCTCCTGTTTTATCTTCCCCAAGAGGCGCATATATTCCGCCAGTTCTTCCGGCGCGGCAAACAGGTACGGTGGCGTGTCGGTCTGATAATAATACAGCAGGCGATAGACGAAGAACTTGTCGGCGATGAACGTGCGCATAAAGTCTTCGCGAAAGATAAGAAAGGTGTAGTCCAGTTTCGCTTCGTCCACGTGCCATTCCTGTTGCTGGTGCGGCGACAGGAGGAGCACCATATCGTCCCGTAACTCTATTTTGCGGAAGTTTAACAGCACATAGCCATTGGCGCGGCGAAAGAAATAGAAACTGAAAAAATCCGTCTTGAACGTCCGGTGCTCGGTCAAGACACCACAGATGTCCTTGCTCTCGCCTGTGTTGATGTAGAAGTCCACGCCGCAACGTGTCTTGCTGAACGGGACGCTGACCAGTCTTTCGGGGTTGGTTATCGTTTTCATCGCTCTTGTTCTTTGCTTTCTGCAAATATACATCATTCTTTTATCAAAATGGCATATATTTCTCTTTTTAAGGCATAGAGGCATCAGGGGAATCTTCCGAACTTTGCACCCGACAAATCATAAAAGCGTAACATTATGAACGAGAAAGCTATTATCCGGTTGGTGCGCAGCGCCACCTTGAAAATCAATTATGCAGGACACACCATCCTTGTTGACCCCGTATTTGCCGACAAAGGAACCCTGCAATCCGCTCTCGGCGTGTATAAAAGTCCGAGGGTGCATCTGGTAATGCCCATCAGCGAAATCACCGAGGGCGTGGATATGGTACTGCTCACACACAACCACATTGACCATTATGAACCGAGCGTGAAACAACATTTGCCGAAAGACATCCCTTTCTACACCCAGCCGCAAGACAAGGAAACCCTCGTGCAAGATGGTTTTACAAATGTAGAAGCAATTGAAAAGAGCAAGACAATAGGCAACCTGACCATCCACCGCACCACGGGTCATCACGGTTTCGGTCAGATAGGCCAGATGATGGGACCCGTGTCGGGCTATGTGCTGATGGCGGAGGGACTTCCGACCATTTATATAATGGGCGACTGCAAATGGGAACCGTGCATCCTTGAAACCGTGGAAAAATACCGCCCTGATTATATCGTTGTAAACAGCGGCGGTGCGGTGTTCCCCGAATTTTCCAAGACAGACGGCTGCATCATCCCCGACGAACAGGAAGTGATGGCGATGCTCGACACGCTCCCCGCACAAATCAAACTGATAGCCGTACACATGGATGCTATTGACCATTGCCAGACAACACGCGAAATCCTGCGAAACGAAGCTCGCCATCACGGGACGGATATGAGCCGACTGATTATACCGGAAGACGGAGAAAGCATAACACTTAAATAACTGTATAAACAATCATTTCAAAATATTAGAAAGATGAAAAAGATTAGGAAAATCGCGGTAGAACAGAATTTCGCCGCGATCAGTGTCGGTAAGTTGAATGAACTGAATGAATACGAACTTCAGCTTGGCCCGGATGTGAAAATCCCCGGAAAAGTATTCTGCAGCACCGCTCTCGGAACTACGGGAAGCGAGTTTTCTTTCCAGTCATTCGCCCCGGGTACAGAAACCGGATTTCTGCATAGTCACAAGAGTCATGAGGAGCTTTATTTTTTCCTCTCCGGTAAAGGTGAATTTCAAGTAGACGGAACAGTGTTCCCAGTGGAAGAAGGTAGCGTTGTCAGGGTATCTCCTGCAGGAAAACGAAGTGTCCGTAACAACGGAACGACTCCGCTCCTCATGCTCTGCATACAATATTGCAGCAATACATTCTCACAGGAGGATGCCACTGACGGAATCATACTGAAAGAACCGGTAAAATGGAAAGTCTCTCCGAAATGATTCTAAAAAGGAACTCTAAGCAGATGACTATCTGTATAAAATCCCTGATAAAGAATATGAACATAGTGATAGGCTGCTCAATAGGGTGCAGCTACTGCTATGCCCGTAATAACTGTCGCCGCTTCCATATCACGGACGATTTTTCTGTACCCGAATATATGGGGCGCAAGCTACACATCATCGACACTCCAAAACCTCACGTATGGCTGATGACCGGAATGAGCGACTTCTCCGATTGGAAGCCTGAATGGAACGCGGAGATTTTCGGAAGAATGAAAAGCAATCCGCAACACGCTTATATCTTTCTTACGAAACGTCCGGATAAGGTCTGTTTTTCTACGGATGACGAAAATGTCTGGATGGGCGTGACCGTCACGCGCAGTTCCGAGAAAAAAAGGTTAGAAGATTTGAAAAGAAATATCAAGGCCAAACATTACCACGTCACCTTTGAACCTATCTTTGACGAAATCGGAGAGATAGACTTCGCGGGTATCGATTGGGTTGTCATAGGCACGGAAACGGGACATCGGAAAGGCAAAGTGGATTCCCGTCTCGAATGGGTGCTTCACATTGCCGACCAAGCCAAAGCGCAAGGAATCCCCGTATTTATGAAAGAGGATTTGCTGCTTATAATGGGGGAAGAAAGGATGATTCAGGAACTGCCGGAACAATTTATCAAACGCATACAATGAATACTGAAACAATCAAGGAAATAGACGTACAGAGCGTTATGACCAAATCCGCACTGCCAGTCGGAGGATATTCGGTCAATCCTTACGTGGGATGCCCTCACGCCTGCAAGTATTGCTACGCATCGTTTATGAAACGCTTCACCGGGCATACAGAACCGTGGGGCGCGTTTCAGGACGTGAAGAACTGGAAACCGATAGCCAATCCGCACAAATATGACGGTGAGCGCATCGTGATAGGTTCCGTGACGGACGGTTACAACCCCTATGAGGAACAATTCCGCCGTACCCGCAGGCTGCTCGAAGAACTGCGCGGAAGCAACGCCGAGATTATGGTATGTACGAAGTCCGACCTCGTCCTTCGCGACCTCGACCTGTTGAAACGTTTTCCCAAAGTAACAGTGTCTTGGTCAATCAATACGCTTAACGAACAGTTTCGTGCGGATATGGACAACGCCGTGAGCATAGAACGCCGCCTGAAAGCAATGCGCCAAGTCTATGAGGCAGGCATCCGTACCGTGTGTTTCGTTTCGCCCATATTTCCGGGAATAACCGATGTAAAGACGATTATCAAGGAAGTGAAAGGATATGCCGATTTGATATGGCTTGAAAATCTGAACCTGCGCGGACAATTCAAAGGAGAGATAATGGCATATATCCGTGAGAAGCATCCCGAACTCTTCCCATTATACGATGAGATTTACAACAAGAAAAGGCTTGATTACTGGCAGGCATTGGAGCAGGACATATCCCAATATGCACAGACGCAAGGATTTCCCTATCGGGTGAACGATTTGCCTTACGGACGCTCGGAAAAAGGAAAGCCTGTCATCGTAAATTATTTCTATCACGAAAAAATCAGGCTCAAAAAATAAGATGTATATAAATTCCCGCTATGGGATGATAGCAAACAGCTTCGGTATGCCCGAAACACAAACTTGCTACCATAAAAACAGAGTTCAGACTTTAAAACAACTCATAAACTTTGGGCAACTCAAAGGACTGCTCGCAGCTTCTTTCGGAAGCAAACGGGGGCGTTCAGGGGGCAACCCCACTGGCTCATTGGGGAGTTTTTAGCATGAGCGTCAGCGGTGCGTGAAGAAAACGCCATAATGAGCTATGGCTTTTGTTCCCAAAAGTCTGCGGCGGTGTCGGTTTTCCCTTGTCGGTCGGCAGAACGGAAGTCCGTCTGGCCAGCCTGCGGATGGCGATACTCACCTCCGTTGCTTCCACAGCAGGCTTGATGATGAATGAAAATCCGATGAATTGATGAATGGACGACTTAACATACTAAAAGTCATAACGATACATGCTCAACATTCTTTCATCAAACCGCTTGGCAAACGCCTCATTCTCCTTGTCAAAGGCTCGTAACAATGTTTCATACTCCGTGCCGATGCCTTGATAGGCGTTGCGTACCATTTCAGCCGTGACAAATGCCTCACGGTCGGAAAGCCGCTGGTAGTGCTTCGTTATCTGCGCCTTGATGTTGTCAAGCGCATAGTTCACCGTCACCGCCTCGCGGCTCTTGCCTTTCGCCCTGTTGCCTTTAGCATCCCACAAATCCTTGGAGATACGCTACTTGCAACTGAACTGTGCGATAGTCCCGTTGATTGTAACCCGTCCCATGATGGGGACAATTCCATTCTTTTCCTTGCTTCCGTTTACATAGAAGACGGTCCTGAAAGTACTCCTCATAATCCTTGCTTTTTGTTTGGTGCAAAATTAGTTTATGGGAGTTGTAAAGGAAGAATGTAAACCTACGCAGAACGCAGAAATAGAGACCGTTAGTGTTAAACGTGCATCAGGTGTTGGGTAATGATTTGGAAGTGCATCTATTGCTGTAATCCGCCCAAATCCGTTTTTCCGCCCTTATGTCATTCCGTACCACCCGAAGTCAAACCCTCTGACCGTCAGTGAGAATGCTCAAATTCGCTTTATTCTGCGCTTTATTCTGCGTTTTATCCTATTATTTTCAATTAAAATCACTACATTGCAAAACATCTTCCTGCAAGAGTCATATCACAGCTTCAAATACAGGCCGACATGACTCTTACAAGTAAAAGCAGATGCAAAGCAAACCGTTCATTGAAGAAGAAGCCCCTTTCTCTTCTCCGGATATACACATTTGCAAGCTGTCTTTATAAACTTCTAAATCATGAAACGAACATGAAAACGATTTGTCTTATTTGCATGCTTTGCATGGCAGTGGTTGTCAAAGCGGCTTCCCCCATACAAGGTTTGCTGGAACGCATTGACAAAGGAGCTTCGCGCAAGTTTGTCATTGAGCAGGTAAAGTCACCGGCCGATTTCTTTGAATTAGACCAGAAAGGTGACAAAGTAGTGATTCGTGGCAATAATTATGTGAGCATTGCCACAGGAGTGAACTGGTATCTGAAATACTATGCAGGTATTCATCTTTCGTGGAATGGCATGACGGCGCAGCTCCCGGCCGTGCTTCCTGCCGTTCCCCGGAAAGAGCGTCATGAAACAGATATGAAATATCGTTATGACTTCAATTACTGCACCTATTCCTATACCATGGCATTCTGGGACTGGAATCGCTGGGAGAAGGAAATAGACTGGATGGCATTGCATGGCATCAATCTTCCCTTGGCTGTAGTAGGTGCAGATGTGGTGTGGTATAATGTATTGACCCAGCTGGGTTATCCCAAAGACGAAATCAATGAATTTATTGCCGGTCCTGCTTTTCAGGGATGGTGGCTGATGAATAACCTCGAAGGTTGGGGCGGTCCCAATCCCGACAGCTGGTACAAGCAGCGTGAAACTTTACAGAAACAAATCCTCAAGCGTATGCGTGAATATGGCATCCAGCCGGTATTGCCAGGCTATTCGGGGATGGTTCCTCACAATGCCAAAGAGCGTCTGAAACTGAATGTTTCCGATCCGGGCTTGTGGTGCGGCTACCGGCGTCCTGCTTTCCTGCAGCCCACTGACTCACGCTTCAACGAGATAGCCGACCTTTATTACAAGGAGATGAACCGTCTTTACGGCAAAGCCGATTTTTACAGTATGGATCCTTTCCACGAAGGAGGAAATGTGGCAAGTGTGGATTTGAATGCTGCAGGTCAAGCCATTTGGGGAGCAATGAAAAAGGCAAACCCGAAAGCTGTCTGGGTGATCCAGGCATGGCAGGCGAATCCGAGGCAGAAGATGATTGAAAATCTTCCTGCCGGAGATTTGATTGTACTCGACCTCTTTTCCGAGAGCCGCCCTCAATGGGGTGATTCAGAATCGACCTGGTACCGGAAGGAAGGTTTCGGAAAACATGACTGGCTCTACTGCATGCTGCTGAATTACGGCGGCAATGTAGGTCTGCACGGAAAGATGAAGCACGTCATTGATGAGTTCTACAAGGCAAAAACATCTTCTTTCAGCAAGACGATGAAAGGAGTGGGCATGACCATGGAAGGCACGGAAAATAATCCGGTCATGTTCGAACTGCTTTGCGAACTGCCTTGGCGTCCGGTGTGGTTTCACAAAGAGGAGTGGCTGAGGAACTATACAGTGGCACGTTACGGCAAGGTCGACAAAGCAATTCAGGATGCATGGCTGCTACTGAGTAATACCATTTATGACTGTCCGGCAAAGAATACTCAGCAGGGAACACATGAATCCGTCTTCTGCGCCCGACCGGGATACGATGTTTATCAGGTGTCCAGCTGGAGCGAGATGGAACCTTATTATAAACCGGAAGATATTATCCGTGCCGCAGGCATGATGCTTTCGGCAGCCGACCGCTTCAAGGGAAATAATAATTTTGAGTATGACTTGACAGATATTGTCCGTCAGGCTGTGGCTGAAAAGGGTCGTCTGGTTTATCCCGTCATGATAGATGCGTATAAGGCAGGAGAAAAAGATCTGTTTGCAGCTGCTTCACAGCGCTTCCTCGACCTCATTCTCTTGCAGGATAAATTACTTGCCGTCCGCCCAGAGTTTAAGGTAGGCACATGGATTGGAAGCGCACGTAATTTAGGCACTACTCCCGAAGAAAAGGACTTGTATGAATGGAACGCACGCGTACAGATTACGACATGGGGGAACCGTGTGGCAGCTGATGAAGGCGGTCTGCGCGACTATGCACACAAGGAATGGAACGGCTTGCTACGCGATTTTTATTACAACCGCTGGAAAGTGTGGATTGACCAGCAAAAAGCCCGGCTGGACGGTGCGCCGGTGAAAGAGATAGATTTCTATGACATTGAAGAACAGTGGACAAAACAGACCCATCCTTATTCTTCGCAAGCCGAAGGCGATGTGATAGAGGTTGCCAAGGAAGTTTATGCCAAGATTACCGAATAGTCTGCCGGCGTGATAAAGAAGACACATGCTTTTTCCAAATAGCGAAATCATTCATCTGCGACAGTTCTTCCTTTTTACCACCCTTTAACCCGAATGGATTATGAATAAACACATCCTCTTCTTTCTGGCAAAGATAATTGCCTTATTCTGCCTTTCTTTTGCCGACTACCCAACGACAGTTACAAGAACAGTGTCAGAAACCATTACGTTACTGCTCCAATGAGAAAGTAACAAGCAGCCCTTTATGGTCGGTCGGCCAAACCCCTTGGGGCAACAGGAATTTATCTTTCGATTTGCTCGGCACCCGTTCGTTGTATGAAATGCTTCCTTCCGGACCGAACACAATCGCTTCCTTAAGTTTCAGTGACGGATGTGGATAATAAAACACATAGTCAATACGTTCACGCTCATCGGCTTTCGGTGCCCAAGTCAGTTTTTCTAACGGCATCAGCGGATTGTCAGCAGGGAATGTAAATCCGGGATAATTTACAACGTCAGGATAAAGCGTACGATAGGTGTCGATAAAGCCAGCATTGTCAAGAAGCAACGGAACAGTCCAGGGCACAATAAGTCCGTGGTGGTCAAACAGATCTTTTGTTTCACGGGTCCAGTCCAGATGAGAAGGCTCGTTAAAATCACCACCCAATATGACAAGGGTTCCCCGGGCTATATCCTTGCGTGCTTCTTCAATAAAGCAACGGATGGCATCATCGCGCAAAGATGCATCATTCACCTGCAAGACCTCAAGCACGGTCTGAGGGATAGGAATCTCTTTCCAAGTGGAACCATCGTATCCACGCACATTGTAATAAGCATCGTTCAGATAATCCAGATGGGCTGTATAAACCGCTATCTCCTGATTGCCGATCCGGGATTTCATCTTGTAGATACTCCCGTGGTCATTGTTTTCGGGATATACAGTCAGGGAATCCGTGATAGGATGCCGGCTCAGCAACCCGGAATCATAGCTGTAGAATGAATAATAGGTTTCTCCAAATTGCTTCAGCGACTCTACAATCCGGTCACAAAACCTTGTCTGGTTATAGTTCCTTACCTCACTGAAAGTAACAAAATCCGGTTTCAGGCGCACAATTTCCTGAACAATGGCATCATATCCTCCTTCCACAACGGTACCTTCCTGCCAGATGTTCCATTGCAGCACCGTAAAATTCTTTTGCCGGGCCGATATATTCAAGGCACAGCAAATCACACAAAACAAAGCAATTAATTTTTTCATCCTCTTGTTTATTTTCTCCAATAGTTATCCAAAATCAGCCTTCATAATGAAGGAAGATGAACAGCCACTCAAAATCTCACCGCAAATCAGTAGTAGGAAAACCCGATTTGCGGTGAGAAAGAAGGCAGCTGTCATCCATGCAAAAATAGAAAAACCGAAGAAATATGCCAAGATTTAACTCACTTAAAGAGTACAGTTCAAACACTTTTTTCACTTCCTTCTGTCTGGGATGCTTAATATTCCAATTGTCGCAAGCATGACAAAAACTTCATTTTTCATACAGACTTGAAAAGATAATGATAAAATCTTATAGCTTTGCATGCGGAAATCAAGAACGACAGAAATGAAAACAATAAAAACGGTTTTAATAGGAGCCGGCTACCGGGGAATGCGGCTGCTGCGTCTGATGAAACAGATTCATGCTTACCGCATCACTGCGCTGTTCGACCCTTCGTCTGAGCTTCTGCCGGAAGAAAAAATCGAACGATTCTCCGGCGAGACAAACGGGTATAAGGAAATGATTCTCCGCCACCGCCCCGACCTTGTGGTCATTGCCTCTCCGTGGAAATGGCATGTTGAGCAGGCTATGTATGCCTTGGAGCAAGGTTGCCATGTGGCTCTTGAAATAAAGGGAGGACTGAAAACAGATGAATACTGCCCGCTGATTTCACTTGCCGAACAGAAAGGCTTGCGCATCTATCCGCTGGAGAACACGGTGTTCATGCGTGAAAACATGGCAATGCTGAATCTGGTACAAGCCGGAGTATTGGGCGACTTGGTTGCCCTTCGCGGAGGATACCGGCACGATTTGCGCGATACAGCATATTTTTGGAAACAACGTAAAATCCATTAAAAAGCTAGGGGAGGGGGGTACATTATCAATCGTCATTTCCCATAAGCACATGATGACGAGCGTTATGAATAGGAAGGTTCAGTTTAACCCTGAACCTTCTTGAAGTTAAAATTTCGAACGATTTTACCGATGCAAAACACCTAAAATGCAGCTAAAAGTTACTCCTGAGTTTATTCTTTAACTGAAAAAAATATTGGTAAGCTCATTTTAATTACCTATTTTTGTATTTTTAACAGCATTTTTACTTTCCATTGTAAATCTGTTTTATTCTCCCCTCTAAATTACGAAGAAAATTTGAATTACTGTTACTTTCCATCCTCTTTATTAAAATAAGTGGAAAAATTAGTTACTAAATAGAAAAGAGACACGAATGAAAAAACTCCAACCAGACATTGTATCATTTAACCAACTTTACCGAGATTTCGAAAAACGCTTTATGCGATTTGCCAACTCATATGTAAAAGATGAATCGGTAGCAGAAGACATTACCATTGATTCCATGCTGTATTATTGGGAGAACCGTGATTCCTTAAATGATGAAACAAACGTTCCAGCATACATTTTGACAACTATCAAGAGCAAATGTCTTAACTACTTGCGTCACGAGCGTATCTGTGAGAACTACTCGGAACAAGCTAAGGCATATTATGAATGGGAATTAAACACCCGCATCAACACACTTGAAGCTTGCGAGCCCTATGAATTGTTGACCAATGAAATTCAGGAATTAGTTGACAAGGCATTGAATGAAATGCCCGAAAAAACCCGAAAAGTTTTCACGTTAAACCGGTATGAAGACAAAACCTATAAAGAGATAGCCCTACTCATGGGAATATCAGATAAAGGAGTTGATTTCCACATCCAAAAAGCCCTAAAACTCCTTCGCAAGCATCTAAAAGACTATTTTCCACTTTTTCTTTATTATTTTCTAAAAAGTCACTAGGAAGTCTTTCGTATGAAGTGCTATTCATATACAGGGAACTAAAAAAACCAAGATTATGAATAGAGACACATTACATCGTTTTTTTGCAGGAAAGCTATCCATGCAAGAGGGATTATCCATCAAACAATGGATGGAATCTTCCAAAGAAAACGAACGTATCTTTCTACAAGAAAGACGTTTGTTTGATGCACTCTTGCTACACGATGAACACAAACAGATGCAACCCACACGCAACTTCCAACTTCGCAAACTGGCATTAGAATGCATGAAAGTAGCAGCAGTAGCTCTCTTGACTTTGGCCTGTTATGGTCTCTATCAAAATATGCAATGGAACAACGAAGAGGTAAAAATGTACACGGTTTCCGTCCCTGCAGGACAAAGAACACATCTTACGCTCCCAGATGGAACTACTGTATGGCTTAACGCACGCACAACACTTAGCTACCCGACCAGTTTCAACAGCAATGAACGTACGGTATTCTTACAGGGAGAAGCCTATTTTGAAGTAAGCAAAAACCTCCACAAGCCTTTTATTGTCCAAACTCAACAATACAATATTGAAGTACTAGGCACAAAATTTGATGTGGAAGCCTATCCTGACAGCAAGAATTTTGAAACCACCCTCATGCAAGGAAGCGTAAAAGTATCATCCCCTCAAAATCCCGAGCAGAGCCTCACACTAAAGCCTAACGAGAAAGTATTCCTAAAAGATGGCGTACTTACTTCTACCCAAGTAAGTGACTTCTCCTCTTACCGTTGGAAAGAAGGACTTATCTGCTTCAAGAACATCCCCTTTGAATATGTAATGGAAGAGTTTGAAAAATACTATGGAATGAAAATTGTTGTAAAGAATAAATCTGTCCACTCCTATTCATATACGGGAAAATTCCGTCAGACTGATGGCATAGATTATGCACTTAATGTACTCCAGCGAGACATATATTTCAATTACGAAAAAGATACAGAAAATCAAATCATCTATATTAATTAACACTTAAAAACAAAAAAGCCAATGAAGAACAAACACCGATAACTCTAAACAAGAAGAATGCCGGCTAGTGTCACAACACCCACCGGCTAAGATTCAATAACAATTATTCCTATTTAAATTTATATTAAATCAATACTAAGGTATGAAAAAAAACACTTTGTCGGGGGTATATTTTACTAAAAATCCCCGATTTAAACAAATCTTTAGAACCATGCGAATTTCCACGTTCCTGCTGATGGCCGGGGCATTATGTTCCTATGCTGAAAATGCGCACTCCCAAAATGTAAAGGTCAGCCTACAAATGAATCAGGTAAAACTGGACAAAGTTCTGAACGAAATCGAAAACCAAACAGATTATCTTTTCATTTACAACAATCAGGTAAATACCAACAAGGTAACTTCTGTCAATGCCAAAAATGAAACGGTAGCTAAAGTCCTAGACAAAATGCTAGATGGGACCGGCATACGATACGAACTAGCTGGTGAACACATCATTTTAACGACAGAGACTACACCAACTACTTCTGTTGCACAGCAGACAAATACTATCACGGGGCAAGTCGTAGACACCAATGGTGAAAGTATCATTGGCGCTAATGTACGCATAAAAGGAACGACAATAGGTACAATTACAGATCTAGACGGTAAATTCACACTTGATGCAGACAGCAAAGCTATTATTGAAATTTCCTACATCGGTTATCTTACACAGGACATTGCACTGAACGGGAAAAAGACTTTGCGTTGTGTACTCAAGGAAGATACCAAAACATTAGATGAAGTTGTAGTCGTAGGGTATGGCGTTCAGAAAAAAGCAGATTTGACTGGCTCTGTAGCCAACATCGGTGCCGACAAATTAACGACACAAAGCAACACCAACATCGGCCAAGCGCTACAAGGTAAAATTGCAGGTGTGGACATCGTGTCACAGGGCGGCGCACCAGGATCAGGTGTACGCATCATGGTTCGCGGCATTGGTACACTCAACAATGCCAGTCCTTTGTATATTGTTGATGGCATGTACATGGGCAGTATCGACCACCTCAATCCAAACGACATTGAAAGCATTGATGTACTGAAAGATGCATCTTCTGCAGCTATTTATGGTTCACGTGCTGCAAATGGAGTCATTATTGTTACCACTAAATCAGGTTCCAACACTGAAGGAAAACCGATTATTGATGTTTCAGCCAACATCGGACTACAAACTCCCTCGAAATATCTTGACATGCTGAATGCCGAAGATTGGGCACGTTTAACAACGGAATCAAGAAAAGCTATAGAAGCCAAGCCGCTTGAAATGAGCCAGAACATGAAGGAAGACAATGACTGGCAAGATATCATGATGGGACCAGCTCTTATACAAAACTACAATCTGACCGTACGTGGTGGAACCAAATACTTCACCTATTACACAGGCTTGGGATATATTAATCAAGATGGGACTATTAAAGGAACTAACTTCGAACGTTTCAATGCCCAATTCAAGTCGGAATACAAACGTGGATTCTTCACATTTGGAAATAATGTAGTCTTTTCGGCCTACAAAGACAACCCCTTGTACGGATACGCACGTGGCGGCTACATAGGTATTATCTTGCAATCAATCCCATCTCTCCAAAAGTTCGACCCGGAAAATGACAAAGGCGGCTACGGTAAGGTATATGGTGATGCTACAGATATCCCTAACCCGCTGGGAATTCTCGATGAAAACCTTACCCAACGTAAATCCAATACCTACAATGCCTATATCAACCTTTATGCAGAGTTGAAGCTTCCATTTGGCTTGAAATACAGGTTAAATGCAACGCCAGACTTTTCGTTTGACCGCAACACAGCCTATGAAAACATTTTTGACTTTGGGTTACGTAACAATATGGTTTCCAACATGCAGGAATACCGATACAACCGAAACAATTTCTTAATTGAAAACCTGTTGTCTTTCGACAAAACCTTTGGTAAACATAAGGTAACAGCATTGCTGGGCTATTCTTTCCAAGAATATCATTCACGTTACATTATGGCTTCAGGTAAAGGGCTTCCTAACGGAATCCACGAAGTTGGAGCAGCTACCAAGGACCGAATGAACCATACAGAAAAAAAAGAAAGCGCAATGACCTCGATTATTTCGCGTGTGTTCTATTCTTATGATAACCGCTATCTGTTGACAGCTACCTATCGCCGCGACGGTTCCTCTAAATTTGCTAAGGGTAACCGATACGGACATTTTCCATCCGTATCAGTAGGGTGGAACGTGGCTGAAGAAAAGTTCATGAAAGGTACTCGCAATTGGCTGGATCAGTTCAAGCTACGCGGTGGTTACGGTATCTTAGGTAATCAAGAGATATCTGACTATATGTACACCAGCGTTATCACTTCAAACATCAACTACCCTGATGGTAACGGCAACCTCTATAATGGTGCATTCCCAAAAGAATTTGCCAATCCTGCTATTAAGTGGGAGGAAACAGCCATGACCAATGTGGGTGTAGACCTGGCTTTTTTTAATTCGCGACTAAGTGTTACAGCCGACTGGTACCGAAAGGACACCAAGGATATCCTACTTACCGTTCCCATCCCTGTATCTACAGGCGGAGCCAATGATCCAGTGCGCAATGCGGGTAAAATCAAGAATACAGGCTTCGAATGGACTGTGAATTGGAATGACGCCCCTACTAAAGATTTTTCTTATGGATTAACTTTCACAGGAAATGCCATGAAGAACAAGGTTGTAGCTATGGGTGACGCCAATCAAGTAATTGAAGGTGGAGCCAATCGTACAGGAGTAGCCACAACACGTACCCTTGCCGGATATCCAATCGGTGGTTTTTGGTTGATTCCTACTGATGGTCTCTTCCAGAACGAAGAAGAAATCAATGCACATTCTTTGGATGGCAGCAAAATACAGCCCAACGCCAAGCCTGGAGATATTCGCTTTATTGATACGAACAAAGATGGCAAGATTACCAATGCCGACCGCGTATACAAAGGCAGTCCATTCCCCAAACTTACCATGGGACTTAACTTCAATGCATCCTATAAAGGCTTTGATTTTCTGGTAGGTCTGCAAGGCGTATTCGGAAACAAGATTTACAATGCTACCCGTCTGGAACTCGAAGGAGTAGACAAAGGAACCAACTTCCTTTCATCTACATTAGACTATTGGACACCTGAGAACCGTGATGCTTCACACCCACGTCTAGTTTGGGATGACCCCAATCAAAATAACCGCCCGAACAGTGACCGATTCCTTGAAAACGGATCGTTCCTGCGCTTACGAAGTGTGCAGATAGGCTACACCTTCCCGAACCATTGGTTCCAAGACAAAATCCAGAAACTGCGTGTATATGTAAATGCAGAAAACTTATTCACAATTACCGACTACAGCGGTTATACACCAGACATTAACAATGCCGAGAGTGCTACTTCGCGAGGATTTGACAATTTTGTATACCCGACCAACCGTGTGTTCATGCTTGGTCTTAATCTTTCATTCTAATAACTGCAACAACAATGAAAACTTATAAGTTAATAACATTAGCCCTGATGGCCCTGATGATGGGCAGCTGTGAAGGCAAATTGGAAATCGACAATCCCAACAAACCAACTGATAAGACTTTTTGGAAAACAAAAGACGATTTTCAACAAGCAATCACCTCTTGTTACACACCACTAAAGAACTGGAACGGTGGTTATTACGGTACTCGTGGATTGATGACTCGAATCAGCCGTGCAGACGACATTGAATTCCGCAACGACATTCAAGACATCTATTCTATGCACCGCTTCACCAATGATCCCAACAATGGTGTAACACAGAACATATTCTATCAGTTCTATAATGCAATCTACCGCGCCAACTCCATTCTTAAAGAAATTGAAGGGAAAGATTTTGGCAGCGAATTTTCTGACCAAGTCAGAGGTGAAGCACTATTCATCCGAGGCATGTATTATTTCCAACTAGCTAAAGAATTTGGGAACGTACCTTTGCGCTTGACTGCATCACAAGACCCTGCCACCTTTCAGTTGGCAAAGTCGGATCAGAAAGATGTCTATGCCCAAGCCGAAAAAGATTTCATTAAAGCAGCTAAACTTCTTCCCTTAACCAACGCCAAGGGAAAGCCGACCAAAGGAACATCTTTCGCTTATCTAGGAAAATTGTATGTATACCAAGAAAGATGGCAGGAAGCCAAGGATGTGCTCGAACCACTCACCCGCTCACCTTACACCTACAAATTAGTGGACGATTTCACCTGGAACTTCGATGAGGAACATGAAAACAATGAAGAAAGCATCTTCGAAATACTTTATGAACCGGTTGGCGGTTCGAATCAGTGGGACAATGGTGAAACAGCCAACTCGGCACAGTCAACAACCATTGCCGTAGAATATGCAGCAGGTGAAGTTGGAGGATGGTTTGAAGCCAAACCTACCCAAAAAATGATGGATATCTTCCTTAAAGAAAGAGCAGCTAATGGTGATTACGACTACCGTGCCCTGACGTCTGTAGCATGGGATTATCCTGGATGCATGTACTACAAGCGCCCCATTCAAGAGGTGTTTAAAAACAACCAAGAAGCATTAAAATCATATTGGATTCTGAAATATCAAAATTCACGGACACGTGAACAGGAAGTAGAGACACTACCGTCTTACATCAATGAGCGCGCTATGCGTTTTGCAGATGTCATCCTATTATTGGCTGAATGTGAGCTGAACCTAGGCGGTAGCGGTATTCCTACAGCTATTCAATACATCAACCAGATTCGCACACGTGGTGGAAACCTGCTCCCTTATAGCGGTGCAACTGATGCTGTTTCCGTAAAGAACGAGCTCATTCACCAACGTGCCATAGAATTCTTCAAGGAAGGGGAACGCTTCTATGACCTGCGCCGTTGGGGACTACTTGAAAAAGCATTGGAAGAGCAAGACCCATTACGTTTTGCCAATTTCAAGAAACGTCATTACTACCTACCTATTCCGTCTAAGGAAATCCAAACGAATTTGCTATGTACCCAAAATGAAGGTTGGTAAACAACCTTCATTTTGATAAAAAAACAAATAATGAATCAATTGAGAATAATAACATATTTACTTCTTTGCAGTGCCATAACAGGCACTGCAAGCATAGCACAAGACAAAATTGGAGTCACACATTCTGGTCACCTAACCGGACAGGCACCCTTTCCAATTACAACCTACAATGAATTGGAAAACCCAGTAGCATCAGATGCTAAGATTTGGAGTAAAGTAAAAGAAGTAAAGCTAAGCTGGGGCTGCAAAGACACCCGGTATAAAAAAGAAGAACCTGCACCCATTCAGCATCTCAACCACAGCATTGACCTTGTAGCATGGCGTGGAGAGCGTGTATCGGCACAATGGGTTATATGGGGCAACCGTACTCTCGAAAATCTATCCTTCAACATTTCGGAATTAACCCATAGAGACCAAACACATAAAATTGGTAAACAAGCACTGCTGACCGGATTTGTTCGCTATGTATTGACTGACGAACTCAACAAAGACAAACGCGGCGGATGCGGGGCACGTCCGGATGCCGCTCTATATGACTCTACCTTAGTAGCTGATCCTATTGACCATCTGACCAAACAGTTGACCATAGAAAAACATACGAGTCAAGGTGGCTGGGTGCGCATATGGGTACCTCGCGATGCCCAGCCTGGATTTTACCAGGGCTTTGTGACTGTCAAAGACCAACAGGGAGAAATCGGTAAACTTAAGATTCGATTGCAGGTAAAGGATCGGACCCTCCCCGAGCCAAAGGACTGGGCTTTTCACTTAGACCTTTGGCAAAACCCCTTCGCTATCGCTCGTTATCATCAAGTAGAACCTTGGAGTAAGGCGCATTTTGAATGTATGCGCCCCTATATGGAAATGTATCGCGATGCAGGAGGCAAGGCCATTACCGCATCCATTATGCACAAACCATGGAACGGTCAGACCTACGATTTCTTCGAAACCATGATTACTTGGATGAAGAAGGCTGATGGCACATGGAGCTTTGACTACACGGTATTTGACCGTTGGGTGAAATTTATGATTGACTTGGGTATACAAAAGGAAATCACTTGCTATTCGATGATTCCCTGGAAGCTCTCATTCCAGTATTATGACCAAGCAACTAATACCCTGCGTGAAATAAAAGCCAAACCAGGAGAACAGGCATTCGAAGATCTTTGGTTACCGATGTTGAAATCCTTTGCCGCCCATCTCAAAGAGAAAGGGTGGTTCTCGATTGCTCATATTTCCATGGACGAACGCCCTATGCCTGACATGAAAGAAACCATCAAAGTCATTCGCAAAGCAGACCCAAACTTCAAGATTTCATTGTCTGGAGCCTTGCATGAAGAATTATCAGACGAACTGGATGACTATTGTGTAGCTTTGCGTATGAAACATTCCAACCAAATGAAAGCCAAGCGTAAATCTGAAGGAAAGGTTACCACATTTTATACGAGTTGCGAAGAGCCTTACCCTAACACCTTTACTTTCTGCCCTCCAACAGAATGCGCATGGTTTGGATGGTATGCCGCCAAAGCAGAACTTGACGGATATCTACGTTGGGCATACAACAGTTGGGTTATTGAACCCTTGCTAGACAGTCGATTCTATACTTGGGCTGCAGGTGATACCTATTTAGTCTATCCAGGTGCCCGAACTTCCTTGCGATTTGAACATCTGATTGAGGGTATACAAGCATATGAAAAAATCAAGATACTCAAAGAAGAGTGTAAACATACCCAAAACAAGGCAAAGCTCAAAAAAATAGAAAAAATGCTGGAATTCTTTGACGAGCAAAAACTTCCTGAAACTCCTGCAGCTGTCCTTATTAAGCGAGGCAATAAGATACTGAATCAATAACCATTAAACTACAAGCTGTTTTAGTCGTTTCAAAGCCTCAGAGTTCCTGATAATCTCAGTGTCTCTGAGGCTTTTATAAAATCCGTTTAAACCAAATAAATACAATACCTATGAAAAGAAGCTCTATTATATTCCTACTTGTCATTCTTTTGTTTATGACCAAGCAGGTACAGGGAGCATATCAACCTCAGTTTTCTACGGCAGGTTTTTATGAACTTCCCCACTCGGGACGAACTGTCTATTCACTGAATCCAGCCTGGCGTTTTTACAAAGGAAAAGTTTCTGGAGCAGAAGTACCAACCTTTGAGGATAGCCTGTGGAATGTTATTTCCCTACCTCACAGTCTGGAGTACCTACCCGTCGAAGCCAGCGGCTGCGTCAACTACCAAGGCGAAGCCTGGTACCGCAAACATTTCACACCCGCCCCCGAACTGAAAGGGCAGAAACTATTTCTACATTTCGAAGCCATCATGGGCAAAAGCAAGGTCTTCGTCAACGGTCGGTTACTAGCCGAACATTACGGCGGATACTTACCCGTAGTGGTAGACGTAACCGATGCGTTACAATGGGACCGCGACAACGTGATCGCCGTATGGACCGACAACAGCAACGATCCCAATTACCCTCCCGGCAAAGCCCAGGAAGTTCTCGACTTCAGCTACTTCGGAGGTATCTACCGCGACTGTTGGCTCATTGCCCATCGTACTGTTTACATCACCGACCCCAACCAAGCGCAGGAAACAGCCGGCGGCGGATTGTTCGTAGCCTACGATCAGGTATCGGAAGCCTCGGCCACCGTTCTGTTACAGACACAGGTACGCAATGAAAGCCACCAGGCCTTCCAGGGAGTCATCGAATATGAACTGCAACAGCCCGATGGACATACAGCAGCTTTGGTAAGCACCAACTTCCGGGTGCAGTCTGGAAAAGCAGTCACCACCCGAGATAAAGTCACCCTGAAGACACCTCAACTCTGGAGTCCCGAACAGCCGAATCTCTATAACCTCTTTGTCCGCATCCGCGATACAAAAGGCCAGGTAGTAGACGGGTATCGCCGTCGCATCGGCATCCGCAGCATCGAGTTCAAAGGCAAGGACGGCTTCTGGCTCAACGGAAAGCCCTACGGCCAACCCCTCATCGGTGCTAACCGTCACCAGGATTTTGCCCTCATTGGCAATGCGCTTTCCAACGGCTTGCACTGGCGTGATGCCAAGAAACTGCGCGATGCCGGGCTTAAGGTCATCCGCAATGCTCATTGTCCACAGGATCCCGCCTTCATGGATGCCTGCGATGAACTGGGACTATTTGTCATCGTCAACACCCCCGGCTGGCAATTCTGGAACGAAACGCCCGTCTTTGCCGAACGGGTGTACGATGACATCCGCCAGCTGGTCCGCCGCGACCGCAACCATCCTTGTGTCTGGCTATGGGAACCTATCCTGAACGAAACCTGGTATCCGGCCGACTTCGCCCAACGCACCCAGAACATCGTCCGTGAGGAATACCCTTATCCTTACTGTTATTCCGGCTGTGACAGCGAAGCCCGCGGACATGAATCTTATCCCGTACAATTTGCTCACCCCAGCAATGCTGACAAAGACTGGCCCCTACAGCAACTCGATCCGAAAGTAACTTACTTTACCCGTGAATGGGGAGACAACGTGGACGACTGGAACTCGCACAACTCCCCCAGCCGGACAGCCCGCAACTGGGGCGAGCAAGCCATGCTGGTACAGGCACAACATTATGCTGCCCCCAACTATCCCTATACCAGCTACGATGCCCTCTATCGCACCCCTGCACAACACGTAGGCGGCTGCCTATGGCACTCATTCGACCACCAACGAGGTTACCACCCCGACCCATTCTATGGCGGTCTGATGGATGCATTCCGTCAACCCAAATATGCCTACTATATGTTCAAGGCCCAACGCAGTCCTGAGCCTCAGGAACACCTCTTTGAAACCGGTCCTATGGTGTATATCGCCCACGAGATGACTCCCTTCTCACCGAAAGATGTCACCGTCTACTCCAACTGCGAAGAAGTGCACCTCATCTATAACCAAGGAGGAAAGACCTGGACCTACACTCATCCGCAAACTTCAGAAGGCATGCCATCGCCCATTATTACGTTTAAAGACGTGTACGATTTCATGATAGACAAAAACCTGTCGATGCGGGAGCACAAACAGGAAGAAGTCTTCCTACGAGCTGAAGGAAGAATAGACGGAAAAATCGTTGCTACCCACGAAATACGTCCTGCCCGCCGTCCCGAAAAACTCCTGCTGTGGGTCGACCATGAAGGCATGGACTTGCAAGCCGACGGCTCCGACCTGGTAACTGTCATCGCTGCCGTAGCCGACAAGAACGGGAACATCAAGCGACTAAACAATTACCGCATCTTGTTCCAGGTGGAGGGCGAAGGACGTATACTCGGCGATGCCCATATCGGCGCCAATCCCGCACCGGTACAATGGGGTACCGCTCCGGTTCTGATTCAATCAACATTGAAACCCGGCAAAGTCCGCGTTATAGCCAGCGTATGGTGGAAAGGCTCACAGATGCCAACCAGTGCTGTATTGGAACTAGAAAGCAAACCTGCCGCCCATCCCATGATTTATTCAACAACAGAAGCTGCACATATCCCACTACACAACCTATCCAAGGAAAAGTCTACTGCCAAACTTCCTGCTATTGACCTAGAAGCCGAACAGCGCCAAAAAGCGGAAAATGACCTTAAGCTAAAGGAAGTAGAACAGCAACAGGCTGACTTTGGAGAAAAGAAATAAAGAATTTAAATAAACTAGTAAACTACATGATATATCTTTTAAACTTTTTACTTTGTTTTACTATCAGCCTTGCAGATAGCAAAGCGCAAAACTCCATCATTAAGCTATTTCCTCAAGGAGCACCTAACGAACAGATTTCCCTAAAGGAAAAGCTGCATAACAACGGCAATAAAATAGGAGGAAAAACAGTATTACGCATCACAGACGTCAGTACTCCTACCCTCACTATTTATCCAGCAAAAGCAGATTTAGCCACAGAAACAGCTATTATTGTATGCCCAGGAGGTGGCTATAATTAGCATATGATTTGGAAGGAACAGAAATTTGTGAATGGCTCAACAATCAGGGAATAACAGCTTGTCTACTAAAGTATCGAGTTCCTCGTCGTGCCAACCGATTAAAACATGAAGCTCCCCTGGAAGATCTTCAACAAGCCATCCGTTACATTCGTATCCATGCTAACAATCTACACATAAAGTCTAACCAAATAGGTGTAATCGGGTTCTCTGCGGGTGCACATCTTGCTGCAATGGCCAGTAATTGTTTCACTACAAAAAGTGATTCAGCTATTGAAGCTAAAGAGCCTATTAACTGTCGACCAGATTTTTGCATGCTCATCTATCCCGCCTATCTAGATGGCACAAACTTTCAAGTAGCAAAAGACATTCACGTTTCATCTGAAACACCTCCCACTTTTCTGATTCAGGCAAAAGACGATGAAAACTATATCAACAGCAGCCTATTCTACTACTATGCACTGAAGGCTAACAAGGTTCCTGCGGAGCTACATCTGTACAGTAGTGGCGGACACGGATATGGCATACGAAATACTGCGCATCCTGTTAATGAGTGGCCCTATAGAGCTATCACATGGCTTAGTAATCTGGGACTTCTAAACAAACTATAACATATTATACAACCGAGGATGACACTACCTGTATGGATGATATAATCCTCGGTTGTTTATATTCATAATCCTTAAGCTATAGTAAATAGTAATAAGCAGTCAAAAGACAGAATAAGTCATGATTAGGAATACTAATCCTTCATTTCAGTAAGCCGCCGAAAAGCCTCTTGCAAAATCTCCGGTCATCCCAATGGGTTCGGCATCGTATCCAGCGCTAACCGCCACTTATCAAACAGGATCTCCAACTCGTCCATGGTATACTTGAATTTAGGCATTTCCACGTAGAGGTAAGTCCTGCTTGTCATAAAAATCTTTTGGGAATCCAAATCCATCAGTCTTACTTCCTCAAAAATACGAATCGGCATCTCCCTTGGTGTTGACGATGTCCAGAATACCGATATTGCAGATACCCACCGGGAAACCAATACAAGTAGAATAATACACGCTGCGGGCTTGAAAAAGCGTGACACCCCCCAACTAAATCTCAACCAGCAGTCTTTCTCCCGGTTCAGTTTCGAACACACAGCCGTAGGTATTGGAAGGAAACAGATTTCATAATCTGATATTTTTATGATATCAAGGAGATTACTGAGACTGTAAAGAAAGCTGTGTTTTTCTATAAGACTAAACAACTTGACATGAGTATCCATAGGATGATACCTCAGGAGGCTGCCACTCATACAGGCGAAATAAAGAAAGGATAAACCAGTTATAGAGATATTGCCATAAAAATATACAAACAGAGAACATCATTCCCTATAAATGTCTATATTTGAGAGCATAAGTTGTTCTATAAAGGCACTGATGAAGATCCTATTGGGACCTACCTTTTCCATAGGATGACAAGAAACTTTAGGATAACAAACTATAGGGATAAGATAGAGAAGTCAACAGACTTCAGATTTAATGTAAAAATAGTCAACCTTTTTTAGGCTAAGACGGGTTGTCGCAAGCATGACAAAAACTTCATTTTTCATACAGACTTGAAAAGATAATGATAAAATCTTATAGCTTTGCATGCGGAAATCAAGAACGACAGAAATGAAAACAATAAAAACGGTTTTAATAGGAGCCGGCTACCGGGGAATGCGGCTGCTGCGTCTGATGAAACAGATTCATGCTTACCGCATCACTGCGCTGTTCGACCCTTCGTCTGAGCTTCTGCCGGAAGAAAAAATCGAACGATTCTCCGGCGAGACAAACGGGTATAAGGAAATGATTCTCCGCCACCGCCCCGACCTTGTGGTCATTGCCTCTCCGTGGAAATGGCATGTTGTATGCCTTGGAGCAAGGTTGCCATGTGGCTCTTGAAATAAAAGGAGGACTGAAAACAGATGAATACTGCCCGCTGATTTCACTTGCCGAACAGAAAGGCTTGCGCATCTATCCGCTGGAGAACACGGTGTTCATGCGTGAAAACATGGCAATGCTGAATCTGGTACAAGCCGGAGTATTGGGCGACTTGGTTGCCCTTCGCGGAGGATACCGGCACGATTTGCGCGATATGCTGATTGACGAGCGGGGGATTCCGGGAAATCCTCATAAACCTGAGGGTATATGGAGAAGCCGGTTTTATCTGGAAGAGAACGGGGACCTTTATCCTACACACGGACTGGCACCTCTCTGTCTGGCTGCCGGAGTGGGACGAACCGACCGGATTACTGAACTCACCTCGTTTGCCTCACGGGCTTGTGGCTTGAAAGAACTGATAGCCCGCCGGGGAGGTGACTCCTCACTGAAGGTTGCCATGGGTGACATCGTGATTACACAAATGCGCACCGCTGCCGGCATATTGATTACTCTGACACACGACACCACTTTGCCTCGCCCGCGAAGCCTGGACTTTGAGCTGCAAGGGTCGAAAGGAATCTGGCGCGGAGAGTTCCGACAAATTTACATCGAAGGAGTATCTCCTGATGAGGCTTGGGAGGACGACGGAAAATACATCGAACGCTTTGAACATGTCTTCTGGAGACAATGGGGAGAAGAAGCTCTGAAGCACGATGTGCATCATCGGGGCATGGACTATATCATGCTACGCGCACTGGCTGCCGATATGCAAGGGGAAGCCGTATATCCGGCAACGGGTGAAGACCTGGCTTTATGGACTTCAATCACGCCTCACTCCAAATTATCTATTGCAGAAAAACGAACGGTTTTCTTTTAAAACCCGAAACAGAGTGAGGAAAAACAGAATTTTCTCCGATCGTTTTTCAAAACAAAAGCTTTGGCTGTATAAACAAAGGCTTTGTTTTTACAGCCAAAGCTTTTGTTTATAGAAACAGAGTCTCTGTTTTAAGAATACATCCCGAAAGGTGCATGTTTTTATACCGCTAACCGGAAGATTCCGGCACAAGAACGAAAGTTTTTTCTCAAATCGAAGCCACTCTCTGCCTGCGAAACGGGAAATAATTGTATTTTTGTCGTATAATCATTTTAACTTAAACGCAAATTTCAGAACCATGATGAATAATTTCAAATTTCAGAATCCTACCAAACTGGTAATGGGCAAAGGAACTATAGCTGAACTCAGCAACGAAATACCTGCCGGAAAAAAAATCATGATTACTTTCGGAGGCGGAAGTGTCAAGAAGAATGGTGTATATGACCAGGTAAAAGCTGCACTAGGTCAATATGACACTGTAGAGTTCTGGGGCATTGAGCCGAATCCTGCCATTGAAACATTGCGCAAAGCCATCGCCTTAGGAAAAGAGGAAAAAGTAGACTTCCTGTTGGCTGTAGGCGGGGGTTCGGTGATTGACGGAACCAAACTGATTGCTGCGGGACTGCTTTACGAGGGCGATGCATGGGACTTGGTGAAAAATGGAAAAGCTACTCAAACCATTCCGTTGGGAACGGTGCTGACCTTACCGGCTACCGGCTCTGAAATGAACAACGGGGCAGTTATCTCTTGCCGTGAAACCAAAGAAAAATATCCTTTCTTTGCCAATTTCCCCGTATTTTCTATCCTCGACCCGGAGGTGACTTTTTCTTTACCCGACCGTCAGATAGCTTGCGGCATCGCAGACACATTCGTTCATGTACTGGAACAATACCTTACCAAAGCCGGAGAATCTCGACTGATGGACCGCTGGGCAGAAAGTATCTTGCAAACGCTGGTAGAAATTGCTCCGAAAATCAAAGAAAACAAACAAGATTATCAGCTAATGGCGGATTTCATGATGTCGGCTACCATGGCTCTGAACGGATTTATTGCCTTAGGCGTCACAGAAGACTGGTCCACTCACATGATTGGTCATGAGCTTACAGCTCTTACCGGACTTACCCATGGTCATACCCTTGCTATCGTCATGCCGGGTACCATGCAGGTATTACGCAAAGAAAAAAGCGAAAAAATCATGCAGTTCGGTGCACGCGTATTCGGCGTGGTTTCGGGTACGCATGACTTCCGTATTGACGAAACCATCCGAAAAACGGAGGCTTTTTTCCGCTCCTTAGGTCTTACTACACGCTTAAGTGAAGAACATATCGGTATAGAGGTCATCAATGAAATCGAACGACGCTTTACAGAACGCGATGTACATTTCGGAGAAGACGGACTAGTTAACGGAAAGGTGGCCAAAGAAATTCTCACCCAAGTGATGTAATGAAAAGGACAAAAGAACTTATTTCATCTTTTTCAGACAGAAGAACAGAAGAAAATATGGAAATAGAAAGTCTGATAAAAACCATTATTCAATGCGCCTATTAATGTAAGAATGCATCTTGCCGCGGGTTTTCTTGAAAACGTCTATCAGAAAGCACTGATAATCGAATTAAAGGAAAAAGGTATCCATGCAGATATAGAAACACCTATAAATGTATATTACAAAAATGAAGTCGTGGGAGAATTCAGAGCAGACATAATCGTAGAAGGAGAAATAATCGTCGAACTTAAAGCGGTGCAGCATCTCCTTCCCATACACGAAACCCAATTAGTAAATTACTTAACCGCTACTCATACAGACCACGGCTTATTAATAAACTTTGGAGGTGAACGCATTGAAATAAAAAGAAAATTCAGAGAATATAAACATCCATAATCAGCCATAAGAGAAATATCTTATATCCAAAGAATTAAGTTCTTTTGTCCTTATGTTCTTATGTCCAAAGGATAGATTCTTATGTCCAAAGAATAGATTCTTTTGTCTGAACAATCTGAACAATAAGTTCTTTTGTCTAAAAAATAAAAACAAAATCATGGAACAACAACCTCAACTTAACGAACATAACAAACAAGAGCATCCGCCCATGCACACCTGCGAACATATCGTAAACCGAACCATGGTAAACCTCTTCGGATGCGGACGGGCTGTATCAGCACATATCGAACGGAAAAAGAGCAAACTTGACTTTGCCTTGCCTCAAGCACTTGCTCCGGATGAAATAGTCCGAATAGAAACTGTGGTCAATGAGGTCATAGCTCGCCACTTACCGGTAACTACCGAATTTATCTCTCAAGCAGAGGCTACCGGACGCTTCGACTTGAAACGGCTGCCGGATGGTGCATCTGAAACGGTGCGGGTGGTTCATGTGGGCGACTACGATGAATGCCTCTGCATTGGTCAACATGTAAACAATACATCTGAAATAGGTACTTTCAAAATTATCAGCTCCGACTATAAAGAAGGTATTTTCCGGATGCGGTTTAAATTAATCTAATTATGACTACCCGAAAAAAAAGAAAACAATCCTCGCCAAGTGGAGGTGGAATGAAGAGTTTTCTCGTCTTTGTGCTTCTGGCCGTGGGAGCAATCTGGCTCTACCAAAGCCAACGTAACGGAACTGATTTCCCTAAACCGGAAAAGATAGAAGATATTGTTACGGAAACCATTGATAAAGCCAAAGAGCAAGTTCCGGAAAAGCTGAAAGAAATTGCTTCAAAGGCGGAAAACTTGAAAGAGAAACAAACTGAGACTTCTCAAAAGAAGACAGAAGAGAAACCGTTGGCTGTCTCATCTGTGAAACCATCCGACAAACTGGAGATTCCAGTGGCACTGACCAAACGAAATGACCCGGTACTGAAACGAAGCGGATACACAGTTTCATATAACCTGTTCTACAAGAACCCGAACTGGGTGGCATGGGAACTCACCCGAAGAGAAACCAAAGGAATGAATGTGCGTATCAACCGTTTCTCACCTGACCCTGACCTTCCGGAACCGCGTGTTACCCATGCCGACTACACACACTCCGGATATGACCGGGGACACATGGCTCCGGCTGCAGATATGAAATGGAGTCAGCAAGCCATGCTGGAGTCTTTTTATATGAGTAATGTGTGTCCGCAAAACCAAAAACTAAACCGCGACGACTGGAATGACCTGGAAGAAACCTGCCGCATGTGGGCAAAAAAATACGGAGCGGTTTACATAGCCTGCGGACCGGTATACGACCAGAAAAAGCCAAAGCGCATCGGAAAAAGTAAGGTGGCTGTTCCCGACCGTTTCTTTAAAGTCGTATTAATCAATGATGCCAAAAATCCGGTTGCCATGGGATTTATTTTTCCCAACAAGGCTAATCATCAAAAGCTGGAAAAATACATGCATAGCGTAGACGCTGTAGAGAAAATAACCGGACTGGATTTCTTTTCCAAACTTCCGGACAGTACGGAGAAACGTATCGAGGCCATCATTCCCCCTCTCCCTGCTACCCGATAATACACACCTTTTCCCCATGAAACATCCGTATAAACAAAGTGATGGACATGGGGAATCTTTTTCTTGATACCTGTCTGGAAAGAAGTACAGATTTGACTTTACGCTGGTTTAGAAGACTTAAAAATATACTGTCCCTTCTTACCGGTTTGACTTCCATAAGCTACCGCATGCTTCGGACAATGATGATAGCAAGCCAGACACATACTGCACCGAGTACCCCACTCCGGCTTCCCTTCTTTCATCTGAATGTTATGCATCGGACAAACCTGCTTACACTTTCCACATGAAATACAAGTATCCATTACATGAAACCGTGCAGCCGAAACCAGAAAACGATTAAAAAGAGGACGCAATAAATAACTCTTCATATAGGGAACTCCTCCCTCATGACAGTCAAACCGACAGTTTTTTCTGTCAATCCATCCAGTTATCTGTGTAATGCGAGACTGGGCATCGCATATCTTTTGCTTTTCAACCTCAACTGAATCGACATCAAATCCCGGTAGGCAAACATACGTATTGGGCATAGTAACCGAAAAGCCAGCCTTACAAGCCCACCCCCGTCTTTCTGCTACCTTGCTGAAAAGAAGAGCTGTCTTGCCAGCATCATCCCCACAAGTGCATACGAAATAGAGATAAGAAGGAGTTTCACTGCACTGCAAACGTGCCAACCATTCCAGCACCACGGGAGGAGGTCCCCAAGAATAAACCGGAAAGACAAAGCCTAACCGTTCCCCGTGCTGAAGCGTATAAATTTGATTCGGTAAATTATCTGTAATGCGATGAACAGCCTCATGTAACGCTTCACCTAACTGTTGCGCTACCCATGCTGAGTTACCTGTTCCTGAGAAATAAAATATCATGGTGAGAAAAAGGAGAAGCCGTACCCGAGGCGTGACGAAACTCCGAATGACAGGTTTTGAGTGCTCTCCCCCTTTGTAATCCACCGGCATAAATGCTACCCGAAGGCGTGGCCCGCCATTGGAGGATGAAGCTTGTCTCGGTATTTCTTTTGATTTGATGAGTTTCCCGATTCTGCAAGTACGGCTTCATTTTTGTATTACAAATCTACAATAAATATTTGAATAATCAAAATAAAACAAGAAAAAGGAAGAAAGCGGGGTGAATTTTAACTATTATCCCACTTACTTGTCTCTATCCTCACAACCGCTTTCTCCCTGCCCTTTCTGCTGAATGATGTTCATGAAAGAAGAACTGATGATACCGGTTGGAATAGCTACCATCGCTACTCCTATCAGACAGATAAAACATCCCAATAATTTACCTAACGCAGTAACCGGATAAATATCACCATACCCCACTGTGGCAAAGGTTATAATTGCCCACCATATCCCGTCGCCAATGTTGTCAAACACGTCGGGCTGGGCAGTCCTCTCTATATAATACATCAGAATGGCTGAGAAGCAAACCATTATAAAGCTGGCAGTATAGGCAGTAACCAATTCCTCTCTGACAGAATAGAGTGCCTTCCCGATCAGCCTGAAAGAGCGTGAATGCCGGATGAGTTTGAATATAATGAAGATATAAGGAAGAATAATGATGTGCGACACTTCCGTATCCCAAAAAGCATAAGTCAGGATGCAAGGCAATACCGCCACAAAATCAACAAAGCCGTAAAAAGAAAAAACATACTTCAAGCGGGCTTTTATGGCTTTCACTTCCGGATAAAGCGTAGGGGCAGCCAAGAAACGGACCACGTATTCGAGCAAAAAAATAAACGACGAAACATAGGTTATTCCAAACAAAGTTACCTTATAAGTCGCCATCTCCTCGAAAGAACTTGCAATAACAGCCGTAATGGATATGAAAATAAAAAACAACACAAAATAATGAACAAACTTTCCTTCAAGGAAATGGTGAATCAAGGTCAGCAGCTTCATATAAATCTTATTTTTCATGAATATTTTTCAGATGGTTTTATCATACAAACAAATTTAACCAGAAAATTCCTTCCCCCATCCGTAAAATTCAGCTAAAAGATAGTCTGATTTTCAGCCGAAGGGTAAAACAACTGCCCTTTCCCAGTTCACTTTCCACAGTCAGCGTTCCCCCATGCGCCTCAACAAAGTCTTTAGAGATAGAAAGTCCCAGTCCGCTTCCTTGCACCTTGGTTCCCGGCACACGAAAATAATGATCAAAAATACTCTGATGATAACGAGGGTCTATTCCTTTTCCAAAGTCACGGACGAACAATTCAATATACTCACCTTCCGTCTGACGTGCACCAATGATAATCCGTCCGTTTTCCGGTGAATAACGGATTGCATTAGAAAGCAAGTTGGTCAGCACCCAGGCAATCTTTTCACTGTCAACAAACAGCTTTGCGATTTTTTCTTCCGGATATGCCACCTCTACCTGTATATTAAATTTCTCAGCCTGTACTCTGTTCGCCTTAATCGCATACTCTATCAGCTCTATCGGCTTAGTAACCCGCGGCTTCAGCTGCAGTTTTCCCGACTCCACCTGCGTCATATTCAGCAATTCGCTGGTGATACTCAGCAAACGGTCGCTATTATCCTGTATGCTTTGAGCCAACTCTTTCTGTTCCTCATTCAGACGACCGATACGGCTGTCTTCCAGTAATTGCAAGCTCATCAGGATGGCAGAAATCGGTGTTTTCAACTCATGAGATATCGTAGAAATAAAGGTATTCTTAGCCGAATCAAGTTCTTTAAACTCTGTGATATTTTTCAGCAAAATCACATATCCTTCTTTTTCAGAAGTACCTTCCTTGCCCGTACGCATACATTTTATCTGAAAATAGCTTTCTTTATTATCTGCATAAATTTTCAACGGTTCCTTTGAAGCCGCATTCCCGCCTTTTACCGAGTCAATTACGCCTCGTATGAGCCGGCGGAACAAATCATTACGCAAAGCTATTTCTTGGGCTGACTGATGCAGGACTTCTTCACGCTCCAAATTCAAGATATTCAGGGCCTCATCATTGATAAACAAAACGGTCATTTCGTTATCCAGACCGATAACCGGCTCTTTCACACTATTGACAAGCGTTTCCATATAATTTTTCGCTGCTTTGATTTCAGCCAGCGTACTGGAATGATAATCAGCCAGTCGCTTTGCCATCCGGTTGAAGTTGTCCGATACTTCCTCAAATTCCAATCCCTCCAAGCTGAGTCTTTTCTCATAATTATGGTTGGCAATTTCCTTGATACCATCTGCAATGTCTTGTATCGGTCTGTTAATGGAAGCCGGCAACTGTTTCAGCATAAACAAACCGCAAACAATACAGATTCCACCTATCATCGAAATCCACAGCAAAGCCCGCTTCAACCCTGGCTCTGCTGCCGGGCTGGTGGGCTCCGTAGCAGTAAGTATCTGTAAGTTAACGATTGACAATGATACCAGCAACACGATCATAGCCACCAATATCCCTATATTCAGGGTCAGTTTTGTTTTTATATTCATAATGTTTTCTTCTTTTTTCTGCAAAAATAAAATTTATTTCATACTCATTTCTGAAACCGGCTCAAAAGATAAGTTTCTCAATACACTTTCATCCGCTTATTCGTCTCTCCAATATCCCTGATAAAACAAAAGTAAAATACCAAATATCTCCAAACGCCCGATAAACATCAGCACAGAAAGAATCCATTTGGCCGCATCAGGAAGTGCAGCCCATGAATAGGCCGGTCCGAAGTCTCCCAGTCCGGGACCTACGTTTCCAATAGCAGAGATAACTGTACTCATCGACTCCTCCAACCCCACTCCACACATCATCAAGAGCGTCCATCCTATAAAGATACAGACTAAATAAGTCACAAGAAAAGTATATACAATAGCAGAAGTCTGCACCGGTATATTAATCTGACTGACCCGTACAGCAAGTACAGCACGAGGGTGAAGCATCTGTTTAAACTGATTACGGATATTACGCGCAACTATAAGTAAGCGCAAGTTTTTTATTCCTCCGCTTGTTGAACCTGTACATCCGCCCGAAATCATGGCAAACATAAGCAGCATCCACGTGAAAGGAGGCCAAAGATTATAGTCGTCTGTAGCAAAGCCACACGATGTATGAAGGGTAGCCACCTGAAAAAGAGCCTTGCGGAATGATGTTTCAAAATCATAATAGTCATTCAGAAAAAGGGCAAACGTAATAATCAGGGTAAGAATGCCGACCGACTTGAGGAACCAATGCAGTTCTTCGTCTTTAAGAAGATGCGTACAGCTGCCACGCACAGCCGATAAATAGTAGAGCGAAAAGTTTACTCCCGACAAAATCATAAACACTGATATGACGTATTCTATATAAGGAGAATTCCAGTAAGCAACACTGGCCTGTTTAGTAGAGAAGCCACCCGTTGCCGTAGTAGAAAACGAATGACATACCGCATCAAACAAACTCATTCCTCCGAACAACAGCAAAATAATTTCAAGTCCGGTCAATCCGATATAGATCATCCAGAGCCAGCGTGCCATTACCTTGATTTTAGGATGAATCTTATCATGGCTCACTCCGGTGGCTTCAGAAAGAAAAAGTTGCTGACTACTTCCAGAGAACAAAGGCAATAAAGCGATGGTAAAAAGTACAATACCCAGCCCGCCAATCCATTGCGTCAGACTTCTCCAAAACAGCAATCCATGCGGTAAAGATTCAATATCATCCAGAATGGTAGCTCCGGTGGTAGTAAAACCCGACATAGTTTCAAAGAAAGCATCTGCCACAGAAGGAATATGTCCGCTGAAGATAAAAGGAAGCATGCCCAATGCAGTAAACAGCAGCCACGATATACTGACAATAAAATACCCGTCGCGCTGATTCATTCCCTTTTCGTTTTTCTTTCCTGCTCCTATCAAGATAGCTCCCAAAACTCCGTTAATAAAAAAAGTCTGCACGAAACTCATATACTCTTGCTCCTGGTAAAAAAGAGAGACTCCTGCACAAAGAGCCAGAAGTCCTGCTTCTACAAGTACCAATACACCCAATGCGTAAGCTATAAGCCGGCAGTTAATTAAACACTTATTTCGCTTGCCCCATCCACGCTTTTCATCACAATAAAGTTGCTCTTTATTCATAATCTTGTTTGTTTCAAACAGCCAGGCAAGGAGTATGCCAGTTTATAGAGCTGAAATTAAAAAGCTGAATATCAGAACGGTTTCAAGCAAGGAGACCTTAGCCTGTTTCTCATTTTGAGAAGGTAACCGCTTTCAATTTGAGAAAGGACATTCAACGGGACAGGGCTTAGGCATCAGCACAAGCGCAGTTAATCATAGTAACAACCGGACGTGGTCGTTACTATGACCGAGCTGTGTCCTTACCAACGACCTCCGACTTTCATTTCCGGAGAGGACAGTGTCTGTCACCGGACCGCCCCCTCTCTACCCGTTCACGAATCCTCCCGGAATACACACTTTTCAAGTGCACTGATACATTTCTTCGCAAACAGCAAACAAGCCCATCCGCTCACCACAGCTATCAAAATTCCTAATATACTCAGCATATCGCTCTTGTCTTTATATGTTATTACGCATCGTAACATATAAAGACAACTCGCATGCCAAGATGCTGGATAGACAGATAACCCTCTAATTACAAGACATATGCGTATTGCCACCAATACAAACGAAAAAGAGCAAATCTCTCACTTTGAGAAATCTGCCCTTCCATTTTGAACAAGTGACTCCGGCACGGCGGATAGAGTCACTGAATTTGATAAGCCTCAATTTTACGATATAAAGTTGCCAGTCCTATCTTCAGCAGGCGGGCCGTTTCAGTCTTATTACCATGCGTATATTGCAATACTTTCGTGATGTGTTTCCGCTCAATGGCCGCCAGTTCAAACTCATCTGCACCATTCGTATCGCTGCATAAATGACCTTGAAACTCTATTGGCAAATCTTCCAATGCAATCTGCCCGTCACATATAATGGCACTCCGCTCTATCACATTTCTAAGCTCACGCACATTCCCCCTCCACTCTCCTTTCTGCAAAGCCGAGAGTACCTTCCCATTAATAGCATCTATATGCTTCCCAAGCTTTAATGAAAACCTTTCCAAAAACAAGTTAGCCAGTTCTTCAATATCTTCTTTACGCTCACGAAGTGAAGGAAGCTGTATCTGAAAAACAGAAAGACGGAAATAAAGGTCTTCACGGAAATTACCTTTTTTAATTTCCTCCTTCAAATTACGGTTCGTTGCCGAAATGATACGCACATCTACCTTAGTAGGCTGAGTATCCCCTATTTTGATATACTCTCCGGTTTCAATCACACGCAACAAACGAGCTTGCAACTCGAATGCCATCTCACCTATTTCATCCAAGAAAAGCGTACCTTGGTGAGCCACTTCAAACAATCCTTTCTTATCTTTCACTGCACCGGTAAATGCACCCGCTTTATACCCAAACAGTTCACTTTCCAACAAATCTTTACTGAAAGCCGAACAGTTGATATCTATGATGGGATAAGAAGAGCGGCTACTAGCCGCATGAATGGCATGAGCAAAAACCTCCTTACCCGTTCCCGTTTCCCCGGTAAGCAATACAGGAACATCGGTCACAGCAACTTTCTGAGCCAACTTGACCGCTTGCTGCACACAAGCAGAATGTCCGGTAACCGATTGAAAGGAATAAGCAGGCAAAGGTCGTGTTTTTCCCCGTTGCTTTTCCACTTCCTCTACCGCACGGCTCAAGGTAGGAATTATTTTCCGGTTATCATCTCCCTTGGTAATATAATCAAATGCCCCGTTCTTGATGGCCTGTACTCCATCGGCAATATTCCCGTGAGCGGTAAGTAATATAATTGCAGCTTCAGGCAGACATTTCCGGATATCTGCAATAAAATCTACTCCGTTACCATCGGGTAAGAATACGTCACACAGCACGACGTCAAATCGCTGTGTTTTCATCAGCATCAAAGCCGACTGGCAATCGGCAGCTTTGAAAGCCTTATATCCTTCCAGCTCAATCATGCGTGCCAGCAAGTTACGGATAGGCTCTTCATCATCAATTACTAATATCTGTATCATTTCTTTATTGAGGTTTTAAATAAGCGAACTTACTTGGCTTGTGCTACGCTATTAAACATCAATCGATTTCCTGCAAAAAAAGAGGGATCCAAAGTAGAATACCTTTGGTCCCTCTTTCCTATTTCTTAATTCCGTATAACCAGGGAAAATTAAGCAGCTTTTGCTTTAGCAACAACAGCCTTGAATGCTTCCGGATGGTTCATAGCTAAGTCAGCCAAAACCTTACGGTTGATTTCAATACCTGCTTTGTGCAATGCACCCATCAACTTAGAGTAAGACATACCTTCCAGACGAGCTGCAGCATTGATACGCTGAATCCACAATGCACGGAAGTTACGTTTTTTGTTCTTACGGTCACGGTATGCATAAGTCAAACCTTTTTCCCATGTGTTTTTAGCAACGGTCCAAACGTTTTTTCTTGCACCAAAATAACCTCTGGTTAAACCTAAAATTTTCTTTCTTCTTGCTCTTGAAGCAACATGATTTACTGATCTTGGCATAGTTTTAATTCTTTTTTGAATGATAGCGCCGATGTTTCACAACCGGACTTGAGGCTAATACATTCGGTTAATAATTTAAATGATACGTTTACGCTTTTTCTAAGATTACTTCATGCAAAGAAGTTCTTTCACTGAGTTAAGGTTAGCACTGTGAACCAAACCAGTGTGAACCAAGTTTCTTTTTTGCTTTTTAGTTTTCTTAGTCAGGATGTGACTGTGAAAAGCGTGCTTTCTTTTGATTTTACCTGTTCCGGTAAGAGCGAATCTTTTTTTAGCACCGGAGTTAGTCTTGATCTTTGGCATCTTGTTAAATTTTTAATAAATAGTTATTATTCAACTGGTGGCAACGCACTATACCGGCGCGTTACGCACTCTTTTTCATCTTAGTCTTTCTTTTCAGCTTTCGGAGCTTCCGGCTTTGCGGGTTTCTTCGGAGCTGCGGCTTTTTTCGGAGCCAATGAAATAGTCATTCGCTTTCCTTCCAAAAGAGGCATCTGTTCTACCTTTGCATATTCCTCCAAGTCGTTGGCAAAACGCAGCAATAAAACTTCGCCTTGTTCTTTGAACAGGATAGAACGTCCTTTAAAGAAAACATAAGCTTTCACTTTATCGCCATCCTGCAAAAAACCGACAGCGTGTTTCAGCTTGAAGTTATAATCGTGTTCGTCAGTCTGAGGTCCGAAACGGATTTCCTTCACATTCACTTTCACCTGTTTTGCTTTTTGCTCCTTTGCACGTTTCTTCAGCTGATAAAGAAACTTAGAATAATCTATAATTCTACAAACGGGAGGAACAGCATTGGGTGAAATTTCTACTAAATCAGCTTCATGTTCTTCCGCCATTCTCAAAGCCTGAGCTATTGGATAAACTGCTGACTCAACCTCATCGCCCACGATACGGACTTCTTTGGCACGAATCTGTTCATTGATTCTGTGTTGCCCTTTTAAAGTATCATTCTTCATTAAAATTCTTCTTCCTAAGTTTGTTTTTTAGAGTTATAAATTATTTTTTTGTCTTTACATTTTTGCGGAAGTTTATTTCACCTTCCGCAACTTGGCTGCAAAGTTACCATTTATTTATCATATTATGAACTTCTTCTGCAATATTTTTTGCAAAATCTGCTATTTTCATGCTTCCTTTATCGCCTTCTCCCTGCTTACGAACTGAAACTTCACCGTTTTCAGCTTCTTTCTCTCCTACAATCAGCATATAAGGGATGCGTTTCATTTCGTTATCGCGAATCTTACGGCCGATTTTTTCGTTACGGTCGTCAACGATGGCACGGATGTCGCTCTTACGCAATTCCAGACGGACCTGATCAGCATATTCGTTGAATTTTTCTGAAATAGGAAGGATGGCTACCTGATCAGGAGTCAGCCACAACGGGAACTTACCGGCAGTATGTTCAATCAACACGGCTACGAAACGTTCCATTGAACCGAAGGGAGCGCGGTGAATCATAACCGGACGGTGCTTCTGATTATCAGAGCCCATGTATTCCAACTGGAAGCGTTCAGGCAAGTTATAGTCTACCTGAATAGTTCCCAACTGCCAACGGCGTCCGATGGCATCTTTCACCATGAAGTCGAGTTTAGGACCATAGAATGCAGCTTCGCCGTATTCTACTTTTGCCTTCAGACCTTTTTCTTCACAAGCTTCCACGATGGCCTGTTCTGCTCTTTCCCAGTTTTCATCGCTACCGATGTATTTTTCACGGTTTTCTTTGTCGCGCAGTGAAATCTGTGCTTCAAAGTTTTCCAGTCCCATTGAGGTAAATACAATAGAAATGATATCCATCACACGGAGGAATTCATCTTTCACCTGATCCGGACGGCAGAAGATATGCGCATCATCCTGTGTAAAGCTGCGCACACGAGTCAGCCCGTGAAGTTCCCCGCTCTGCTCGTAACGGCAAACCGTACCGAATTCAGCGATACGCAACGGAAGGTCACGGTATGAGTGCGGTGTATTCTTGTAAATCATACAGTGATGCGGACAGTTCATCGGTTTCAGGAAGTATTCTTCTCCTTCTTCCGGAGTATGAATAGGCTGGAATGCATCCTTACCATATTTAGCATAGTGACCGGAAGTTACATACAGCAATTTATTTCCAATAGGCGGACACATTACTTCCTGATAATCGTAACGAGCCTGAATACGGCGCAAGAAGTCTTGCAGACGGATACGCAATGCGGTTCCTTTCGGCAACCACATAGGCAATCCTTTACCTACCGTATCAGAGAACATGAACAGGTCCATTTCCTTACCAATCTTACGGTGATCGCGTTTCTTGGCTTCTTCCAGCATAGCCAGATATTCATCCAGCATTTTCTTTTTCGGGAAAGACACACCGTAGATACGGGTCATCTGTTTGCGGTCTTCCTGTCCTCTCCAGTAAGCTCCTGCTACTGACAACAGCTTAATAGCCTTGATAGGAGCCGTAGAAGGCAAGTGAGGTCCACGACACAAATCGGTAAACGCGCCCTGTGTATAAGTTGTGATATGACCGTCTTCAAGTTCTGAGATCAACTCACACTTGTAAGTTTCTCCACGGTCACCGAACATTTTCAATGCATCTTCTTTTGTAATGCTCTGACGAACCAGCGTTTCTTTTTTAGCCACCAGTTCAGCCATTTTCTTTTCGATGGCAGGCAGGTCGCCTTCTTTGATCACGGCTTCTCCCGGATCAACATCATAATAGAAACCGTTTTCAATAGCCGGACCGATACCGAATTGGATACCCGGATAAAGTTCCTGCAACGCTTCAGCCAGCAGGTGAGCGCTGGTATGCCAGAAAGCGTGTTTACCTTGTTCGTCTTCCCATTTATAAAGTACGAAGTTTGCATCTTCATTTATAGGACGGTTCAAATCAACCGTCTCACCATTAACGCCACAAGCCAGAACATCCTGCGCCAGACGTGAGCTGATGCTCTCTGCAATTTGCAGACCGGTAACTCCTTCGTTATACTCACGAATAGAGCCATCAGGAAAAGTTATCTTAATCATAGTCTTATTGTTAGTATTCTTTTAATAAGATGCAAAAGTAAACAAAACTTTTGGGAATGTAAAGTTATCGCACGGAAATTCATAGGGAGTATAAAAAAAACGCTCTGATATTTCGTTTGAAACATCAAAGCGTTTTCTTTATCATGTCAAGGCATTCAGCGCTTGACGTCTAATCGTTTTCCCTGTCTTACTTGCGGGTCGTAAATCGCTTAATGACATTATAGGCAGAGAAGATTCCCAGCTCACCTGCCTTACTCAAATCACTGATTCCCTCCCGGTTATTTCCCAGAAAGATGTTGGTCAAACCCCGGTTATAATAAGCATCGGCAAAGCGCGGGTCTAATTCAATAGCCTTATTATAGTCAGCCAGTGCACCGCGGTAATCTTTCAGCACTGCCAAAATATTTCCCCGGTTATAATAAGCATATACAAACTCCGGATTCAGCCGGATTACTTCATCGAGGTCTTCACGCACACGGGTATAGTCATAAGAGTACACCTGAGGTGCTTTATCTGCTACCACTTCTACATCATATTCCCGGTCTCGCTTGCGGAATTCCAGCTGCTTGTAATGGATTACCGCCCGTGTGAAATAGGCAGGAAAAAAAGTAGAATCGCGGGCGATGGCCTCATCTAAGTCGGAAAGTGCATTATCAAAGTCCTGCACCAGATAAAAATCGAGAGCTCTGGCATAATAATGATATACATTATCCGGTTCGTTTAAGATAACTGCCGTCTCATTATCAATCGACTCAAAATGCTGTTTCACCTGCTTCTCTGTAAGCGGAGTTTCGTTATTGGTAAGCAACAGACGGCGGGGCAACACATGGCGGCTGTTCAAATCGTCAATCGATTTGGAGTAATTCACCTGACGTTTCACCTCCTCCTGCCGCTCGTAATAGGTAAGTACAAACATCGGCTGTGGCAAAATGGTCACATTCCGGTCTTGCACCCTTCCACGATAATCGGCTTTATAATGGCTGCCGTCTTCTGTTTCATCGGCCACCACAATCTTACGATAATTGTCTACATTCTTATCCGACTCTTTTCGCGTCTTGTCATTCGAAGCGGATGTCTGGCTCTTGCTTTTTCCGTTTTGCGCATCCAGCTGAGCCTGCAGCACTTTAAATTCATCGGCATCTGCTCCTTTCAAATCTCCCACCTTCCGGCGTGCCTGCGCACGATACTGATAACCGGCAAGAAAATTGGGGTATTCATCGATAACCCTTGAGTAATCAGAGATAGCCCCTGAAAAATCACCCGTCCGGTCACGCAGCAATCCCCGGTTAAACACAGCCATCAGGTTATCCGGTTCCGCCTGAATAACAAAGTTGAAGTCTTCAATCGCCCGATTGTCATCGCCCACTTGCGCACGGAGCAAACCCCGGTTATAGTGACCTATCAGGTTTTCCTTATCAATATCAAGCGCCACATCATAATCAGCCATTGCCCCGCGGAAGTTATTCTGGTGATAACGCGCCAAAGCCCGGTTGATATAAGCCGATGTATTGCGTACTGAGAGCCGGATAGACTCCGTCAGGTCTTGCTCGGCATCCGGATATTTTTCGCGCTGCAGAAAGAGCATCGCCCGTGAGGCCCATGTATCTGGATTATAGCGGTCTATTTCAATCGCTTTATCAGCATCGGTCATCGCCTGAATGGTATCTTTCTGCTTCATTGAAACTTCCGTACGCATGAGGTAAGCATCCGTATAGCGCGGAGCAATGCGTATCAGCGTATCCAGTCCGGCATGTGCTGCCTGATAATCTTTCCGGTTTATTTGACATAAAGCCAAGTTATGCCATAAACTGATGTTTTCCGGGTCCATCTTCAAGGCTTTCCGATAGTCTTGAATCGCTCCTTCATAGTTTTTCTGACGGATGCGCGAAATACCCCGCACCTGATAGGCATTTACCACAAAAGGATTCCGCTGCAGAGCCTCTGTACAGTCGGCCTCGGCACCTTGAAAATCATCCAGATTCATTTTAGCCAGCCCCCGGTAAAAATAAGGCTCAGCCAAATAAGGCTTCGCATTGATTATCTGGTTAAAATACTGGATAGACAGCACATAATCCTCAAAGTATAACGCATTCTTCGCTATCGCCATCACCCGGTCGGTATTGATTTGCGACAGGGCGGCAACGGGAAGCAAACAGCTCACAACCAAGAAGCGTAAGATTCGGGCTATCATTTCAGTGTCTTCACCTTATAAGAACAACGCGCTTTTCCTTTCACCATATTGTTGAGTTTACCACGAATCATCTGCTTGCGCAAAGCCGACAAATGGTCGATAAACATCGTTCCTTCCAGATGGTCAAACTCATGCTGCATGACGCGTGCCAGATAGCCTTCCACCCATTCATCGTGTGGATTCATTTCTTCATCAAGGTAAGTTACATGAATCTTGGTAGGACGCTTCACGCTTTCATGTACGCCCGGCAGGCTTAAGCAACCTTCTTCCATGGAGGTCATCTCTTCTCCGGTTTCCAGAATATGCGGATTGATATAAGTGCGTCTGAATCCCTTAAACTCAGGCATATCGTCCGACAAAACATCCAAGTCGACCACAACCACCCGGATAGGCAATCCTATCTGTGGAGCAGCCAGTCCCACTCCGTCGGCACGTTCCATGGTTTCAAACATATTGGCGATTAATTCTTTCAGATTCGGATAATCCGGAGTAATATCTTCGGCCTCCTGACGCAATACAGGCTGACCATATACATAAATAGGTAAAATCATTTCTTCAAATTAGTATGTTAAAAATTCATTCGTTTCGTTTCCATGTACGATTGCAGAATAATCGTGGCACTGATTTCATCAACCAGTGCTTTATTTTGCCGCGCTTTTTTCTTCAGCCCTCCATCAAGCATGGCCTGATGAGCCAGCACAGAGGTAAACCGTTCATCTACCAATTCTACCGGTATGGACGGCAGCTTTTTTTTCAACAGATTGATAAACGGAATGATGCGCTTCATATTTTCAGAATCTTCATTATTCATCTGTTTAGGGTGTCCCACAATGATGCGTTCCACCTTTTCCTGTGCCACATATTTCAGAATAAAATCCATTAATTCTGTCGTAGCCACCGTGGTCAGACCGCTTGCTATAATCTGCATCGGGTCTGTCACAGCAAGCCCCGTACGCTTTTTTCCGTAATCTATTGCTAATATTCTACTCATACCATCGGCAAAAATACAAATTTATTCGGTTGTTAGTTCTAAGTTTTTGAGTTTTTAAGTTTTTTGAGTTTGCAAGTTTGCAAGTTTTTGAGTTTGCAAGTTTTTGAGTTTGCAAGTTCTTATGTCCTTTTGTTCTTATGTCTAAAAAACTTTATGTCCTTATGTCCCCCAAAAAACACATCTCGCACAAAGTCGTCCATTCAGGCAGCGGAAGCTTTCCTCTCCTTCTCCACAATCACCAGCAAACGCCGATATACATAGTGGAAAGCAGGTATCAGAAATGCTACGGCAAATACCCAAGCCAACGGGTCACCAAAGCATACTGCCCAAAATCCCCATAACGGAACTGCAATTACACTGACCAGTATACGGGCTATCATTTCGGCTACGCCCGAAAACATGGCAAACTGGGTATAACCTGCCCCTTGAATGGAATAGCGCAGGATACAGAGTATGCCCAAAAACGGAAAGAAGGTGGCAGAGACATGCAGAAACAGTGCAGAGTCGGCTATAATCTCCTGTTCGGAAGCGTCTACAAAAAGCAAGGTGAACTCCTCGGAGTAAGTCCATAAGATGAGGTTTACCATAATGACATACACACTCATCAGCCCTACTGCTGCCTTGACACCCTGCCAGATACGCTCCGGCTTTCCGGCTCCATAATTCTGTCCGCAGAAAGTTGCCATCGCCATGCCCAGACTCTCCAGCATACACAAGAAGAACATCTTAATGCGCATGGCTGCAGTAAAGGCTGCCACACAAGCCGTTCCTAAAGCATTGTTTGCACTTTGCAGCATGATGCTGCCGATGGCGGTGATAGAGAACTGCAGTCCCATGGGGGCTCCTATGAGTAAAAGCTGTTTGGCCAAGTCCCAGCGGAAACGGCGTTCGGAAGGAGTGGTCCGCAATATTTCAAACTTACGGTTCATATAAAAATAGCACAATACAGCCGAAACACCTTGCGAAAAGACGGTTGCCACGGCAGCCCCACACACGCCCCAGTTAAACACGATGATACAGAGCAAATCGAGCAGAATATTCAAGATGGTAGAAAACAGCAGAAACCAGAAAGGAGTCTTGCTGTCGCCCAACGCCCGAATGATACTTGAGAGCAAGTTATAGTAAAACGTACAGGGTACTCCAAGGAAAGTAACCAGCAGATAGATATAGGCATCTGAAAAAATAGCCTCGGGAGTTTGCATCAGATGCAGGATATAAGCACACAGTAAGCTGGTAACAAGAGCAATGATTACCGACATCCCACCGGAAAGCTTCAGACTTACCGCCACAAACTTACGCATCGTTACATAGTCTTTCGCCCCGAACTTCTGAGCTATCGGAATACCGAATCCGCCACAACATCCGTTACAGAAGCCCAGAATCAGAAAGACAACGGAAGTGCTTGCTCCTACGGCTGCCAAAGCGTTAATTCCCAAGAAATGACCTACAATAGCCGAATCGACTAAGTAATAGGTCTGTTGCAACAAATTGCCTAACAGCAGAGGTACGGTAAATTGAAAAATGAGCGGCAAGCAATTGCCTGTCGTCATATCTTTTGATTGTGCCATTGGTTTGAGTTTTTGAGTTTGTAAGTTTTTGAGTTTTTGAATTGACAAGATGATAAGTTGACAAGACTTTCTTCATTTCAAAGCGTATGTCCTTTTTTACGCAGATACAAGGCATGCTTGGGACTTCCTATAACCTGAGAAGTATAAATGCCCGTATGCCCGGAAAACAAATAGGCTATAACGCAGGATATCCCCAAAAAGACTCCTGCCTCAATGCCAAACAGTTCCAATCCCATCAATGTGCAAGCTATCGGAGTATTGGTTGCCCCGGCAAAAACTGCCACAAATCCCATACCAGCCAACAAGGATATGGGCAGAGGGATGATGGCAGACAAAGCACTCCCCAATGTAGCTCCCACAAAAAACAGCGGAGTTACTTCACCTCCCTTAAATCCCACACCGATTGTAAATGTAGTTAAAAGAAGTTTGATGAAAAAATCATAGGCAGCCTGTTGCTCTGTAAATGAAGCCACAATCGTAGGAACTCCCAAACCAATATACTTAGTAGTTCCCAATATCCATACAGCCAAGGCAATCATAACTCCTCCAAACAAGGGGCGCAAAGGAGGATAGGCGACATAACGTTTTGCTAATTTTCCCCAAAATACAACCGAACGGGAAAACACCATTGCTACCACTCCGAAACAGATTGCGGCAAGAATGACCCAAAGAACTGTAACAACGGTCAAGGATGGTATTTCCGGAACGGGATAATGCGTATGAGCAATTCCCCATGCTTCACAGGTGAGATGAGCAAAAACCGCAGAAAGAAAAGAAGGAAGGAGGGCTTCATAACGCATACGTCCGATGACAATGACTTCCAAACCGAAAACAGCACCGGCAAGCGGCGTTCCAAAGACGGAAGCAAATCCCGCACTGATGCCTATCACCACCATCATCTTACGGTTATAACGATTCATCTGAAGTACGCGCGAAAACTGATCGGCTATGGCACCACCCATTTGCACTCCGGTTCCTTCTCTACCGGCAGAGCCGCCAAACAAGTGAGTCAGCACCGTTCCTATGTAAACAAGGGGAGCCATCCTAAAAGGAATAATATCACGGGGAGAACGAATTTCTTCTATCAGAAAGTTATTTCCCTTTGCTGAAGTCCCAGCCCAATAATGATACATCAGTCCGATAAGCAAACCGGCTATCGGCAAGAGGGCAATAATCCAAAGGTGGTGTTCGCGATAGTCTGTTGCCCAATTAAGAGAAACCAGCAAGAGTGCTGAAGCTGAACCGATCAGACTGCCTGACAGGAGGGATAAAATAAACCATTTTACAAGGAATAATAACATAGGAAGCTGTTCGAACAGTTTGTATTGCTTCTTGAAAAACATATGTTTGAGTTTTTGAGTTTGTAAGTTTTTGAGTTCGTAAGTTTTTGAGTTTTTATAGTAAAACAAAATTAGTTTGCGAAAGATATTTCAGTGATTTGTCATCCTGAACGTAGTGAAGAAACAACGTTCGGCATAGCCAATCTCGTGAGTGTCCACGTGGAAGCATTCGAGATGCTTCGCTTCGCTCTGCATGACAACTGATTTTTTTGCAAATCATTTTAATTTGAGTATATGTCCTTTTATTCTTATGTCTAAAGAAAGAATATATTCTTGAGTTTGAGTTTACATACATAAAAAACTGTTCCCCGGCTCACGCCGGAGAACAGCCACAACACAAACACAAAATAAAACACGACAAAACTACTATGCAATCAGCACTTTCTATTTCACGATTGAAATAGAGGACACTTGTCTATATTCACATACCCACAAGCATCAAATGCGCTGCACGTTATATAACACCACTCTGGTGTTATTTGTTTTTATGAAAAATGTATTCTTTTTCCTTTTTCACATTCTTTAATAAATCATCCGGAATTCAGGAACCCGAACTATCTGGAAAAGGCTTTTACATAATGCCTTTTTCACGCAAATGCAACTGCCATTTCCATGCTGAACACAGCGTATCTTCAATCGAAGTATCAGCTTTCCAGCCTAATTCATTATTAGCATATGAAGGATCAGCCCATACCTGTTCAATATCTCCGGCACGACGTCCTACAATCTGATAATTCAATTTAACACCTGTTGCAGCCTCAAATGCATGAATCAATTCCAAAACAGAAAGACCGCGTCCGGTACCGATATTGAATACCTCCACTTTCTCTTTTTGTTTATCTTCCAAGATGCGGTTCATCGCAATTACGTGTGCCTTCGCCAAATCAACTACATAAATATAGTCACGGATACAAGAACCATCAGGCGTATTATAATCATCACCGAACACACTCAACTTTTCGCGGATTCCCATAGCTGTCTGAGTCAGATAAGGAATCAAGTTCTGCGGAACTCCGTTCGGCAATTCACCAATCAAAGTAGAAGGATGAGCACCAATCGGGTTGAAGTAGCGCAGCAAAATAGCTTGAATCGGAGAACCTGAAGCCACGGTATCACGAACAATTTCTTCGTTTACCTGCTTGGTATTACCATAAGGTGATTCTGCCTTCTTGATTGGAGCTTCTTCTGTTACCGGCAGTTTATCGGGCTGTCCGTAAACTGTACATGAAGAAGAGAAAATAATACCTTTTACTCCATGCTTAGGCATCAATTCAAGCAAATTGATTAAAGACACTAAGTTGTTACGGTAATACAGCAAAGGTTTCTGTACCGATTCGCCTACAGCTTTACTTGCTGCAAAGTGAATAATACCTTTTATTCCCGGATATTTGGTAAACACAGCATCCAGTCCTTCATAATCCAAACAATCAAGATGTTCAAAAGCCGGACGTATACCTGTTATCTGCTCAATATTGTCAACAACGTCTGCACGTGAATTTGAAAGATTATCTACTATGATAACTTCATAACCACTATTCTGCAATTCAACAACAGTGTGTGAGCCTATGTATCCGGTTCCACCTGTTACCAGGATTCTCTCTTTCATAATAAAAAGATATTTTTTCTATGTAAATCGATTAATTAGATTTTTCGTATGAGCAAATGTAAGCATAATAAATGAATCTGCAAGGCTTTCTAATGTGAAAATTTACAAAAACACAGTGAATGCTGTTTTTGCACGATTCATATTCTCTGTATATATCCAAAAGGATTTCCAGTGTGTCTTCGTGAATAATCAGATATGGCGTGCGACCAACATGCTGGAATATGGTCACTATGGCGATAGTTAATGCACACGTCGGGAAAAAGAGAAACGGCAAGATACCACCAAATACTTTTGTCGGCCAATCTGTGCTTAGGTCTGTGAAGATAAAAATATCCACCTACTCCAAATGCCAAACCTACGGCTACCAAAAGCATATTTTTCCATAGGCTTTGGTAGGCACAGATTTCTGATGTGTTCAGATTATTATCGGTCAGTTTCATTGTTTCGTATTTCCAACTAAGTACACATTTATTGGATTACACAGGAATTGTCGGAGTGGATTCGTCAAACTCAACTCCATTATCATCAAACAACAAGTAAATTCTTTGTATCTCAGATGAGAGGAAATCGTCCAGAGAAGCCCATTCTTTCAGAGATGTACTGTCGTCTGAAGTGCAAAAATGAACTTTACCATCATCTGTGAGATAGACTTGAGAGCCGTCCCAATCATATCCGCCAAAGAAGAAAAGGTCTGAAGTGGCATTTGGGGGTCGTTCCGATTTATATCTATTTAGAGTCACTAAGTCAAAAGGCTGACGAGATGCTATAATATTCCTGCCAATCATTGTACGGCATCCAAACAGACACAATGTCGTTGATGTAATATTCAGACCATTTGAGCAATTCAGGAGGAAGTCACGATATTGGACAGGAATCATCCGTTTCATTGACTTTTCCATTTCCACAATATCATCTTCTGTTATGGGGTTATAAATGACATTGAGCCATGCTTCCGACCCTATGTGCGGAGCACGACCGATGAGCGTAGCACCTGTCTCTGGCACATATTCCAAGCCTAAATGCCTATATTTCCCAATTAAGTCTAACAATGTTTCTCTTTTCATAGTTCAATTTCAAAATTAGGGTTCTGTTGTTACTCCATGAAAATCGGAGTCCCTATATTCTTCAATGCTATAATTATTTCGGGTTCGTTGTCGCAATTCTGAGAGTATCTGATTTCATAGCCCGATGTTCTTTTCGTTTCGAGGTAATCAAGCCACTCCTTACGATTTAGTGTCGGTGTTTTTGACACATCGGTAAATACCATCGGAAAATCATTGAAGTCACTATTGGGAGTATGAACATACATTACAATCTGACAGCCGTAGTTCCTTTGCAGGCATATATATCCCCATACTTGAAAAGGTGAGCTAATTGTTTCTGAATGAATTCTGAATGTGTCAAGCTGGCTAAACAGGACATCAAGATGTTGTTTGATTTCAGCCCATTTTGTCAGCGGGTATCCGTCCAAATGGATATGCTCGTAATCGTATTCCACCGTTCCGCTTTTTAGCCCTGCGATTATCTTTTCAGCAAAGTTCTCTTTGGAGATATTGCGGTAATATCTTTTTAATCCTCGCTTTTTCATTTCTTACCTCCTTTTCGCCAAAGACATATGAAGAGGAAGATAGCTAATGCGACGTTCAGGAACATCCCGAATAACAGTGAATCGACACGCATATACATACACTCTTCCAGCATATTGTTTCCAATAGGTTCTACTATATACTTCAAATCAACATAGGCATTTGCCCATATCAATAATTCATAGATGATGATTATTGCAAATGCGATTATGCCGGTTATTTTCTGCCACTTTTTCATAAGAGGGGTTTATTGTCTGGTTTTGTCTTTTATGACGGGGATATTGAAGAAGCCGTTTTGGAGGGTGAAGATGTAGGTGTCGCCTATTTGGGCTTGGTCATAAAAATCCGAGTTCCAATTAAAGTTTTGTTCACCGAATTTTTCATTCTCAAAATTGAATATTACATGATATGTTTGATGTCCTCGGTAATGCCCAATAAACTTGTCTACAACCACTGACTTTTCCGTATATAATTTTTTGTTTGCCGGGATATAATAATTAGCCAAGCTAATACAACTAGTGATAACGGCACAAATCACTACAGCTGCGATTATAAATGCTATGGTATATAAAAAGCCTAAAGCATACTTTTCCCATTTCTTTTTCATTTTTTTGCTTTTGATTTTCTCGTAACGGAACAGACAAATAATACCCGCAATAAATCCGACTATTGAAAAGAAAAGATACCACCAAGTAAAATTACGAATCATTTCCTCTTCAATCCGCATATCCAAGAAACATATAACGAAGACAACCAGAATTATCCACGAATACAAAGTATCGAACAGGTCTTTTTTCAGTTTTATTATGCTGTTTCCGCTGTTTCATACAACATTGAAATTTATGATTAGTAACTATTTCAGCAACTTTCTGTCACGATTGATGTCGCTTTCCAAAACACACATCTGATGAATGGCTATTTGGTTTAATTTAACAAGTCGCTCACCTTGTGATATGCCTTGCTCTATAAATACGGCATTTAGGTTTTCCATATTCGACAGACAGATAAACTCGTTGATAGTGGCATAATCCCGAATATTCCCTTTCAAGTCGGGATTGGCTTCTCGCCATTGTTTTGCTGTCATGCCAAACAACGCCACATTCAGCACATCGGCTTCATTGGCATAAATGACGCTCGCCTGTTTGGAGTTACTTCTGCCGGAATAAGATTCTGTTTGATTGTATCGGTATGTATGCGGTAGTTGATTTTCGACAATTCCCGTTTGGCAGACCATCCCAACAAGTGTTGCTCCTCTGTTTTAAGTCGCTGAAACTCCTTGATGATGTAAAGTTCAAATTCGACTGAAATCCAACTGGCAAACTTCAGTGCAATATCTTTATGTGCATACGTTCCGCCATAACGCCCTGACTTGGCCATTATACCAATGGCATTTGTCGCTTCCGTCCACTTCTTTGGCGAGAGCGTAAATGCGTTCAGCCCGGCCTGTCGTCTAAACCCCTCGAATTCGGTGGGTTTGAAATCAGGATTGTAAAGTTGTTCCCAAATGCCTAAATACTCTATCGTATTGCGGTTACGTAACCAGTTCGCAATCACGGCATTTGGATCGTCACTTTTATGCCGAGCCAAATCGGTTAATGAAATATAGTCGTCACCGTTGACGGCTATAATTGTTATTTCAGTATTTTGAACTGTTATCTTTGTCATACGCATTTGACACTTTCGTTTTGTTTACAAAATTACTCTTTTTTTTATCCGATTACATGTCAAAATATTACAATTATTATTGCTTATTGCTGATACGAAGATGCAAAGTCATAGTAACGACGACGCCTCGCCGTTAGTAACAACCCAGCTTGGTCGTTACTAACGGCGAGGCGAAATCTTTTATAGAAGGAATCCGACTTCTCTTCCGGATGGAAACCCGGCATCTGAAGCCCTGTCACCCAGCGAAGCTATCAACTCAAGCCAAACAAAACCGACAGTCCTTTATCTACTCCCGAGAAACCCATGAATGCCATGGCCAGCAGTCCGGCAGTCACCAGTGCGATTGACATACCCTGCATCCCCTTCGGGATATTAACCAAGCTGAGTTGCTCGCGAATACCGGCAAAGACAATCAGAGCCAGAGCAAAGCCCAGTGCGGTAGAGAACGCATAAACCACTCCGGTCAGCAGGTCATAGTCATTCTGAATAACCAAGATGGTCACACCTAAGATACAGCAGTTCGTTGTAATCAGAGGCAAGAATACACCCAGAGCCTGATATAGCGAAGGAGAAACCTTCTTCAAGATAATTTCCACCATCTGCACCAAAGCTGCAATAACCAAGATGAAGGCAATGGTCTGTAGATAAGCCAGCCCGAATGCATCCAAAACAAATTTCTGTATCACATAAGTTACAATCGTAGCCAGTGTCAACACGAAAGCCACAGCTGCCCCCATGCCCATAGCGGTTTCTACTTTTTTAGAAACACCTAAAAACGGACAGATACCGAGAAATTGCGACAACACTACGTTGTTCACAAAAATAGCCGTAATAAATATCAATATATATTCCATATCTTTTCTGTTTAATAGAATTTACGCTTTCTTCAAACGGTTCACAATAGCGATTAAATAACCTAATGCGATAAATGCACCCGGAGCCAGAACGAATACCAGCATTCCGTATTGTTCAGGCATGATGGCAATATCAAACAACTTGCCTGTTCCGAGGAATTCACGGATACCGCCCAATACAGTCAAGGCAATGGTAAAACCAAGTCCCATTCCCAATCCGTCGAAGAAAGAAGCCAACGGAGAATTCTTGGCTGCAAAAGCTTCCGCACGTCCCAACAGAATACAGTTTACTACAATCAAGGGGATAAACAAGCCTAAAGTAGCATACAAAGCCGGCACATAAGCCTGCATCAACATTTGCAGCACCGTCACAAACGAAGCAATTACCACGATGAAGATGGGAATACGCACCATATCGGGCACCACGCGCTTGATAGACGAAATAACCACATTCGAACAAATCAATACAAACATAGTCGCCAATCCCATACCCATACCATTAATGGCAGAAGAAGTGGTTCCCAAAGTAGGACACATACCTAAAAGGAGTACGAACGTAGGATTTTCCTTGATAATCCCGTTCATCAATACTTTAAAATAATTCATAGTCTTTCCCTCCTTTTTTATTTAGTTTCAACATTATTTGCTGCATCGGCAGAAGTTTTCTGAGCAGTTGCTCCGCTGGCCCCGTCCACATGCTGGTTTTTATAAGCCGCATACGCATTGTTCACAGCCAGCAAGAAAGCACGGCTGGTGATGGTAGAAGCCGTAATAGCATCCACCTGTCCTCCGTCCTTACTTACAGTCAGCGGCTTTTCGCCCGGATTCATTCCCGTGATATCTCCTTTGGCACCTTTCTTAAACCAGTCGGCAGCCTTTGAGCCTAATCCCGGAGTTTCAGCATGTTTCAGCAGCGAGTAGTCAATGATATTACCTTCAGGATCGAAGCCCACCAGAACGGTCAGTGTTCCTCCGAAAGCATTCGATGACGCCTCAACGGCTGCCCCGATAAACTCCCCGTCTTTTGTAGCCTTGTAAATCTTATAAGAAGCTCCTTCCATTTCTACCATTTCGGGAGACTCTGCCGGATTATTGTCGAATCCGGGAACCACTACGGCAATCGCATCACTCAATATCTTGGCATTCGCCTGCGCAATCGGTTCGGCTGTAACGTCGTTTACCCAGCCTAAAACCCCTCCGGCTATAACCGAAAATCCGGTCAAAGCCAGAGCCATATTCTTTAATGACGATTCTAACTTTTTCATTTTTTCGCTACCTCCCCGAAACGTTTAGGTTTACAATAAGTATTAATCAACGGAGTAAATGCATTCATAATCAAAATAGCGAATGACATTCCTTCCGGATATGCACCGAAATTACGGATAATCACAGTCAGGAAGCCGATTGCCACCCCGTAAACCAGCATGCCTTTATGGGTCATGGGTGAGGTAACATAGTCGGTTGCCATGAAAATAGCTCCCAGCATCAAACCACCTGTCAGCAGGTGAGTCAGTCCGTCGGCATACTTGGCAGGGTCAATCATGTGTAAAGCACAGCTGCACACCAAGACGGTAGCCATGATTGATACCGGAATGTGCCAAGTAATAATTTTCTTCCACAGCATATAACCCAGACCGAACAACAGAGCCAGTGCGCTGAACTCTCCCAGACATCCTACTCCAAGCTGACAGTCATCCGGCATTCCGAGCAGCAAACTCAAGCTGTCTGGCAGTTGGCTTAAAGCTGCCGTATCACCATGAACCGCCTGTTTCATCAGTGCCAGCGGAGTAGCTCCCGTTTCTGCATCCAGATAAGCTCCCCACTGTCCGGCTTGCGGCCAAGAAGTCATCTGTACGGGGAAAGAAATCAGCAAGAACACACGTCCCACCAAAGCCGGATTAAACGGATTACATCCCAGTCCACCAAATGTCATCTTGCCGATACCGATAGCCACCAGTGCACCGATAAGGATAATCCATACCGGAAGATTAGAAGGGAGATTGAAGGCAAGCAACAATCCGGTCAAGGCTGCCGAACCATCAAGAATGGTAGAACGTTCTCTTTTCATTATAAATTTAGTGATTGCCCACTCAAAAAACATACAGGCAAGCACTGAAGTCAGCGTTACGATAACAGCCCCCAAGCCAAAGACGAACCATGATACGAGTAAGGCCGGCACTAATGCGATAATCACACCGTACATGTTTTTCTGTACACTGTCACCGCTATGCACGTGAGGGGATAATGATACAATTAATTTATTTGACATATGTATTAAGTTTTATTTGTTAGTTGACTAGGTTTCTTCTTTTCAGTTGACAAGGTTTCAGGTGACTAGTTGACTAGGTTTTAGATAGCTTAAGTAAATCATTTCAAAGCCTTGTCAACTTGTCAACTCGTCAACTTGTCAACTAGTTTCCCTGTCAACTAGTTACCTCATGTTACTTCTTCGCATTACGGGCACGGATGATTCCACCCACCTTACCCTTTCCTAAACGAATATAATCAAGCATCGGGCGGTGTGACGGACAGGTAAACTGACAAGAACCACACTCAATACATGACATAATCATCTCATGCTCTACACGTTCCCAGTCACCCTTAGCCGAACAGGTAGCCAACAAGAAGGGTTCCAGTCCCATCGGACATACACCCACACACTTGGCACAACGGATACAAGGCTGCGGTTCAGCTCTGCGGGCTTCTTTGTCGTTCATAAGTAAGACACCCGAAGTACCCTTGCAGACAGGAACTTCTGTGTTCGCCAAGGCCTTACCCATCATCGGACCACCTCCAATCACCTTTCCGGTATCTTCAGGCAATCCGCCGGCAGCTTCAATCAGCTGACTCATCGGAGTACCCATACGAATCAGGAAGTTAGAAGGATTCTTCAATGACTTTCCTGTAACCGTAACCACGCGTTCAAACAAGGGTTTGTTTTTCTGTACAGCTTCGTAAACCGCATAGGCTGTTCCTACATTCTGTACTACAGCACCCACATGGATAGGGATGGCAGGAGGAGCAGGAACCTGACGGCCTATTACAGCATCAATTAACTGTTTTTCACCTCCTTGCGGATATTTCACTTTCAGCGGAACAATCTCGATACCCGGATATTGAGCCGCTTTTTCGGTCATGCGCTCTATAGCATCGGGCTTATTGTTTTCAATACCAATATAAGCCTTACTTACTTTTGCAGCACGCATCAGAATGCTTACCCCAATTAAGATTTCATCGGTTTTCTCCAGCATCAGCCGGTGATCGGCAGTAAGATAAGGCTCACATTCCACCGCATTGATAATCACACACTCTGCACGGCATCCCGGAGGAGGAGTCAGTTTCACATGGGTAGGGAAACAAGCTCCACCCATACCTACAATACCTGCATTTTTTATCTTAGCTACAATTTCTTCCGGAGTCAGTTCACACTTCGCTTCCAGCACATTGCTGCGGTCGATGGTTTCTTCCCATTCATCTCCTTCCACGTCAATAAAGATAGCCGGCTTGCGGTATCCGCTTGCATCGATTACACTATCAACTTTATTTACTTTTCCTGAAACGGATGAGAAAACAGGAGCCGAGACAAAGCCTCCGGCTTCTGCTATTTTGGTACCGACTTTTACAAGGTCTCCCTTTTTCACTATGGGAAGAGCGGGAGCACCGATATGCTGAGATAAGGGGAAAACAGCCTGTTTAGGAAGTCCCAAGGTCTCGATGGCTTTTCCCGCCGACAATTTATTTTCTGCCGGATGAACTCCGCCAATTCTAAATGTCTTCACTGTTATATCGTTTTTTTGTTATACATTCTTTTTTTAGGTGACGAAACTTTTAGGTGACGAGGCAACGAGGTGACTGGGTGACAAGGCTCTGAACACCTTGTTTATGTATAGCCTCACTGCTTCATTTCAAAGCCTTGTCAACTCGTCAACTCGTCAACTTTCTAAAACCTTGTCAACTTGTCAACTCGTCAACTTGTCAACTTTCTAAAGCCTTGTCAACTATTATCACGCCTTCGGAGCCTCCTCTGCCTTTGGAGCAGCTACAGCTTCTGCTTTCGGAGCAGCCTCTACTTTCGGAGCAACCGGAGCTTCAGCCTTCGGAGCAGCTGCCTTCGGAGTTGCCGGAGTTTCCGGTTTCGGCTTACGAGGCGGGAAATTGACAGCAACAATAGCCTGCTGCGGACATTCCATCTCACACTTGCGGCAAGATTTACATTTTGCCGGATCAATGTATGCCAAGTTGTTTTCCAAAGTTATTGCTTCGAACGGGCAGACTTTCACACACTTACCGCAGCCGATACAAGAAGTCGCACAAGCCTTGCGAGCCACTGCACCCTTATCTTTATTTACACACTGAACATAAACCCGGCGGTTATTCTTACCCTTCGGACGAATTTCAATAATATTACGCGGACAGGCTTTGCTACATGCACCGCATGCCGTACACTTCGCTTCATCTACCTCCGGAAGACCGGTTTCAGGATTCATGCGGATAGCATCAAACTGGCAAGCCGATACGCAGTCGCCACATCCCAAACAGCCGAATGTACATCCGGTTTCACCGCCATAAGTAGAATTAGCCACTACGCATGAGCGAACACCGTCATACTGGGTTATCCGGGGACGGTTGGCGCATGTACCGTTACACCGTACTACAGCCACTTTCGGTTCGGATGCTGTAGCTTCCAGCCCTAAAATAGCTGCAACTTTTTCCATCGTAGGCTGACCACCCACCGGACAAAGCTTACCTTCCAGCGACCCCGCCTTTACACAAGCAGCGGCAAAGCCCGAACATCCCGGGTAGCCACATCCTCCACAGTTAGCTTGAGGAAGCACTTCTGCCACCTGAGCTATTCGTGGGTCTTCATACACAGCAAACTTCTTCGAAGCCACATATAAGATTACCGCGGCTATCAAGCCGATGGCTCCTAATGAAATTACTGCAACCAAAATTAAGTTCATAAGATATTTAGTTTATTATTAGTTTCTTCTTTCGGGTGGCTAGGTGTTTCAGTTGACCAGATAACTAGTTGACCAGGTTCTGAATACCTTTGTTTATGTACCTCACTTTATCATTTCAAAGCCTCGTCAACTTGTCAACTCGTCAACTTGTCAACTTTCATAAGCCTCGTCAACTTGTCAACTTGTCAACTTAAAGCTTCCAAGGTAAACACAAACGTACGGCTAAAATGCCCACGACATAAAAACAATATTATATAATAAGGTACCAGCATGAGAAGAGCTATCAAAGCCGAAAGAACTTCATCGTGCTGCGTGAGTTTCATCGAAACAAAAAGGGAGACAAGCAAGATTAGAAAAGGCATGATAAAAGCCCACCCCACAGCTTTCATTCCCATGGAAGTAGCTCCTGTTATGATAACCCGCTGCCCCACTTGAGGATTCAGAGACGGATTAGGATTATAAACATCTATCAGCTTTTCTTTTGTTTCCGAAGCACTGCAATGCCCCTTGATACTACAAGATGAACAGGCAGAGATCTGCACTATTCTGACTTTCAGATGAAAGCCATCGATGTTTTCCACAATACCCAGATGTTTTATGTTGTTAGTCATGTTTTGCAAACTGCACCTTACATTTTTGCAGCAAATGTAGCACAAATATTGTTTCGTTGCTCATGTTAACAGAGAAATTGTTTTAAAAAAAGCAAATTGCAACGGATGTTTTAAGCCTTATGTACCCGCAAAAAGAATACATATAGACAGTATTTCCATTCATTCCCCAAACAAACAGAAAGTATACTCTGTAATTTATCTTACTTTTAACAGAATATCCCGAAAAATACATTACCTTTACACAGCAATCGGTTAACAGAGTCCTATCAGGTGACAAGCTGACGAGGTTCCGGATACCTTGAGCTAATCATTTCAAAACCTCGTCAACTCGTCACCTCATTACCTCGTCAACTAAAAAATCAACTTAAAAACTCAAACAACCATGAAAAAGCTTTTATTTATAGACCGAGACGGAACTTTAGTCATTGAACCTCCCGTAGATTACCAGCTCGACTCATTTGAAAAGTTGGAATTTTACCCTAACGTATTCCGTAACCTGCATTTTATCCGTAAGAAACTGGATTTCGACCTCGTGATGGTAACCAACCAAGACGGATTAGGCACCGATGCCTTCCCTGAAGATACGTTTTGGCCCGTACATAACCTTATCCTGAAAACGTTTGAAAACGAAGGCATCACCTTCGATGACATCCAAATAGATCGCTCCTTCCCGGAAGACAACGCCCCCACCCGGAAACCCCGCACCGGTATGCTGACGCATTATCTGAATCATCCGGAAACCTATGACCTTGCCGGAAGTTTCGTTATAGGCGACCGCCTTACCGATGTGGAACTGGCAAAAAACCTGGGATGCCGGGCCATCTTACTGCAAAACAGCCGGAAGGGACTGACTGAAAAAGGGTTGGAACAGGTATGTGCACTCGCCACTACCGACTGGGATAAAATCACTGAATTTCTCTTTGCCGGAGAACGGACTTCCCAAGTGAAGCGTACAACCAAAGAAACAGATATTGAAATCAGTGTAAACCTTGACGGCAACGGCCGCTGCGATATTCATACCGGCTTAGGCTTTTTCGACCACATGCTGGAACAGATAGGCAAGCACGGAGGACTGGATTTAACCATCCGTGTAAAAGGCGACTTGGAGGTGGATGAACATCACACCATTGAAGATACTGCCATCGCCTTGGGCGAATGCCTGCGCAAAGCCTTAGGAAACAAGCGCGGCATCGAGCGCTACGGCTATTGCCTGCCGATGGACGATTGCCTCTGCTCGGTCGCCCTCGACTTTGGAGGTCGCCCCTGGCTGGTTTGGGATGCCGAATTTCACCGCGAATACATCGGTGACATGCCTACCGAAATGTTTCTTCATTTTTTCAAGTCGCTGAGCGATGCAGCACAGATGAACCTGAACATCCGTGCAGAAGGTGTCAATGAACACCACAAGATAGAGGGCATATTCAAGGCACTTGCCCGAAGCATCAAGATGGCAGTGCGCCGTGACATCTATCATTATGAGGTTCCTTCGAGCAAAGGAATGCTATAGATTTTTGTTTCATAACCCAACACTAAAAAATCAGATACAGAGTTCCGGTTTTGCCTTCAGACTTTTGCGGTATTTGCCAGAATCTTTTTCTACAAAAATTCTGAAATGTCTGCAAAAGGATAAAAAACAAAACAACAGAGTTCCAATCAACAAAGCAACAAAATTTCAGCTCACATAATTCAAGTCGGTTTTGCTTCTAAGATTTTAGCTGCGAACTTTAGTCTGCAAGATTTGGCAGTGTTACCTTTTTTACGTTCCTTTGCCGCAAACTAAATTTCAATAAAATGATAAAACGAAACATATACCATCTTTTAACTGGTATCTTCTTTTCTTTCCTTGCTTCTGGCTGTGAAAGCGATTTTGACGGAAATATAACTGGCACATATAGCAATCAAACCGATACATCTATTACCACCATCCATGTTCAGGCTATAAGCCAAGGATATCGTTTCTCTTGTATCTTTGATGACAACCGGGAAAGCAACTTAGGGGCATCTTACGAATGGAAAGGTACGTTCCAGAATGTACCAGCCGATAAGGTTTTGGATGCTGACTCACAGGAAATAGGAACGATAGAGTTTTCGGAAGGGGAAGTGACATTTAAGGCGAAGACCAAACGTCCCGGCACTTACAAGGCTTATGCAGACGATATGGCAGACATCATGGGACGCAAGGCTAAAGGTAAAAGATGACGAGATAACAAGGTGACAAGGCTCTGAAATGTCTGATAACTTGTTTAATCTGGAAAGACTTTCTGAAACCTTGTCAACTGAAAACTTGTTCACTCACGAGTTAGCGGATTATCCGGTAATAATCGGCTTTACGCGGCTTGGGTTGTCCGGGCGCATCGGCTGGATAGCCTATAGCCAAAGCCCCTATTCCTATCAGACCAACCGGCAATTCCCATTCATCCATCAACTTCCGACCTTCTTCTGTGGCAAACATCTCACGTTCGCGGTGTATCCAGCAACTTCCTAATCCAATGGCATGAGCCGCCAACATCATGTTTTCCAATACCAGACTACCGTCTTGTACCGGATTATTTGCTTTTTCGGGAGCAAATACCAAAATATAGGTGGGCGCATCATAATAAGGATTCGAATTAGTTCCCATTATCTGGGCATTCATTTCTCCCAACACACGACGCAATACTTCATTTTGAACAGCTACGATGTAAGGAGATTGCATACCGCGCGATGTCGGCGCATAGGTTCCGGCTTCGAGCACGGCAGTCAGTTCTTCGTCTTTTATCTGCTCCGGCTTAAAAGACCGGCAGCTACGGCGCGTCTTGATTACTTCTAATATTTTATTTTCCATCTATCTTTGATAAAATTCAGTTGATGAGGTTTCTTATTTAGTTGACAAGATAACAAGGTAACAAGGCAACAAGGTAACAAGACCTTAAATTCCTTTAGCAAATCAGGTTAAAGCCTCGTCACCTTGTCAACTGGTCAACTCGTCACCTTTCTGAAATATTAATTATTTTCCGGACGGAGCTGGCGTACGGTTACAGCCGTCTGCCACATTTCACTCTCACGCAAAGCCTTTAATTCTTCATTCAGCTTTTCACGGTAATCCGGCTGTGAGTTACTGTCAATCGAAATTTGAGCCTCATTACCCGATTTAACACTTTCATATAGTTTCTGAACCACCGGCTTGATGGCATCGTGGAACGGAGTCATCCAGTCGAGTGCACCACGCTGTGCCGTAGTTGAACAGTTAGCATACATCCAGTCCATTCCATTCTTAGCGAACAATGGCATCAATGACTGAGTCAGTTCTTCAACCGTTTCATTGAATGCTTCCGACGGAGTGTGTCCATTTTCACGCAACACTTCATACTGAGCCAACAGCAATCCCTGGATAGCCCCCATCAACGAACCGCGTTCACCGGTCAAATCGGAAGTAGCTTCACGCTGGAAGGTAGTTTCAAACAAATAGCCTGAACCGATACCGATACCCAAAGCGATGGTACGTTCATAAGCTTTTCCGGTTACATCCTGATAAATAGCATACGATGAATTCAAGCCACGACCTTCAAGGAACATGGTACGCAAAGAAGTACCCGATCCTTTAGGAGCTACCATAATCACGTCAATATCTGCAGGAGGAACTACACCTGTACGATCGTTCCAAGTAATAGCAAATCCGTGTGAGAAATATAATGCTTTACCTGCGGTAAGATAAGGTTTCAAGGTAGGCCATACTGACATTACAGCTGCATCTGAAAGCAAGCACATAATTATGGTACCGCGCTGGCAAGCTTCTTCAATGCTGAACAAGGTTTCTCCGGGAACCCATCCGTCGGCTACTGCCTTTTCGTAAGTTTTTCCCTGACGCTGTCCTACAATCACATTGAATCCGTTATCACGCAAGTTCAATGACTGACCGGGACCTTGTACTCCATATCCGATTACTGCTATTGTTTCGTTTTTCAAAACTTCACGCGCTTTTTCCAAAGAAAATTCTTCGCGGGTTACTACATTTTCGATAACACCGCCAAAATTCAACTGTGCCATTTGTTTAAGTTTTTTAGTTTATTAGTTCTTTAGTTTATCAGTTTTTAAGTTTGTAAGTTTATAAGTTTGTGAGTTTTCTATCTGTTGACGAAGCTTTAAGAAGTTTTTCTATATGCCGACAAGCAAGCGAGCATTTCAGAGCTTCGTTACTTGTCAACTCGTCCTCTGTCAACTTAAGAGAAAGCTTCGTCCCTTCCTACATAAATTCCACTTTACTGCGAACCACTACCTCCGTATCATTTTTTATCACTTCGATGTTATACTCATTTTCTCCTACCTGCTGGCGGCAGAATGTCAGTTTATCACCGTAATAGCTTTCGGCTACATAAGCCATCTCAAAGCGCCGGATTCTTTGTTCGCGAAAGGTCTCCATCGGGAATAAATCAAGAATGTGCTCAATATATTTTATACTGTTTACATGCCCGTTAATGTCAATGTCGCTGTATTTTGCCACATAATCGCCTTCTGCCTTCCGCTCTGTGAGCTTAATCCGCCCGGGTTTTTCGACCGGACATTCTTTCTCCGTACAGACGTAATCAGTAATGGTGCCTCCATGAAGCGTCAGCAAATCGGCAGGCTTACGGTCTTCCATACTTATCATCGCCCATACGGAACGGGCATAACCGATTGCTTTTCCATCGGCATTCAGGATTGCAAAATTACGGTCGGTGAACAATCGGTACACATTTTCCACCCATGTTTCTATACTGAACTTTTCATAAGCACGGGGCATATCGTATAACTCTATTGCGAGACGAGACAAAACCCAAGTGTAATGGTTTTCATTCAGCGTTGCAATACCAAAACCGCGCTCTTCTGCATGAAATCCTGCACAGTTTAACAGGTGATTGCCCAATACGCCCATAGTCAGACGTTCGGTAAAATCTACATGAAAAGGTTCGGCTACAAACGAATAAGTTCCAACTTTATTGTTTTCCATCATGTGAGGTATGTTTTTTAGTTCTTAAGTTATTGAGTTTTTAAGTTCTTTAGTCGACGAGGCTTCAGGTAATAAGTTGACAAGGCTTTAGAGTGTTTTCTGTATGTTTGCAAGCAAACGGGCATTTCAGAACCTCGTCCACTTGTCAACTTGTCCACTTGTTAACTTGTCAACTAGAAAGCAAAACTTACGAAGCCTTCGAATGTTCATAACGTTCCTCACGATGGGCCAGATACTCATTTACCCGTTCAAAACAACTGGTAGATACAGCCACACGCCCGGAGCGCACAAACTGCAATACACATTTCAGCGATTTCAAATCTTGATAAAGTGAGGTAATGTCATCACTCATTCCCGTCAGTTCCACGATAGAGAAAGTAGGATTTACCTCAACGATATGAGCGCTGTAACGGCGAATTACTTTCGAGGCCTCAGGGTTTGACTGAAACTCAGGCGTGGAAACCTTATACATGGCTACCTCACGCTGGAATATTTCATCATCAGTAAAATAATGTGCCTGAATAACATCGAGCTTTTTCTCAATCTGCTTCACCACTTTCTCTATGATATCACGAGTAGTCCAGCATGTGATGGTATATTTATGTACTCCCTTGATTGAGGAAGCCGATACATTCAAACTTTCAATATTAATCTGCCGGCGGGTGAAAACAGCGGTTACCTGATTGAGAATACCTGCCAGGTTTTCAGAATGAACGATGATTGTATATAACGTCTTATTTTCCATAATCTTTCCTCAACATTCCATTAGCATATAGTTAACCGAGCTTCCCGGAGGAGTCATCGGCAATACATTTCCTTCTTCAATTACGCAAGCCTCCAGCAAGAACGGACCATCTGTTTCCAACATCTCCCGGATGGCTTCCTCCAAATCTTTACGCTCAACTACCCGGCGCGACGGAATCGCATAGGCGGAAGCAATCTGCATATAATCAGGATTCATCATCGGAGTAAATGAGTAGCGGTGATTGAAAAACATCGCCTGCCACTGGCGTACATTTCCCAGATAATTATTATTCAACAGAATAATTTTCACCGAAGCTTTCTGTTCCATTATGGTTCCTAACTCCTGCATGGTCATCTGAAGTCCGCCATCACCCATGAATGCGCAGACGGTACGGTCCGGACAACCGAATGTGGCTCCGATAGCAGCCGGAAGGCCAAAGCCCATGGTTCCCATTCCGCCGGAGGTTACCACACTGCGTTCTTTAGTGTATTTAAAATAACGGCAAGCCATCATCTGATTTTGCCCTACATCGGTCACCAGTATGGCTTCGTGATGAGTTGCTTCACTTACGGCACGCACTACTTCACCCATATTCAGCGGTCCCTCTTGGGGATAGACTTCCTTTTCTATTACTTCAGTATATTCTTTTTGTTCATACGGCTTGAAACTTTCCACCCACTCTGTGTGAGTTTGCTTCTGAATCAGTTCGGCGAGCAATGCCAAGGTACGTTTACAGTTTCCTAAAACCGGCACATCTACAGCTACATTCTTTCCTATTTCAGAAGGGTCAATATCTAAATGGATAATTTTAGCTTGCTTGGCATAGGTTTCCAACTTTCCGGTCACGCGGTCATCAAAACGCATTCCCACAGCAATCAATACATCGCATTCATTCGTTTTGACATTCGGCCCTAAGTTTCCATGCATTCCAAGCATTCCTTTATTCAGGTAATGATCAGTAGGCAATGCCGAAAGCCCCAACAAGGTACACCCGCAAGGGATATCTGCCTTTTCTACAAAATCTTTCAGTTCTTGCTGCGCATTTCCCAGCTCTACTCCCTGTCCTACTAACACCAAAGGCTTCTTTGAATCATTTATCAAAGCTACTGCCTCTGCCAGTGCTTTCGGGTCGGTTTCCGGGTCGGGGTCATAGCTACGGATAAAATCTACATCGACCGGTTCAAACTCTGTCATCTCCAATTGTGCATTTTTAGCAAAGTCAAGGACAACCGGTCCCGGACGTCCGCTACGGGCAATATAAAAAGCACGCGATACTGCCCATGCCACATCTTCTGCTTTCCGAATCTGATAGCTCCATTTCGAAATAGGTTGGGTAATACCTACCAAATCGACTTCCTGAAAGGCATCTGTTCCTAAAAGCCCGGCTCCTACCTGACCGGCTATCACCACCAAAGGAGTACTGTCGATCATGGCATCCGCAATGCCGGTAATGGTATTTGTGGCACCCGGTCCGCTGGTAACCAAGCATACTCCCACTTTACCCGAAACGCGGGCGAATCCCTGAGCTGCATGTGCTGCCCCTTGCTCGTGACGGACCAAGATATGATTCAGTTTCTCTCGATGGTCGTACAGCGCATCGAATACAGGCATGATGGCTCCTCCCGGATAACCGAAGATGGTTTTTACACCTTGGTATTCAAGTGAGCGCATCAACGCTTCCGAACCTGTTATTTTTTCTTTTGGTATCATATTTCTTAAGTTTTTGAGTTCTTAAGTTTTTGAGTCCTTACAAACTCAAAAACTGATAAAATCAAATCATTCTTACCCCTCCCTTATCAGCCGAACTTACCATATTGGCATATGCCCGTAATGCTTTTGAAACCTCACGGTGACGAGTCATCGGTGTCATCGGCCGGGAGGCCAAGTCCTCATCGCTCAGTTTTACATTAATACGCCGGTTGGGAATATCTATTTCAATTATATCTCCATCCATTATCTTACCGATATTTCCTCCTGCAGCGGCTTCGGGAGAGATGTGACCGATACTGAGTCCCGAAGTTCCCCCGCTGAAACGGCCGTCGGTTATCAACGCACACTCTTTACCTAAATGCTTTGATTTGATATACGAAGTGGGATATAGCATTTCCTGCATACCCGGTCCTCCTTTCGGACCTTCATGGGTAATGACTACTACATCTCCGCTCACTACCTTCCCGCTCAGTATCCCCTCACACGCTGCTTCCTGTGAGTCGAACACCTTAGCCGGACCGGAGAATTTCCAAATGCTTTCATCCACACCTGCTGTTTTTACCACACAGCCATCTTGTGCAATGTTTCCTTTCAAAACAGCCAGTCCGCCGTCTTTGCTGTATGCATGTTCTAAATCGCGGATACATCCCGCAGTGCGGTCCGTATCAAGTGCATCGTATACCGCATCTTGTGAACCTAACTGAATATTGAACTTCCCTCCCGGGGCACTGGTATAAATTCGTAAAGCTTCTGCATCAGGAGCCGATGTAGCAACCGCATATTTCTGAATGGCTTCTGCCAATGTCATTCCGTCAACCCGATGTACCGAAGTATCGAGCAGCCCTCCTTTTGCCAGTTCTCCCAAAATATTCAGAATGCCTCCGGCACGGTTTACATCTTGTATATGATATTTCTGTGTATTGGGAGCCACTTTACACAGACAGGGAACCCGGCGTGAAAGCATGTCGATATCATCCATTTTAAAATCAACCTCTGCCTCATGAGCAACAGCCAATAAATGGAGTACGGTATTGGTAGAACCGCCCATGGCAATGTCTAAAGTCATGGCATTCAAGAAAGCCTGACGGGTAGCGATGCTTCTCGGCAATACACTGTCATCGCCTTCTTCATAATATTTATAGGCATTGTTTACTATCAGCGCAGCAGCATCCTTGAAAAGCCGGCGACGGTTTACATGGGTAGCTACAATGGTTCCATTACCGGGAAGAGCCAAGCCAATGGCTTCATTCAAGCAGTTCATCGAATTTGCGGTAAACATTCCCGAACAACTTCCGCATCCCGGACAGGCATGACGCTCTATTTCATCTACTTCCGCATCGCTGACGGTAGGATCGGCCGACTTAATCATGGCATCAATCAGGTCAAGATGTTGGCCTCTCCACTCACCTGCTTCCATCGGACCGCCCGATACAAAAACAGTCGGGATATTCAAGCGCATGGCTGCCATCAGCATCCCCGGAGTAATCTTATCGCAGTTTGAAATGCAAATCATGGCATCCGCCTTATGCGCATTCACCATATATTCCACACTGTCGGCAATGATGTCACGTGAAGGTAAAGAATATAACATTCCGTCATGCCCCATGGCAATACCGTCGTCTATGGCTATCGTATTAAACTCTGCAGCAAAACATCCCAGTTTCTCTATTTCCGATTTTACCTGCTGACCGATTTCATGCAGATGCGTATGTCCGGGAACGAATTGGGTAAAAGAGTTTACAATAGCAATGATAGGTTTTCCCATCATCTCTTTCTTCATTCCATTGGCTACCCACAGGGCTCTTGCTCCTGCCATACGGCGGCCCACCGTACTCATTGAACTGCGCAATTGATGTTTCATCTTTCTGTCTCCCTATTTCTTAATTAAAAAGCCCTTCTCATCATCTGTGAGAAAGGCTTCAACATATACCATTTATTCTTTGATTACATGCACGAACCTTACTCACCTCTTGGCGATACGACCACGACGCGAATAATATACAGGACTGCCAAACGATTCATAAATCTATTCATTGTAATCAAAAGTTTATATTCTTGTTTATTTCTGTTTCACAAGTGCAAAGGTAAAGGGTTTTTTGTAACAAACAAATAAATTGATAGTTTTTTTTCTTTTTAATTATTATCCGTAAATCCACATTTGATTTTTATTGTCAGTTTATCACGGAATAAACATCAGGGACCAGACACCAGAGAGTAAGCACCAGACTCCAGAGACGAGACCTTATACTTGAGGCGACAAAAGCTTTGCCGTTACTAACGACCGAGCTTTGCCATTACTAACGACCGAGCCTTGCCATTACTAACGACCGAGCCTTGCCGTTACTAACGACCGGACTCTGACATTACCAAGAACCACGCCCGACTGCCAGCCCGTATTAACTTATCATTCATTAAAGGAGAAGCGAAAGAAAGCCTACAAGGCACTCGCAAACCAATCCGTTGGCAAAAAAAGAAAAGGGAAAAGAGAAGATGATATAACAAAAAAAGTGTTTCAAGCCTAAGCTAAAAACACTTTTAAGTGACCGCGACAGGATTCAAACCTGTAACCGGCTGATCCGTAGTCAGCTACTCTATTCAGTTGAGCTACGCGGCCATTC